>CAZBGI010000055.1:0-23164 GCA_964491395.1 uncultured Bacteroidales bacterium | reverse complement strand
CCCAGCTGTTGCCATCAGTGCTGCGCTCTATGGTAAAGAAATCATTGTTGATTTCAGCAGCAGTGGACCATTCCACAACGATTTCGCCATTGGCGGGTTGAGCGGAGAAGTGGAGGAGCTCGATGGGGAGGGGGTTATTTTCATAGCTATAAATCACAGGTTTGGAAGCTATAAAACTGTTATCGCTTGTTTGATAAACTGCACTTACCTCATAAATAGGCTCTGAAATTCCAGTAAGATCCTTGTTATCAATCCACTCATGAGAGGTACTTTTGTTGAAGTCTTCAAAAATCTCAATATCATTACCTAAAGTCCTTTTAATCCTAAACTTAACAGGGTTACATCCTGTCTCCATTTCCCATATCAGCGTTACTCGAAACATTTCGTTTTTAATATCTACAGTACCCTCTAAGCCAGTTGGAGGACAATACGTATCCGAACTTCCTGTTGTTGTCACAATCACATCATCAGTTATAACAATATTCCCAGTAATATCACCATCAACATTAATCGTTCCGTCACCGGTAATATTTCCACCACCTCCGGTAGAATTAACATCCCCATTAATAGTTACAGAACCTGCGCCGGAGATATTCAATTCAGGTTGATTGGCACCTCCTTGTTTTTGTTCAAAATTTACATCCCCAGTAATGATTAGCTCACCCATGTCAGCGACTTTAATATCTATTTTCTTACCTTTAACGGTTAAATTCCCATGTATTATTAACCTTCCTTTAATTGATAAAGTAATATTATCCTTACCCAATAATAGAGTTTTGTTAATTTGCTCCGTTCCTAAAAAAACTACATGTCCGGTTTCAACAGTTACTGTTGCATTCTTTTTCAAAGATAGTCCGGGAGATTTTCCATTCCAAATAGTATTAGATTCCCAGTCCCCTGATTGCTTTGTAGTTTGGCCAATTGAAAATAAAACTGAAATTGAAAGAATTAAAGTAAGGTAAAATTTTGCTTTCATATCTGTAGGTAATTAGGTTTAAATCTATGTGTTATCTTGTTGCAATCTTATGTTTTTTACTTGTTGATTTGTAGTTTGTAATCCCTGTTGTTCTATCAGTTTGATTACGTAGGCAAAATTAGGTATTTTTACTTACAATGCAATAAGCAAACAGCTATAACCCTTCCTTGTTCAACCCCCTGCTTGTAAACCCCTTGATAAACCACATTTGCAGCGCGCATAAAGTTATTAACAACAAAAAAAGCATTAATTTTGCAGGGTTGCTTAACTACTTAAACAGCAACAAAATTCGCAGGCTTACTATGATATATCCCAATAATTTTGAGCAAAAAACCGGTTTTGACCAAATCCGGAAAATGGTGCATGAACAATGTCTGAGTACCCTTGGGCAGTATTATGCAGATAGAATGAAGTTTTCTGCCAGCTACGATCTGGTCAGGACCTTGCTGGAGCAAACCGAAGAATTCCGGCAAGTGCTGATGACAGGCGAAAATTTCCCGGCCTCCAACTATTATGACCCGTTCGCTATTTTCGATCGTATCAAGCTGGAAGGTACTTTTGCCGAGGCAGAAGAATTGGGCGAAATCCGTGCATCGCTGGTTACCATCAGCGAGATCATCTCCTTCCTTCATTCGCGCAAAAATGAGGATACGCTAAAATACCCGGTATTGCACAACCTGAGTACGCATATTTACATAGAACCTTCTGTGCTGAGGGAACTTAACCGGGTGGTGGATGAACAGAACCAGGTACGAAGCAATGCTTCCTCTGCATTGGCGGAAATTCGTCGCAGCAAGGCACAACTGGAATCGCAGGCAGGAAAACGCATCAACAGCCTCCTGCACCAGGCCAAAAAGGAAGGATGGGTAGCTTCGGATGCCGAACTTGCTTTCCGCAACAGCCGCCAGGTATTGCCCGTACCGGCTGCGTATAAAAGAAAAATCAAGGGGTTTGTACACGATCAGTCTTCCACCGGCCAGACCGTTTATATCGAACCTGAAGAAATTTTTGAAATCAACAACGAACTGCGGCAACTTGAACTGGATGAACGGAGAGAAATTGTGAGAATCCTCAGGGAGCTGGCTGATGTAATCCGTCCTTTCCTGCCTCAATTGCGTGAGGCATATTTCTTTCTGGGGAAGATGGATTTCATTCGTGCCAAGGCAAAAACAGCCATCCGCATGGACGGACAAAAACCCAGGATTGAAAACACCTGTCAGTTCAACTGGGTAAAAGCCAGGCATCCGCTGCTGTGGCTTTCCTACAAAGAACAAAAGAAACATGTTGAACCCCTGAATCTTGCTCTCAACCGGGAAAATCATATCATTGTCATTTCCGGACCCAATGCCGGAGGGAAGTCGGTATGCATGAAAACAGCGGGACTGGTGCAATACATGATACAGTGCGGCATGCTGGTTCCCATGGAAGATTATTCTGAAGCCGGCATTTTTGACAAGATTTTTATTGACATAGGTGATGAGCAATCTCTGGAGAATGATTTGAGCACTTACAGCTCCCATTTGGCCAACATGCGCCATTTTATCAAAAACGTGGATGAGCAAACCCTTTTTCTGATCGATGAATTTGGTGCCGGCACCGAGCCGCGATTGGGTGGTGCCATTGCCGAATCGATACTGGAAGAGCTGGCTGACAGAAAAGCATTTGGGGTAGTAACCACGCACTATGCCAACCTCAAAATACTGGCTGGCAAAAGAAAAGGCATTCTCAATGGCTCCATGCTGTTCGACACACAAAATATGCGTCCGCTCTACAGACTGAAAACGGGTAACCCGGGCAGCAGTTTTGCATTCGAGATTGCCCGCACCATGGGCCTCCCCCCTGCCCTGTTACAAAAAGCAGAAAAAATTGCAGGAGAAGAACATATCGATTTCGACAGGCAATTGCAGGATTTGGAGTTGAAAAAGCTGGAGCTGGATGAGAAAGAAAAGCAACTCAAAGCGGGAGACAATTTCCTGTCGGAGATGATCGAGAAATATGAAAAGCTAAACGGTGAGCTGAATCTGCAAAAAAACCATATCATTACCGAGGCCAAAAGAGAAGCAAAGAAGATCCTGGCTGAGAGCAACAAGATGATAGAAAAAACCATCAGGGAAATCCGCGAAGCCTCGGCAGACAAGGAAAGAACCAAACAATTGAGGGCCGGGCTGGAAGAGTTTGCGCAGCAACAGCAGCCTGAAGATACAACTGTGGCCTATGAAAGTAAAGCACGGAAAAAGAAGAAAAGCAAAACTCTTTCTAAAACGGATGAACCCAAAGTGATATCCGGCCCCCTTGAAGTAGGCGACCCGGTAAGGATAACCGGACAGCAAAGCATTGGTGAAATTATTGAGCTGGGAGGTAAGGAGGCCACCGTAGCCTTTGGAAGTATCAAGATGAAGTCACCCTTGAAAAAGCTCGAAAAACTTTCCCGCTCAGCTGCCAGGGGCCAAAGCCAGGGCGCAAAGGTAAAATATGACTTCGATATCAATGAAAAAGCGTCTGAGTTTACTCCTCATCTGGATATCCGGGGCAACCGCACAGAAGCGGCCTTGATGAAAGCCCGCAGCTTTGTAGATGATGCCATTTTACTTGGGGTTAAACAGCTGAAAATTGTACATGGTACCGGCGATGGAATATTGCGTGAAGCTTTGCGCAATTACCTGAGAACTCTAAACGAAGTAAAAAAAGCCAGGGATGAGCATCCCGACAGAGGAGGAGCAGGCTCCACCGTGATTGAGCTACGGTAGAGCCTGCTCTTAATTCATTGCCTGTTTATTCTTTATTTACTCGATGGTAGTTTCAAAGTTTTTGATAAACTCATCCAGGTTGGGATTGGTCAGATAGTGATCGTCACTGAAAAAAACCAATACGGGCTCAAACTGCTTTGGTTCTCTGTAACCCGGGATGGCAGTAATGAGGTTGAGTTCTTCGTCGAAAAATGCTACAGAGGGGTAACTCATTTTACCCTGTAACAATGCCCTGGCAAAGTTGTGAGATGATCTTTTTCCTCCCGGGTTTTCATTTACATATTCCTGTCCTCTGAAAACAATGGGTTCGTCTTGCTCAGCATCCAACTTTACTGCATAGAAATTTTCATTGATATATTCTGCAATCTGCGGATGAGAAAAGGTATTGGCGTCCATGCGTTTGCACCAGCCACACCAGTCGGTGTAAATGTCAACAAATATTTTCTTGGGGTTTTGGGCAACTAATTGCTGGGCTTCTTCAATGGATACCCAGTTGATTTTTGCTGAATTTTCGTTCTCTCCCGCCTGCAGGGTTACATGAACGGTAAAAACAAAAGCCAGGAAAAACAATACTGATTTCATCATGATAATGGTATTTAGTTTGAATAATAATTTTCTTTTTAAGTAGTCCCTAAAAGACAATAACCGTACCATAACTTATACAAATTTATGGTGAAGGTATTGCAGCAAGCGACAAAAATAGTGCTATTTCATTAAACCTGGTTTTTAAACAACCAATTTTAAAAATTGTTGGCACTTGTCGGAAGTGAATAAGCAAAAAATACCCATAAAACGGAGATAAATTTATAATTTCGCAACCATTACTTTTCGTTGTACTTTAAGATGAATTGCGGACGTGCTGAATTTCAACAAAAAAAAGGATTACATATCTCCGGGCCAAATCACTTGGCGGAAATTTAGAAGAAACATCAGTTCCATGGTGGCCTTATCATGGATCGTGCTAAGTGTTCTGGTGGCTTTGTTAGGATATGCCATCACTCCCGATTCATCGCCCTATGCCAACACACAGCACCTGGAACTATCGGCTAAAAAACCAGGTACGCGCGTGCAATTTTTAAACATAAGAAAAAACACCGAGGTACCGGAAGTATCCTTTCTTAAAAAGATGCTTCATGGAGCTCCCTCTCCCACGATTGATATTCCTGTTTCGGATTACTATTTTGAGGAAGAAACCATTGTGGTAGAAAAGTATACCGGTTTCGATGATTTCGAAGGGATGGAACTTATTTTCCCGTTGGCCGATGTGTTATTTGCCATGGATTCAGCCTTTGTGGAAAACCACCAGGTAGTAGTGTATCACCGCAACGGGGAGTCAGGCGTGTACTCTTTTGAAGCATTACAACAGAGGGTAGAAGAAGAACACATCACAGAACAGTCCTTCCTGTTGGGCACCGACCGTTTTGGCAGGGATATGCTCAGCCAGGTAATTATCGGAGCGCGTATTTCGCTATCGGTAGGATTTATTGCCATATCCATCGCGTTAGTGGTAGGAATCATCATGGGAAGTCTGGCAGGGTTCTTTCGGGGTCGTATCGACAGTTTTATTGTCTGGTTGATCAATGTGGTTTGGTCCATCCCTACCCTTTTGCTGGTGATTGCCATCACGTTTGCCCTGGGAAAAGGTTTCTGGCAGATTTTTATTGCCGTAGGACTCACCATGTGGGTAGATGTAGCCCGGGTAGTAAGGGGCCAAATCATCAGCCTGCGGGAAAACGAATACATTGAAGCGGCCAAAGCATTGGGCCTTCCGGGGTTCAGGATTATCCGCCGCCACCTTTTGCCTAATATCATTGGCCCGGTAGTGGTCATTTCTGCGGCCAATTTTGCTTCAGCCATTTTAATTGAAGCAGGATTAAGCTTTCTGGGTATAGGGGTGCAACCTCCCATGCCCTCATGGGGCAACATGATTCGCGAAAATTATGGGTACATTATCCTTGACAAAGCTTTCCTGGCATTAATACCGGGTATCTGCATCATGTTGCTGGTCATGGCTTTTATGATTACAGGAAACGGTTTGAGGGATGCTCTTGACAAAAGTGCTGCCAATTACTAATCATCCGGTAAATTGCTGAGGCATTCAGGGAAAGGACAAAACATTATTTGGCCTGGATGAGAATTTCTTTGCCGATATGGGAATATCAGTCTTTTTCAGTGGCTTTAGGAAACACAACACTTACTTTGACCCCACCGTTCACCACCACCTTCCAGGTTCCCCGCAGTTGTTCTTCCACGATTATCTTAATCAGATGAAAGCCCAGCGATTCTGTATTATGTGGATCAAAACCGTCTTTCAACCCCTTGCCATTATCAACGATGCGCAATTCATAATTTAATGGGTTTTCTGCAAAAAAGATATCTATGCGGTTTTCTGATTTTTCTGCAGAACGTGCTTTTGATGCAAAAGCATGTTTAAGGGAGTTGGATATCAGCTCATTGACAACCAATCCGCAAGGCATGGCCAAATCAATATTCAGATAAGGATTTTTCATGTCAACATGGCTATGCAATCGCACCGGAAAATTGACACTTCCACTCAGATTGGATGAGATTTTACGCAGGTAATCTTCAAACCTGATATCGGAAAGATTTTCGGATCGGTAAAGATCTTCATGCACATAAGACATGGCTGCAATGCGTTGTTCGAGTTCACAAAAAGCTGCCGTTTGTTTTGAATTGGTAAACTGGCTGCTTTGGAGTCTTATGAGGGACATAATGACCTGCATATTGTTTTTAACCCTGTGATGAATTTCTTTGATAAGGGTTTCTTTCTCTTTCAGATCAGATAAAATCTGTTCTTCCGAGTTTCTTCGGTCAGTAACATTCTCAATCATTAAACTCACCGATTGAATCAAATCCTCCTCTTCTTCAAATACCGGATTAGAGAAAAATTTGAAATAGTACGTTTTTTCTTCATGAGAAATCACCTTTTCAACTTCTCTGGAAAACCCTTTTAAAGCATCCTGAATTACACCCGATGTTAGTTCCTGGATCATCGGATACTTTAAATTGTAAAAGGAATCAATTTCTTTCAGTGATTCACCCAGAAATTTTCGCGACCATTCATTGGCTTTTGCATTAAAGGCTACCACATTCAATTCTGTATCAAATAAAAGCATCCCATGGGCGTGGGTTCTGAGAATAGCTTTCAGATCATTATCAGTTTTCCGGATGGCTTTCTGCGCTTCATTTTCTTTTTTTAATAACACAATTCTGTTTCTTTGCCTAACCAAAACAAAGGTAAACATACTGACAATCAAAGCCGTTAGAAACAGCAATCCCAGTACAAAAGTGAGCGTACGGGATTGTTTAAGTTTTAAATTGCTAAAATCACTCTCTTGTTCAAGCAATTCGATTCGCTGTTGCTTTTCCCGTGCCTTGTATTCGATTTCCAGCTCATTGATTTGTCGTGTTTTTTTCTCATCCAGAATTTGCTGACTGACCTCATAATGCCGGTTTGAATAGTCAAAAGCTTTTTGATAATCCGAAATTGCGGCATGATATTCTGCCAACTGCTGAAGTGCAGACTGTGCTACAAATTTAAGATTGTGCTCATTGGCCACCTGCAATCCTTCCTGTACTTTTTCAATGGCTGCATCTATTCTTCCTGTATGGTAATAGCCCCTGCCAATGTTGAGCAGTGTCATGGAAATCATTCTTTGATCACCAATTTCATTAGCAATTTCATACGCCTGTAAATAGTATTCATTGGCTTTTGAATGCTCCCTGATACTTTCGTAGAGGCTTCCCAGGTTATTATAGCTTTCCACAATACCACTCAAATCGTTGAGTTCCTGCCGGATTTCCAGGCTATTCACAAGAAACTCTCTGGCCGACTCAGCATTTCCTTTTTGCTGATAAACCATCCCAATGTTGCTACTGGTAGCAGCCACCCTGTGCAGATAGCCCATCTGGCTGAAAGCTTCATGCGCTTTCGTGTACAAACTAAGAGCCTCGTCCCAGTTCTCGAGCTGGTACTGAATCCCTCCAATATTGTTATAGGATTGAGCCATTCCCTCCTGATTCCCTTTTAGTGTATAGATATCCAGTGCCTGCTGAAAAAAATGGAGCGCATCGCCCAAATTTGCCTGCCTGGCCTCCACAATACCCAGGCTGCTGTATGCTACGGCAACACTAATAGAATCATTGAGTTCGTTGTAAATCTCCAACGCATCGTTGTAGTATTCTTTGGCAAGGCCAAAAACTCCCTGTCGGCTATATACAATACCGATATTGTTGAGAAGTTTGGCAATTTTCCCATCAATCTCTTTCCTGAAGGGGCTGGTATACATAGACCTGAGTTCTTCAAGTATCTGAAGGGCTTCTTCGTATTTTTCCAGGGCATTTTCAAAGTTTCCCTGGTCGGAAAATACAATACCAATATACCGAAGGCTTTGTGCTTTGAGAATATCTGCGTCAGGAGAAATAGAACGTTGAGCAGAACTCATACTTACCGTATTGGCCACGCGATAAGCTTGCTGGTAGTAAGCCAGGGCCTGCGAGGGGTTGGAGTATTCATAAAGGTCTCCGAGTTGCAGGTACAGTTCACTTCTTTTTAAAGGATCCTCTGTTGCATCTATTTTATGGAGCAATGAATCAGTTTCAGAGGAATATAAAAAAAGAGGAAAAAAGCAAAAAAGAAGGGCAGATATTTTCAGATACCGCATTACAAACCAGTTATTAGGAAGTAAAATTCAATAAAAAATCAGCTGCAAAATTGCGCAAATATGCTTTTTTTTCCCTTTTAAAAAATGGTGGTGCCGTTAGGTTTTGCTAAATTTTAAAAATCCTACTTGTCAGTTGCTTTGATATAGAACATGAGAATGGTATTGAGTTCTCTTACATTTCTTTCTGATTCTATCAGTTTATTGTTGAGTTCCTCAATCTTTTCTTTGGCTTTGAGCAGTTTATACTGTGAAACATCACCTATACGGGTTATTTTTACTGCATCACTTAATAACGCTTCATAATCTCCTGAAAGCTTTTTCAGCAATTTTTGCAGTTCCTCACCCGATTTATCAGCACCAGCTATGGCCCTTTTGTAAAAATCAAGTTTTTCAAATTCTCTGCTGAAAACCTCTTTTGTTTTATCAATTCTCCTGTTTGCGTCCATAAGGCACCACCTAAAACTTTGGTTTATATTTTATCTACCGGAATAAGCTGGTAATTCAGGTCCATTTCCATAAACAATCTTTCTCCACTATCAAGACTGTCTTCATCATCTTCCGTGTAGTACCAGTTTACAACCACGTCTTTGCCCTCCAGGGCATGTTTTTCCAATACTTCAAGAATATTAAGAAAAGATTTTGATGTACTGGTATTAAAGTAGTAGATGTAAAAATCAATTACCAATTGCGAGGTTTCGTTCTTCAAATATTCGTCAATCCAATCAGATACAGGTTTATAAAACTCATTGGCATTTTCCGGATAACTGGATCCATAAAACCTGACCTTTCCCTTATCATACTCGGCTTTAATTTCAGGCGTATATTTACTTGCCTCTAAATACATATTTTCCATATCACAATTTTAATCGATTAAAACTTTTGAACTTAAAAAGAAGTAATGAAGCTCAGCGTCATACTCTTCAAATTTATATTGAAGTGGATTGCCCGATCTTCTGACCATATCAATAAATCCAAGCCCGGCTCCTTTGCTGTCACCTTCAGCCTGCCTTTTTCTTCTGTTAAGATAGTGCTCTTTTATTTCCTCCTCATTAAAACTATTGACCAACTTGCACTTGTTTTGCAAATAGTTGTATTGTTTCTCATTGATAAGGTTGATGGTTACAATGGTGTAAGCTTTGGGCTGTCTGAAAATAAACACGCTACCCTTGCCCACGCTCTTTCCATTGGAATCAGCTTTCTCCTGGCTATAATGCAGAATGTTCTGTGTCATTTCAATGTACACTGCGAAGATTTTGTTGACAATGTTAAGGGGATGATAGTGATGCAGTTCACTTCTCAAAACTTCGCCAAGGCCTACAATAGCATCCTGAGACATAACCCCTGAAAAGGCCATCATTGTGTCACCTTTGATTTCCTTGATGAAAGGAGATAAAAGTAATTCCTCAATATTTTTCTGCATTATTGCCGCATTTGTGTTTTCGGTTAAACTCATTTTAATACACTTGTACAGATTTAACGATTAAAATTCAGACTTAGGTAGCTCAAAGAATGCTTTCTGTCTTTCAAAAGGCAAAATTAAGCTTTTTTGCCAATCAACGGTACAAATCTGAAATTTCCGTACTCTTTTTTTTCAAAATCGGTATCATTAAGTTTTCTGATTCTTGTCATAATCTGACTTGACCCTGCATCCACGGGGATTACCAGGATTCCTCCGGTTTTTAACTGTTGTAAAAGTGCACCGGGTATCTCAGGGGCTCCTGCCGTAACAAGTATTTTATCAAAAGGAGCATATGCCGGCAATCCCTTGTATCCGTCTCCATAGAAAAACTTGGGGAAATAGCCCATTTGTTCCAACAGATACTTCGCTTTTTGAAAAAGTGGCCTGTGTCTTTCCACGCTAAAAACCTTTGCACCCATTTCATATAATACACATGCCTGATACCCACTACCTGTGCCAATTTCTAAAATTTTATCGTCTTTTTGTACTTCCAGTAATTCTGTTTGAAATGCAACAGTATATGGCTGACTGATGGTTTGTCCAAGGCCGATGGGAAAAGGTTTATCCTGGTAAGCTATTTCGGTGAAGGAAGAATCCAGAAAAAAATGTCGTGGAATCTTTTCAATCGCAGAAAGCACCTTCTCGTCCCTTATGCCTTTTTCTTTTAAACTTGCCGCCAGTTTACGACGCATTCCTTTGTGCCGGTACGAATCTTTCATTACGCTAAAGTTGATCTATGAACCAGTATTTTGACCGACCCATATTTATACGTGAATATCTCCCTAAAGGTTTTGTTTTTTAAAAAAACTATGCCTTGGTAGGGTAAATATTATACTTTTGCACAGCATCCTGTTGTTACAGTTTGCTTTTAACCAAAGCCTTTTATCCTTCTTAGAAGAAGGTTATTTCAGTCTTGATTAAAACTTATAACAGGCAAAAACATCTGTTTGCACACTAAAAAAGCAAATTTAATTATTAATTATTAAAAGCATTAAAAAAAGTGAACAATATAGGCGTACTTGGTGCCGGGCACCTGGGAAAAATTCATATCAAGTGTATTCTGGAATCCGACAAATTTAACCTGGTAGGTTTTTATGATCCGGATGAGCCTAATGCACAAGAAGTTGAAAAGACTTTTGGGGTTAAGAAATTTGCTACTGCCGAAGCATTGATAGATGCCTGCGAGATAGTGGACATAGTAACACCGACCCTATCTCATTTTGAAAGTGCATCTATTGCCCTGAAAAAATTCAAGCACGTTTTTATCGAAAAACCCCTGACCACTACCACCCATGAAGCAAGAGGGCTTATTGATCTGGCCAAAGAAGCCAATGTAAAAGTCCAGGTAGGACATGTGGAAAGATTCAACCCCGCCTTTCTGGCTACCATGCCCCATATTAAAAATCCGATGTTTGTTGAAGCACACCGCCTGGCCATGTTTAATCCCAGGGGAACGGATGTACCGGTAATACTGGATTTAATGATTCATGACATTGATATCGTGCTGAGTGTAATCAAATCACCCATAAAAAGAATACACGCCAGCGGAGTTCCGGTAGTGTCTGATTCGCCTGATATTGCCAATGCCCGTATTGAATTCAACAACGGTTGTGTTGCCAATCTAACTGCCAGCAGAATATCCATGAAAAACATGCGCAAATGCAGGTTCTTCCAGAAAGATAGTTATGTTGCCGTTGACTTCCTCAAAAAAGAATCGGAAATTATCCGTATGAAAAATGCATCAGAAAATCCGGGCCCCTTTTCGATGATCCTGGACCTGGGAAAAGGAAAAACACAAAAAGAAATTATTGTAGAAAAACCGGATATTGAACCCATCAATGCCATTAAAACGGAGCTGGAAACATTTTATGAGTCCATCATCAACGACACAGCACCCCTGGTAACCATAGAAGACGGTTACAATTCGCTGGACCTGGCATACCGCATCATGGAAAAAATCAATGCAGGACTATAACCGAACTCCTTGATTTTTCGTTGCTATCGATATAGCTATTGCTATGATGGCCCTGCATGATGCTGCCTTACAATCTGCTACTCTTTACGAACTACCCGTCATAAGCAAATACTGTAATTTGTGCAGGCATTGTTCAGCAACCTTGTCTTCGGGAGTAAAATCATGTTGAGCCTTCGACACTTTAAAATTTCCTGTGGTTTTCAAAGTTTACTATCATTGAGAGGGTTAACCTGAAATTACCCTCCATGAATACCCTGAATCAGCTGTCAGGAAAGGAAAAAATATTCATGAATAATCAGGTAAAAAATACTTTTAGATGTTTTTTTTCGTTTCTATACAATAAATTAACAACCTGACTATTATACATAAAATAGCTTTCATTTTTACCCATTAAAAAATCAACAAGACCAATACTAAACCCATACGGCGTGAACAAAAAATTACAACGATTACAGGTTATAAAGTATTTAATAGCCGACTTTTTTTCAGCTTTTTTTTCCTGGTTCTTATTTATTGCCTACAGGCAGCATAGTCAAAATGGACGATTGAGTACGATTACCAATGAAATTTTCATTGATGACAATCTTTTGCTGGGAATATTTATTATTCCGGTATTCTGGCTTTCTTTGTATGCTTTAAGTGGTAGCTACAAAAAAGTACTCAGGCGTTCGCGGTTGAATGAATTTGGTCAAACCCTGTTCATTACCTTTATTGGTGTTTTGATCATCTTTTTTGTTGTTTTACTGGGTAATGAAGTAGAAACCAACGCCGAGTATTACAGATCGTTTGCAGTGTTATTTTTTCTTCACCTTTCTTTTACTTCCATCTTTCGTTTTATTCTCTCCTCCATTACCACACATCGGATTCACAACAGGATAATCGGATTTAACACCATTATTGTAGGGAGTCAGAAAAAAGCATTTAACATTTACCATGAAATGGAATCCCAGAAAAAATCCTCGGGCAATAAGTTTATTGGTTTTGTAAATGTAAATCTTTATGACAAATACCTGATGGAGGATCATTTACCCAGGCTGGGTTGGTTCAAAGACCTGAAAACGATCATTGAACGGCACCAGGTGGAAGATGTAATCATAGCCCTGGAAGGCAGGGAGCACAAAAATATAGGGATTATTCTTGCAGAATTATATCAAACCAATGTGATCATTAAAATTATACCGGAGATGCATGATATACTACTGGGCTCGGTGAAAATGACTTCCATTTTTGACGCCCCCCTCATTCAGATTCAACAGGGCCTGATGCCCACATGGCAACTGTATTTCAAACGCTTTTTTGATGTCAGTGCTTCTGCAGTGGCCCTAATCCTTCTCTCACCGGTTTACCTGGCAACAGCTATTGGGGTAAAACTTTCCTCTAAAGGACCGGTGTTTTATTCACACGAACGTATTGGGATCAATGGCAAGCCCTTTTTGATGCATAAGTTCAGATCGATGTATGTGGATGCAGAGAAAAACGGACCACAACTCAGTTGTCAGGATGATCCACGTATAACTCCCTTTGGCAAATTTATGCGCAAGGTAAGATTAGATGAAATCCCCCAGTTCTACAATGTTTTGATTGGAAATATGTCGTTGGTGGGACCTCGCCCTGAAAGACAGTACTATATTGATTTAATTGTGCAAAAAGCCCCCCACTACAAGCTTCTGCAAAAAATCAAGCCCGGTATCACATCCTGGGGCCAGGTAAAATACGGATATGCAGAAAATGTGCCGGAGATGATAGAGAGACTCAAATACGATTTACTCTATCTTGAAAATATGTCGCTGGCAGTAGACTTTAAGATACTAATTCACACTGCATTGATTATAGCACAAGGCAGAGGGCAATAAGCAGGCAGTTTTGCCTCAGAGAGTTCCTTGTTCAATTCTCTGTACGATTTCTTCAATCAGCTTATCCTCCTCGTGCGGGTCATATTCAGATTTCAGGTTGTACCCAAACAACCGTCCAAAAGACTGCCAGAAAACGGCTGAGAAGCTGCCCCGAAAGTCTTTCAAAACATCATAAGAAGTATACCGGGTTTCCCGGTCAATTAATTTTATAAGAATATGCCCCTGTGAGATGGTTAACCTTTTAAGTTCTCCTTCAAACTCTCTTTTAATCTCTTTCTCTATTTCTTTGGCTTTTTTTCTCCTTTGCGCATCTGTTTCTAAATGGGAAAGTTCTTCACTATACTCTTCAAATTTTAGTCCGGCAAGCCTGGCATAAGGATACACCCGCTTTACATTCCTAACCAGTCGCATATATTTAGCCTTTTCAAAACGATTGGCGAAAACTCTGGGAGCGTAATAGCGAAATGTAGGGAGTTCTATGTAGGGTAAGGTATCGCCGTTAAGAATCCTCGCCTTATGGGTTTGGTTGCCGGAATCCTGTCCATGGGCCGGAAGCAATACAAAACCGGACACAATAAGCAGGAAAAGAAGGATATTTTTGATGGGATTGGACATGACAACAACTATGGATTTTATGATATCATCTATCTGGTTTACAAACGAAAAATGATTTCAAATAATATGCCAAAACAAAAAAAAGCACCTGAAAAACAGGTGCTCAAATTACGAATTATTAGGTAGAAATCCAAAAAAATCAGGCCACTCTTAATCTTCCCGGCGTACCGGAATTGATTTGATTACGGGCATATTCCAAGGTAATATGAACCTGCTTATCTGTCTTACCCGATGGTGCCTCATACATGGCTTCCAGCATTAACATCTCGCAAATCGACCGCAACCCTCTGGCACCCAAACGGAACTCCACTGCCTTTTCGACGATAAAATCGAGCACATCATCGTCTATCTTCAACTCTATATCATCCAGCTCAAACAGTTTCGTGTATTGTCTGATCAATGCATTCCTGGGCTCGGTAAGAATTTGTCTCAAAGCATCACTGTCCAGAGGATTCAGAAAAGACAACACAGGCATACGTCCAACCAGTTCAGGAATCAATCCATAACTTTTCAGGTCCTGGGGAGCGATATACTGCAGCATGTTGTCTCTGTCAATCTCCTGTTGATCTTTATTTACACTGTAACCAATGGCGTTGGTTTGCAAACGGGAGGAAATGCGTTTTTCAATACCATCAAAGGCACCTCCGCAAATAAATAAAATATTCTGTGTATTGATTTGCACCATTTTTTGTTCAGGATGCTTTCTGCCACCCTGCGGAGGTACACTAATAATGGAGCCTTCCAGAATTTTGAGCAAGGCTTGTTGTACCCCTTCACCGGAAACATCGCGCGTAATAGAGGGATTGTCACTTTTGCGGGCAATCTTATCTACCTCGTCAATAAATATAATTCCTCTTTCGGCAGCCGCTACATCATAATCTGCCACCTGTAACAAGCGGGAAAGAATACTTTCCACATCTTCCCCCACATATCCTGCTTCGGTTAACACGGTTGCATCTGCAATACAAAAGGGCACTTGCAGCATTTTTGCTATGGTGCGGGCAAGTAATGTTTTTCCTGTGCCGGTTTCTCCTACCAGCACAATATTGGACTTTTCTATTTCAACTTCATCTTCCTGCTTTGACTTATTCAGTTCTGGCGCAGATAGTGATTTGCCAATTCTTTTATAGTGGTTGTAAACCGCTACAGAGAGTACTTTTTTTGCTTCATCCTGACCAATAACATACTTGTCAAGATGCGATTTGATCTCTGAGGGTTTGAGCAGTTTGAAGGAGGGGATATCCTCCTTTCTTTTCATCTTTTGCTCCTCCGCAACAATAAGCTGGGCCTGATCCACACAGCGATTGCAGATATGAGCGTTGATACCGGAAATAAGCATTTCAACGCTTTTACCTTCTCGTCCGCAAAAAGAGCATTTTCTGGTGTCTTTTGACATATAATTTGGTAATAATTAAAAGGCTAAATTTATTTGCAGTTGTTTATGAGCGAAGCGCTAACCTGAATTCATTTAACAGTGGATAAATTACACTGATGAGCACTCTTATAAATATGCAAAAATATAACAAGCCTTTATTTGAGTAAACAAATTGAAAAATGCCGATAAATCAGACATTTTTCCTGGATGATAAAAGTACTTCATCAATCATTCCGTATTCAAGGGCTTCCTCGGCAGTCATCCAGTAGTCTCTGTCAGAGTCTTTCCAGATGGTATCGTAATCTTTTTTTGAATGTTTGGCAATGATTTCATAAAGCTCTTTTTTAAGCTTTAATATCTCACGTGCAGTAATTTCGATATCGCTTGCCTGCCCTTGTGCACCTCCCATAGGCTGATGAATCAAAACACGTGAATGCTTCAGTGCTGTTCTTTTTCCTTCCTGGCCGGCACATAGCAGAACAGCACCCATAGAGGCAGCGATGCCAGTGCAAATGGTGGCAACATCAGGGGCAATATACTGCATGGTATCGTAAATCCCCAGTCCGGCATAAACAGACCCTCCAGGGGTATTGAGATATATCTGGATATCTTTTCTTGAATCCACCGATTCAAGAAACAACAGCTGTGCCTGGATAATATTGGCTACATAATCATTTACCGGCACGCCAAGAAAAATAATCCGGTCCATCATCAAACGGCTGAATACGTCCATAGTAGCCACATTTAGCTGTCGCTCTTCAATAATGGTAGGGCTTATATAGTTTCCATACACGGAAGTATAGTTGTGTAATGTGGCACTGCTGATACCCATATGCCTGGTAGCATATTTGCTAAATTCGTCTTTTGGACTCATAACGGTAATTTTTATGCTTGATTATTATTTTTATATTTTTCAGTCATTTCATTGACAAACTCATCAAAGGTAACTTCCTTTTCTTTAAGTTTGAGTTTATCTTTCAAAAGCTCCATCATTTTCACATCAAAGAGTTGATCATAAACCTTTTTCAACTCTTCCTGGTTGGAAGCGATTCTCTTAACAAAATCATTGAGTACTTCTTCCTCAGGGTTCATCTGGCCGTATTGCCTGAGTTGCTGACGCATGTAATCTTTCAGATAATCAGATACTTCCTCATGCTTCACCTCTATTTCATACTTTTTAATAAGATGATTTTCAACCAATTGCCATTTGAAAGATTCTGCAAAGGAAACAAATTCGTTTTCTACTTGTTCAGGGGTAATCTCTTTATTGTCCCTGTTAGATTCAATGAGCCATTTTTTTAGAAAATCTTCAGGCAATGAAAGGTTGGCTTTTTTCAGCAGTGTTTTGATGGCCTCATTCTTGAAATTCTTATCTACGTCGGCCTGGTATTGATTCTGAAGTTGCTCTGCAATAAATTCTCTGAATTCTTTCTCGTCCTTGATTTCTTTATCGGGAGCTACCTTTTTATAGAATTCTTCATTCATTTCTGCAGGCTCCATTCTTGAAACTCTTTCCACAGTAAAACGGTAATTTTTACCATACTGCTCCAGTTCTTCCTTTTTCACTCCAAGCATGCTGGCCATCTCGGTATCATTCTCAACCGATTTCAGCAGGTCAATATCCACTGAATCTCCATTTTTAAGTCCGATGAGAGATTTTTTGGTTTCTTCATCCTTTACATATTGAATATAAAGGTTAGACTTGTTCTTTAAACCATCTTCAATGACATTGCCATCTCCATCAAGTTCAGCAAATTCACCAAACAACACGTCATCTTCGCTTTCTGAAGATTCGGGAGTGGACATGCTTCCATATCTTTTACGGATATCGTTGATGGTTTCATCAACCGTTTTATCCTCAATTTTTATTTTGTGGTATTCTACCTCAATGTCTTCTGACAAATCAAGGTCAATCTCAGGAGCTATACCAATTTCGTAAACAAACTCAAACTCAGTTTGGTTGTCCCAGTCAATTTCACGGGTTTTTTCATTGTCAGGCAGCGGGTTGCCCAAAATATTAATTTCTTTTTCCTTAATGTATTCATAAACAGCGTCAACAAGGATTTTATTCACTTCTTCCACTAGTACGCTTTTGCCATACATTTTCTTTATCATTCCAAAAGGGACTTTTCCGGGTCTGAAGCCCGGCATTTGCGCCTTTTTCTGCATATCTTTCAATGCCTTGTCAACTTTCTCCTGATAATCTTCAGCGGTTAACTGAATTTTCAAATTGGCGGTTAGTTCGCTTGTTTTCTCCTGAACGATATTCATACACAATGTTTTTATGCAATGGTCTGCACCGGACTGAGCCATGCAGACACATAAATTAACTGATTACTAAATGATTACTAAACCAAAAAACCAATAAAAAATACCCCGTTAGATTGGATGACTGTTGGTATCTTACGGGGCAATCTTTCATACAAAAAAATTGTGCGGATGAAGGGACTCGAACCCCCACGCCTTTCGGCACCAGATCCTAAGTCTGGCGCGGCTACCAATTACGCCACATCCGCGTCGTTATTTGGGAGTGCAAATATACAACAATTATTTTTTCTGCCACACCTATCGTGAAAATAATTACGGATTTGTATAAAATGAAAAATCCCCTCCTTAAAACCCGGTAAAGCAGACCTCTGAGTGTTTGAATCAACTGAAAACAAATTCTGCCACAAATTCCTGAAGATGGTAATGGCGGTTTGTATTTTCAATTATTCATTATAATTTTCCACCGGAAGAGAAAAAGTAAATACAGATCCCTTGTTCAATTCACTTTCAAAGGTGATTTCTCCACCCTGTTTTTCAATGAATTCTTTGCACAACAATAATCCAAGTCCACTTCCCTTTTCATCCATCGTACCATAGGTTGAATGCAAGGTGTCAATCCTGAAAATTTTTGCTTTGCTTTCCTCGGTCATGCCTACTCCATCGTCCTTAACTGAAATAAAAACCTTATGATCTTTGATGGTGCTGCTGATAACAATTTCGCCACCGGAATCAGTATACTTGAGCGCGTTAGACAAAAGATTCCTGATAACGGTATCCGTCATATTTTTATCTGCCCAAACAGGTGTGTTGTCATCTACCGCATCAATGAGCTTTATCTCTTTTTCTTTGGCGTTGTTCTTAAAAAGGTTGATATTATCTTTAACTATCTCGTGCACAGCAATATACTCTGGCTCATATTTTATTTTCCCGGTTTGGGTCCGTGACCATTGCAGCAGGTTCTCAAGAAGATTGTTAATCTTCAAAACCGATTTATCCAGTTCCAGGGCAAGGTCTTTCAACTCCTGATTGGTAAGATTGGAAATATCCCTTTTAAGTATTCTTGAAAAACTAACGATGGCAGCAAAGGGATTTCGAAGGTCATGAGAAATTATGGAAAAAAACTTATCTTTTGTAGCGTTGATTTCTAACAGATTTTTCTCTGATTCAGTGAGTTTTTTGTTGGAAACATTGAGCTGGTGATTGAGTTCTTCAAACTTTTTCTTTTGCTCCATCAGGCTTTGATTGAGGCCCAGAAGTTTTTTATTGGTTTTGGAGATTTCATCCTTCTGTTTCTCCAGCAACACGTTTGCATTTTTGGCAATCAAAAACCTGTTATAAAGCAGAAACAGGGAAATCAAAATCAACACCACCCCTGCAATAAGGAAATTGCGCAGCAATTTGTCGCGTTGAGAACTCAACATATTGATTTGCTCGTTTTTTTCAATGAGTTGGATCTCGCTTTCTTCCTTTTCCCTATCATACATATGTTGCAACTCTATAATTTTTCTTCTGCTATCCTCGGTATAAATACTATCTCTTATGTCGATATACTTCTTTTGATATTCATAGGCTCTTTCATAATTGCTTAACTGTGCCATCATCCTGGCAAGTCCTGCATAATTTTCGGTAATCATCCTGTTAAGCCCTATTTGTTCAGCTATTTCCAGGCTTTCAAGAAAGGATTGCCTGGCCAGTGCAAGCTGTCCTTCCTGCATGTAAAGTTTTCCAAGGTAATTGTAGGTTTTGGCAATTCCGCTTTTATCGTCTACTTCAGTATAATGAGATAAAGCCTGACTCAGGTACTTTCCGCTATTTTCCGAATCTTTAAGCAAATAATAAAGAAACCCAAGGTTACTGGCAGTATTGGCAATTTCTCTCTTGTCATTCAGGGCAACTCTTATTTCCAGCGCTTTATTAAAATATTCCATGGCCTTCTCATAATTCATCTTGCCTTGTTGAACCAAACCCAGATTGTTAAACGAAAAAGACATACCCTTTTCATCGTTCATTTCTTTTTTCAGTTCCAGAGAACGCAGATGATATTGTTCGGCCAGGTCATAATCTCCCTGATGCTCATATACCATCCCAATATTATTAAACACGGCAGCCATGCCGGGTTGATGCTCCTCTTCTTCGTATACCAGTAAAGAACGGAAGAAATACTCCAGGGCTTTCTCATAATGACTCTGATCCGAAAAAATAATTCCTATGTTGGTAGTAGACCGGGCTATGCCTGTCTCGTTGCCTGTTGTTTCATAAATACTCAATGCTTCAAGATGATAATCCAGCGCCATAGAAAAATTGCCCATTTGCCAATGAATAACGCCTATGTTAGAAAGAGCATCCGCGGTCTTGGATTCATCACCCATACTTTCCGCTATAGCTAAGGCTTCCTGGCCACTATTGAGAGCTGTTTCAGGCCGGATAGACTTCAATTCCCAGGCCAGTCGGAAATGAGCCTCATATAGAAGTGAATCTGGGGAATCTTCTGATGCGATTATTTCCTTCAAACTATCAACCCTGCCCTGGGAAGAATGTGATAAAAGGCAAGTAAAAACAAAAATTATGAAAAATATCAAACGGTGCAAATACTCTTGTGATATTATCAGAAAAGTCATAAATGGCAGGAAAATAGTTAACTTTATTAATTAGGAATTTTAAGGAAACAAATATAAAAAATAATATTGATTAATCTAAAGTTTTTGCACTTTTAGCGGTCATTAAATTCTTAGTCATTTTAGGTGAATAACTTACCCTCTATCCTTATTTAGACTAATTATGTATTATCCAAATCCTCCCTACTTTCTTGTGGCTTAAGAAAAATTAACCTACATTTGAGTACCGATATTCTTAATTGAAGCAAACCTGGAAAATCCTTAATATCAGTTCTATGAAATCAATCAAGAGATTTTTTCGTTTTCTGCAACCTCCACAAGGATGGAGGGTGTCGGTCATTATTCTGATGGGAATTTTTACGGGAGTTTTTTTCCTGGTATTACATATTTCCAGGGCAACTTCTTATTTGTCAGATGACCCTCAAGCTTGTATCAACTGCCATGTTATGTATCCTCAATATGCATCGTGGAGCAAAGGGAGTCATGCCAATGTAGCTACATGTGCTGATTGCCATGTGCCTCATGAGAATTTTGTCCGTAAGTATTATTTCAAAGCCTCCGATGGTTTGCGGCATGCGACCTATTTTACCATGCGATGGGAGCCCCAAACCATCCAAATCAAGCAGGCAGGAACCAATGTAGTCCAGGACAATTGCATTCGTTGTCACCTTGATTTGGTACAAATGAGTAGCCTGGTAGAGATGAGCGGAATGATGGCTAGCAAAGATGAGGGAAAACTCTGCTGGGATTGCCACCGCGAAACGCCTCATGGCACGGTAAAAAGTCTTTCGGCAGCCCCGCACGCGCTGGTAGAAAGACTCCCTTCGGCAATGCCCGAGTGGCTCAATCAATTTTTTGACAGGTCTGCTCAGAGTCCTGAAGAATAAAAATAAATCAACATAAAGATAATACATTAAGCACTACACCAAAATTGTGATCGTATGAAAACTATCAAAGAACTTACCGAAAAGAAACCCTGGCTAAGCTGGATATTGTTTTTTGCTACCGTAATCATTGTTTTTATTATAGGTATACTGGCTTCCTCTATTGTGGAGCGCCGCAGTGAGGCTCAGTTGTATTTTCAGATGGTGAATCCGATTCCTGACTGGGAGCCGGATAATGCTGTATGGGGGGAGAATTTCCCCCGGCAATACGAAAGCTACAGAAATACACTGGATACCAACCTGAGAACCAAATACGGAGGGAATAAAATGATAGACTATCTGGAGAAATATCCTGAAATGGTGGTGATGTGGGCAGGTTATGCTTTTTCAAAAGATTATAACCAGGGCCGGGGACACTACTATGCCGTGACAGATATTCATAACATCTTGCGTACCAATACCACCATGGCAGCTACCTGCTGGACATGCAAAAGCACTGATGTTCCGCGTTTGATGAATGAAATGGGTGTAGGTGAATTTTATGCCGGAACCTGGGCAAGTATAGGTCATGAAGTAACCAACCCTATTGGTTGCCAGGATTGCCATGATCCGCAAACCATGAACCTGCGCATTACCCGTCCGGCACTTGTTGAAGCCTTTGAGCGGCAGGGAATCAATATTGAAGATGCTACTCAGCAGGAAATGCGTTCGCTGGTGTGTGCTCAGTGTCATGTTGAATATTACTTCGGAGATGAAAATTACCTGATTTTCCCCTGGGATGACGGATATTCAGCAGAAAACATGGAAGAGTATTTTGACCGCATAGGCCATGTGGATTGGGTGCACAGCATCAGCAAAACGCCTATGCTCAAAGCACAACATCCGGACTATGAACTTTTCAAAACGGGTATACATGCCCAGAGAGGCGTTGCATGTGCTGACTGCCATATGCCCTACAAACGCGAAGGCGGAATAAAATTTACCAATCATCACATGGTGAGCCCCCTGGAATATATTGAAAGTACATGCCAGGTATGTCACCGTGAAAGTGAAGAAACCCTCATCGCCGATATTTATGAACGTCAGGATAAAATATCAGAATTACGCCGTGTAGTAGAAAAAAATCTTGCCCAGGTGCATTTTGAAGCAGGCAGAGCCTGGGAAATAGGAGCTACAGAAGAAGAAATGGAAGACGTGCTTCAGCTTATTCGCCACGCCCAATGGCGTTGGGACTGGGTAGCGGCAGCCAATGGGTATGGTATCCACTCACCCAGTGAAGCGTTGCGGGTACTGGGTACTTCCATCCAGAAAAGCCAGGAAGCAAGAATCAAACTGGCAACCATTTTTGCCCAAAGAGGAGAACAATACCCCTTTGAAACGCCCGATATCAGTACCAAAGCTAAAGCACAGGAAGCTATAGGACTGGATATGGAAGAAGAGCGCGAGATGAAAAAGGAATTCAAAGAGGATGTATTGCCCGGATGGCTTTCCGACAGTGATTATTAATAATCAAAATCAAGAAAAGCCGCTGAAGCAATGAGCATCAGCGGCTTTTCTGTATCTGAAAATTGATTACCCGGTTTGCCCTGCGTATTTTGAATGGATTATCCGGTTGCCCGCTTGAAACATGACTCTCTCTTTCATAATTAAAACACTCAACCAATACCAGGAATAACGCCAGAAATCGTGGGATGGAATTATAAAATTTCTGC
>CAZBGI010000054.1:22392-23751 GCA_964491395.1 uncultured Bacteroidales bacterium | reverse complement strand
TCAATTACCTGCGATTTGAAATCCCTGTAAAAAGTTTTGTCTTTGGCCCACACCGAGCCGGTTACAATTCCAACCACAACAATCAACACTCCGGCAACGATAAACCATAAAACATTGCTTTCCGGTCCGTCTGTTTTTCCATAATTAACAAATATAGCCACAAGCAAGAGCAACGCCAGTATGGTAAACAGGATTACCATCATGCTTCTTCTTACCATGGTCTTCCTTCGTTTGTCAAGAAGTTCAAGATCTGGCATCATCTCCTTTTCAAAAAAGGATTGAAATTCATTTAAACTCTTCATGGTATCTTACCTTTAAGAACGAGGATTTGTCTGGTTTGATGTTATTTAAACAACATAAATGCTTTGGGATGTACGATGCCAGCCTCTCCCTGGAACTTCAAATTTTCATTCAGACTGTTAAGTCCATCGAGGCAGGTTGTGGAGCCTGTCGAAGCATCATCCGAACAAAGACTTCACATCCACATTCTTTCTTTCCACCTCGGTAATTTCAAACAAGCGTCTGGTTTTGAAATTAAACATCATGGCAAATACATTGGATGGGAACATCTGGCAGGCATTGTTGTAATCGGTCACTGCGGCATTGTAGGCCCGACGTGCTGCACTGAGCTGCTCTTCAATTTCATTGAGGCTGCCCTGGAGTTGCAGGAAATTCTGGTTGGCTTTCAGGTCAGGATAATTTTCAACCGCCACCATGATGCCTCCCATGGCGCGGGATATTTTGCTGTCGAGATCCACTTTTTCATTGACCGAAAGATTGCCTGAGACTGCCTTTGCCCGCATTTCAGTAATATCGGTAAGAGTTCCTCTTTCATGTTCCATGTATTTAGATACAGTAGCCACCAGGTTAGGAATCAAATCGTATCGTTTTTTGGCCATGGCATCAATGCTGGCAAATGATTTATCTACGGAGTTGCGAAGACTTACAAGGCGGTTGTATGCCAGAATGACAAAAAGGGCAAATACACCCAAAACGATTAATAGAGCGGTAATTCCTTCCATAAGTTCTATTGAATTTAATGGTTCATTTTTTAAAAGAGGATAAATTTAAAGATTTCAGATGGAAAAATCAGAAAATATTTAGTACTATTACTAATTTGGTGGATGAGACTATATTTTGATGATAAATTAGATGCAGTTCGTCCGTCTTCGATCTCCCGTCTTCCGTCTTCGGTCTTCTGTCTTCGTCTATGCCAATTGAATCATTACAACCCGTATTTCATTCCACAAAAATTACAGTAGAACCAATCTATTCTTCCTCGTCAAAATAAAGTTTGTAAAAATACTTCCCGCGGTTGTCATCAAATCCTTTCTCAATCATGTTGGGATTGCCATGCAC
>CAZBGI010000054.1:16973-22292 GCA_964491395.1 uncultured Bacteroidales bacterium | reverse complement strand
AAACTGATCTTTCCAGAACTGGCTCTCTTCGGCATTTGTTTTATCCACGATAACCATCTTGTAACCTTCACTTCTCTCTGTATTGAAAATGAGGCACCCCTTGTCCAGTTTGTTGATATTGATACCATCCTGGTATTCAATATTGCAATCATCCCCACCGGCATAAACTTTCAGGAAGGTGTCCTTGTTTTCCGACTTAAAAATACCCAGGGCATCGGTGAGTTCATCTTCCACCAGGCAATTGTTAATGAGCACAATATACAATTCACCGGACTTTACCTGGGGATGGTGCGATTTATCGTAGAGATGTTTGGCTATGTTGATGGACTGCAGTTCGAAATTTTCTCCGGGAGTAAACATTTTTCCTGTATAATGATACATTTCGTTCAGGTCCAGGTCGGTATCGTGCCGGAAGTTATAGAAACCCGGAGTTTTTTTGTGAAACGGGGCCAGGAAATAGCGGGAGAGAACTTTCTCAAGGTCTACATCGTTGAGAGGAAAAGCTGTTTTGGAACATTCCAGCTGTTCGTCGCGCGATGGATTGCCGATTTTATGAACAATTATTTTGTGAAGGGTAGCATCAGAAAGATCGAGCATATATTAAATTTCATTGAAGTTAAGAGTAATAGGGTTATCTTCCATGAAGTCGTAAAGGGTCAGTCTGCGCATTTCATAGAACCCGCGCCAATAGTTGCGCAAAGCGGCCAGGTATCTTTGTTTGGCCCGGTCTTTTTCTTCCAGGGCAATATTGAGTTCCAGAATATCAATGCGGCCAATAAGGTAGCGCTGACGCGAGACTTCATACCTTTTCTCTGCAATGGTATCGGCCTTGGCGGCAATGAGCAACTGCCGGTCCAGCATGTTGAATTCCATCACCCTCAGAAATACTTCCTGCTCAAAATCGATCAGGGCCTGCTGCACGTTGGAATTTACCAGTTCCCGGTTCGATTCGGCCATTTTCAATTTGCCCCGGCCTACCCCCCAGTCAACAATGGGTACCTGCACACCGATGCGCAGCTGTTGCTGATCCAGAGGGTCTACATACACGTCAGAAAAATGGTCTGCCGTTTGGGTTAGTCCGTATACCGCAAAAAGGTTGGCATTTAGCCGGGATTCGGATTTAGCCCGGCTCACTTCACTTTCGGCTTCTATCTGCTGCCGTTCAAAGGCAAGAATATCCGACCGGTTCTGGCGTGCCTGAACCAATGCGGCTTCCACCTCGATAAACATTTCGTGTCTTTCTTCCGGTATTACCAGCTGAACATTGTCGACGTTCTCAATCCCCAGGTAGGAACGGAATCTAAACAAGGCCGCTTCGTAGTCGATGCGTGATTGTTCCAGCTGTGCTTCTGAATTGAGTACATTCAATTCCATCTGCAGCAGTTCATTTTCAGCGATACGCCCCAGCGAGTAACGACCCTGGGAAATCTGATAGAGGGTATCATTGTTATTGAGATTCAGTGTATTGATTTCAATGTTGATCTGTGCCAGCAACAGGTCGAAAAACAGGTTATTGGCACGCAGAGAAATGGTTTCCAGGTCCTCAATATATCTTTTACGTGCCTCCTCAAACCGCAGGGGTTCAATTTGTCTTTCCCATTTGTAAGGATTAAAGGAAAATATGGGCTGTGTAAAACCAATATTTACAGGAGTAGACAAATAGGATGTGCGGTCACCTGTTTCAGAAAACAAGTCTATTCGTTCCAGCCCGGTACTCAGAAATACCTCACCTCCCGTGAGGCCGATTCTCTGATTAAGGGACAGATTGGCAGAAGAGGATGCCTGGCTTCTTCGTACATATACATCGGTACCATCAGGAAGGGTGATAGCTTGAATGTTACGGAAGAGGTTGGGCAGCGTAGCATCGAGCCGCAACCCAGGCAGGTATCCGGCTTTAAAGGAGCGGTTTTGCCAGTAACTACCCCGGTAGCGATGGCGTGCAGCCAGGGCATCGGGCGATTGCTCGCGGGCAACCATTATTACCTCCTCCAGTGTGAGGTGATGTTGAACGGGAGTCTGTGCATAGATTGATTGGCAAAGAAGACCGGAGAGCATAATGCCCAGCAGGAAGGTAAAAGGTTGCTTCATGATTATTTATAGGTTTTATCCTGAAAGATATATTCGATATTTATTTCAGGGCGTAAAATTAGCATTTTTGTATTGATGATAACATTCTATTAACGCAAATATTCGTTATAGATTATCAAAATGCCCATGAATTCAAAAATTTCATCAAAATCAGTAGGATTACCCACAATCCTGGAATAACAAAAGGGTATCAAAACCCGAAAATTCTCCGGTCGCTGAGCTTGTCGAAGCGCATATCTGAAAGGAACAATACCTGGTATGCCAATCATTAAAACTCTACCCGGTAACTTATATTGGGCAGCATGATGCCATTAAAATCGGTGTGAACAGATTCGCTCTTCAGATTATAATAATGGTTTGAAAATTCCTGCGTTTTGGTAACATTGAGCATTTGCAGCGACCAGACGGATGCATACTGCGGCCTGTTTCTGCGGTAGGAAACAGTAAAAGAGATGACAGGCGTGTCATCATACTGCTTTGCAAAGGCCAGCTGCCCGTTGGTTTCGCCATAAATGGCGTCGCGGGCTGCAAGCGAAGCGCTGTAATCAATGGGTTCCATTCGGTTTCCCCCCATGTAATTGATGCGCAGATTCACGCCAAGCATATTGTTTTTGTGGCTTCCCATCAACCATTCTTTTCCTATGAGGGCATTGAGAACATAATTCTTGTTGAAACGGGTGTTGCGTTCAATGTTATCTGCCGCGGTGTATTTGGAATCAAAAACCGAGGCGGTAACCAAAAAGTACATCCCTTTGTGCAGGAAACGCTCCAGCGTAAAATCAACGCCAATGTTTCTCCCTTTGCCTTCACTTACCAGCACATGCCTGAAAAAAATATCCTCATCTGTATTGATGGTGGAAATGTAACTGTCAGGAGCCACCGGCACCTTCGTCAAGTGCTGGTAATAAGGCTCAATGCTCATACGCATATGCTCCCCCAGTTTTACGTCCCAGGCCAGTACGTAATGGGTCGAGCGCATCAGATCCAGGTCTTTGTTGGTCTGGGTGCCATTTTGTTCAACAAAATATACCGGGAGATCCTCCAACCGGCTGTGCATGCCATACCCCAGTGCTAAACTGTGATTTGAGTTGATCTCATATTTCAGGCCGGCGCGGGGCTCAATAGCATAGTTCTGGTTGAGCAGGAAATATTGGGCATGCAATCCGGCATTCAGCGTCAGCCCGGTTGCAAGGGTTATCTTCGACTGAGAGAAGAGCTGCAAAAGACCTGAACTGCCGTTTTCTTTCATGATGCGCTCGGGTGCAGCTCCTTCATCAACCGATTGTTCAATGTCGATGGCATAAGCCAGGCGATGGAAGTAGAAGCCCGTTTTATGGGTATGTCTTTCTCCGAAGCTATGATTGATGGCAGACTGCAACCCGTATCTCCAGCTATGGTTGACAGCCCCCGACTGGGGAAAACGCTCCAAATCATAACCCATTCGCTGCTCAGCGTGGTCCAGTCCGTTGCCGGAGGCCGACAAGGTGGAACTGATAAAGGTTTTGCTTCCTGTCATCCATTTGTGCGACAAACCGGCAGCAAACATGTAAAGAGAGGTTTGAGAATCGTCGCGGTCAAAGTCTGATTGCCATTGATCTCTGTCAGCGGCCTTCATCTCCTGTCTGTCAAGGGCGCCGATGCCCCAGAAAGAGAATGTACCGGCCTTTTGGGTGGGTAGGTTGGTATTGAACGAAAAATCCTGGTATTTGATTAAGCCGGCATCTTCGGGCAACAAGGGAGAGACAAGGCCCAGTGCCGAGTAGCGGTAATTCATCAGGTAGGTCGCCTCTTTTCCTTTCACAAAAGGTCCTTCGGCAGCCAGATCGATTCCCAGCACACCGGCCTGCATGGTAAATTCGCGACTTGACGGGTTTCCTGTGCGAAGCCTGATATCGAATACACCTGAGGATGCATTGCCGTATTCAGCAGGGAAGGCGCCGGTAAAGAAATCGCTGTTTCCCATCATCTGGCTGCTCAGCGCGGTTAATACGCCTCCTCCTACAACGGTAAGGTTGGCAAAATGGTTGGGGTTGGGCACTTCCACTCCTTCAACCCGCCATAGCAAGCCTCCCGGGCTATTGCCCCTGACCGAAATGCCATTGCTGGTGACACTGGGTGTTGCCACACCGGCAAATGCCGATGCCAGGCGGGCCGGGTCGTCCATGCCTCCCGCATAACGATTGGTTTCTTCAACGGTAAACTGGCGGCTGCTCAGGGTAGTCATCGAATTTAAGGGCACATCCTTATTTACACGTACCACCACTTCGCCCAGATCCACTGAATGGCGGATCAGTTCGATATTAAGTACAATTTCTCTGCCGGTACTCACAAGCAGTTCACTCACGATAAAGCTTTCATAGCCCACCATACTGATTTGGAGGTTGTGCCTGCCTACAGGAACATCCTTTAACACGAAGTTTCCATCCAGATCGCTTACAGTTCCTATTAAGGGATCTGAATCTTTGATGATAATTGTTGCGCCCGGAAGCCCTTCATGGCTTGTCTTGTCGTACACACCGCCTCTGATAGTTTGTGTATAATGTTGAGCTAATGCTGAATACAGGATTGTTGTCAGACAAAAAACGACTAGTGTAAACTTTTTAATCATTGGGTTTTGCATCTTTAAAAATTTTTTTTCATTTGTGGGTTGTGCTGATTTTGCTTAAGCTTAAGGCTGCACCAAAAAGCTTCAAAACTGCGGCAAAATTCCATCATCCGTTTTTCCTTTTTTGGGGAAACTAAAAATGGAGATGCAAAAGTGAGGGTATAAATTGGGAAGTGCGCTCAAACGTATAAGTCTGGACGAAAAAGAGGTGCATTCCTATAGGACAAGACGTTTATCAAGCTGTCTTTCTGGGCTTTAACTCCTTTATATATTGAGAAGGGGTTTTGTCAGTATGCTTTTTAAAAACCATATTGAACGCCGATTTTGAGTTAAATCCTGCATCCAGGGCAAGGGCAAGTATGCTAAAATGACTCCGGTGGGGATCAGATGCCAGATTTTTAAATTCTTCCACACGATACTTATTTACGAAGTCATGAAAATTTACTCCTTCGAATTGGTTGATAACCTGCGAAAGATGATTGGCTGACAATCCTATGGACTGAGCCAGACTGCCCAGTGTAAGTTTGGGTTCAAGATAGGGCTTTTTGTCATTCATAAATTGCAGCAGTGCTTTATGAGAAACAGCTGCCATGCTACCGTCCAGACCTGATTTTTTATATTCACCC
>CAZBGI010000054.1:0-16873 GCA_964491395.1 uncultured Bacteroidales bacterium | reverse complement strand
CTGTAAGCCATTAAAGGATAAGCCACTCCCGAAATAACAAAGGAGATAAGCACCAGGTTGGTAAAAAGGGCGAAGTCATCCGTTACTCCCATATCCAGGAGTGCTTTCTCTTCGGCTGAGAAGAAGAAATAAAACTTTGAAAGGTAGATATAAACCAGTGCAGCGGGAGCAAAATGCAGATAGTTGCGGTACCGGATACGACTTTGGGGACGCAGCGAAAAAAGGGTGTACAGGTACAGAAGAGGCCCGTGCAACAACGGGAAAGGAGCTGTAACCCCTACCAGGTGCGGGTAACGGGTCCAAAAGCCCAGGGAATACAGGTAATAGTTGAGCAAATGTAAACCCATAACAAGCATCCAAACAGCAAGAATTTTGTCAGGCAAACTTTTGCCTTTTTTTCGCAGCAAAAGCAAAAAAAGAAAAAACGAAAGAAATATTCCTATGATAAATACAGCATCCATGGGGTCACCTTATGGGCTGCAAAATAAAGCAAATAAACTTAACACAAGAAAAAAAATTCATCTCTATGCCATTAATTCAGTCTTGTTCGCCAAAAAGGGGATTCTTTAGTAGTAAGATTCCTTTTAACTGTTACCGGATAAATTTTCAGCTAAATTCATAAAATGCTCCATGCATTGAATTTGTTTATTTGTGCTTTAAAATATGGGTGTCCCAATTCTTTCTTTCTTCTGCCTACCGGAAAAAAATCCAAGGCCGGAGAACGCATTGTACAATACTCGTTGCCATCTTACGATAAATAGGTGGAGGATGAAATTCCTATTTTAAATGGGCGTACTATTAGGAAAACAGAACTCAATCCTGCCCGGGAACAAGTGGTTTCTTTATCAGCAGAAATCCTTTTTCGGCATTTTCGGGTTCTTTGATACGCAGCGAACCCTCAAAGGAAGGGGTGAATACCGGCAGATGGCCTGGTTCAGCAGCGGAAGATTGCTGCGACTCACTTTTCAATACTTCTTTGTCAAAATCAAGGGAATCAAGGGGCTGAAACAACTGATACTGCTCATAATCAATCAAGGGAGAAGGAGTTGGATGGAAAATAATAACAATTTTGTCTTTCTCTTTTTCATCATTGCCCTGGTTAGTGTGAGCAAAGGCGATTACAACCGGTAAAGTCATGAGCAACAAAAAAGCAGTGAGTCGGGAAAAAGCATTCATAAGATTCAGTTTAAAAGTCAGACCATGGACAGCACTTCTGTGCTCAAAGCATTAAAAACCAGCTGAACAGTCTAAGGAATGGTAAAAGCAAAAATACAATAAACTCATAGTATATCCAATTTTTCACCCCGGCAATTCTTCACAAAACGAAATTTCACCTTCCCTTTGCGTAAACAAAAGAATTTGACGAAGATAACAACAGATGCAACCAGGAGGAAAACTTGTTTCTTCGTTTTAAATTCAGTTTAAAACAATATTTTTATTACATTTGCCTCGTTATCCTATTGAACGTTACCAACCCTATTTTTCAAAACATTATGGCAAAAAATAAAAATACCGAACAGAAAATTTTCGACGCTGCAACAGAACTATTCATAGAAAAAGGAGTAGATCGTACAAGTGTACGTGACATTGCTTCCAAAGCAGGCATCAATCTTGCTTTGATGAATTATTATTTCCGAAGCAAGGAAAACCTTTTTGATGCAATATTCACCAATCTGGTAAAAAAGAACACCAAAGATCTGGTAAAAATCCTGGATGCAGACCTTGAGCTTGATGAAAAAATCAAGCTATATGTGGAAGCCTATATCGATATATTGTTGAAGAATCCTCTGCTGGTTTCTTTCTTTATGGCCATTCTGCATCGCAGCAGAGAAAAAATTACCGAGATGGAAGTGGTAAGCCTGCTTTACGGAAGGGACATATTTACCCAGCAAATTATTGATGAGGGAAAAAAGGGAAATATTCGCCGGACGGACCCCACGCATTTTTATGTTGATATGATTAGTATGATTACCTTTCCCTTTGCCATCCGACCCATGATCATGGACAAAAACGCATTGAATGATGAGGAGTTTATTTCCTTTATTCATGAGCGCAAACACCACATCACCGACATGCTTTTAAAATCAATAAAGCCTTGCTAACAGCCTGGTTTAACTTCCAATCAAAAATCCCACCAGACAGAAACGCTGATGGGATTTTTGATTTTATAAAGTACGGATACTTAACAACCACATTTCTTTTCATGCATAAACGGATAGCGAAAGTCGGTGGGAGGCAGGAAGGTTTCTTTGATGGTGCGCGGGCTGACCCAGCGCAGCAGGTTAAGATAACTTCCGGCTTTATCGTTGGTACCCGACTGACGAGAACCACCAAAGGGTTGCTGTCCAACCACAGAACCGGTAGGTTTATCATTCATGTAAAAATTTCCGGCAGCATAACGAAGAATCTGGCATGCTTTTACGGTGGCATACCGGTCTTGTGAAAATATGGCACCCGTTAAACCATACGGCGACGTGTCGTTGCAGAGCTCCAGGGTTTTTTCAAAATCCTCGTCTTTGTAAACATACACGGTTAGCACCGGACCGAAAATTTCTTCTTCCATGGTGACAAAATGGGGATTGGTTGTAAGAATGATGGTGGGGTCAATGAAATAGCCCACAGAGTCATCATACGTTCCTCCCACAATAATTTCTGCCTCCGGAGAAGCCTTCGCTTTTTCGATATAACCGGTGATGCTTTTGAATGCTTTTTCATCAATAACAGCATTGACAAAATTGCAGAAATCTTTCACATCTCCTTTTTTAATCATCCGCATATTGGCTTCCACCTTGCTTTTGATTTCAGGCCAGAGAGACTCCGGGATATAAGCCCTGGAGGCCGCAGAGCATTTCTGTCCCTGGTATTCGAAGGAGCCACGAACCAAGGCTGTGGCTACCTCTTTCACTTTTGCAGATGGATGAACAAATACAAAATCTTTACCCCCCGTTTCTCCTACTACACGCGGGTAGGAACGATAGTTTTCAAGATTGTTGGCAACCGTTTTCCACAGATGGTTGAAGGTATTGTTGCTGCCGGTAAAGTGTATACCTGCCAAATCTTTGTGATTCATAACAATATCGCCGATGGCAGAACCTTGTCCGGGAATAAAGTTGATAACCCCATCAGGCAACCCGGCTTCCTGGTATATTTTCATGAGCTGATAATTGGAAAGAAGGGCTGTAGTGGCGGGCTTCCATAATACAGTATTCCCCAATATAACCGGTGCAAGAGCGAGATTGGAAGCTATGGCGGTAAAGTTGAAAGGTGTAACAGCAAACACGAATCCTTCCAGCGGTCGGTATTCTATCCGGTTAAGATTCCCTATTTCGCTGTGAGGCTGGTCGTTGTAAATCTCCGAAACATAATGGGCATTGAAACGGATAAAGTCAACAGTTTCGCAAACCGCATCAATCTCCGACTGGTAAGCGTTTTTTCCCTGTCCTACCATGGTGGCAGCATTGATTACGTGGCGGTATTTTTTACTGATAAGTTCTGCCACTTTCAACACAATAGAGACTCTCTCTACCCACGACATGACCGCCCATTGCTTGTGCGCCTCCAGCGCAGCATCAATGGCCATATTGATCTCTTTTTCTCCGGCTTTGTGGTAGGTGGCAATCACGTTCTGATGATTGTGCGGACTTACTACTTTGCCCATATTACCCGTTTTTACCTCTTTACCCCCGATGATCAGCGGGATTTCTACCTGTGTATTGCTTTGTCTTTCCAGCTCTTTTTCCAGGGCCAATCTCTCGGATGTACCTTCGGTATAAGGATATACAGGCTCATTCTGGGGACGGGAATAATAGAATTGTGCATTGTTCATAATATCAACAGCTTTTAGATTAGATTTATGATTAGGTGACTTTCGCATAAAACAACACCCGAAACCTTGCAAAAGATTTCAGGTGAAGCAATGTATTTAGTACCGAAACAAATAAACACCCTAAAAGTTTATCTTATAGAAGTATTTACCTAAGGGTATTTGTTATATAGATTTACTCCGGGAAAACAAGGATTTCTGTCAACGGAGCCAGACCTTTGGCAGCTTAAAGTCTCACGTCAACCCCTATGCGAAAAATTGGATTTTGAAAATAGACTACGCTGTTGTTGTTCAGGTTATAGAGCAGCATCAGATTGATATGTGTACGACCGCCCAGAAAAGTACGATAACCACCCCCCACGAAATAATTGTATTCCCAGAAGCGGCTGTTTCTGTCCGGATCGTTTCTCCAACCCATTTGCGAATCAAGATTTAAAGCTTCAAATTCTACATGAGCAAAAAACTGGGAAAGGATTCGATAACGGGCAAAGGCACTGCCACCGTATAAATGCGTTACAGCAGTAAATCCTGACTGACTTCCCCATCCCGTATCGCGGTAATACTGATAAGTAAGGCCAATGCCGGGCGACAACCGGTTGGTGAGGCGGTAACCCACGTGGGGAGAAATATTGACCGTGGTATAGATATTGCTAATCTGCAAACCAATGTTGCCCCCCAGGAAAATCCGTTCCCGGGTAGACAAATCCTTTACATCCTCCTCTTCATTAGCAATTACAGTAAGAGGAAGCCATAAGGGTAGTATCATGAGGATGAGAAAGCGAAAGAACTGATTTTTCATAATGAGCAAGATATTTTATATAAATGAAACTTGCATGAGCACTGCGGCTCACAAAAGGAAATGAAAATGCTCAGACATGCAAGTTCCATCAGACCAATTACTTAACTAAAATATTTTCTGATGAAACCTGCATGAGCAGTGGGCACTCAAAAGAAAATGAACAAGGCAACCCATGCAAGTTCCATATATCCAATTACTTAATGTAATTTTATTGTGATGAAACGGGCAAATTTTTCAATATCAAATATAATACCAATGCTCATACAAACAGAAAGATTTTAGCATTCTTTTGATATTCTAATACAAGAAATACCGTGTTGCGACTTCCAGGAAGCCCGGAATATCACGAGTCCAAAGGTCAATGATGTCTTCCACCCGAAAATTCTCCTCAAAAGCGATTCTTACTTCGTCGGTACCGCATACTTTGTCAAACATTTCCAGCCTCTCGGGTGCCAGTTCAAAAATATTGTATTCGGGATGCAATCTGTGCATCTCCTGAATGACATAAAACTGAATCAGGGAGAGAGGTACCTCTTTTAAATCGGTGAGATGCACCTGTACACCCCGCATCTTCTTATTCTTCATATCGGTGTAATAGGGACGAAAATGAATGGGACGGAAGATTACACCGGGAATTTCCAGTACATTGAGGTTATCGGCCAGCTGTTCAGCATCTTCAACCCACTCGGCACCAAAAATCTGAAAGGGAAGGGTATACCCGACACCGATATTTACGGTGTACAATTCACCCAGGATACCTGAAACAGGATAAAAATAAGCAGAATGGGCATGGGGAATATGAGGAGAAGACATCACCCAGGGGAGACCGGTATCTTCAAAAGTCATATGCCTGTTCCAGCCTTCCATTTTCACAACAGTAAGATCAGCCCTTACACCCTCTTTCAGCATCTTTTCACCATTGAGCCAACCTGCCAGTTCTCCTACCGTAAATCCATGCACATAAGAAACCGGGAATTGACTTACAAAAGAAATAAACTCAGGCTCTACCAAGGGTCCTTCAAATTTGTTGCCAGTAAGGGGGTTGGGACGGTCAAGGACCACAAACTCCACATCATTCTCTGCCGCAGCTTCCATGGCAAGGGCAAGGGTACTGATATAAGTATAAGAACGTGAACCAATGTCCTGAATATCATACACCAGTACATCCACCCCATCGAGCATTTCCGCAGTAGGCTTACGGGTGGTACCATACAGGCTAAACATAGCAACACCTGTACGGGCGTCTATTTGGTTCTCAATGTATTCCCCGGCAGGATAATCGCCGCGAACACCATGTTCAGGGCCATACAAGGCAACCAGTTCCACATCTTCAGCATCCGCAAGAATATCAATGGTAGAGTGCAGTTGACTGTCAACCCCTGTAGGATTGGTGATCAATCCCACTTTTTTCCCTTTCAGTATCTCAAAGTTTTGATCGCGCAATACTTCGATACCGGTTTTTACTTGTCCTGTTGCCTGAATAATTGTCATCGCCATAATTATCAGTACGATTTGGATTGTTTTTGTATTCATTGTAGCCATATTTATATTGATACTATTTTGAGAATAACTTACCTTTGAAGGAGTGTTTTTTAAATTTTTAAAACAGTAGGGTCCGGTAAAATTTCAGGTTTTCTCCCTTCGTTCGAAATGAAAAGCGTTCGTGATTTTTTTTTGCCGGGGGAATTTGATGAGGGCGAAGCCACCATCAACTCCCATCCCTGAGTAACATTATTAAACTATCATTCCAAACGGAGTGAGAAATCTAAAAATAAATTATTTTATCAATTCATATTTTAGCGGATATTAATGTTTTTTTAATGAACAAAAATAGTAAATTTAAACACTGAACAAACCCTTTCACTCATTTTTAACCTTCACATGATTCGCCATGAAAAAAACGCATTTCAATTACCTCTATCTTTTTTCATTCATTTTCTTATTTGCAGCCTGCAACCAGGCCGATAACGAGCCTCTCCGATTGGCTTTTCTCACCGACATTCATGTGCAACCCGACGCAGAAAGTTCGGAACAGCTGAAAATGCTGGTTGAAGAGGTGAACACCACGGACCTGGATATGGTCATTATATCGGGCGATCTGAGCAACCGGGGAGCTTATGATGAACTGATAAACGTGAAAAACATCCTGGATCAGCTTACCATTCCCTACCATGTCATTCCCGGCAACCATGAGATGAACTGGTCGGAAAGCGCTGGCAGAGACTTTGTTTCCTTGTGGGGAGATGACAAATTCATTTTTCAAAAGGGCGATTTTCTGCTCGCAGGAATCAATACCGGTCCCTTTATGCGCATGGGAGACGGACATGTAAAACAGGAAGATATACGATGGCTGGAGCAGGAACTTTCCAATCGCAACACTTCAGAGCTGCAACTGCTTTTCTTTGCCCATTACCCCCTTGCCGAAGGACTTGACCAATGGTATGAAATAACAGACATCCTGCATGAACATGATGCCATCGCCTCCTTCTGCGGTCACGGACATACACTAAAACTCAACAATTTTGACGGAATCCCTGGCATCATGGGACGATCGCTGGTATTAAGAGGCGAAAACACACCGGGATATAACATCGTTGAAGTGGATGCTGACAGCCTGAAAGTATTCGAAAAAGTCATCGGGCAGCCCACCGGAGAGCCCCGGATAGCTTTTGCCACAGACCAGCCCGAAACAGCAATAGAGGATCTGCCCGTTTCTCCCCTACCCGATTATTCAGTCAATTCAATCTTTGAACATATTCTTCCGCTGTTCAGGCATACCGATACTGCGTCGGTTTTCACCGGTCCGCTGGTATTGGCAGATACCATGGTCATCTACGGAAATTCTGCCGGATGGCTCAAAGCCATCCATGTTCCTTCAGGCGAAGTTCGCTGGCAAAACCAATTGGTGGGCCCTCTTTTTTCCACCCCTGCCTTAACCCCCGATAATAAGGTGATTGCAGCCGATACCGACGGAACCCTTGTGGCCCTGAATCCCACAGATGGAAGTGTTCAGTGGCAGATAAATACGGAAGGCCCGGTAATTGCCCCGCCCCTGATACACGATGAATATGTTTACCTGGGCACGGGCAAAGAAGGGATGCATAAGATCAAGGCATCCACAGGAGAAAAGGTCTGGTCTTTTACAGAGGTGGAAGGTTTGATTCAGTCCAAAGCATCTATAGAAGATGATCAACTGATTTTTACGGCCTGGGATACCCATGTGTACAGCCTGGATACAGAAACCGGAGCATTGCTGTGGAAGTGGAACAACGGCCAATCAGCTGAACTTCTCTCTCCCGGGAATGTAGTACCGGTCATCAGCCATGGCAAAGTATTTATTGTAGCCCCTGACCGCTTTATGACGGCTCTTGATTTGCGCACCGGCCAGGAAGTATGGCGCACCAACCGCCACCAGGTACGTGAATCCATGGGGGTTTCTCATGATGGCGACCTGATTTTTGCCAAACTGATGAACGACTCCGTGATTGCTGTACCCGCAGAACCTGATTCTTTCGGTACAAAGTGGGTGGCTGATGCCGGATTTGGATACGATCACAATCCTGTTCCCATCCTTTCAGAAAATAATACGTTGTATATGGCTACCCGAAACGGCCTGGTAGCAGCCCTGAACCGTGAAAATGGTGAAGTGGAGTGGAAACACAAAACCTCTCATTCGGCGGTAAACTTTTTCTTTGACGGGAAAAGTGACTGGCTTTGGTTCTCTACCGCCAACGGAGAAATCATTGCCCTACCACGGCATTAAAAAACCCCGGTAATTTTACTCACCGGGGTTAACCAAAACTAAACACACATGAAGAGAAAAACTTATTGGATTACAAGTTTCTGTACCGCATTGGCGGCAGGACCTGTAATTTTTACAAAATAGACTCCTTGTTGTAAGTGAGTCAAATCTATTTCTTTATGAAAATCGCCTGCAACCACCATCTGATAAACAGACTGTCCGTTGAGCGAAAGCACCTGCAGATGATGCTCTCCGGGGGTTTTCCCTTTCAGGGTTACAATACCTGAAACAGGATTGGGGTACAATTGAATTTCTGTTGAGCTATTGTCGAAAACAGAAGTATCATCATCCAGAACCGTTATGATGGCCTCTACCTGCAAGGGGGTAGGAGGATCTGTTTGTTCCACACCATCAGGGAGATCAAATGAGCCGGTGGCAGTATAATCTCCGGGAGTAGTGCCTTCATAATCAACTGACTGCCAATCAAGATCTACAGGGTAGCTATTTCCTCCGGTATCATAAACGATAGTTTGTGTATCCAGCATGGCAAGGGCATCTTCCTTTGGGGTGCCAAAGGGAACCGTAATATCATCCACTCCTTCGATGGTATTGATTTGGTTAGCGGCAAGATTTGAATCGTAAGAGACGATGCGCAGGCCATCTGCAACCACATATTGGTTGGTAGTGGCTCCTGCGGTGATTCTCACGTTTTCTTCGGGGCTGCCCTCAAACTGGAAAGTGCCGATTAAATTCCACATGGATCCACCCTCCGACTGATTGACGGCCACTTCGGTCGTACCTTCAGAATGGGTTATAAAATAAGGCGTATCAGTAGCCCTGTTGGCGTGCGAAGTCCACCAGCCGTATATTTCATATTCGCCGGGAGCCGGCAGGTTCAAAGGAAACTGATAGTATTCATCATGAGAAGCCAGCTCATGAAGCATGGATGGGTTTTGCCAGAAACCGGGGTTCGCGGTAGCAAACCAGGAACCATTGGAAGTAACCCCTTCATCACCGGTATCCATAAATTTTTCATATACGGGTGTTTGGGGCAACCCCAGTGAATCAGCATGAACAACAGCCAATATGGTGGGAACAGCACGGTTCTGGTCATAAAGACTTGTGCCCTCTACGGCCATAGCAGTGGAACCCCCTCCATCAAGATTCATCGCTCCCATACAATTCAGGTCCAGCATCAACTGGGGCAAATCTTCTATCTTCATGCTGTTGGTAACCAGCAAAATGACCTTTTCGTCAGCGGTATACCCGACTACGGTGCGTGGCCGGTTTACATTTAGATCTACTCCTGAACCCCACCATATTTCCTCACAATACGTAAAAACATCTTCTCCATCTTTCACCAGCATGGGGCCTCCTCCCAATCCGTATGCAATATCTTCGTAAGGATATCCATCAGCCTTTACAGGAACAGGCAGGGGGTTGGGATCATTGCATATATAATCAAGCGGTTCATCGTAAACAAAAATATCTTCAAATGAATAGGTATGATGATAAACCCATTCTGCAGCCAGGGAACGGTCGCTGTTTACAGCAAACAACGGTCTTATAACAGGGTAGGTTCGTGTTTCTCCTCCTACTGTGCGCGAAAGCGAAATCAGGTTACGCGCAGGAACTTCTCCGGGAAACACGACTGAGGAAACAGAACTTGTGCCGGAGAAAAAACCTCCGTTAACGGCACCATAGGCACCTACTTCATCTGAAAAATCATCTACCTGTTGTGGGGTTGAACTCAGATAAGGACGAATGGCTATGTCGGAAACCGACATATCTACTTCGTAATAGTAGGCAAAGAAGTTATTATTTCCACTGATGGTACCATGAAACAACTTCAGCCCCTCGGGAAATTCATACTCTGAAGATACATCCTGCCATTGAATATCCTGGGCTGCCAAAAAAGTTGGCAACAAAATCATAACCAGCAATCTAAGCATCTTTTTCATATGTATAGATATTTGATAGTACCATTTGATTTTTCCCTGAAATCTTTCCGTTCAAAATCATCTTCGGATACAAAATTAATTTTTTTTAAAAACCCGGCAAAATTATTTTTATAATAATGTATATTTGCATAAGATTTCATGATTTTAATCATTGGGAACTGCATTTTGAAAATTCAACATATATCTTACTTTATTCATAAACTCACTCAATAAAAAAGATTGATATGATAAGAAAAACTTCCAGAATCGAACGGGCGGACATTGATTATACAACCGTCGAAAAAACCTTTATTGAGAAGTCGGGTATTAACCATACCAGCACAACCATACCCTATATCGTGGTAGATAACTTCCCAAAATTAGGATTGATAACCTCATTGCGCTTCCTGGAGTGGGCCTCTGAAAATCCTGAAGGAGTCATTAGCCTTCCCACGGGCAAGACTCCTGAGTTTTTTCTCAAGTGGACAGAATACATGCTCAACAACTGGGACAATAAGAAAGGGGCCGAAATGCGTGAGAAATTCGGACTCAGTCTTGCTCAAAAACCGGATTTGAGAGGACTGCAATTTGTACAGATTGACGAATTCTACCCCATCAGTAGCAAGCAGCACAACAGCTTTTACGATTATGTCAACAATTTCTACATCCGGGATTTTGGTTTTGACAAATCCAAAGCCCTGCTGATCAACAGCGACGAGATACCTTTGGCAGGCAATAAACATTTCAGCGAGGTTTTTCCTGAAGGGCAGATTGACCTTTCGTTGCGCTATCGCGAATCTCGTTCCCCCCTGGAAGAAATACAACAAAAGTCTATCTTCCTTATTGATGACTGGTGCAGCGACTATGAACAGCAAATCCGCGACAAGGGAGGTCTTGGTTTTTTCCTGGGTGGCATTGGCCCCGACGGACACATTGCCTTCAACGTAAGAGGCTCCGATGAATTCAGCACCACACGCCTCACCAAAACCAACTTTGAGACGCAGGCCGTAGCAGCATCAGACCTTGGGGGTATCGAAATCAGCAAGAATAAGCTGGTGATTACCATTGGCCTGGAAACCATTACCTACAATCCCGACGCAGTAGCCATTATTATTGCTGCCGGTGAAGCCAAAGCAGAAATCGTGAAACAGTCATTGGAAAATGAGATGTCGAACCTCTACCCCGCATCTGTGCTGGCCAAATTGCACAATGGCAGATTCTATCTCACCCAGGGTGCCGCCTCCAGGCTTACCGACGTGGTTAACCTTCATTTCTCCACCGGGGAATGGACCCATGAAAAGAGCGAAAAAGCCATTGTTGACGTATGCAAAAAACAGGAAAAATTCGGACACCGGTTGGTATTGGAAGATCTGAAAAGCGACCCCATTGCCCGCATGATTCCTAACCTGAGCGAAAAAGTTGTGCAGGATGTAATGAATAGCATTGAAGCCAAGATTCACAGAGGCCTGCAGGCAGAAGAAAACCAGGTTTTCCTCCATACAGGCCCGCACCACGACGATATTTCCCTGGGTATCCTGCCTTTTATCACCAAGCACATCAGCACTCCGTCCAACAAGTTTAAGTTTGCGGTACTCACCAGCGGTTTTACGGCTGTTACCAACAGGTTTGTCATTGATTTGCTCACCGATACCAAGCGGTTGATGGACAAAGGACAAATTCAGATGATCAATTATCCTGACTTTTTTGATGTAGGATACAAGCTGAAAAGCGACAAGGATGTGTACCATTACCTTAACAATGTGGCATCGGGCAACAAAGAAGAAAGCCGCAGGGGTGTATGCCACCGCATCATCAGGGCACTGGTGGAGACCTACGACGTAAAAAGCATCGACCATCTGAGAGATACCCTCAATGAAGTAATTGTTATTCTGAAGAACAGTTATGACGGAGAAAAGAATCCACCCAAAATCCAGCAGCTAAAGGGAATGATTCGCGAGTTTGAAGAAGAGCTGGTATGGGCCCATTTTGGCGTACAGGTGAAAAATGTGGAGCACCTCAGACTGGGATTTTACAAAGGAGATATTTTTACAGAACAACCCAAACTGGGCAGAGATGTAGAACCAGTGCTGGAACTGCTCAAAAGAGTGCGGCCCACCGTACTGAGTCTCACTTTTGATCCTGAAGGCAGCGGCCCGGATACCCACTACAAAGTACTGCAGGCTACCGCCGAAGCACTCAGACTCTGGAGACAGGAAGAAGATCTCTCTCAGCTCAGAATCTGGGGTTACCGCAATGTCTGGTACCGTTTCAATCCGGCTGAGGCCAACATTATTTTCCCTGTATCGCTCAACGCCATGGCAGAAATGAATGAATCTTTCACCAACTGCTACGTGAGCCAGGTTGATGCCTCCTTCCCCAGCTATGAGCATGATGGCAAATTCAGCTCACTGGCGCAGAAAGTTTGGGTACAGCAATTAAAAGATGTTCAGTTGCTGCTGGGTAAAAATTATTTCTACCTCAATGAAGACCCACGCATCAGGGCCAGCCATGGATTGCTGTATGTGAAGGAAATGACAGTTGATGAATTCCTCTCTCACGCCAGAGAACTCAAAGAATCAGTGGAAGGAATGGTAGTGGGATCATAAGGAATGTAATTCCTTAACCGGTTTACCATGCCGGCGCACCCACACCATTACCAGAACAATAAGAACAAGGCTGATGAGGGCATACACTATGCCCTCATTGCCTTTTCCAAGGCTTTCAAAGGTTCCGTCCGACATCTGGTGCTGAAAAAGATAAAAAAAGGTCACAGCAGCCGCATTGTTGATAAAATGAGCAATGATGGCCGGCCATAAACTTCCTGACCATACTACAAGATAACCAAACAGCAACCCCAGCAAAAACCGGGGTAAGAAACCAAAAAACTGCATGTGTATGGCACTGAAAATAATGGCAGTGATGAATACAGCCCAATGATGACTGCGAATCCACCGGTTGAATATACGCAGCAGCACCCCCCTGAACATCAATTCCTCTCCGATGGCCGGAATAACGGCTACCATAAACAGGTTGAAAAACAAACCGGATAAGGTGTCCACGGAAAGAAAAGCTTTGGTGGTTCGCTCTGCATTTTCTTCATATCGTCGCATCCAGTCTTCTACTGAACGCAAACTATCGGGAAAATGCAACTGCTCATTCAGCTCCATGAGGTAATTGATAAAAGGAACCGTTACAAAAACCAGCAACACCGACATTAACAGCATCCTCCGGGAAGGAATATTATCGAGAAACAGGTAGGAAAGACTTTTGCGACCAAACAACCAGGCCAGTATTAAAGAAGGAATGATAAACATTCCGATATGACTGATAATCTGCAGGTATCGCAACAGATTCATATCTTGGGCAGCCATAGGGTCCAATGCCTCAAATAACTCAAATATTCCCTTGTCTACAAAGGGGATGGCCAGTAATGCTCCCACAAAAACAGTTACCATCAAAATAATCAGGGCCATTGCCAGAGTAAGCAACAACTGTCCGGTAGAATGAATATTTCCAAGCAATGCTCTGTTTTCCATACCTATTGTTAATTTTGCCAAAATATGAAGAATTTGCAACACACAACATGATCCTGCATTCTGCAACCCGGCAGGGAATGTATTATCATGTTAGTCAAGTTGATTAATTACCTGTCCCGGTTGCTTCTTTAGCCGGGGGAACTTTCGTTAAGCCATTTGCAAACCTAATGGATTTTTTGCTGTTGAATAACAAAAATATAGATAAAAAATGTCGCATACCAGAAAAGTAAAAATAGGAAATACGGAATTTGAACACATCCCGCTCATCCTGGCACCCATGGAAGATGTAACCGATCCTCCTTTCAGGGTGCTGTGCCGGGAAAAGGGTGCCGACTGGGTGTTTTCTGAATTTATCTCAGCCGACGGGTTGATACGCGATGCTGCCAAAAGCCTGGTAAAGATGGATATCTACCCGGGCGAACGGCCCGTATCCATTCAGATTTTCGGGGCACACATTGATGCCATGGTGGAGGCTGCCCTCATGGTGGAACAAGCCGGCCCCGACTTTATCGACATCAACTTCGGTTGCCCGGTGCGCAAAGTAGCTGCCAAGGGTGCCGGTGCAGGCATGTTGCAAGACATCCCCAAAATGGAAGAGATGACCCGGCAAATTGTCAAAGCGGTAAAAACACCTGTAACCGTAAAAACCAGGCTGGGGTGGGACGAAAATTCCAGATACATACCGGAGATTGCCGAGCGGCTGCAGGATACCGGAATTGCTGCCCTCACCATTCACGGGCGTACACGAAACCAGTTTTACACCGGCACTGCAGACTGGACCCTGATTGGTGAAGTAAAAAACAACCCCCGTATACACATTCCCATCATAGGCAATGGCGACATCAAAGACCCCATATCAGCCCTGTCGTTTCTCGAAAAGTACGGGGTAGACGGACTGATGATTGGCAGAGCCACTGTGGGCAACCCCTGGATTTTTGAACAAATCAAACATTATTTTCGAACCGGGGAAATCCTTGACCCTCCAACTATTGCCGAACGGGCCCAAATTTGCAAAAAGCACCTGCAAATGTCGGTCCAATGGAAAGGCGAACGCACGGCAGTACTGGAAATGAGACGTCATTACTGCACCTATTTCAAGGGAATCAGAAATTTCAAACCCATCCGCATGAAGCTGGTTACAACCTATTCTGCACAGGAGGTATATGATATCATCGATCAGATTGCTGTGACTGATTTTGAAGCTTAACAAAAAAGGAATCTTTCAGTTTACCATCTTCAAAAAAATCCAGCACATCTTCCCGGGTTAGGTCGATCCAATAAGCATACAAACCTGCCTTACGGGCTCCTTCTACATGCTGGGGCGTATCATCGAAAAAGAGGGTTTCTGAACCCTTCAGCCCGTTTTGGGCAAGCACCCATTGAAATGTTGCTACATCGGGTTTGCGCCTACCGATTTCATGCGACAAGTATTGCTTTTCAAATAGTTCTTCCAAACTATCGTAACCATGCACCCTCTTCAATTTCGCGATATAAGCAGGGAAATGGATTGCATTGGTATTGCTTAGCAGAAAAGTACGATATTGTTTGCGGCTTTGTTCCAGCAAGGAAATTTTCTGTGCGGGAAAATCCAGCAGCATGGCATTCCAGGCCTGGTCAATATCGGCATCGCTGAGGTTAATACCACTGGCAGCACGAATTTCTTCACGGAATTTCTGCGGGCTTATCTTGCCTGTATCCAGCCGGTCAAAAAGGGGATTTTGTTTTTCCTGGGTGAAAAAATCATCAAATCGGGTTACCCCAAATTTTTTAAATGTATTGATGGTAGCATGGTAATCAATGTTGAGCAACACTCCACCCAGGTCGAAAATGATGTTTTTTATTCTCATAGTCTGTATGTGCTTTAAAAGGGCAAAAATAAGGCTTTTATGTAATTGTAAATTGCAAATGAATTAACTTTGTCTGTCAACAATCCCAAATAGTTAAGTCTCCAAATAAACACCCATGATAAAGGAAACCGAATATACCGCTTTGACCCTGGTGCGCAAGGAACCCTTTTATGAATGGCTGCAGATGGCCGGCCACCAGTCCGGAGAAGAGGCAGAAAACCACTTTGAAGGAGATTACGGAACATACCTGGTAAAAGGTGTAATTACCCCGGAAGATGTATTCACTTTTTTGCAGTCAAACTATCTTGATGTATTTGAAAATGAGTTGATTCAATGGTACGGGCGGGAATTCTGGCCCCACGAACTCACCACTGAACTGTTCCTGGAATTCTTTGAAGTACAGGTACACCGGCAGGTATATCATGCCGGGTAAATTGTTCGTGGGTATTCACAAAGTAGATCTGCAGGAAACACAAATCCGTTATGCTTGAATATATTGCCCTGGCACTCTCGGTATGGTTTGCCGGCTTTTTCCCTTTTTTCGAAATTTATGTGGCCATTCCTTATGGTTTTGTCATTGGGCTGGACCCCTATTCCATTGTTTTCTGGGCAGTATCAGGCAACTTCCTGCCCGTACCCCTGATAGAATACGGTTATGGCTGGCTGGTAAAGTTCGAACGGTTCCGCCGCTGGCAGCAAAAACTGATCAAACCTTCACTGGAAGAAAAAATCAACCGCCGGGGCAAGTGGTTCATTGCCGTCTTCACACCCTGGATAGGAGTGTGGGCCGTGGCAGTAACCTGCAAAATGCTGAAAGTGAGAAAAGACGTTTTGATGCTGTACACTTTTGTGGGCATTGCTGCCTATGCCATATTACTGGCCCTTTTGATAGAAATGGGAATAACGATGACGGGATAATGTACCGGGCCATGACCATCGTTGTTGACACAAGCGGATGATTAAAGTTTGCAGTTGACTTAAAATTTGGCAGAACTGTTATTTGGCGAGCTCCATCTGATTGAACCAATCAAATTAGGAACAGAGGAAAAAAACAAATTTTATTTGCGATAATAAAGTAAACTTACTTATCTTTGCACACTCAAAAACAGGTGCCAAACATTAAGTTTTTGTAGGGCCCATAGCTCAGTTGGTTAGAGTAGCTGACTCATAATCAGTTGGTCCCTGG
>CAZBGI010000053.1:0-24388 GCA_964491395.1 uncultured Bacteroidales bacterium | reverse complement strand
TAGTCAGATACCAGGACATCTCGGTCAGTACAGCATCATTGCGGTGAGCAGAACCTAATACGGTGTTCAGGGTTCCGCCTGTTGAACCCAGCTGACCAGTGGCAGTGCCATCGTCATAACGGAACTCTCTTTCCGCTACATCCGACCAGGTAAGCAATGCATTGCCTTCGGCTTGTCCGTCAACATCCACCTGCAGATTGGCGGGCTCTACGATTATTTCCGTTACCGTGATAGTGCCTAAATCAAGGTCTTCTCCCTCAATTTCAACGGCTTCGTCAACATACACTTCATACCCTTCAGCAGCCACAGTAAGGGTGTAAGTGCCTTCGAATACATCTGCTATTTCGAAAGAACCATCCGCTTCGGTCATGACCATATAGTCGTCATATCCTTCAAGGCTTACCATGGCACCTTCCTGCAATACACCGTCGTTGCCTTCCACGATACCGGTAACAGTAAACTGAGGAATCGCATTGATAACGGCATCCTGAACAGTAGTTTCTTCTTCTTCAATAACAACGCCTTCAACAACGACAGTTTCATAACCAAACTTGCTGAATTCAATATTGTAAGTGTCAGGCAGCAGGTAGGGGAACTCATAATTACCGTCGGCATCGGTATGGGTAGATGCCATGGTGCCCAAAACTTTTACCAAAACATCTTCTACCGGATCGGTGCCATCGGTTACGTTACCTTCCAAAGCTCCCAAACCAGCAGTGGAAAAATAAAAAGAGGTGTTGGGGTGCCAGTCACTGGCAGCTCCTCCTTCGGGGTTCATGGGGTCAAGTCCTTCTGTTCCGTCAGCTGCACGACGACGGGTACGATCGGAATCCGGGTCTTCAGTGCCGTAAAAACGATCACTGGAGCTATGATATTCTTCCTCCCAAACTCTTTGGGTGTAAACTACCAGGTTGCCTCCGGTATAAATATAAATATCATCGAAGCTGATGAAAATGTTGTTTTCACCATCCGGGAAATCAACAGCACCTTCATAGACAAGCTGCAATGTGGAGGGGTCGATAAATCCATCTGTCAGGTTGTCCTGTTCTGTTTCACCAATCCAGATCGCAATTTCTCTGGCAGGCAAATCAGTGGCAAAATTATTGGTGTATTGAACACCTGTAATAACGCCACCGCCCATGCCAATTTCATCGGGATAATAGATGGACTGGATAAGGCTATTTCTATAGAAGAAGTCGAAAGGCATGCGTACATTGGGGTAGTCGGTACCGGTACCGATAGTCACCACCGTGATGTCTGCGGCCTGAACCACGATATCAAGGTTGGGTGTCTGGTTGTTTGCAGGCATTTCATCTGCTGCAAATTCAATTACACCATACAGATGTGTTGGCCCGGTTTCTGTGGGAGTCCATGCTAATTCATAGGTTAGCGTTTCAGCAAATTCAATTGCGTCTCCGGCTACTGAAGCAATTTCTACATCACCTTCCTGCATCAGTTTCACAGTATAGTCACTTTGCGTGAGGGTACCTGCATTTTGAACCGTAATGGTGTATGTGTTCTCTATGCCTTCAGAAGGTGTGGTATTGCCGGTAATGGATAAAGCAACCAAATCATTTTCCAGCACAGGTTCCACGACAACATCGTCAATGTCCCAGTTGTTAATCTGGTAAGCATCTCCGTTAAATTCCCAGGCAATATGCATGGTAGCTTTATCGGCGGGTACATCAATGTAAAGTTCCGCTTCCATGGCAGGGATGCCTTCAGTAATTTCATGTGTCCACAAATCTTCCCAGGTTTCACCGGCATCAAAGGAAACTCTTACGGCCAATGTATTTTCCACTACGGAAAAATTGCTGAGATATTGTTTAAATTTAAGCCTGAGCTCTTCGTTACCGTCGGTGTCAATAGGGCCGGTTATGAGGCGTGACATGCCTTCAAAACGTGGACTCCAGCTAAATCTCATTTGGGGAGCTTCGCCTCCTGCAGTGGAGGAGTTGTTAACACCCCAGTTGGTGATACCATCTCCCTGGTTGTTACCATCGGGGTCAAGTTCTGCCTCTACGGTCCAGTCAGGAGGAAGGGTTCCTGTTTCGTAATCAAAAGTTTCATAAACCAGGATTCCTTCTGCACCCAGTAAAGCTGCATTGGATGCTTCAGCTCCACCTTCACCTATGGTGTTGCTTGCCGTTACGATATAGAAATAGTTTCCGATTCCGGGAACCGTAGTATCGAGGAATTCAAGTTCGTCGATATCCGTTGCTACTTCCATTTCGTCGGGCATGCGTACCACGGTATAAGTAAGGTCATCCCCAGCGATGTAACCGCCGTTCAATCCTTCTGTGGGAGCAGTCCATGTGACATGACCATCGTTGCCGTCGGCCACCAGCGTAACATCTCCGGGAGCAGCAGGAACGTCTTCACCCACATACACAGATACAGTTGCTGCCGGGCCTTCTCCCGCAGTATTTACCCCATAAACGGAGTAACTGTAAGTGCCTGCAGCATCAATGTCATCATCAGTAAATGTTTCTGCTCCACCAATAGCAGGAGAGCTAACGGTATGAATAAGTTCACCATCGCGGTACAATCTCACTTCATCCAGTTCGGTAAGTGTTTCTCCATCAAAAGTTTCAGAGGGATTGGTCCATGCGAGAGCTACTTCCAGTACACCCATATCTGCCGGTGTGGCCGCCAAATCAGTGGGAGGAGCCGGTGAAGCAGGATCGGCAAGGTTGTTCATCAGCCATACAATGGCATTGTTGTAAAGGGTTACGCCGTCGCCGGTAAAATTAAATTCTCCGGTAGCCATGGGAAGAAGATTCAGCGATACCACATTGGTTTTGGCGGCAATTAAAATTTCTCCATTATCCCATTCAGCAATGCCTACAGCTCCTTCAGCAACCTGGTTGTCTTGTATAAGTCCATCGGGTATAGCAAGTTCTGTAAGGTCAGTCATGATGGGGTGATCGGGTTCCAAAATGGTTCCCAGGGTAAAAGACCCCTGAATATCTTCAGTCGCATGTGTAAAAGCTGAATATCCGTTGTTGTAGTAGTTACCACCAAATTCCCATCCACTGGCATAGTCCATCAGATAAGAACCTTCAACGAATAAACCACCACCGTCAATATATTCAGCAACAATGTCACCGGCTACATCGGGGTCAATGCCTCCCATGTCCAGCCATTTGTTGTTGTTAAAGGCCAGTACGACATCATAGGGAGTAAGATCGGAAAGGGCAAGGTCGGGCAAATCAGCCAGCGGGAAGCTGGTAGCAGTGATATGCTCATATTCGTCCAGTGCCGCTCTTAAAGCTTCCGTACCATCTTCGTCGGGAGAAAGAATCAGTGCACTGATATTTCCTCCATAAGTGAGCCCTTTGCTAAAATCATTTTTTGTAGGTGAGTGAGTGGGGATATGCTCACTTTTCTTTGTTGCAGTAAACTCAACGAAAGATGCCTCGCGTTCAGCCTTTTTTATTTGCTGCATTTTCTCATAATCCTGAGGATCCATCTCAAAGCTTTGCCCGGTTACGGCAAATACCCATAAGAATACGCTTAGTAATAATGTAATTCTCTTCATAATGTTAATTTTAGTTTAGTTTGCAATTTAATTATTGATTCAAGAATAATAATAATTGTTTTGTGTTGGACTTTCTTATATCATATACCTCCGCTTTTAGTTAGACATGTTGTTTGTTATTTTGAATGATAAGTTTTCTCTTTATGCATATTAATTTGACAGGCAGTTGTTTAAAACTTCCTTTCGGAAAATTTATCCGTAACAAATTTTAGTATTTACAGAAAAGTGATAAGGGTGCTGAAAAAGGATGCAGTGTAAAGGGGAGAACAAGAATGTCATTTTGGGAATCATTATTCTGCAGGAATACTGATTTTCAACTTTGGTAACAAAAAATAACATATCAGAGTTTTTTTGGTCTGTGTCGGTTTGGTGTTCAAAAATAGTAATTAAAGTATTTAATTGCAAACAAAATAAACTATCTTTTAGGTTAATGGGGATTAGTCCTTTAAAATAAGCGGTTAGGAGTGGGGATTAAAAATCTCTGAATATACTGTCTTTGCTTATATTGACAAGCATTTAACCAGGTTGAAAAACAATAATCCGGATATACAAGCATATTCATAGAAAAAAAACAAATAAATGAGCTGTCAAATGTTAAAATGCAAACCAAAATAGCATGTATGGAGATTGTTCTGTTTTGTGCTTTCCATAATTTTACATTAACCGTTTCAAAGCAAATATAAAAATGTGGGTTGAATGTTTTTCAGCCTTTTGGCAAAACTTCTGTGGATAGTTTAATTTCAATACCTATCAAACAATAATAGTGTTATTTTTGTATAGAACATAAGCCTTTAGAAAACACAATATAATGGAAAAATTCTCCTATCTGGGCAATGCCGATCCCCAGACGATAGAATCTCTTTACAATGATTATCTTACGAATCCAGAAAGTGTAAGTGCGGACTGGCAAAATTTTTTCCGTGGATTTGATTTTGCACTCAGCCGCTATCCAGATTCCAACAACCTGTCAGAAAAAGAAGCCCGGGTGTTTCGCAATGAATTTAATGTCATTGAGCTTATCAATGCATATCGCGAGCGGGGCCATTTATTCACCAAAACCAATCCGGTGCGTACGCGCAGGAGGTATGCTCCAACCCTTGATCACACCAATTTCGGCCTATCCGACGACGATCTGGATCATACCTTCCAGGCAGGCAACGAAATTGGCATTGGAAAAGCTGCTTTGCGCCAAATTACAGAACACCTGCAAACCACCTATTGTCAGAGTGTTGGGGCGGAATATATGTTTATCCGAAGCCCCGAGATTGTCGGGTGGTTGAAAAGTAAAATGGAAAACAGCCGCAACCAGCCTCATTTCAGCAAAGAGGACAAATGGCAGATTTTGAAGAAACTAACCGAAGCAGTGGGTTTTGAACACTTTGTGAGAAAACGATTCCCAGGGCAAAAGCGTTTCTCTCTCGAGGGTTGCGAAACCTTGATTCCTGCGCTGGATTCTGTAATTGAACTGGGAGCAGGAATGGGTATCAAAGAGTATGTTATAGGGATGGCCCATAGGGGCAGATTGAATGTGCTGGCCAATATCCTGAAAAAACCATATCGTAAAATCTTCAGCGAGTTTCACAGCAATGCCTATGAAGACGAAGGATTGCTTGGAGACGTAAAGTACCATTTGGGTTGCACCCTTGAAACCAAAACCAAGCAAGGTGAAACCATCAACCTGAGCATCTCTCCCAATCCCAGTCACCTGGAAGCTGTTACTCCGGTTGTTGAAGGTCTTTCCCGGGCCAAAGCAGATCTGAAATACATGAGCGACTACCAGAAAGTTGCTCCCATTCTTATTCATGGTGATGCCTCAATTGCAGGACAGGGTGTCGTTTATGAAGTCATCCAGATGTCACAATTGCCGGCTTATAAAACCGGGGGAACCATCCATCTGATCATTAACAATCAGCTGGGATTTACCACCAATTATCTGGATGCCCGAAGCAGCACTTATTGTACCGATGTGGCCAAGACCATTCAATCCCCCGTTTTTCATGTCAATGGCGATGATGTGGAAGCTGTAGTGTATACCATCGGACTGGCCATGCAGTTCAGGCAGAAATTTCAGCGCGATGTGTTTATTGATTTGCTTTCCTACCGCAAATACGGGCACAACGAGAGCGACGAACCCCGTTTTACCCAGCCCATATTGTATAAAACCATCGAAAAACATCCCGATCCTGCCACCCTCTATATCAAAAAGCTGGTGGAAGAAGGATCCGTTTCAGAAGATGATGCCCGACAACTTCGGGAAACTTTTAATGAGCTTCTGGATAAAGAATTGACTCAGGCGCAGAAAATTGAAAAAGGAAGTATAGACCCGTTCCTGGAAAAAACCTGGGAGGGCTTTCCCAAGCCTGATTTGATGCAGATATATAATGAAGCTGACACCCGCCTGGACAAGAAAATTCTCCGGGATTTGGGAAAGAAGATGTGTCATTTGCCTGAGAATATGTCTTTTTTCAGAAAAACCATTCGCCTGATGCAGGAAAGAGAGAAGATGACCGAAGAAGGGCAAAAGCTGGACTGGGCTATGGGCGAACTGCTGGCCTATGCCAGCTTGTTGCATGAAGGAGTTAATGTACGGTTTTCGGGTCAGGATGTAGCCAGGGGTACTTTTTCTCACCGGCATGCAGTGCTTATTACTGAAGATACCGCTGCGGGATATGTACCGCTGAATAATTTATCTGACAATCAGGGGCGTTTTGAAATTTATAATTCCCTTCTTTCTGAATACGGGGTATTGGGCTTTGAATATGGTTATGCCATGGCAAGCCCGGGCAGCCTGGTAATATGGGAGGCACAGTTTGGAGACTTTGTTAATGGTGCGCAAATCATCCTGGACCAATTTGTTGTTAGTGCAGAAGAAAAATGGCGCGTGATGAACGGCCTGGTAATGTTGTTGCCGCATGGATTTGAGGGGCAGGGTCCTGAGCACTCCAGTGCACGCATGGAAAGGTTTCTGGCCAGTTGTGCTGATAATAATATCCAGGTGGCCAATTGTACTACACCGGCCAATTTTTACCATCTTTTGCGAAGGCAGATGAAAAGAAACTTCCGGAAACCCCTGGTGGTTTTTACACCTAAAAGTTTGTTGCGCCATCCTCAATGTACTTCCACACTTGATGAATTGGCTTCCGGTTCTTTTCAAAGTGTGATAGATGATGATTCGGTAGATGTTGAATTTGCCGACCGGATAGTGTTGTGCTCCGGCAAAATCTATTACGAGCTTGATGATTATCGCAGGAAAAACAATAAGCTTAATACCGCCATTATCCGGGTGGAACAGCTTTATCCCTTTCCTGAGAAGGAAATTAAGGCATTGCAGATGAAATACTCCAATGCCCAAAGATGGCTTTGGGTGCAGGAAGAACCCAAAAATATGGGAGCCTGGAATTTTATCAAAGAGTTTATGCATTTTGTTGAACCCGGAGTCATTGCCCGTCCACCCAGCGGTAGCCCGGCCAGTGGATCGAGCAAGTTTCATGGTATTCAGCAAAATAAAATTGTAGAAAAATCTTTTGAAGACTGTAATTGCGAGAATGTCTGCCGCGATTGCAAACAGTTATGCATTAGCCATTTGAATCAGTTTAATGTTTCTGAATAATCTGAAAGTGATGAAACGATGCCTGGTTTTCTTGTACCGGTTCTTCGTTGATTTTTCATATCTTTATCATTTGGCTGCAAAGAGATTTGCCAGGGAAGACAGTAAAAACCTGAATAACATATTTTAGAAATAACCAATTAAGAGACTATATGATTGATATAAAAGTTCCGGAAGCTGGAGAATCCATAACACAGGTAGAACTCGCCAAATGGCTTGCTGCCGATGGTGATTATATTGAAAAGGACCAGGAGGTAGCCGAAATAGATTCTGACAAAGCTACCTTGACCATCAATGCTGATGGAGCTGGAATTTTAAAGATTATCATTGAAGAGGGGAGTACTGTTGAACCCGGAAAAGTCATCGGGCAGATTGATACTTCTGCCGGGAAACCTCAAAGCAGCTCCCCCGCTGAGAAAAAGGAGAAGGAACACACGCAGCCTAAAGAAGAAAAACCTAAAGATTCAGGAGAAGAAAAAACTGAACAACAGCCCGCCTCCCATGCTGTTTCATCAACTTCTGAAAGGGCCGCCGAAGCCTCTGCTGCAGAGGATTTTACCTTTAGCCCCCAGGCTGAAAAACTCCTTGATGAACTCAATGTAAGCATTGATGATATTACCCTGAACCCGGATAATAAGCGAATAACCAAAAAAGACCTGCTGGTGGCTATTGGTCAGCTTGCCGGTCAGAAGAACAGGTTACAGCCTTCGTCTCCCACAGAGCAAACTTCTGCCTGGAAAGGAAGCCGGGAGGTGGAAAAGATTAAGATGACCACCCTGCGCCGCAAAATTGCCGAACGTCTGGTGGCGGTAAAAAATGATACAGCCATGCTCACCACTTTTAATGAAGTGGATATGTCAGCAATTATGAAACTACGTAATAAGTTCAAAGATAAATTCCAGGATAAATACGGCATCAAACCCGGGTTCATGTCCTTTTTTGTCAAAGCTGTTACATCAAGCATTCCCACTTTCCCCCAGGTTAACGGACAAATAGATGAGGGACATATTGTGATACCGGATTATGCCGATGTGGGGATAGCGGTGAGCACACCCAAAGGGCTCATGGTTCCTGTTATAAGGGATGCGCAAAGCAAAAGCCTTTTTGAACTGGAAGAAGAAATAGGGAATATGGCCAGGAAGGCCCGTGACAATAAAATTACCATTGAGGATCTCACGGGAGGCACTTTCAGCATTACCAACGGTGGTGTTTTTGGTTCTATGCTTTCTACTCCTATAATTAACCCGCCCCAAAGTGCTATTCTGGGTATGCACAATATTGTAGACAGACCCGTGGCCATAAATGGCAAAGTAGAAATTCGTCCGGTAATGTACCTCGCACTGTCTTATGACCATCGCATCATTGATGGAAAAGAATCGGTGGGTTTTCTGGTGAAAGTGAAAGAATATCTTGAAAATCCTGTTTCTATGCTCTTCCCAGGCAAAAATCCGGAAGAAGTTTTATTGGGATTATAGAGCATCTTATGCTGATGATAGCGGTAGAGGCCTTACACTCCCCAGTTCACTCCAATACAAGGTCAGTGGCAGGAAAAGTGGGCGTACATGCAATCAGACCTACAGGTATTATCATCGACTACCGGCTTCCGTCGCGCACTATTGAAGGTAACAGCCATTCAGAAAGGTTGAGGGTGAAAAGATGGATAAATTTTGTAGTACCTGTCAAATTGCCCAAAACCAGCGATGTAATAAATACACTGCTGAGCACCAGAAAAATTGCATCCCGATTAAATGTTGTATTTTTGCCTGCTTATGCGCATACCTGTTTCTGATGACGTTTGACAGCTTTCACTAAACAAGGTGGGGTATAAAATGTTGAATTAGCAGGCAGGAGTTGTTTTGAATTATGCACAATGCTCATGCATATTTCAGTTTTACTTTCTCAGAATGTATGCAGACAAGTATCATTGAGCAGAAAATTACGTTTCGAATATTTATGGATGTAAATAAATTGCTATGGCACTTATAAAAACGGTAAGGGGATTTACTCCTCAATTTGGAAAAGATTGTTATCTGGCTGAAAATGCAACAGTGATAGGTGATGTGATCATGGGTGATCAATGCAGTGTTTGGTTCAATGCTGTAGTGCGGGGCGATGTTCATTTTATCCGTATTGGCAACAAGGTGAATATTCAGGATGGCGCTATTATTCACTGTACTTATGAAACAGCGCCAACTACAGTGGGCAACAATGTTTCTATAGCCCATAATGCCATTGTACATGGTTGCACCATTGAAGATAATGTGCTGGTGGGAATGAACGCCATAATCATGGACAATGCCGTAGTAGGAAGTAACTCGGTTATTGCAGCTGGCTCGGTTGTTCTGGAAAATACGGTAATAGAGCCCGGAAGTGTATATGCCGGGGTGCCTGCCAAAAAAATAAAAGACATCAACCAGGAGCTAACCGGACATTTGCTGGACCGGATTTCTCAAAATTATATCAAATATGCAGGTTGGTACAAGAATGATTCAGAAGAATAGCAAATGATGTTTTCCCTGTCAAAAGACAGAGACTTTAGTTTCGGGACTTACAGGTTTTGACCCCAAGGATGGCATAAAGAGGGCAGAAGCCAATCATACTGGTCAGAACGAATATAATGGATAGTATACCGGCTACAATGGCCCATGTGCCTGAGATAACATTGGTATAGATAAGAATACCTACCGTAATAGCAATTAGTACTCTTATGGTTTTGTCTGTTACACCCATGTTTGCTTTCATAATATCAGATTTTAAGGTTTGAAAAGTAGTACCATTCTCGTTATGCGTAAACCTTTATATTCAAGAAAAGTTCAAAAAAAAAGCTGCCCTCAGGAGCAGCTTTTTTGGGAAAATGGCATAAAGCAAATATTAGATGCCAATTTTGGCTTTCACTTTTTCCATAATATTATCTGATGGTTCTGAGTAAAGCAATACACCCATTCCGGAGTCAAAAACATAAGTGTATCCTTCTTCACGGGCTACATCTTCAATGGCTTTTCTTGCCCTGTCAATAATGGGGCGGAGAAGTTGGTTTTCCTTCTCTACAAGGTCTTCCTGGGCTGATTCCTGAAATTCCATAATTCTTTGCTGCAAACTTTCCAGTTCCCTTTCTTTTGACTGACGGATCAGTTCAGAATAAGTTTCCTGTTTGTCAAGATATTCCTGATATTTCGACTGAAATTCCTGTTGCATGGTGGAAAAGGTGGATTCCAATTCAGCGGCGTACTTTTCCAGTTCCTGAGAAGCTTCTTCGCGTCCGGGCATTTCCTGGAGAAGTTCATTGGTGTTGATGTGGCCAAATTTTGCCTGAGAAAATACAGTTGCATTTACGCCCAGGAGCAATGCCACGAATAAAGAAATACGAAGGATGTTTTTCATTGTTGTTTTTTTTGAGTTAGATATTGAATCAATCTGAAAATATTATAATTCAGAACATTTTTACAGTTGAAATGATTTCAAGAACCATGCCTTTTTTTTCAGGGGGCAAATATATAAATTAAAAACGAATAAAGAACCCTTTTAACAGCATTTAAAAGTAAAGTTTTGATAGTGAGAAAACAAGAACGCCTCATTAACAACGAAAGGCCGGCAATTTTCTACCGGCCCTCTCGTTTTGCTTCATTAATATACAGAAATTATCGTGGAATGATGGATGTTAATAATTTTTCTCAGGAAACTGCTCCTCCCACCATTGAGGTTGATCTTTCAGGTGTTTATCCCACCAGGCCATAATAACGTTATGCCATTTTTTTCTTCTGGAGGGCGTTACAATATGATGGTCTTCTCCTTTTATCATTACCAGTTCAACAGGTCGATCCAGTATTTTTAAAGCAGTATAAAGTTGCATGCTTTCCCCCGGAGGTACATTGGTGTCGCTATCGCCTGTAAGCAACAGCAAAGGGGTGTTTATTTTATCTGCATGGAAAATCGGGCTTTGCTCCACATACAGTTCTTTGTTGTTCCACGGGTAGCTGTCGGCAGTAGCCTCAGAGCTATAGGAATAGCCCCAGTATCCATCGCCCCAGTAACTGGTAATGTTGCTAATGCCGGCATGAGAAATTGCTGTGGCAAAAAGATCGGTTCGGGTCATCAAAAGCATGGTCATGAAACCTCCGTAAGAAGCTCCTGCACATCCCACCCTCTCCGGATTGGCGTAGGGGTGGGAATCGAGGAACTTTTGTGTACCCTCAATGATTTCATCAGCCACGGTAATGCCCCAGTTATTGACGTGTGCCGCCGAGAACTCCTGACCGAACCCGACAGCTCCGCTGGGTTGAAATACATACACAATGTAACCACTGCCTGCCCAGAGATTGAAGGGGTATCTGCCACCAAAGGTGCGTCCCACGGGACTTGTGCCGGCATAATAGTACACAATAACTGGATAGTTATTGTCGCTGTCAAAATCAGGCGGATAGTAAACGCGGCCCTTGATTTCCTGACCGGCAGATGTTTGAAAGTTCCAGTTTTTGACTTCCCCGAATTCCACATGTCTGTAAGTTTCAGACTCGGTGTCCTCCAGCAGGGTAGTTCGCAGGTTGCGTAAATTGAGGACAGAATGCTGAGAGGGAGCATTGGTTTGTGAGGCTGAGATGATGGCTTTACGGGCATTGTCAGCAAAACTGACGGAAGAGAGATAGTCTGCATCAATATCTACCAATTCCATGCTTTCCTTTTTAACATCATACCGGTATAAACGTCTGAAATCTTCGTCGGTGGTAAGCAGGTAAATCATGTTGGTGGGCTTGTGCCAGGTTGCAGAATTTACCGATGGGTTAAACTGGCGAGTGATCGGGTTGATGTTTTCTGACTGTAAATCAAAAATATAAGCCTGGGTGTCGTAGTTATTGACCACTGTCCCTTCCGGCACATTTTCGCCTATCCCGTCAAAAGCAGAAGGACCTCCGGTTGCCAGCAAATAGCGGCCGTCGGGAGAGAATTTTGCACTTACCCCTCTTGATTCATTGCTCCACAGGGTATCAAGGGTAAGATCCTCTAAGGAAAGAATGTACATGTTTTGTCTTGAAAAGGGTCTTTTCGTGTAATCAGGATAACTCTGACTAAAGAGAATGCGCTGGCTGTCAGGACTGATGTCTTGCAATGAAGTACTGAGATTGCCGAAGGTAAGACGCTGGTGGAAACCGCTGCGCACATCCAAATGATACAAAAAACTGCGATGTCTGAAATGGGCCTGTCGATCCTGCATGCCCAGCACCTGTCTGACATCTTCATCGGTACCGTTTCCTTCCTCCCGCAGGCTGTAAATGATAAATTCTTCATTGGGAGCCCAGCGATAGGAGGCGAAGTTTTCCACCTCTTCCATCAGCTGAGTGATTTCTCCGCTTTCCAGGTTATGCAGAAAAAGGGTTGTCTTTTTATTTTTTGTATGCGTGTAAGATATTCGATTGCTGTTGGGAAGCCACCGCAGTTGTCCCAAACTGGCATGTCGAAAACTATGTATGAGCTTGCGATCTTCTGTCCGCCTGATTTCGGTCCAGCGTTCGCTTTGGTCTGATGGAAGATTGCGGCTGTAATTTACTGAATAATACTTGCCATCCTGTGAAAGTTCGATGCCGGAAATCTTTACACCACCAAAGATATGATCGATGTTTTTACGGGTGGTGGGTGAAAGCGAAATGTTGAGATCTGTGATTTGAAAGGGATCTTCAATTTCCAGGTTGGCCATGATTTTCCAGTCGAGAGCTGCATCTTCAGGTTTGAGCGTTTTTATAATCAGCAAATGCTTACCTTGCTTCAGCTTCAAATCTTTGGTAACACGACCCACTGTATTTTCTTCCGTTTCGGTAGAAGCTTTGGAGCCAATGTGTTCTCCGTTTAGCCAGGCTCTTACCAGATGCGGACTTTTGATTTCCAGGGTAGTGTGGATAAATCTATCGGTTTCGATGTAAGCCGCCAGATATGCTATGCGGGGTTTCCCTGATTCAGCATGCACATCAGGGAATATATACCCGTTTGAATCAGAATAAACAACTTCCCATTGAAGAGGTGTTTGATGAATAGTGGCAAGTACCTTGTCTTCGCGGGGGAAATGGTTGTTGAGATTTACATGTTCAAAATCAAGCAAGTTGCTGGCTTTAAAAGGGGTGCCCTGCGTGTTCTCTGTTTCATGAAAAACAGGAAAGTCCAACTCCAGGGATGAGGTTTTGAGCCATTGAGAAATGACCAGTTTTTCACCGGCAAGGGAGGGAAGTGCAACAATAAGTGCAACAATTAACAGTAAATACTTTTTTGTCATGTTATGCGGGATTAAGAGTGATTTTATTTTCCAACGGTAAATATAGTAACAGTAAAATAAAAATGAGCCAATTTGGGAAAAATTATGCCCGGGTGAGTTTGTGATTTAATCCATATTCCGAAGCCGAAAGAAGGCAGAATTATCTAAAGGATAAGGGAATAAATATGGCAGGGGAGAAGCGGCTATTCGGAAAATATTGCTAATTTTGCGGCAGTTTTAACTGCTTATATTTTATCTGTTTATTATTTGTTTTAAATAGGTCGGATAGAGCTCGCCAACCCTATGCATATTGTATGTATTAACTTGTTGCGAAATTATAATCATCCGTGTGTGTCAATAGTATTGTCATGGCTCGGTTCAATAAATTAAAAAAATAAAATTCTGATACTTTTATGGAAAGAGATCAAAAGATTTTTAACCTGATAGAACAGGAAAAACAACGTCAGTTGCACGGCGTTGAACTTATTGCTTCAGAAAACTTTGTGAGCGAGCAGGTAATGGAAGCTGTGGGAAGCGTGTTGACCAACAAATATGCCGAAGGATATCCCGGAAAACGTTATTATGGAGGATGCCAGGTTGTTGACCAGACAGAACAACTGGCCATTGAACGGGCAAAAGAACTTTTTGGCGCCGAATGGGCCAATGTTCAGCCTCACAGTGGGGCCCAGGCCAATGCAGCGGTATTTCTGGCTTGTCTGAATCCCGGTGATACTTTCATGGGACTCGATCTGAGCCATGGAGGACACCTTTCGCATGGGGCACCCGTAAACCTTTCCGGTATATTATACAACCCGGTAGCCTATGAAGTGAAAGAGAGCGACGGGCAGATTGATTATGATCACATGGAAAAAACCGCCCTTGCAGAAAAACCCAGGCTCATTGTTGCCGGTGCATCAGCCTATCCGCGCGATTGGGATTATGCCCGCATGAGAGAGATTGCAGATAAAGTAGGTGCTGTATTGATGGCGGATATTGCCCATCCTGCAGGACTTATTGCGGCCAAATTGCTGAATGACCCACTGCCTCATTGCCATATTGTTACCACTACCACCCACAAAACACTGAGAGGGCCACGGGGTGGACTTATTCTTATTGGTCGTGATATCGAAAATCCATGGGGATTGAAAACTCCCAAAGGGCAAATCAAGATGTTGTCTCAGGTGCTCGATTCAGCTGTTTTCCCCGGCACACAGGGCGGTCCCCTCGAGCATGTGATTGCTGCCAAAGCAGTGGCTTTTGGTGAAGCCTTGCAGCCCTCCTTTAAAGAATATGGCAGGCAGGTAATGAAAAATGCGCAGGCTATGGCAAAAGCATTTATCAATAAAGGTTATCATGTTACCAGCAATGGTACCGAAAACCATCTCATGCTCATTGACCTGAGATCTAAATTCCCGGAAATTACCGGTAAAAAAGCGGAAAATACCCTGGTGCAGGCCGATATTACCATCAATAAAAATATGGTTCCCTTCGATAGCCGTTCACCTTTCCAGACTTCCGGTATCCGCATCGGCACCCCGGCTGTAACTACCAGGGGACTCAAAGAAGCCGATGTAGTTAAAATTGTTGATTTTATTGATGAAGTGATCAGTAATATTGATAATGAAGAGGTGATTGCCCAGGTTAGAAAAAAAGTAAATGATCTTATGAAACAGTTCCCCTTGTTTGCATGGTAAGGAATTTTTCATTTTGATACCCAAGGCTCCTCCACAACCGGGGGAGCTTTTTTGTTTATAAAAACGCTTATTTAACATAAAAAAAATATCAAAATATTGATTTTTTCTTTGGTAATGTGCAAAATATTCGGCATTTTTAAACCCGCTTGTAAATCAGCGCATACTGCTTAATGAGTGATATCTGCATTGATCCAGGTACCCCGGTTAAGTGGATTTGCTTTTTGAATTTTTTAATTAAACGCAGATGAAGACTCTCTATCTTGTTCGTCATGGAAAATCCTCCTGGGAAAATATGTCGCACCAGGATTACGAAAGGCCACTTTTGGTGAAAGGGATCAAGCGCACCCGAAAAGTGGCCCTTTTTCTAAAGGAAAAAGATATTTGTCCCGATCTTATCGTTTCCAGCCATGCACAAAGAGCTTATGAAACGGCGACCATAATTGCCGAAAAAATCCAGTATCCGGTTGAGAAAATCCGGATAGAGCGAGGACTCTATTTTTCAGGACCCGATGCGATGGAGAATGTTATTTTCAGCCTTGACGACTCACTGGAGGAAGTAATGCTGGTAGGGCATAACCCCGATATGACCAATCTTGCCAATGTTTTTTTACTGAACAAAATAGATTACCTGCCCACCACTGGCGTTGTTTGCGTAAGGTTTGATACCGGTAACTGGTCCGATATTTTTATCGCTCCTAAAGAGGTTGCTTTTGTGATTGCCCCCAAAACTTTATAATAATCCCAGCGTTAGGTATATTGATTGGAAGGGTATTTTATCCAACCAACCAGGAAAATTAACTTTCACATAACATGAAGGTGAATTTTAATTTGCAATATTGCAACTTTTTTAATGATTCACCATCGCAGGAAAAACAAATCGTACATGAGCAAACCTTTAATGATCAACCGGGAAATAAGCTGGCTTTCGTTTAATGAACGTGTACTGCAGGAAGCTGCTGACAGTCGGGTGCCATTGACAGAAAGATTGCGGTTTCTGGGGATTTTTTCCAACAACCTCGATGAATTTTTCAGGGTGAGGGTGGCTACCTGGCGTCGGCTGGTGGATTTACCTGAGGCTGAAACGTCCATGAAGGAATCCCCGGCCAAAATTCTTGCCCGGATCAACCAGATTGATCATGCTCAAAACAGGAGATTCCTGAAAATCTATGACCAACTACTTGCGGAGTTGGAGAAAGAGAATATTTTCATCATCAACGAACAACAACTCACCGACGATCAGGGAATTTTTGTGCGCCAGTATTTTCGTGATCATGTAAGGGCCAACCTCTTTCCCATCATGATGAAAAATCTCAAACGAACCACTTCCCTCAAAGACAAGTCCATATACCTTGCGGTGCAATTGAGAAAAAAAGACAACAGCATCAAAGAAAATCATGCGCTTATCAAAGTTCCCACTTCTGTTTTGTCCCGCTTTTTAATCTTACCCAAAAAAGAAGACAAAAACTATATCATCCTGCTCGACGATGTAATACGCTATAATCTTGCGGACATTTTCTCCGTATTTGATTATGATGAATTTAATGCCTATACCATAAAAATTACTCGTGATGCTGAGATGGAACTGGATAATGATGTTTCCAAAAGCCTCATGGAGCGAATGAGTGAAGGGCTGAAGCAAAGAAAAAAAGGACGCCCCGTCCGATTCGTGTATGATGGAGAAATACCCCAGAATATGTTGAAGCTGATTATGGATCGGCTTAAAATATCGGGTAAGGATAATGTGATGAAAGGCGCCAGGTACCATAACTTCAAAGATTTTATGAAATTTCCCAACGTGGGTGGCCCAAATCTCGAGTATCCTCCTGCACCTCCGTTGCCCCATAAAGATTTATCCCGTGCAAAAAGTATCCTTGCTACCCTCAGAAAAAAGGATCTTATGCTCCATTTTCCGTATCAGTCCTTTCAGTACATTATTGATTTGTTGCGTGAAGCATCGATCGACCCCAAAGTGAAATCCATAAAAATGACCCTTTACCGGGTAGCCAAAGAATCAAAGATTATAAACGCCCTGATTAATGCAGCAAGAAACGGGAAGGATGTCACCGTATATCTTGAACTGCAGGCCCGTTTTGATGAACAGGCCAATATATACTGGTCAGAAAAATTGCTGGAAGAGGGTGTCGAGATTATTCATGGCAAAGCAGGAATGAAGGTGCACTCCAAGTTGATTCTTATTGAAAGAAAAGAAGGTGCCCGCAAAACGCTTTATGCCAATATTGGCACCGGAAATTTCAACGAAACCACCAGCCAGATATACGGGGATACCAGTCTACTTACTTCCAACCCTTTAATTACAGAAGAAGTTGCACAGGTTTTCCGGCTTTTCGAAATTAGTTATCATGTGCCGGAGGGTTTTAAAAGCCTGGTATTATCTCCCTTCAAAACCCGGCAGTTTATAACACAGATGATAAACCGCGAAATGAGTAATGCCCGCGAGGGGAAAAAAGCGCAAATTATCATGAAACTCAACTCCCTGGTAGATGAAACCCTGGTAAAAAAGATCTATGCAGCATCCAAAGCCGGGGTGAAATTCAAACTGATAATCCGTGGAATATGCGTGCTTGTGCCGGGAGTGAAAAAGCTGAGCGAGAATATAGAAGCCATAAGTATTGTCGATCGCTACCTGGAACATTCAAGGGTATTTGTCTTTCACAATGATGGCGATCCCTTGTATTACATTTCTTCTGCTGACTTAATGTCACGAAACCTTGACCATCGTATTGAAGTAGGGGTTCCGGTATGGGACGAAGAATTGAAAAAGGAAATTCAGACCATGCTGGATATCCAGTGGAAGGACAATGTAAAAGCCCGATTGCTGGGCCAGGATACGCTTAACAAATACCGCACAGCAGAACTGGGCGAGGAACTTGTACGGTCGCAGGTGGAAATATATAACTATTTTAAATCGGTTTTCTACAATTTACCCGCAAAAGAATAATAGATGCTGTTGTGTGCAATAGATATTGGTTCCAATGCAGTGCGGCTTTTCTTTTCCAATGTAATGGAAAAAGAAGGGCAGATAGTTATCGAAAAAGCATCGCTGATGCGTGTCCCTTTGCGTTTGGGAGAAGATGCATTTACCCGGAACAGGATTTCAGACATCAAAGCAGATAAACTGGTAAAAACCTTGAAGTCTTTCCGGTTGCTGATTGATGTTATTGAACCAGTAGCATTCAGGGCCTGCGCTACATCTGCATTGCGGGAAGTAGAAAACAGCCGGGAAATTTTGGACAGAATAGAACAGGAGAGCAACATCAGGATCCATCTGATTACCGGCATTGAGGAGGCAGAAATCATCAGTGCTGTGCAAAATCCTGATTTGAAGTCTGATTTCAACTATTCCTTATACATTGATGTGGGGGGGGGAAGTACAGAGCTATCACTGGTTTCCCAGAATAAAGTCATTGATGCAACTTCTTTTAAAATAGGAACGGTGCGATTGCTGAACAAAAAAGCAGATGCAACCCAATGGGACCTGATGGAGAAATGGCTCATGAGTTTTGAATCCCTTTTTCCTGATATGATTTGTGTGGGGACCGGAGGGAATATCAACAAAATCGCCCGTTTATATGGCCGCGTACCAGAGAAAGTTCTGCCTTTTACCAACCTGGAGTTTGGGTTGAATCACCTGCAGAAATTTACCGTTGAAGAGAGGATTGAACTTATGGGGCTTCGACCCGACAGGGCAGATGTGATTGTCCCTGCTGCCCGGATATTCCATTTCATCATGCAAAAAACCAACAGTGAAATTTTGCTTGTTCCCCGCTTCGGCCTTTGCGATGGCATTGTAAGTGCCTTGTACAAAGAGATTAAGGAAGGTGCAAACGTGTAGCAGCGTGTTTTTGTGTTAATCTTTGTCAACACAGTCAACCTTGAAGCCTCCTTTTCCCTTATATTTGTAAGAGACTATCCCACCTGATTTTATCCTGCCCGGAGCGAGTTTTCCGGGGGCAGCACAGAGGGATAAGCAAATAAATGATAACCTTAATTCATAGCCCGTGTCAGAAAATTCCAGGAATAATTTAACTGCAGCAGAACTTGAAGAAGAACGGAGGGAAATATTAAGGCATTACCGCAGCCTGGTGGCCACTTGTCGGCCCGGCACTTCGCTGGAAGACAGGAAACGCATAAGAAAAGCCTTTAATTTTGCTATGCAGGCGCACAAAGAACACCGGCGCAAAAGCGGTGAACCTTATATTTATCACCCTATTGCTGTTGGAAAGATTTCAGTAGAAGAAATCGGACTGGGGGCCACCAGCGTGATTTGTTCATTGTTGCACGATGTGGTAGAAGATACCGATTATACCATTGCAGATATTACAGAATACTTCGGAGAAGAGGTGGCTCGAATTATTGACGGGTTGACCAAAATATCGGATATTTTTGAGCAAACGGATTCATTGCAAGCCGAAAATTTCCGCAAAATGCTGCTGACCCTTTCAGACGATGTGCGGGTGATATTGATCAAGCTAGCCGACAGGTTGCACAATATGCGAACCCTGGATGCCCTGCCTCCCCGCAAGCAACTCAAAATAGCCAACGAAACACTATATCTTTTCGCTCCGCTTGCTCACCGGTTGGGCTTTCATGCCATAAAAAGTGAACTGGAAGATCTGGCCCTTAAATATACTGACCCGGACATTTACAGTTCTATTTCGCGAAAAATTGTTGAATCCGAAGAAGAACGCAATCGCTTTATTCAGAATTTTGTGGCTCCCATAAAAAAATCCCTGGATGAGCAAGGGCTGGAATACAAAATACTGGGGCGTACCAAATCTATCAGTTCCATCTGGGGCAAAATGCAAAAACAGGAAGTACCTTTCGAGGAGGTGTTTGATGTTTTTGCCATCCGTATCATCATCGATACGCCTGAAGATCGCGAAAAAGCTGATTCCTGGAGGGTCTATTCTATCGTGACCGATATCTACAGACCCAATCCCGACCGGCTTCGCGACTGGATCTCCACCCCCAAGGCCAACGGGTATGAATCGCTTCATACCACGGTAATGAGCAAACAGGGAAAGTGGGTAGAAGTGCAGATTCGAACCAAACGCATGGACGATGTGGCCGAGAAAGGTTATGCTGCACACTGGAAATACAAAGAGGCTAAAGCCGCAGAGAGTGGTATCGACAAATGGCTGAACCGCATCCGGGAAATACTGAAAACCTCAGAAAAGGATGCACTGGATTTTATCGATGATTTTAAGCTCAACCTGTTCTCCGAAGAGATTTTTGTTTTTACCCCCAAAGGAGAGTTGCGCACCCTGCCTGTAGGATCTACTGCCCTTGATTTTGCCTACAGCATTCATAGCAAAGTGGGCGATCAATGTTTGGGAGCAAAACTCAATCATAAGCTTGTGCCCCTGAGCCACCCGCTGAAAAGTGGCGACCAGATTGAAATTATCACCTCAGTAAAACAAAAACCTAAACCCGACTGGTTAAATTATGTAACTACGGCCAGGGCAAAGGGTAAAATAAAAGCTGCACTCAAAGAAGAGAAGAAGAAGATAGCCGAAGACGGCAGAGAGAAACTGGATCGAAAGCTTAAGCAGCTTAAAATTGAAAATAACCAGGAGAACATTCAGAAACTTGTCAACCATTTTAAATTGCAGGCTCCTCTGGATTTGTATTATGAGTTTGCCATTGATAAGCTTGATATAAAAGATTTAAAAGCTTATCAGGCAGAACAGGAAAAGAAAGGCATTTTTAGTTATTTAAGAAACCCCTTTAGCAAAGGAGCCAAAGTTGCTGCCCAGCAGGAGCCCGTTGATCCCATCAGGCAGAAGCTCAAAGAGAAACCTGACACACTGCTTATCGGTGATAGCATGGAAGCCCTGGATTATACCCTTTCTCCCTGCTGTAATCCTATCCCCGGAGATGATGTATTCGGCTTTGTGACCATCAATGAAGGAATCAAAATTCATCGCAACAATTGCCCTAATGCTGTGCAACTGATGTCGAAATTTGCCTACCGGATTGTGAAAGCCAAATGGTACACAGGCAAATCTATTGCCTTCCTGAGTGGTATAAAAATCAAAGGAATTGATGATATGGGTATTCTTAATAATATCACCAATTTGATCTCCAGCGAATATAATCTCAATATCCGCTCTATCAACATCGACAGCAATGCAGGTACTTTTGAAGGTACCGTTATGTTATACGTTAATGATACCCAGCATTTAAATATTCTTATTGGAAAAATAAAAAGGCTAAAAGGAGTAAAACAAGTAGCCAGAATTGGCAAGTAAATAGTGTCAAACTGGTGGATGCTCATGGCTGGTTTTCCCCTAAGGAAATGAAAAACCAATTTTCCGCAATTATTTATTTCATACAACCCGGCATGTTAATCGTGAGGGATTGACCCGCAGGTGTAAACTCTCCTGCCATTGAAAGGATGGTGAGGGTATAAGCCCGGTTGTTGTTTATGATTCCTGTCCTGCTTTCTGCAATTTGCAGGGACTTTTGGCCCGATTCAGGAGGGTTTTGGATTAGCTCAATTGATTTTCAGGGATTATGTAACATTCAGACAATCAGTCCTGTTTGTTATTTATTTATAATCATTTCAAATAACAAAAACTTTTCATACCTTTATGGCATTATAGTTTATGTATATGTAAAGCCCTGCGGGCTGAACTAGTAATTGTTTTTATAACTGAAAGTGTTTTAATTACCAACCATTCGGGAAAATTAGCTGGAATGAAGTACATGAAAGATTACAAGGAAAATTTTGAAGTGATAGAAACTGTAAAAAGTATCTTTGCTGCATACCTTGAAAATAACGGACACCGGAAAACTCCGGAACGGTTTACTATTTTGAGAGAGATCTACCTTACCGAGGGACATTTTGATGTAGAGTCTCTTTATATAAAAATGAAAAACAACAAATACAGGGTAAGCCGTGCTACTCTGTACAATACCATTGAATTGTTGCTTAATTGCAACCTTGTTATCAAACATCAGTTTGGTAAAAATGTGGCACAATTTGAAAAGTCTTATAAGTTTAAACAGCATGATCATTTGGTATGCTCCGAATGCGGAAAAGTTCTGGAATTTTGTGATCCGCGTTTGATGGAAATACAGCGTTCTGTAGAAAACCTTCTTGGATTCAGTATAACCAGCCGCTCTCTGGCTTTTTACGGCATTTGTAAAGAATGTGAGAATAATAGCAAGAACTGAAGAGCAGAGAAAATTTGCATTTTACAGGAAGTGGGCTAGCCCATATGGCAAAAAAAAACTACTTTTGATACAAATATAAAAGCCGGCCTCACGGCTTTTTTTGTGTGTACTACCCAAATCATTACAATTAATGGAAATAAGGAAAAACAAAGTTGATGTGTTGCTCGGGTTGCAATGGGGCGATGAAGGAAAAGGTAAAATTGTTGATTTTTTAACTCCTGCGTATAAAGTGATTGCCCGTTTTCAGGGGGGGCCCAATGCAGGACATACCCTGGAGTTTGAAGGGGAGAAATATGTTTTGCATACCATTCCCTCGGGGATTTTTCATGTCGATTCGGTCAATCTGATTGGTAATGGGGTGGTTATTGACCCCTGCGTTTTCAAAGATGAAATTGAATCTACACATATCCCACCCCATACCCTCTACGACAGGTTGCTTATTTCCAGGAAGGCTCATCTTATCTTACCCTCGCACAAACTCCTGGATGCTGCCCTGGAGCATTCCAAAGGCAATGCCAAAATAGGCAGCACGCTCAAAGGCATAGGCCCTGCTTATACCGATAAGATAGCCCGCACGGGCTTGCGTATCGGAAATATTACACAGGATTCATTTTCTGAAAAATACCTGCAACTTAAAACACACCATCAATCTATTGCCAGGGCCCTGGGCTATGATGTGACCGCTTTCCAACCCGAAGGGATGGATTTTGACAGCTATGAACAAAAATGGCTGGAAGGAATAGAACTGATTAAAAAGATGCAACTGGTAGATTCTGAAATACTGGTTAATCAGGAGCTGGAGAAAGGTACACCCATTCTGGCCGAAGGGGCACAAGGTTCATTGCTCGATATCGACTTTGGCTCTTATCCTTTTGTTACATCCTCCAATACCATTGCCGCAGGTGCTTCATCCGGGCTGGGAATTGCTCCTTCTGCTACAGGAGAAGTGTTTGGTATTTTCAAGGCGTATTGCACCCGGGTGGGAAGTGGTCCTTTTCCCACGGAATTATTCAGTGAGGAGGGTGACAATATGAGAAAAGAAGGCAATGAATTTGGATCTACCACCGGACGACCACGCCGCTGCGGGTGGCTCGACCTTCCCGCCCTGAAATATGCCGTGATGCTCAGTGGTGTTACCAAACTAATCATGACAAAAGCTGATGTGCTTAGTATTTTTGAAACTATCAAAGTCTGCATCGGGTATAAACACAACGATGTAGAAATGGATTATCTGCCCTTTGATTACGACACCGAGAACCTTGAGCCGGTTTACCACTCATTGCCGGGTTGGAAAACAGACCTCAGAACTTTTGATTCGTTTGATGATTTACCCGTAGAATTGAAAGGATTCGTAAAATTTGTGGAAGATTATGTGAAAGTTCCGGTGTATATTATTTCAACCGGTCCCGATCGCAAAAGTACCATTGTTCGGTAAAAGGACTTTTCAATCACTATCACGCCCTGCTGTATATTAAATATTGCAGGGCTTGTTGTTTTTTCTCGTCTCTCGGTGCGTATGTTGTTTTGACAGGTTTTACAGTGAGTTTATCGAACTGCTCAACCAGCGGGCATCAGCGGCCCCTGAGCTTGTCGAAGGGACGTGTAGTGCAGTGGTGGTTTCGATAAACTCAACCACCGGGAAAGGCCGGTCCCTGAGCCAGTCGAAGGGCGCTGTCATCAACCCTTTTCTTTGTTGAAGAGGCTTTCACAGCGCCATAACAATATACCCACTGTCTTCTCCTTCGACATACCGGACCGCTGGCCCGGGGTGCATTGTACGAAGGTTGGTGGTACCTTCCGGGCTTGTGCGTCTATCAACAATCTGATAACCCGACAATCCATTTTTCCACCGGGTCATTAAGGCAATAAGGTACACGAGTTTGCTGGGACTTAATTAGTCGATGAGGCTAAGGGAGGTAAACTAAGTTTTTGATTTTTTTTTGTCAGGGTAATTATCTTGAGAATTGAGGACAGTGCTATTCTTCGTCGAACCAGGGAAGGCGTCGTACGAGTTGAGGAGACTTAAAAACTAAATCGCACAAACGGATTTAAGGATACTGTTTCGAAACCGGAAAGGGTATAATAAATCTTAGATTTTAAACCTATTT
>CAZBGI010000052.1:22821-25055 GCA_964491395.1 uncultured Bacteroidales bacterium | reverse complement strand
AAGGGCGGTCCCTGAGCCTGTCGAAGGGCGGTCCCTGAGCCTGTCGAAGGGCTACTTCATGCTCATCTGAATCCTTTTGCGTGCCAAATCCACCTCCAGGATGGTCACCATTACTTTCTGGTTGAGGGTGACAACTTCTGACGGGTTGCTGATGTAGCGGTCGGCCATCTGGCTGATGTGCACCAGCCCGTCCTGGTGTACCCCCACATCTACGAAAGCCCCGAAAGCAGTGATATTGGTAACGATACCCGGCAATTTCATGCCTGCTTTAAGATCTTCGATGCTACTGACACTTCTGTCAAATTCAAAATGCTCAATCTCCTTACGCGGGTCGCGTCCGGGGCGGGCCAGTTCGGCCAGGATATCGTTAAGGGTGGGCAACCCTACGGTTTTGGTCTTGTATTTTTCCAGTACAATTTGCTTGCGCAACTCCTTATTCTTTATCAGCTCACTAATGCTGACTCCAACATCACGCGCCATGGCCTCTGCGATATGATAACTTTCGGGATGCACGGCAGAACGGTCAAGGGGATTATCGCTCTGGTTAACCCGTAAAAAACCGGCAGCCTGTTCAAAGGCTTTGGCACCAAAACGCGGCACTTTTTTCAACGCGTTGCGCGAAGAGAAGGCACCGTTCTGGCTGCGATATTCCACAATATTCTTCGCCAACACCGGGCCCAAACCCGACACATAAGTGAGCAGTTCTTTGCTGGCAGTGTTTACTTCCACGCCCACTTTGTTTACTGAACTTACCACCACATCGTCGAGGCTGTTTTTGAGCAGCTTCTGATCCACATCATGCTGGTATTGCCCTACCCCGATGGATTTGGGATCAATTTTTACCAGTTCAGCCAGCGGATCGGCCAGGCGGCGTCCAATGCTCACGGCACCTCTTACCGTAACATCATAATCGGGGAACTCCTCGCGGGCTACAGCAGATGCAGAGTAAACCGAAGCCCCGCTTTCATTGACCATCACGGCCATGATATCGCTGGGAAAGCGAATCTTGCGAATCATCTCTTCAGTTTCGCGTCCACCTGTACCATTGCCAATGGCGATGGCTTCAATTTTATAGGCATTTACCAGGCTCTGGATTTTGGAGGCCGACTCCCGCCGCTGATGATGGGGGGCATGCGGATAAATGGTTTCGTTATGCAGCAGTTTGCCCTGCTTATCCAGGCACACGATTTTGCATCCGGTGCGCAGCCCGGGGTCAATGGCCATTATATTCTTTTGTCCCAGGGGTGGAGCCAACAGCAACTGCCTGAGATTTTCGGCAAACACCCGGATGGCTTCTTCATCGGCTTTGCGCTTGTAAATCTGTCGCATCTCCGTTTCCATAGAAGGCGCCATTAACCTTTTGTAGCTGTCTTTCACAGCCATGGCAACCTGTTCTGCGGCGTCATTGCGCCCCTTTACAAACATGGATTCCAGTATTTCCAAGGCTTCCTCTTCATCGGGCTGAATATTCACTTTCAGGAACCCTTCGTTTTCTCCCCTGAACATGGCCATGATACGATGGGAAGGGGCTTTGGCCATGGATTCCGACCATTCAAACCAGTTGGCATACTTATGTCCGTCAGACTCTTTTCCTTTTATCACCCTGCAACTGAGCTGGCTTTTGCGTTCGTTGAGCCTTCGGATACGCTGGCGGGCACGGGCATCTTCGTTCACCCACTCAGCTATGATGTCGCGGGCCCCGGCAAGTGCGGCCTCGATATGGGTCACATCCTTTTCTTCACTGACAAAAGAGAGCGCTTTCCCTTCCACATCCATATTGTTTTGTGAAAAGAGCATTTTGGCCAGCGGTTCCAGCCCGCGGGCCACAGCCATGGTAGCACGGGTTTTGCGTTTGGGCCGGTATGGGAGATACAAATCTTCCAGTGCCGCCATATTCATAGCCGACTGAATCTGCTTTTCCAGTTCCGGGGTTAGTTTATCCTGTTCAGCAATGCTGTTGAGAATGGTTTCACGGCGCTTATCCAGCTCCTCCATCTGATGCAGCCGATCGCGGATGGTGCCTATCTGCACCTCATCCAGCGAACCGGTCATCTCCTTGCGATAACGGGATATAAATGGTATGGTAGCTCCCTGGCGAAGCAATTCAATGGTTCTTTCTACCTGCCACCCTTCCAGGGCGGTTTCCTGCTGAATCTGCTGAACGTATTTTTCCATAAAAAATATTGATTTTTTCCGGGGGCAAACTTACTCATTTTTTGGATTTCCGCCCATGC
>CAZBGI010000052.1:0-22721 GCA_964491395.1 uncultured Bacteroidales bacterium | reverse complement strand
ATTGTCATGTAAATCGTTCCGTTGAAAAAGTTTCAGGTGCATCAGATGCAGGGCCGGAAGGTGAAGCCGCATAACCATACCAATATTTCAGATTAATAGCCGGCTGATTGAGCATTTTTCAGCAGTACTAAACGAAAGCTGGCATTTGCCCGGGAAAGCTATTCGGTTACGAAGTGGAAGTTTTATGGATTTCTTTCTTTCTCATCCATCGGGCAATACATTTGCGCAATGTTTCCGTAGTGACGGGTTTGGTCAGGTAATCGTCCATTCCCTGTTCAATGAAGTATTCGGCATCGCCTTCCATGGCCTTGGCACTTAAACCAATGATAACGGGGAGCTCCTCAGGAGTGTACTTTTTCCTGAGTTCTTTTACGGCAGTAACGCCATCCATTACAGGCATCTGGATATCCATGAGTACAAAATCAAATTTACCCGGGGCAATTGCATCCAGTGCTTCCTGGCCGTTGGAAGCCACTTCCACTTCGCAACCTGCCTCACCCAGCATCATTGAAATTACCATTTGATTGGTTCGTTTATCTTCTGTAAGCAAAACGTTCACCCCCTGCCCGGGAAGGTTGTATTCATCTTCTTCTCCCGGCAAGGGTTCTGCATATGACTCATTCTCGCATTCTTTAACTTTGAGGGTCAGGCTAAAAATACTTCCTTTGTTTTTTTTACTGGACACTTCAATTTTTGCATCCATAAGCTCAGCCAGCCTTTTGGAAATGGATAACCCCAACCCTGTCCCATCAAAACAGCGGGTATCAGAAGAGTCAATCTGCGAAAATATCTGAAACAGTTTTTCCTTTTCTTCATCACTTATCCCAATGCCGGTGTCTTTAACGCTGATACGAATTAAATAACCTGATGATATTTTCTCCAAGAGCTCATACCTGAGTTGAACCATTCCGTGGGAAGTAAATTTTACGGCATTGGAAAGCAGGTTGGTAATTATCTGGTTGATTCTGTTCTCATCGGCATAAACATAGGTGGGCAGTTGCGGATCTACTTCCAGATAAAAGTCAATCCCTTTCTGGCTTGCAAGCGCTTTAAAGAGGCTGTACAAAACCTCGGCCGATTTTCTGAGGTTATAATTGTCATAACGTATGATCAGTTTTCCGGCTTCTATTTTGGAAAGATCAAGAATATCATTCACGATATGCATCAAACTGTCGGATGATCTCTTGATGATATCCACGAAAAACAATTGTTGTGCGTTTAGGGTGGTGTTTTTCAACAGCTCAATCATACCCAGGATACCAGTCATGGGGGTACGAATCTCATGGCTCATATTGGCCAGGAACTGCTGCTTTATTTCGGCTACCCGGGTGGCTACCTCTACTTTTTTCCTTTGGGATATATCCTGGTATATGCCAAACACACCTATCTTTGAATCGTGCAACATCACCGGTTTCCCTATAATTTCCACATCTACTTCTTTCCCTTCTTTGGTGCATCTTATGGTTTCGGTATTGATTACTTCACCATTGGAGGCCATAATGGAGAGTTCATCCCCCTCTTTTTTAAGATTCTCAGGGACGATAAGATCATTCACCGGGTATCCCAAAGCCTCTTCAGGGGTGTATCCAAACAACTGTGTGAAGTGATTATTAATCTGTTTAATTCTATCCTTATTATCGAGAATAACAATGGGCAAAGGAGCTTCCCGGATAAGGGTTTCAAAAAAAGCCTCCTGCACTTCCAGATCTTGCTGGGCTTGTTTCTGAAGGGTTATGTCACGAGCTATTCCACTTACTGCTACAAATTGGTGATTTTCGTTCTGCACAAGAAACCCACGTATCTCGCCCCAGCGGGTATCTCCGTTTTTGTGAATAAACATAACTTCAATCACCAGATGAATATCATCTGCTTTTTCACCTTGCTTCAGGCGAAGGATGATCTTTTTACGTTCTTCTTCGAGCAACTGCAAAGAAGAAGGATGAATGACAGAAGCAGGGGGCAACAACAAAAACTCTTCAGGAGAGTAACCCAGAAAAAGGGTAACAGCCTCACTGACGAAAGAAAAATGCTTCATTCTCAAATCCATTTCCCAAACCACATCATTGATATTCTCTGTTACTCTTCTGTATTTGTTCTCAGATTCCAGCAGCTTTGTCTCAGCACGTTGCAGCGCCACTATCCTGTCCCAATCACGCAACAAATAAAAAACCCGGGCCGGCAAATGAGCCAGTACATCGTCCGTTTTGAACAAATAATCTATGGCTCCCTTTTTCACCAAATCTGCACCCAGAAAAACTGTATGTCGTTCCACCAGGAACATCACAGGAATCTTATCCAGAGCCTTTTTTAATACCTTTTCCGCCAAAGAATCGGTGGGATCTGCAAGAACGTAAATAATCATATCAACCTTTTCAAACTCCTCGATGGAGAAGGAAGATGAAGAGGTAATGGATTGAAAATGAAGATTCAGGTTAAACCCATGTTCCTTGAATCCTTTCTGAATAAGATGAAACGAGGCCCTATCTGTATCGAAAAGCAAAATTTGAATATCAATCATAATTCAGCAGGTGTCGGATTGAAAATTGAAAGCATGCTTGTTTAAGGTATGCCGATTGACTTATATTTTCCCGGAACAAATTTAATTGTTTTTATCAGACGCTCCTTCAGGATTCAGGGTAAAGCAAAAAGTTGTCCCGGAATTTTTCCCCTGGGACTCCACCCAAACTCGTCCATTATGATTTTCCACTATCCTCTTTACCAGCGATAAACCCAGGCCGGTACCGGGTGTATTGGTATCGAGTTTGTCAAATAATCCGAAAATTTTTTCATGATACCGGGGTTCTATCCCCATTCCATTGTCCTGCACGCAAAAAACATCGTCACCTTCCTTATTTCGCACAAACACTTTTATCACAGGGTTTTGCTGATGCAGGGAAAACTTTACCGCATTTTCCATCAGATTCTGATACAATTCCCTGATGCGCGACTTGCATGCCACAACCTTGGGCATATCCGGCTGAATATGCACTTCACACTTCTTATCTTTGAGCATCCCAAACAACAATTCATGGGCTTCATGGGCCAACTCCGTCATAGAAAATTCCTCATTTTGCTCTACCACCTTATCCAGCCGTGATAATTTAAGCAAATCTTCCAACAGATGTTGCATCTTATCGGTGGCATTTTCTATGCGCATCATATCTTCGTTTATCTGCTCATGGTTCATATCTTCCAGATCTTCTTTGAGCAACCCCAAAAAACCTTTGATGGTAACCAATGGACTGCGCAGGTCATGCGAAACGGTATAAGAGAATTTTTCCAGCTCTGAATTGACCCGGGCAAGCTCTTCCAGCTGTTTCTTTATCACCCGCTCTGCTTCCACACGTTGGGTAATATCAAAATAAACACCAATAATCCCCATGGGCTCATTATCTATACTGTGAAATACTGATTTATAGAAAAAGGCATCCATGGTCCTTCCGTCCGGATATTGTATCTGGGTCTCATAAACCTGGGTATCTCCCTTTTCCATGCACTCTTTGTCCTTTTCATAAAACAACCTTGCCTGTTCTGTTTCAAAAATCTCAAATACTGAGTGGCCAATAATTTGCTCTTTCTTCAGTCCAAGGTATTCACAAAAGTGTTTGTTGCATCCATCATAAATACCATTTACATTTTTGTAAAACATGGGAAAGGGTATGTTATCGATAATAAGCTCCAGGAAATGCGATTGAAATTCCACCTTTTGCAAAGCTTGCTTCTCAGGAGTAACATCCATTATAAAACCTTCAATATAAATCAGTTCACCTTCCAGATTATGAATTCCCCGGGCCTGCTCCCTCACCCATTTTATCTCTCCCTCACGTGTTACAATCCGGTATTGATAATCAAACGGTTTCATTTTCTCTAGTTGCTTCTCCACAAGCTCTCTTACGGCATGCCGGTCATCAGGATGGATGATTTCGTTATAACTAACCCTGGTATTGTAAAGTATTTCTTTGGTTTTATATCCTGTCAGCTTTTCAACACCAAAGCTTACAAATATCATGGTCCAGGCTTCATCAAACTTACAACGGTAAACCATTCCGGGCAGGTTGGTTACCAACGTGGCATTGATTCTCTCCGATTCTTCCAGGGCGATTTGCATGCGGTGTTTTTCGTCGATATCGGTAAAAGAGAAAAAGATTCTGGCTTCTCCTTTTTCATTGAACTGAATTCCATTAAAGCTGGCCCTGAAAGGTTTATATCCTGACCGTAGCAAAGTGATTTCACCCAATACTGGTTGTCCTTTTTTGAGTTTTTCCGTAAAGTTCCAGGTTACCGGGTCTGTAGCCGATTCAATCACATCATAAAGTGTCTTCTGCAGGGCACTTTCTTTATCAATATCCAGCATATTGCAGGCAGCCGGATTAATATCATAAATCGCAAGTTGTGTAGAACAAATCATTGCTCCCTGGGGGCTATGGTTGAAAATGGCTTCAAATCGCCTTTTTCCTTCTTTGGCCGAACGAAAAGCCTGGATCTGATCGGTGATGTCGCGAACAATTACCAGCCGCATAGACCGATTGTTCTGCACGGGCAACGAATGACCCGATACCTCTACATCAAACACCTGACCGTTTTTCCTTTTGTGCAACCATCCTGAACTTCGGTGAAAATCGGGCAAAGGTTCAGACATGTGCTCCATAAGCAATGGAATTTCTGATGCCGGGCGTAAATCAATAATACTAAGGCTTAGAAATTCTTTCTCTGAATAACCGTACAAAGCCATGGCCGCCTTATTGGCTTCAAGAATGCGTAAATCCTGCATGTCATATACAAACATAGCATTGGGATTATTGGCAAATAGATAGCCATATCTGCGTGAACTCTGCTTGTAGCGCTCCTGCAGATTTTTTTTCTCCTCGATGTCTGTGAGGAAGAAAACAAACCCCTGAAATTTCTCCGCACCGTTCTTTCTGGGTATTCCCGTAACCTGCACCCAATGATGGGTTTCATCGCGGGTAAGCAAACGGTACTCAAGCTCAAAAGCTGACTTTTCTAAATATCCATGAGTAAACTTGTCGATGCAATGGGCTTTATCATGAGGATGAACCCTGTCGAGCCATGCAAAGGCTTTATCATCAGAGATGGGTTGCCCTGCAAATTGCTGCCATCGCTCATTAAAAAACAGGCACTTTCCCTGCTCATCAGTGAGCCACAAGGGCTGATAGTGGTTATTAAGAAATTCCTGCTGCATCTTTTCCGACTGACGCAATCCCTTCTCTGCTCCGCGCAAATCATACAAAACAACCCTGAGCATGGCATAAATCATCAAACCACTGGCAAGAACATAAAACCAACCTTTATACGTCTGGACCCTGGTAAGGGTTGTGGTGTCGTCAAAGAGCATAAATACCAGCTTATCAGAAAAGATAATCCACAAGCTACCCAAAAAAAGATACACAAGTGTTATCAACAATTCTGGCTTCTTTCTGGCTTTCAGGATGGTTCTCCACATACACTAACCCTTTTGTTTCCTTGCACTTACTGCACAATAAAATGTATTTACGCAACCTCTTTCTACAAACGCACTTTCGTACTCCCCAAATCTGTTAAAGATTTTATATCAGCGGGATTCTGTTATTTGTAAAAAAATATGTAGGTTTGCTTGAATACTCGTGTAAACTTAACAATTTTTTTTATATCAACAGACATGTTACCCTGCAATTCGTTGCGTTTTTTAGATGATACCTTATCAAAATACAAATTTTAAAACCTTATTTTATGCATGATTTAAAGAAATATATTGAAGAAAATCAGGATCGTTTTCTGGAAGAATTATTTGAGCTGATAAGAATCCCTTCGGTAAGCTCCAAAGAAGATCATAAAGAACATATGTATTCTGCTGCTGAATGGATCAAAGAAAAGCTTTTGAAAGAAGGTGCCGACCATGCAGAGGTGATGGAAACAGAAGGACATCCTGTGGTATACGGGGAAAAGATTCTGGATGCATCCCTTCCTACCGTTTTGATTTACGGGCATTATGACGTGCAACCTGCAGAACCTTTCGACCTATGGAAAAGCCCTCCTTTTGAACCCGAGGTGCGCGATGGAAGAATATACGCCCGAGGTGCCAATGATGACAAAGGCCAGATGTTTATGCATTTTAAAGCCTTTGAGTACATGTTGAAGACCAACCAGCTACCCTGCAACGTTAAATTTATGATTGAAGGTGAGGAAGAGATTGGTTCGCCCAGCCTGGAAAACTTCTGCAAAACCCACAAAGAAAAGCTTTCTGCAGATGTAATACTGGTTTCTGACACGTCCATGCTTTCTGCTGACACACCCTCTATTACGACAGGTTTGCGCGGACTGGCTTACATGGAAGTGGAAGTGACAGGACCCAGCCACGATTTACACTCTGGATTGTATGGCGGTGCAGTAGACAACCCGCTGAATGTATTGTGTGAAATGATTGCCCAGCTGCGCGACGAAAACAAGCATATTACCATTCCTGGTTTTTATGATGACGTGGAAGAACTCAGCAAAGAAGAAAGAGAAGAAATGGCCCGTGCACCTTTCGACCTGGAAGCTTTCAAAAAAAGCATCAATCTTAAAAAAGAAGCAGGTGAAAAAGGGTATACTACCATGGAACGCACCGGCATACGCCCCAGTTTGGATGTAAATGGCATCTGGGGAGGCTATACCGAGCCGGGGGCCAAAACTATTCTTCCTTCAAAGGCAAGCGCCAAAATCAGTATGCGGCTGGTACCCCATCAGGAATCGAAAAAGATAGAACAGCTTTTTAAAAACTATTTTGAATCTATTGCTCCCGAAACTGTGAATGTAAAGGTAGAATTCCTCCATGGTGGCGAAGGTTATGTATCCCCTACTGATACTGTTGCTTACCGGGCTGCATCAAAAGCCTATGAAACTACCTACGGCATCAAGCCCATACCGGTAAGAAGCGGGGGTAGTATTCCCATCATTTCCCTTTTTGAAAAGGTGCTGGGGCTTAAGTCAATCCTTATGGGCTTTGGGCTCGATTCTGATGCCATCCACTCTCCCAATGAGAACTATTCCCTGGAACAGTTCCGAAAAGGGATAGAAACCCTACCCTATTTTTACAAATACTTTGCCGAGATGCAGAAATAATTGTTCGCATCACAATAGACAAACCCGGGGTGAAACAGGCAGCAAACTTGTTTCACCCTGCTGTTTTTAGGCTAAAACGCAGGAAAGCCAGCCTGAATAACTGTATCAAAAAAACTACATTCATATCAAGCATATATTTCTATAATTTACTCCAGTTTCAATAATTTTCCTAATTTCGCACCGACAACTTAAACAAGCGTTTGCAGGTCGGTACATAAATCGTGCACCTGAATTGTTTATACATTAAGAACAAGCATCCCAAGTTTAGGATTATGAAAGTAACCCGAATTTTCGACCTGCTGGACAGGTACGCTCAACTTTGCCCGGGAAAACCCGATGCCCTGGCAGGAAAAGACGAAGGGGAGTGGAAAAAATATTCCACGGAGGAATTTCTCGAGCTTGCCCACCTCATTAGCCACGGATTATTGAAGCTGGGAATAAAAAAAGGAGCCAGGATTGCCTCTATTACCTTTAATCGTCCGGAATGGACCATCCTGGACATGGGAATTCAGCAAACCGGGGCCATCCATATTCCCATTTACCCTACCATCAGCAACAAAGATTATGAACACATCCTTCAACATGCGGAGGTAGAATATGTATTTGTAGCCGGGGCGGAAATGTACAAGCGAATCAGTAATATCATTTCCAGGGTGCCTTCCATAAAAGCCATTTATACGTTTAAGAATCTTCACGGAATTCAGCATTTTGATGAGTTGGTGCAATTGGGAAGAGACCACCCGCAGCCTGAGTTGCTCCGGAGCATCAAAGATTCCATCTCGCCTGATGATATCGTTACCATTATTTACACCAGCGGTACTACCGGCGTACCCAAAGGTGTGATGCTGAGTCATAACAACATTGTCAGCAATTTCAAGGCAGTTTCTCACATTCCTCCTTACGGACCCGGGCACCGGGCCATGAGTTTTCTTCCCCTCTGCCACATCTATGAGCGCATGATGAACTATATGTTTATCTACAAAGGTCTTTCCATGTATTATATTTCCAACATGGCGCTTATTGGTGATTATCTGAAAATTGTCAATCCGCATGTATTCACCACGGTACCTCGGCTGCTGGAGAAGGTATACGATAAAATCCTCGCCAAAGGAAGAACCCTGACAGGGATAAAAAAGCGGGTGTTTTTCTGGGCCAACCAGGTGGGGCTCAGGTATGAGTATGGAAAAGAAAAGCGCGATCCCCTGTATGCTTTACAGCTTAAATTGGCCCGCAAACTGGTATTCAGCAAATGGAAAGAAGCCCTGGGAGCAAACCTGGACATTGTGGTTTCAGGTGGTGCTGCATTGCAGCCTCGTCTCAACCGGATTTTCTGGGCCGTTGGCATCAGGATTATCGAAGGGTATGGTTTGACAGAAACCTCTCCGGTAATTGCTGTAAGCGACTTTGGACCCAATGGAATTAAATTTGGGACCGTAGGTCCGGTTTTGAAAGATGTGCAGGTGAAAATTGCCGAAGATGGCGAGATCCTTGTCAAGGGGCCCAATGTAATGAAAGGTTATTACAAAGACGAAAAACTTACCCGGGAAGTAATAGACGAAGAAGGTTGGTTTCATACCGGGGACATCGGACGAATTGAACCGGAAGGGCAATTAAGAATCACAGACCGTAAAAAGGTGATTTTCAAAACCTCTTTTGGCAAATACATCGCCCCCCAGGTAATCGAAAACAAATTCAAAGAATCTCCTTTTATTGACCAGATAATGGTGCTGGGTGAAAACCAGAAATTTGCTGCCGCCTTGATTGTGCCTGACTTCAATCATCTAAAAAACTGGTGCCTGTCAAAGGAAATTCCATGGTCGGGCCCTGCTGAAATCATTTCCAACCCCTTGGTAAAAAAGAAATTTCAGGAGGAAGTAAGCCATTTTAATTCCTTTTTTGGAGATTATGAACGCATCCAGAAATTCAGACTACTGGATCATGAATGGGGAATAGAATCCGGACAACTCAGTGCTACACTCAAACTCAGACGATCTCATCTGCTCAGAGAATATGAGTCAACCATTGACAAATTATTCAAAATTGAAAGGCTGGTAAGCTAATGCTTTCTTAACTACAGATTTTTATCCTAACTTTGAACAATCAAACCATTGGAAAAATAAATCCATAGAAAAGGACTATTTTTATACATAGATTTTATTTTATCACACAAATTTAATATTCAACAACCCTTATGACTACAATAAAAAACATCTGCTGTATAGGAGCCGGTTATGTGGGAGGACCCACCATGGCGGTGATTGCCCAGAAATGCCCTGACATAAAAGTGACAGTGGTCGACATTAACCCCGAAAGAATTGCAGCCTGGCAAACAGATGAACTTCCCATTTATGAACCCGGATTGCTTGATGTTGTGAAAGAAGCAAGAGGAAGAAACCTGTTTTTCAGCACCGATATTGACAAAGCCATTGAAGAATCAGAGATGATTTTCATGAGTGTCAATACCCCTACCAAAACTTATGGTTTGGGTAAGGGTCGGGCAGCAGACTTGAAATTTATTGAGTTGAGTGCCCGGAAAATTGCCGAGGTGAGCAAATCTGACAAGATAGTGGTGGAAAAGTCAACCCTCCCCGTGCGCACTGCGCAATCCATCAAGGCAATCCTGGGTGAACAGTCTAACGGTGTTAAATACCAGGTGCTTTCCAACCCTGAGTTTTTGGCTGAAGGTACTGCGGTCAAAGATTTGCATGATCCCGACAGGGTACTTATCGGGGGCGACCAGACACCCGAGGGGCTTGAAGCTATTGAAGCGCTCACTTCCGTTTATGCCCACTGGGTACCCCGTGAGCGTATTATTCAAACCCGCCTCTGGTCTTCGGAGTTGAGCAAACTTACTGCCAATGCTTTCCTGGCACAGCGTATTTCGTCGATCAACAGCATCTCGGCCCTGTGCGAAGTTACCGGGGCAGATGTTGATGAAGTGGCCTATGCCATTGGCACCGACACCCGCATCGGCAGCAAGTTTCTGAAATCGTCTGTAGGTTTCGGAGGCTCATGCTTCCAGAAAGACATTTTGAACCTGGTATACCTTTGCGAATACTTCAATCTTCCCGAAGTAGCTGCTTACTGGGATCAGGTTATCATCATGAATGACTACCAGAAACGCAGATTTGCCCAAAATATCATCCATTCTCTTTTCAATACTGTTTCAGGTAAGAAAATTGGAATGCTGGGTTGGGCATTTAAAAAGGATACCAACGATACACGTGAATCTGCGGCCATCTATGTTACAGATTACCTCCTGGAAGATCTTGCAAATGTAAGCGTTTACGACCCACAGGTACCTGCCGCGAGCATGTATGCAGACCTGAATTACCTGCAAACACGCCCTGCAGCCGGGAATAAAAAAATGCTCGAAGTTGTAAAGGATCCTTATGAAGCTCTCAAGGATGCCCATGCTGTTGCCATCATCACAGAGTGGGACGAGTTTAAAACCCTGGATTGGGAAAGAGTATACAGGGATATGCAAAAACCTGCATTTATTTTTGATGGCAGAAATCTGCTGGATCATGAGATGCTCAGAAACATCGGATTTAAAGTAAAGGCCATTGGCAAAGGAGAGGAATAAGCCTATTCTTCCCAACCCAACCAATCATCCATTTCGCGCCTCTCCTTTTTGGTGGGGCGTCCCTTACGCCGGGCAAGCGGATTATCACGGAGGAGTTCCAGTTTATGGTACTCCTCTGTGGGTGTAAGGTCCGCCATGTAGTTGGCCACCAGCTTCGCTCCCACCCGTTTTTCCAGTAATCCCACTACTTTTACCGTTTTGGTCATGGCTCCGGTGTGGATGCTGATAAGTTGATCTACTTTTACCTCCCTGGAAGGTTTGACCGGTTCATGGTCAATTTTTACTTTCCCGGCACGGCAGGCATCGGTGGCCTGACTGCGCGTTTTATACAACCGCACCGCCCAGAGCCATTTATCGATCCTTACTGTTTTTTCCATGGCAATGATTTCTGATGTTGGCAGAATATCGTGGTTCTATTTTTTCCGGAAGAAAATCCTCATGGGAACCCCCGTAAAATTCCAGTTTTTTCGTATTTGATTTTCAAGAAACCGCAAGTAGGAATCGCGCACGTATTGAGGCAGGTTGCAGAAAAAAGCAAATGCAGGATAATGAGTTGGCAACTGGGTTACATATTTAATCCTGATATACTTATCCTTTACCGCCGGAGGAGGTTGATTCTCGATAATGGGCAGCAGCACTTCGTTGAGTTTGCTGGTAGATATTTTTTGGGTGCGGTTGTGATACACTTCCACCGCTGTTTCCAGTGCTTTAAGAATCCTTTGTTTGGTTAGAACGGAAGTAAAAATAATGGGAACGTCGGTGAAAGGGGCAATTTTCTGTTTTATCTTTTCGGTAAAGGTTTCCACCGTTTTGTGATCCTTTTCTATCAAATCCCATTTGTTTACCAGGATTACCACCCCTTTGTTATTGCGAATGGCAAGACTGACAATGTTAACATCCTGCCCTTCCAGTCCCTCCTTGGCATCAATAAGCACCAGGCAAACATCGGCACTCTCTATAGCCCTGATGGAACGCATTACTGAGTAAAACTCAATATTTTCGTGTACCTTTCCTTTTTTTCTCAATCCTGCAGTATCAACCAGGAAAAAATCAAATCCAAAGCTTTTGTACCGTGTATAAATGGTATCACGGGTAGTACCGGCAATAGGAGTAACAATATTTCTCTCCTGCCCAATAAGCGCGTTGATAAGAGAGGATTTGCCCACGTTGGGGCGGCCAATAATCGCAAATTTGGGAATATCTTCCACTTCCTCCACGGGGATCTTATCCAGTGCATTTACAACCTCATCCAGCAAATCTCCTGTACCGCTGCCATTGATGGAAGAGATACCAAACACATCACCCAGTCCCAGGCTGTAAAATTCGGACAATCCGGCCAATCGGCCATGGTTATCCACCTTATTGGCCACTACCAAAACCTTTTTGCCCGATTTGCGCAACATCCCGGCAACATCCTCATCCAGCGGGGTTAATCCTTCTACCACATCCACCAGGAAAAGGATAACCGAAGCTTCCTCTACTGCCAGCTCCACCTGTTTCCTGATTTCTTCTTCAAAGGTATCATCCGAGCCAAACACATATCCACCGGTATCAATCACCGAGAACTCACTGCCGTTCCAGTCGCTCTTGCCATAATGCCTGTCGCGTGTAACACCGGCTGTGGGATCTACAATGGCCATACGGGTTTGGGTAAGGCGGTTGAAAAGCGTGGATTTGCCCACATTGGGTCGGCCCACTAATGCTACTATATTTGGCATAAGGTTGATTTTCTGAATTTAAAAAGTGTGCAAAGATACGAATTTTCGCCTGTAATATCTTTCCGTGATTGCCACCCTTTTTTCCTTTCCTGAAAAAACAGCTCCCAAACACGAACTGACAGATATTCTCTCAAAGCCGGTTCATTTTCAAAACCCTGTGAAAACTAACGCATGCCAAAGAATGATGAATCTTTTACCCTGCGGCTGAATCTACTCAGTCAGAACTGATAAAAACAATTCTTTGTCTGTGTTTTAAGGGCACCTATCTTCGGAGCAGGCAAAATCCCCTTCAACTTTTTGCCGTTACGAGGAGAATTTTTGTATTTTTACCGCTTGCATTTACATGTGCCGGGGGTATGTATTCGACAGACATATTTTCGGGTTACCCTAAAAACCATTATTCATTTAAACGTTTGGAAAAGAGATGAACACACAAAAAGTAAAAGGAACCATTGGAATTCTTACAGGAGGAGGCGATGTGCCCGGGTTGAACCCTGCCATCAGGGCCATCACCATCAGGGCCTTGCGTGAAGGATACAGGGTTTTGGGAATTCGCAGAGGATGGGCAGGAATGATTGATATTGTCAGGGACAAGAAACATGATAACACTGCCAATTATATGGAACTTACGGAAGACCTGGTAAACAGGGCCGGCAGAACAGGGGGAACATTTTTACATACCTCCCGTACCCGCCCCAGCCACGTACCGGAAAAGCATGTTCCTGACCACCTGAAAGAGAAATACAACAAAGAAATGAACGATCTTACCCCTGAAGTCCTCAAAAACATTGACTTTATGGGAATCGATTACCTTATACCCATTGGGGGTGATGATACGCTCAGCTATTCTGTACGCCTTTACCAGGAAGGAGTAAAAGTGGTAGCCATCCCCAAAACCATGGATAATGACGTACCCGGTACAGATTACTGCATTGGCTTCAGCACCTGTGTTACCCGGACCATCCACATGACCAACCTATTGAGAACATCTGCCGGCTCGCATGAGCGAATTCTGGTAATGGAAGTCTTTGGCCGCTATGCTGGTTACACTGCTTTGCTTCCCACCATGGCAGGAGCCTCCAACCGCTGCGTAATTCCCGAATACAAATTCAAAATGGAACATCTTACCGAATTACTGGTTTATGACAGGAAAAGAAACCCCAGCAACTACTCTGTGGTTCTGGTTTCTGAAGGAGCTGCTTTTGAAGGGGTAGACATGATGTTTGCCAACACAGAAACCGACATGTTCGGACATGCCAAACTGGGAGGCATTGGTGATGCTGTTTCGGCAAAAATCAAAGACTTCTCGCCACAGTTTAACAACGGCAAACGGGTAGAAACCATCAACCAACACCTGGGCTACCTGGTTCGTTCAGGAGATCCTGACGCCATAGACTCCATTGTCCCCATGGCTTATGGCAATCTGGCGCTCGATTTGGTACTGAAAGGAATCCATGGCAGACTGGTTATCCTCAAAAACGGCCGTTATGACAACATCCCGGTAGATATTGTTACCAGCACCAAAAAGCTGGTGGATGTAGACAAACATTACAATACCGATAGACTGCGTCCGGTATATGAAAGCTTTATTGATAAACCTCTTTTCCTGATTTAATCTTTTAAAGGTGGCAATAATTCATCCCTCACCCATTTGAATTCCGGTTCAAAGGTGAGGGCTTTTTCGTAAGTATCAATGGCAAACCGTTTGCGATCGGTATATTCATAGCTTTTGGCCAGTCCCACCAGGCTGTTGAGATAAAGCCAGCGTTGATTGTGGGGAAGATTGTTTTCAAACAACCGCACAGCCTTTTGGTAGGCCTCCAGCGCTTCTTGCTTGCTTCCTCCAAAGGTGGAGGGGGTATAAAATCTTGAATTGCCCGTTTCCATCCAGGCCACCGGATTGGTGGGGTCTGCTTCCAAAGCGTTGCTGATGGCCTTGTAACTTCGGGGACCATTTCTTACAGCCGTCAGGGGTCTGAGGGAAATACGAAACCCCAGAAATGCACCCTGAAATGCATACGCATTTGACTGCTGAGAAGAATAATTGAACAATTCTTCCAGCTCATTCTCAGCCTTGCCCAGATGTTTTCTGGCTATAGAAGGTTCATTTTCAAGAGAAAAAGCAATAAATCCATATCGTGCCAATATCAAATCGTACAACACCTCCTCCCGGGGATTGGACTGGTAGTAGCGCTCCAATTCGAAAATGGTTCGCTCCCACAAAGGGATATCTCCATTCACAAAACTCTCATATATCTGGTTCTGCATCCTGGTAAGCCGATCAGAGGATTTTGCCAGCTGGGGAAAGAACAGAAAACAAAATAGTAAAAAGGTATATATTACAGTTCTTTTGCTCATATGCTTCTTGTATTGTAACACCTAAAAGTCATCTTATCTGATGCCTGTTGATAAACACTCAATCAACGGGTCTTTGATTTACAATGTTGATATTTTCAATTTTAGGAGCAAGAATTAATAATCAGTTATTCGGGAAACTATGCATTCATAGGTTATTAGTTTTCAGCAGGGCCTGACTTAATCATCTATCTTTCTGCCTTTCCATTGAGTAGCTTTTTGATACTGCAATACTGCGGCTTTCATCATAACAAACATAAAACTTAATTGTTGCAGGGGTGCCAAAAGCAGGGTAAGGACGACATTTTGCCTGCTGGCAGCCGCAATCAATATCCGCATCAATGCCACCATTAAAAACCACAAAAGGATAAACACGGGAGGCAGGGCAAGCCATACAGGTATAAAACCCAGCGTTGTAATGATTCCAAACAAAAAAGCCAGCACTTTGCTCCCGCCAAAAAACTCAAACACATTCCTGGAAAATCCCATAACGGACTCATCCCAGGTACGATACATCCTACAGCTTATCTGCCTGTTTCCCAAAACCGTATGTACCCTGTAATGCTTCTTTTTCATCAACCTGAATATGGCAATATCTTCCACCTTCTGTTTTTTGAGGGTCTTATGGAATTGTTCCCGGTGATACACTTTGGCCCTGAAAAACATAAACTGTCCGTTGGCTGCCGAGAACGACGACCACGATGCTCTACGGGTAAGCACCAGGGGAAGGAGGCTCACCAGGATCCAGTTCATCAGGGGTACGGTCAGCCACTCTCCAAAGGTATGCATCTTCTGGGTGGGAAAAATGGAGAACAAATCCAGTCGGTTCCGGACAGCATGAGCAAGGGCGTTTTTTATCAAACCCTTTTTTATCTGAACATCCGCATCCAGGTAAAGCAGGTACTCACCATGCGCATGCAGCGATAAACGGTGGCATCCGTGGTTCTTCCCCAACCAGCCCTCAGGGAGTTCTCCTCCCTTTAATACCTGAATCCGGGGATCCTTCTTCGCCTTTGAAGAAACGATGGGGAAAGTTGCATCCGTCGACAAATCATCATATACAAATATCTCCAGATGAGGGTAATCGTGGCGGGATAAATCATCCAGCAACGCAGCAATATTTTTTTCCTCATTGCGTGCCGGTATCAGAACCGATACCAGGGGATAATTCTCTGGTTTTCCTTTTCGCAGCCATTGACGTCCCGCGATATTAAAAAGCACTACCCCTAAACGCAAAAGAGTAAAACACAGAACAAACATTGCAAGATATGTCATTTAAATGCTTTTTGCTTTTCAAGACATTGATGATAAAAGTCGTTATAAATACTTTCCAGTTGATCGCAGTTGAAGTGTTCGGTTTGTTCGGGGCTGAAAATATACTGCCGCAGAGTGGGTTTGGGATCCGAAAAATAATCCAGCAAATGCACCACCATCAATACCTGAATCGGATTTTTTACCCGGGAAAGGATCCGCCCCCATCCTTTCTGAAAATTCAAAGGTGCATCATATTGTGAGTGAATTGCACCCTGTGGATACAACAGCAGAAAACTTTGAGGATTTTGAAGAATCCCGGAAGCATACTCAAGGCTTTTCACCATATCCCTGCTGTTTTTGCGAATGGAGAAGGCCCCAAGTTTGGTGAAAAACCGGTTTTGTCGCAGCTGTTCTTCCAGCATCATTACATACAATTTGCGGCTGAGGAGTTTTTGATTCAGGTGAAATATCCAGAATCCATCCCACCAGCTGATATGATTGGCTATAATGAGCAGGGGAATTCTTCTGTCATTAAAAGACCCAATCGTTTCTATCCTTCTGAAACTTCTTTTAAACGCGAAGGAAAGATAAAGGCTGAAAATCCTCTTAAACCATTGTGAATGACGGGCTTCAATCATAAGCCTGTTTTTTTTTAGGAAACAATTAATTCATTAAAGGTACTATACGCTGCTGTCACCTCCAAAAAGAGAATTACCCATTCAGGCAGTAGCTGCTGAAAAGTTCCTGGTCTTTTTCTGCCTGAATTACGTAATCCAGATATTTAACACAAGAAAGAACCCTATCTGAATGAAGAACAACACCGGGGCTACCCCATTTCTTATTCGTAACCGGGCTATATGAAAGATACTCAACATTACCAGCGATATCACAAACCAGGCGATATAGTTTTGCAGGGGAATGACCCCTCCGCCCCAGTCCCACATATCCAGTTGCATGGCTACCGGCTCCATAATCACATCATAGACAACCATCAGGCCGGCTCCCACAGGTATCTGAAGGAAGGGATGCAAAGGCATTTTGCGCAACAAAACATAAACCGCATAAACAAGCATCAACCAGTTAAGACCAATCATAGGGGGCGTACCCCACAATTTAAAGCCCAGGGCTCTGCCATAGCTGTAGGAACCGAATACTTCACCGGTGAGCACTCCGGCAACTTCCACTCCAAATCCAAGCACGACAATCAGCAGAAACAACCCGACATGTAGGGGTTTCCAGTGTTTGTGAACCCAAAACATCAGCCCCATACCCAGCAAAAGGGAGAAAGGCATTAATCTTATAAAAAAACTACGGGAAGCTTCCCAACCCAAGCCCAGGATGCCTATACCAAAAAAAATCACGAGAAAAAGATTGATCTTTTTTTCGCGCTTCATGCTTTTAAATTTTTCTATCATATATTTTGCTTGCAAAAGTTTTCGTTGCCGGTTTATCAATAAATATGAGTACTATCCTGCTATTGTCAAAAAGGGACAAAACCCTTACTATATGACACTACAACCTGCCTTTTGTTGCAATCACAGCAATGGAAAGCTGGTAGTGCATTTATTAAGTCCGAAAATATTAACAACAAAAACATAAAATGGTTTTATGCATTTGGAGTTTAACCTTCCTTGATCCCAAGAAAGTATTTACAAAAAAGAAAACTCACACATTTGTTCAACTTTTCTGGCAATATCCTTGTTTAGAGTTTATGTTAGCACAAAATAAGTAAAAAGAAGCATGGGAAATACAGTTATCATAATAGGCGCGGGCCTGGGAGGACTTACCGCAGCATTGCGACTGGCAAGGCGTGGGTACCAGGTTGAAATGGTAGAAAAACAACCCAATGCAGGGGGCAGACTCAACCAAATCAAAAAAGACGGCTTTACCTTCGATATGGGCCCAACCTTTTTCAGTATGACTTACGAATTTGACGAATTTATAAAAGACGCCGGCATAGATATCCCGTTTATCTTCCGTGAGCTTGATGTTCTGTATACCGTGCACTTCAGAGGCACCCCCAAAAAATACATCATCTACAAAGACCTTGACAAGCTCGCAGCAGAATTTAAAGAAGTGGAACCGGATTTCAGAAAAAAAATGGATCGGTTCCTGCAATCCAGTGAACGCTTTTTTCATGATGTTGAGTACAAAGTACTCAAACGCAACTACGATAATATCTGGGATTATCTGCTGGCAATGGCAAAAGTGCCTCCACACCATGCGCCACGACTGTGGCGTTCGGTATGGAATGAGATGGAAAAGCATTTTCAGTCAAGGGAAGTAAAAGAGATTTTTTCGCTGGTGGCCTTTTTCCTGGGGGCCACTCCTTTTGATACACCCGCCATTTACTCCATATTATCCTACACTGAGCTGGTGCATGATGGCTATCACAATGTAGAAGGGGGAATGTATAAAATTACCGAAGGGTTGCTTTCAGAACTTAAAAAACAAAATATTACCATCCATTATAACACTGAGATTGTTGACTTCCGGCAAAACAAAGGGAAAATAACCTCCATGATTGACCACAATGGCAAGGAATGGAAGGCCGATATTTTCCTGGTCAACAGCGATGCGGCCTGGTTCAGGGGAAAAGTTTTGAACCATGCAGCCTACACTGAAGAAAAGCTGGACAAGATGCAATGGACCCTGGCTCCCCTTACCCTCTATCTGGGGATTAACAAGAAAATCGATGATGTACCCTTGCACAACTATTTTCTGGGTGATAACTTTGAGGAATATTCAAAGAATGTATTTAAAAATTCGGTTACTTTTGAAAAACCCTATTATTATGTGAATGTGGTTTCGCGCAGTGATCCGGCCAGTGCGCCCGAAGGAATGGACAGCCTGTTTGTCTTATGCCCGGTGCCGGATTTGCGCTTCAAACCCGATTGGTCAGATAAGGACGAAATCGTGAGCAACATTCTTAATGATCTCTCCGAAAGGATGAACATTGATTTGAAAAAACACCTGGTTTCTCAAACGGTGCTGACACCCGAGGATTGGGGAAAAGCCTTTAATCTTTACAAAGGTAGTGGTCTGGGACTAGGTCATTCGTTAAAACAAACTGCAGGTTTAAGGCCTAAAAACTTTGACGAGAAATACAAAAATGTTTATTACGTGGGGGCCAGCACCATCCCCGGCACAGGGCTCCCCATGGCTGTAATAAGCTCAAAACTGGTTGTTGAACGCATAACGAAAAACCATGGACTTTTACACGCTTAATGCATTAAAAATCAGCAAAACCACTACCATCAACTATTCCACCTCTTTCAGTATGGGGGTATGGATGCTGAATACCCGCTACAGGCCTGCCATATATGCCATTTATGGTTTCGTGCGCTTTGCGGATGAAATCGTGGACACTTTCCACGATCAGGATCAGAAAACCCTGCTGAAAAATTTCTCGGAGGAGACCTATGCGGCCATAAAACAAGGCTTTAGCACCAATCCGATTCTCCATAGTTTCCAGTGGGTGGTAAACAGGTATAACATCGAACGCGAACACATAGATGCATTCCTGTATAGCATGGAGCTTGACCTGTACAAAGACCGCTACACCCGGGAGGAATACCACCGCTACATTTATGGGTCAGCCGAGGTGATTGGTCTGATGTGCCTGCGCGTTTTTTATGATGGGGACGACGATAACTACGAAAAGCTCAAACATCCTGCCCGCAAACTGGGAGAAGCCTTCCAGAAAGTGAATTTTCTGCGCGATATGCTGTCTGATTATCACGACCGGGGCAGAGTTTATTTCCCGGAAGTAAACTTCGACAATTTCACAGAACAAATGAAAAAAGATATTGAAGAAGAAATTCGGCGGGATTTTAAAGAAGCCTACACCGGGATCAGGGAGTTGCGCAAAGACATACGGCTGGGCGTTTACCTGGCCTACCAGTATTACCTGAAGTTGCTGGAGAAAATTGCCAAAGCCCGACCTGACAACCTGCTGGAAAAAAGGTTTCGTATTTCCAACAGAAGAAAATTTATGCTGCTGGGGAGATGCTACCTGAGAAACTCACTCAATACCGTATGACCATGATGCAAATCCTGCATTTTGCAAACAGCCTTTCTTACAAAACTAACATTTCATGATTTCAGATTCCAGGCAAAGCATAGCCATCATTGGATCCGGTATAGGCGGAATAGGAAGCGCCATACGTCTGGCAGCCAAAGGACACCAGGTTACCGTATATGAGCAGGCCACGGCACCGGGCGGAAAAATTTCTCAAATCAGGGAACAAGACTTCCGGTTCGATACAGGCCCTTCCCTGTTTACCCTTCCCAACCTGGTGGATGAACTTTTTGAACTGGCAGGAGAAAATCCCCGCCAACACTTTCATTATAAGAAACTCCCCTCCTCCTGCAAATATTTCTGGGATGACGGCACCAGCATCAAAGCCTGGCAGAAAACCGAAAAGTTTGCTGATGAAGTAGAGAATGCCACGGGAGTTGAGGCCCGCCATATCCGGTCTTTTCTTGATAAAAGTAAAAGATTGTATGAGCTGACGGCAGAAATATTCATGTTTAACTCCCTTCACAAGTTCAGCAATTACTTTTCACCAGCCTTTCGCCGTTCCATGCTCTACATGCATGAGCTGGATGCCTTTATCACTATGCATGAGCGCAACCAACGCTGGTTTTCCCATCCAAAAATCACACAACTTTTTGACCGGTATGCTACCTACAACGGTTCCAATCCCTACCAGACTCCGGCAACGCTCAATATTATTGCACACCTGGAACACAATATCGGAGCTTTCTTTCCGGAAAAAGGGATGTACAGCATTGTCCAAAGCCTGTATGAACTGGCACTAAGACAGGGAGTTACTTTCTTTTTCAACACCCCTGTTGAGGAGATCATCATTCAAGACAAAATCGTCAAATCCCTGAAAGTAAACCGGAAAGAGATTCCCTATGATACCGTGGTGAGCAATGTAGATGTATGGAACCTATACAAACACCTCATGCCCGGGCAAAAGATCCCCAAGGGTACCTCAGGGAGCCAGCGATCATCATCGGCATTAATTTTTTATTGGGGTGTAAACAAAACTTTTCCTGAGCTGGAAGTACACAACATCTTATTTGCCAACGACTACCGTTTGGAATTTGACCACCTTTTCGGCAGCTATACCGTCAGTCCCGACCCTACAGTGTACCTTTTTATCAGCTCCAAAACAGTAGAAGGAGATGCCCCGGATGGGAGCGAAAACTGGTATGTGATGATCAATGTGCCGGAGAACAAAGGGCAGGACTGGGATGCCATGATACCGGAAGCGCGAAAACACATCATCGACCGCATCAACAGGGTATTGAAAACCGACATCGAAAAGTATATTCTTTTCGAACGACAGGCCGATCCCCGGACCATTGAAAGAGATACCGGCTCGTTGGGCGGTTCTTTGTATGGCAACAGCAGCAACAATCCTTTTGCGGCATTCATGCGCCATCCCAATTTTAAAAGAAAAATCAAAAACATGTATTTTACCGGGGGAAGTGTACATCCCGGCGGGGGAATCCCTCTTTGCCTGGCTTCAGCAAAAATTGTGGGTGAAGAGATTTAGTCTTTTACCGACTCGAAACGTTGCTGCCTGAAGAGCCTCTTTTGCAAATCACGATGTGCAAGACCCCATTCAATCATGGCATCGAGCACCTCACGCAACTTATACCCCGATTCAGTGAGGGTATATTCCACCTTCAAGGGCCGGGTATCAAAAACCTTTCGCTCCACAATACCATTGATTTCAAGCTCCTTCAGCTCCTTCGACAACATACGGGGAGTGATGTTGGGGATATCTCTCTCCAGGTCACTGAACCTTTTGGCCCCAAACAGCAAATACCCTATCAGCGGAAGTTTCCACTTTCCGTTCAACACATTCATGGTGTCATTCAGGGCAAGGACAAACTCGCCCGAACAACCTTTGATTTGCTCTGCTTTCGATTTTTCCATCCAAATTGCATTATAATTCAGGGTTGCTATACAAAAGTATAGTCCTGTTTACCTTTCACCCAACTAACAAAAGTATAGTGCCTTTGTTTAAAAAGGTATTAAAGCAAAATTCTTATAGACAAACTAAATTAATAACGCAAATTTTCATAGAATTATGGCAACTACCAAATGGGTATTAGACCCCACACACAGTGAAATTCTTTTCAAAGTTAAGCACTTGATGATAACCAACGTAAAAGGCGAATTCCGCAACTTCAGCGGAGAGATTGACGGCGAAGATTTTAGTAAATCGAAGGCAAAAATTACCATAGACGGTTCTTCTGTTTTCACCAACAACGAAGACAGGGACAAGCACCTGGTAAGTGCAGATTTCTTTGATGTGGAGAATCACCAAGAACTCACCTTCGTTTCAAAAGCATTTACCCGCGTAGACGATGAAAACTACAAACTGGAGGGTACCCTTACCATGAAAGGAGTAAGCAAAGATATTACGCTTGATGTGGAATTTGGTGGCACCAACAAAGATCCCTGGGGCAATGAAAAGGCCGGTTTCTCTGTCAACGGAAAAATCAACCGAAAAGACTGGGGTCTGAACTGGAATGCAACGCTGGAAACCGGTGGCGTATTGGTAGGTGAAGAAGTGAATATTATGGCTGAAGTGCAGTTTATGAAGCAAACGGCTTAAGGAGCCATCTCAATCTATATAAAAAAACCTTGTCTTTCAGCCAATGGCTCTAGGGCAAGGTTTTTTTGT
>CAZBGI010000051.1:0-25141 GCA_964491395.1 uncultured Bacteroidales bacterium | reverse complement strand
CCAATGGTTCTTTTTACCAGATCCTTTTTATACCAGTTTATAAATCTTTGTATCATCTTAATACCAGAAAAATGTGAGGTCGTTGTTTTACATTCAAAACATTGAGACAAAAATAATCATTGATTGCACACCGAAGACCACTGAAAGTAAAAATCTATGAGTGTCACTCACTTTTATAAGTAAAAAGAACCCCGCCCTCCTGGTCTTCACCCTTACAAGTTAAGCTCTTATTTGTATTACACATCTTTCACCGCAATGTTCTCCGGAGCCTTCATCAATGTATTGTTGAATTTTTTGAGTGTATTCTTCAGCTTGTCCAGCTCTTCGGATTCCCGGGCCAGCAGCACATCCATTCCTTTGTGATCAAGTTTTTCCAGAACCCCCCTGATTGTAACTTTATGAATATCAGAAGCCGGTTGGAAGGCCTCTTCTTTATGATGCTCCGAACGGGTTTCTGTCAGAAGTTTCACTTCCAGCAAATCATCCAGCACCTCCCTGACAATTTTAATAGGAATCTCCAGCTTTTCGGAAATCTGTGGCGGTGTTAGCGGACTATCTCCATTGGCAAATCTTTTGGCAATCTCATGGTAGGTGTACAAAGCCAAAACCTTTTTATTGTAGGGGCTGATATTTTTTGCTTCATGCTCAAATTCATAGTGTTCTACATTTTGGTTGGCAAAGGCTATCTCAGCACCAAACAAAACCACCAGCCAGCTGATTCTCATCCAGAGCAGCAAAAGCGGCAAAGCAGCAAAGCTACCGTAAATAGCATTATATCGTGATACTCCTACCTGGAAATAAATATACCCCCACTGTAAAACAATAAAAACGGAACCGGCAATAATTGCCCCCACAATGGCAGATCCGGGCTTAACATTGGTGTTGGGCATTACAATATACAACAAGGTTAATACAATCCAGATGAGCACATATGGAATGAGGTTCAGCAGAAAATTAACCGCCGGACTTAAGAACTCGAGAAAGTTAAGGCTGCCTGCTATATTGGTTACATGCGTGGTAAGAAATACAGTAGCAGCACTGGACATAATCAAAAACAGCGGAGCCACAAACATCATGGCAAAATAGTCACTTACCTTTCGCGAAAACGGGCGCGACTTTTTGATTTGCCAGATATCGTTAAACGATTCTTCCACATATACCATTACAATGATAATGGTGTAAAGCAATATCAGCAACCCTACTCCTGCTACAATCCCCCCCTGGGTAGTATCAAGCATCGAATAAGCGAACTCCATTACATATTCAAACACTTCTTCTCTTCCCACAAAAGCTTCCCGCAACTGTCTTTCCAGTAATGCTTCCAATCCAAACCCCTTGGCAATGCCAAACCCCATGGCTACAACAGGTACTATGGCCAACAAGCTATAGTAGGTTAATGCTGAAGCTCTCAATTGCAATGCATCTTCATTGAATCCCCTGACAGCGAGAATTAAAATTCTCAGTTGTTTGATCAAAAAAGATTTACGAGGAGGCAAGTCCTTCAGGGGTATTTTCCAGACATCCCGTTCCACAAAACTCACCGCTCGTTTTATCCTTGCCAGTATCCGTTCTTTTCGGTTCATGGGTGCAAAATTTAACTTTTTCAGTTCTACTGCAATTTTAGTGGAAAGAAATACGAACTGTATTGACTCAATTGGTATAGACAGAAGACCGGAGACAGAAGACCGAAGTGAATTCTCTACTGTCTTCCGTCCAGGGACGAACTGCACCTGATTTATTGTCAAAACATAGTCTTATCCACTAAATTAGCAGTAGCACTACTTATTCTTTTCCTCTGTTGAGTATACGCAATAATAAACAAAGGGTTTGACTTGAACAAAAATAATCCCTGAGCCTCCGGTCACCAAATAATTATCCTTACTTTTGAAAATCAATCCATCACCCCTTTTGACAAAATCAAAACACAATGCTCAACGGACCCTACAAAGTTTTGCTTCAGCAGCTGCAGCAATTTATTCCGGATAAAAGGTTGTTTACCGATCCCTTGAAAACCCTGGCCTGGGGAACCGACGCGAGTTTTTACAGGCTTATCCCCCAAATGGTTATTATTGCTGATAATGAGGAAGAGGTATCCCGGATTCTTTTCCACACTCACCAGTTAAAAATTCCGGTTACGTTTCGTGCTGCCGGCACCAGCCTTTCAGGACAGGCCATCAGCGATTCAGTACTTATCGTGGCATCTGCCAACTGGAAAGCATGGGAAGTGCTCGACGAAGGGCTGAGAATAAAGCTGCAACCCGGCATCGTGGGAAGCAGAGCCAACCTCATCCTGGCTCCCTGGGGCAGAAAAATCGGACCCGACCCGGCATCCATCAATGCGGCGATGATTGGAGGTATTGCAGCCAACAATGCCAGCGGCATGTGTTGCGGTACAGCCGAAAACTCTTACAATACCCTTCACAGCCTTAAACTCATTTTTCCCGACGGAACGCACCTCGACACTGCTTCTGAGGAAAGTAAAAACCAGTTCAGGGAAAAACACCCCCAGATAATTCAACGTGTTCTTGCACTTCAGGCAAAGGTGCTTGAGAACAAAACCCTGGCCGATAGAATCCGGCAAAAATATAAAATGAAAAACACTACCGGTTATAGTCTCAATGCCCTGGTAGATTTTTCAGACCCCTTCGACATTATCAACCACCTGATGATAGGCTCAGAGGGAACCCTGGGATTCATTTCCGAGGTAACTTACCATACGGTTCATGAGCACCGCTTTAAAGCCACCACGCTGATACTTTTTCCGGATATTGAAAAAGCATGCCTTGCCACAACCATTCTTAAAAAAGAACCGGTAGCAGCTGTGGAAATCATTGACAGGGCCGGATTGCGCTCCGTAGAAAACAATGATGGGATGCCTGCTTACCTTCGTGAGCTGGCTGTGGAAGTGGCAGCGCTGCTGGTAGAAACCAGGGCGCATGACAACGAGGAGTTGTCGGCCAATATTCTCAGGATCAAAAAGGCGCTGCAGGAACTTCCCACAGTTTTCCCGATTGAGTTCACAGATATCCCCGCTGAATACAATCTCCTGTGGAACATTCGCAAGGGACTGTTCCCTTCAGTGGGTGCCATGCGAGAGGCAGGCACTACGGTGATTATTGAAGATGTAGCATTCCCCCTGGAAACACTTGCGCCGGCTACCCTGGAGCTGCAGAAACTATTTGAAAAATTTGGTTACCATGAGGCCGTAATTTTCGGTCATGCCCTGGAGGGCAACCTTCATTTCGTTTTTACCCAGGATTTTGGCACTTCGGCTGAAGTGGAACGATACGACCGGTTTATGAAAGAACTGGTAACCATGGTGGTAGACAAATATGACGGTTCATTGAAGGCCGAACATGGCACTGGCAGAAACATGGCCCCATTTGTTGAGAAGGAATGGGGCACCCAGGCCTATGAGCTGATGAAGGAAATCAAAGATATTTTCGACCCTGGTTATTTGATCAATCCGGGGGTAATTCTCAACCCCAGTCCTCAGGCCCACCTTGAAAACCTGAAGCCTCTGGCCGCGGTTGATGAAATCGTGGACAAATGCATAGAATGCGGTTTCTGCGAGCCGGTTTGTGTATCTCACGACCTTACCCTCAGCCCCCGGCAACGCATTGTAGTGCTGCGGGAAATGGCCCGTTTGAAAGAAAACGGACACCAACCTCATATACTGGCTTCTTTGGTGAATCAGTTTGACTACGAGGGAGACCAGACCTGTGCTACCGATGGATTGTGTGCCATCAACTGTCCGGTTAAAATTGACACCGGGCAAATGGTAAAAGCCATCCGCACCACCAAAATCAAGCCCTGGCAAAACCGACTGGCTTCCCGCCTGGCAAATAATACTTCTGCTGTAGTAAAATCAGCCACTGCGGGTTTGAACTTTGTCCATTATACCCACAAAATCGTGGGCAGCAAAATCATGCAAGATGCTGCCAATGGCATGCGTCGGATTTCGGGCAACCGGATTCCCCAATGGAATAAATATTTCCCCAGGGGTGGAAAAAGGATTCAGCCCGGGCCGGTCAATGCCGAGAATCCGCTGAAAGTAGTTTATTTCCCCTCCTGTATCAACCGGGGCATGGGCACTTCTCCCGATTATGAAGACAAAGTGCCCCTGACCGACAAAATCCCCGCGCTGCTCAAAAGAGCGGGTTACGAAATTATTTATCCGGAAAAGGTTAATCAGCTTTGCTGTGGCATGGCCTATTCGAGCAAGGGATACACAGAACAGGGAAAACAAAAATCAGACGAACTACAGTCTGCTTTGCTGCTGGCCAGTGAGCAGGGCAAATACCCCATTCTTTGCGACATGAGTCCCTGCCTGTATACCATGAAAAGCAACATGGAACCGGATTTAAAGCTCTATGAACCTGTAGAGTTCATCCTTGAGCACCTGGCCGACAAGCTTACTTTTACACCGGTTGATGAGGAGGTGGCCATTTTTGCTGTTTGCAGTGCCAAAAAAATGGGACTGGAAGCTTCGCTGGTGAAGCTGGCAAAAATGTGTGCCCAAAAAGTAAAAATCATCGATGCCAATTGCTGCGGGTTTGCCGGCGATCGCGGCTTCAGCCATCCTGAACTCAATGCACATGGACTGAGAAGTATCCGCGAACAATCTCAATCCTGTTCCTCTGGGTATTCTACCAGCCGAACCTGCGAAATCGGATTGAGCCTGCACAGCGACAAATCCTTCAGCTCTATCGTTTACCTTGTTGACAAGGCAACAACCTGATTATCAGCCCGTGGTCATCTCTCCTCTGAGAGAAGTCTGCAGATATTTTTTGATTTTTTTGAGCGGATAGTTGTGTCCCAGCAAATACATCAGCTTGGTCACGGCTGCCTCCAGGGTAATATCGTAACCACTGATAACGCCGATTTTCTGAAGGTTCACGCTGGTTTCATACTTACCCATCTTGACGCTGCCACCCCGGCATTGGGTAACATTATAAACAATCAATCCGTTGTTGATGGCCGTTTCCAGTTCTTCCAAAAACCACGGATGGGTAGGTGCATTGCCTGACCCGAAAGTTTCGAGCACCAGGGCTTTAAGTCCTTTGATATTAAGTATGGAAGAGACTATCTCCCGTGAAATACCCGGAAACAGGGTCAATACTGCAACACGGGTTTCCATTTGGGTGAAAATGCGAAACTCCTGATTTACTGCCGGGTGAATGGCGGCAAAATCATACTTGATTTCCACGCCAGCCGTGGCAAGAACCGGGTAATTGACTGAACGGAAGGCTTCAAAATGCTCTGCATTGAATTTATGGGTGCGGTTGCCCCGGTATAGTTGGTATTCAAAATAAATACACACTTCAGGAACCAATGCTTTGCCGTCTTTCTTGGCCGCGGCAATTTCAAGGCTGGTGATAAAATTCTCTTTCCCGTCAGTCCGAATCATGCCAATGGGCAGTTGCGATCCGGTCAGAATTACGGGTTTGGAAAGATTTTCCAGCATAAAACTCAGGGCAGACGCCGTATAAGCCATGGTATCGGAACCATGCAAAATCACAAACCCGTCATAATTCTCATAATGTTCTTCAATGATACTTGCCAGATGACCCCATACTTCCGGCTCCATGTTGGAAGAGTCAATGATGGGATCAAAAGAAATGCTCTCTATCCTGAAACCAAACTTTTTGATTTCCGGTATCTGATCGGTAAGGTGCTGAAAGTCGAAAGGATTTAGGGCGCCGGATTCGGTATCCTGCACCATACCTATGGTACCGCCGGTGTAAATGACAAGTATTTCAGGTTGTTTGCTCATAATTCTGGCCTGCTGTAAGTTGTAACTTGATAAATTATTTTTCGGTTCGGAATAGGGAGTGGGCTGCCCGGGTAGTTTTCTCTGCAACAACATCTGCAGAAACACCCTTAAGTTCGGCAATCTTTTCAGCAATAAAGGGAATATAGGCAGGTTCATTTCGCTTTCCGCGATAAGGTACCGGAGGCAGGTAGGGTGCATCTGTTTCGAGGAGAAGTTTTTCCAGGGGTATCTGTTTTACCACCTCCGCCATCGCACTTTTTTTGTAGGTAACGACGCCGCCAATTCCCAACAGGAATCCAAAATCTGTAAACCATTGAGCCTGGTGAACATCTCCGGGAAAGCAGTGCATCACACCTTTGAGCCCTGTTCCGCGATATTGTTCCAGCACATCCATAATCTCGGATGTTGAGTTTCGGGAATGGATGACTACAGGAAGATCCCAATCAATGGCCCATTCAATCTGGGTGCGAAAAGACTGCACCTGTAGGTCAAACCAGGTTTTATCCCAGTACAAATCAATTCCTGTTTCCCCCACGGCATAAAATTTCACGGTTTCAAACCGTTCTTTCATGGCATCCAGTATCTTTTCAAATCCCGGCTTGACCGATGTAGGGTGCAACCCCATCATAGGCAGGCAGTTTTCGGGATATTTCTTATGCAATTGCAATAAAGGGCCGGAGGTTTCTTCATCTACATTGGGCAGGAGCATGTATTGTACTCCTGCCTCAATGGCTCTTTCCACCGCCTCATCCCGGTCCTGATCAAATTGTTCAAGATACAGATGATTGTGGGTATCAACAAAACGGGTCATGGTTTATTTGAGTTTCTTTCCCACCTCTTTTAACATGAGCGAGGTCATACGCTTGAGGTCGAAGGTGTTTTTCAGCCCCCAGTCGCGCCGGGCCACACTGTCGTCAATGCTTTGGGGCCATGATTCAGCAATGGCCTGACGGAAATCGGGCTCATAGGAGATGGAAAAATCAGGGATACTTTTCTGAATTTCTTTGGTCAGTTCTTTGGGGCTGAAGCTGATACCTGCCACATTGTAGCTGGATCTTACGGTGATTTTATCTGCAGGTGCTTCCATCACGCCAATGGTAGCTTTAATGGCATCCTCCATAAACTGCATGGGCAGATAGGTATTTTCACTCAAAAAACAATTGTATTTTTTCTCACGAATAGCATCATAAAAGATTTCCACGGCATAGTCGGTAGTGCCCCCTCCGGCTTCCGTCTTATGGCTGATAAGCCCGGGGTAGCGGAGGCTACGACCGTCAACACCGTACTTCTGAAAATAATACTCCAGCCAGCGTTCGCCGGCCAGCTTACTGATACCGTAAACCGTGTTGGGTTCCATCACGGTAAACTGCGGAGTATCTACCCGGGGCGTTGTGGGACCAAACACAGCTATGGAGCTGGGCCAGAAAACTTTGTTCAGGTTCAGTTCGCGGGACAATTCGAGAACATTGAGCAAACTCTCCATGTTGATATGCCAGCTGGCAAGGGGCTTTTTCTCGGCATTGCCCGAAAGGATGGCCGCCAGATGGTAAATCTGGGTGATTTTATTGCGGCTTACAGTGCCAAAGAGTCTGTGTGTATCCAGCACATCCAGAATTTCAAAAGGCCCTCCTTCGGTAATTTCTTTATCTGCCGGTTTAATATCAGTTGCCACCACGTTGGCATCACCATACATTTTTCGTAACTCAAGGGTTAATTCCGAACCAATTTGTCCTGCACAACCTATAACAAGTATTTTTTCCATAGTATGTTTATTTTAGTGATTTAAGGGTGGCGCAAAGTTAGAAATCTTTTTTTGATGGGGCTTAATACCTAAGGGTTGTTGAAAGAAAAATCAGGAGATGGAATTCAAAAAAATTATTTTTATCCTTGCCCAAAAACACATACTTTTGCTTTGAGCATCACAGCGGGAATATCTACTAAGAACAGAGCAATCTCATGGAAAATTTTATTGTATCAGCACGCAAATACCGCCCTGCAACTTTTGATATGGTCGTGGGGCAGGCCTCTATTACCAATACCCTGAAAAATGCCATCAAAAACAATCATCTTGCGCAGGCATTTTTGTTTTGCGGGCCAAGGGGGGTAGGAAAAACCACCTGTGCACGCATCATGGCTAAAACCATCAACTGCGAAAACCTCACAGAAAATACTGAAGCCTGCAATGAGTGCAAGTCTTGTATTGCTTTCAATGAGTCCAACGCTTTTAACGTACACGAACTGGATGCTGCCTCCAACAATTCCGTTGACGACATCCGGAGCCTGGTGGACCAGGTACGCATCCCTCCTCACATTGGCAAATACAAAGTATATGTTATTGATGAGGTTCACATGCTCTCTCAGGCGGCCTTCAATGCGTTCCTGAAAACCCTGGAAGAACCTCCGGCCTATGCAAAGTTTATCCTGGCCACCACAGAAAAACACAAAATTATCCCGACCATCCTTTCCCGCTGCCAGATTTTCGATTTCAACCGCATCACCATCGATGATATTGCCCGACAACTGGAATACGTGGCCAGGAATGAAAATATAGAAACGGAATACGACGCCCTGCACATCATTGCCCAGAAAGCAGATGGCGCCATGCGCGATGCTTTGTCCATTTTTGACCAGATTGTTAGTTTTGCCGGAAACCATGTTACCTACAAAGCGGTTGTTGAAAACCTCAATGTGCTGGATTATGACTACTTCTTTGCCATGACCGACCATATCCTGGCCGGTGAAACAACAGAAATATTATTGCTGTATAACACCATTATTGATAAAGGTTTTGAAGGTGCTCATTTCATTGGGGGGTTTTCCTCCCACCTGAGAAATTTGCTCATGTGCAAAGATCCCAAAACCGTGAAACTCATGGATGTGGGTGAAAACATACGGCAGAAATACCTTGAACAGGCAGGCAAATGCCATCCCGGGTTTTTGCTTAAAGCCCTCGATATGAGCAATAAATGCGATTTCTCCTATCGGACAAGTAACAACAAAAGATTGCATGTGGAGCTTACCTTGCTCCAGATTGCAGCTTTGCAGCAGCATGGCCAGGCTGTTGCTCCTGCGGCACCGGCACCCGCCATGAAAGCACCGACTCCCTCAGCAAACACCCCGGCACCAGCTCCTGCACAAGCCAAAGTTGAAGAAACCTCTTCTACTTACAAAAATGAAGGAAGACAGTCTCCTGTTGCCACCCGGGCCACTCCATCAACTACAGAACCATACGGCTCACCAAACTCAAAATCGGCCCCGTCATCAGGCCCCGGGCCCAAATCCTTCAGCATTAAAATTAACCAAAGCTCTCAGGAGGAAGAAAAAAAAAAAGACCAACTAACCCCTAGTGCAGAAGAGGAAAACAGGCCCGAGGAAAATTTCTCTGAAAACGATTTGCGGGATGTGTGGGATAAGCTTAAAGAAAATTACAAAAATACCAGCCAGAGTATTTTCACGGCCCTCAACACCCATCCTCCCGTTATACTTGATAAAGCTACCCTTGAAATAGGGGTGGACAACCTGGTGCAACAAGACAACATTATTGAACAGAAACCCCAGATTTTAAGCTTTTTAAGAAAAAGCCTGAACAACTATGCAGTCAACTTCCAGGTAAAAATCAAAGAAAACAAAAAGGTACAAAAGGCTTATCTTCCGGCAGAGAAATTTCAAAAAATGGTAGAAAAGAATCCTGATGTGGAACGATTAAAAAACGATCTTGACCTGGATCTTATTTATTGACTTTTTATTGCACAGCAGGCTTTTTTTTCCACAAATGTAATTTTCAACTAAAAAAACCTACTAATTCAGCATTTACTGAACATTTCTGTTCCGAATCAATTATTCAAGTTTAAATCATAAACATAGTCGTTAATTAAAACCTCAAAAACATGAAACTACATTTTAAGGCGCTTTTTACCTTAGGATTTCTGCTGGTTGCTTCATTAGGCTATAGCAGCACACCCAAAATTGAATTCACAGAGTATACTCTTGACAACGGCCTGCATGTTATTTTGCAGCAAGACAACACCACCCCCAACGTGGTAGTAAACATTATGTACCATGTGGGAGCCAAGAATGAGCACCCTGAACGTACCGGATTCGCTCACTTTTTCGAACATCTCATGTTTGAAGGAAGTGAAAATATCGACAGGGGAGAATTTTCTGAAATTGTAGAGCAGGCAGGGGGTTCACTCAATGCCTTTACCAGTTTTGATGTAACCAACTACTATATTTTATTGCCTTCCAACCAGCTCGAACTGGGACTGTGGATGGAGTCAGAGCGTATGCTTCACCCCAAAATTGACTCTGTTGGTATCGCTACCCAAAAAAGTGTTGTTACAGAGGAGATGAAACAAACCCGCGACAATCGCCCTTACGGAAGATTGCTTACCGAAACACTTTCAAGGGTCTTTACCACCCACCCCTATAAAGGAGACGTACTTGGACTTGACCCTCACGTGCGCAATGCCACGGATGAGGATATCAAAAATTTCCACGATATGTTTTATGTTCCCAACAATGCTGTACTGGTTATTACCGGCGACATTGAAAAGGAAGAAACCAAAAGAATGGTGGAAAAATACTTTGGAGACATCCCTGCCGGAACCAAGAAATTCCGTCGTCCTGCCAAAGATGCAGAACCCCGCCGTACAGTTGAAGTTCGTGACACTGTGTATGACGATGTACAGATTCCGATGATTATTCAGGCCTATACGCTGCCTGCACAAGGTACAGCCGATTTCTATGCCGTTGAAATGCTGGGAACACTGATGTCTCAAGGACAAAGCAGCAGGTTAAACCGCAGACTGGTAGATGAGGAAGAAAAAGCCCTTCAGGTGGCTTCCATGGCTTTGGGCCTCGAACACCCCGGCATTAACATTACTTTTGCCCTGGCCAATATGGATGTTGACCCTCAGGAAATTGAAAAAGTCTTTAATGAAGAATTTGAAAAAGTAAGAAATGAACTGGTTTCGGAAGAGGAATTGCAAAAAGTAAAGAATCAGATCGAAAACAGAATGGTAAACAGCAACACTACCATAGCCCGTCGTGCTACCAATCTTGCCAACTATCACACCCTTTACGGTGATGCCAGCCTTATCAATTCAGAAATTGAAAAGTATATGAAGGTTACCCGCGAAGATATCCGTCGTGTAGCAAGAGAATATTTCAGAGAAGACAACAGAGTAGTTCTTTACTGGCTGCCTAAAAAAGAAAGCTGATAACATGCTTTTTTTGCATCCTCGGTTTTCAAATTTATTCATCAATCAAAAAAAATACATAAACCCCGATAAAACAGATTGGTTCTCTTGCTTATACCACCCCAAAAATCAACTTTTTAAGGGCCACCATCAACAGGAGAATCCTCTGCAGGAAAAAGAAAAAACATCATGAAAAAATTCATTTCTATATTTATTTTCAGTTTCCTTGCTGTTTTCACAGTAAGTGCACAGTTAGACAGAAGCCAGCGTCCTGAACCAGGACCTGCTCCGGTAATTCAACTGGGAGATTTTGAAAGCTTCACCATGGACAACGGTCTCCAGGTAATTGTGGTTGAAAACCGCAAAGTACCTGTAGTATCTTTCCAGCTCAGACTCGACATCGATCCCATAATGGAGGGAGATGCCAAGGGTTATGTCGACTTTGCAGGACAGCTCATGCGTGAGGGAACCACCAACCGCACCAAAGCAGAAATTGATGAAGCTGTAGACTTTATCGGTGCCAACCTTTCCACTTTCTCAAGCGGAATGTTTGGATCTTCACTCTCTCGACACAAAACCACCTTGCTGGAATTAATGTCTGATGTTCTGCACAATCCCACGTTCCCTGAAGAAGAGCTTGAGAAACGCATCAACCAGACCCGCTCAGGACTGCAAACCATTAAAACAGACGGAAATGCCATTGCTCGCAATGTTGCACAGACTCAAACCTATGGTTATGACCATCCCTATGGTGAGATCGTAACAGAAGAAACACTGGACAACATCAATGTAGACCTGTTGCGCGATTACTACAATACTTACTGGAAACCCAATGTTGGGTACATGGTAATTGTAGGTGACATTGATGTAGCTGAGGCTAAAACGTTAATGAGTGAATATTTTGGCAACTGGGAGAAAGGTGATGTACCCAGCCATACTTACGCTAAGCCTGAAGCTCCTGAAGGAAGAAGAGTTGCTTTCGCCGAAAGAACCGGTGCATTGCAAAGTGTGCTTCAGATTACTTACCCTGTTGAGCTGCCCGTGGGGCACGAAGATGCCATTAAGGTAAGTGTGATGAACGGAATTCTCGGTGGAGGAGTATTTTCCGGCAGGTTGATGCAAAATCTGCGTGAAGATAAAGGATATACCTACGGGGCACGTTCCAGCATTTCTACCGACAGGCTCATTAGCCGTTTTGTGGCATCTACCGAGATACGCAACAGTGTAACTGACAGCACAGTAGTAGAGATACTGAAAGAAATGGAAACCCTTATTAATGAGCCTGTATCTGAAAAAGATATTCAGTTGGTAAAAAGCTTCATGACAGGTCAGTTTGCCCGTTCCCTGGAGAGCCCAAGAACTATCGCCAATTTTGCATTAAACATCAAAAGGTATGATTTGCCTGAAGACTATTATGCTACCTATCTTACCAGGTTAAACGATGTAACCATCGAAGAAGTGCAGCAAATGGCACAGAAATACCTTAAACCCGACCAGGCTATTATAGTAGTGGCAGGCAACATGGATGAGGTTCCTGAGACCCTGGAAAAATTCAGTGCTACCGGCACCGTTGAATTTTTTGATGCTTTTGGACAACCCTACGAAGCTCCTGAGCTGGTAGATGCTCCTGCTGATGTAACTGTGCAAACGGTATTAAACAAGTACTATGATGCTGTTGGCGGAAAAGAAAACTTCAAAAAGATCAACGACCTTAAGCAGGAAATCGAAATTGAGATGATGGGCCAGAAAGCCACTATCAAACAATACCAAAAAGCTCCTGACAAGTTAAGAATAGAAACCATTTTTGGTGGCAACGTAGTGCAGACCCAGATTTTTGATGGCACCACCGCCGCAATGTCAGGCATGATGGGAAGCCAGGAATTTACCGAAGGCCCCGAATTTGAAGCCATGAGGTTGCAGGCTATCATGAACATCGAAATGAACTATGCAGACTATGGAATTGAAAAATCGCTGGAAGGCATTGCCACTCTTGATGGCAAACAAGCCTACAGAGTGTTGGTTGTTTCTCCCGAAGGACAAAAAACACGTGAGTTTTATGACTATGAAACAGGATTAAAAATCCGCACTGAGTCAGAAATGGGAATTGCAACGTACGATGATTACCAACCCATCGTCATTGAAAGAGAAGGAGAAAGACCTTCATTCTTTGCCCGTTTGTTTGGTGCCAAAACACCGGTAGAGTCATTCGAACTCAGATTCCCCCATTTGATTACCCAACAGGCTGGTGGACAAACCATAGAAATGGATGTTACCACAGTTGAAGTAAACACCGGAATCGAAGAAGAGAAGTTTTTGATCAATTAATATTCTAACCCACATCTAATCAAAAAGCTATCCACCCGGATAGCTTTTTTTTTGTTTTTATTGCCGCCTAAAACATTTTGTGTATTTACTTATTGAGGGAAGAATGGGACCTGATTTACAACCCATTGCAACCTTTTGTTCGAAAAATCCGTAGAACCGGAAAACCCTTTTTACCAAAACTAAAAAATGCGACAATGAATAAGATGAACATGCTAAGGGTATACCTGGCCATAACGGGAATTTGTCTTTCAGGCGTCTATGCCACTCACGGGTCTGATACCAACCTTTCCGCTGCTTCGCAAAACCAGATAAACTGGCATACATTTTCATGGCACAGCCAGGACGGAAATTATTTTGAGAATATACCCCACAAAGTGATGAAAGCAGATTTTCATATTGGAGGAATTCCCGAGGTACAAACATATATTTTTACGCTCAGCACCCCATTCAGTCTTTTGTACGATTATGGTTATGAAGCAATGGTTTACCGCAACCCTGCCTTTGCCACACGCCTGGAGAGTGTGCAAAAAGCAAGCACTATGCGGGATAGAGTTCTCACCGATTTGGAATTGAGTATAGACAAGCAAATACTGGGTGAAGAAAACCTGAGAATAATCCCCACAGAAGAAGCTACAAGAAACAGCCAGATCAAGGGAGAGTTGGGTTTTGGAGTCTTTCACCGAAACAGGAAAATTTTATTGGTTGACAACCCCGGAACCCGTTTTGCTTGTATTGAGGAGCTCCCGGAATCCATAGCCTCAAAAGTTCAGTTTGTTCCCATGAAAGTGGAATCCGGGATGCTGGTTATTACGGTATCCATTGATGGTCGTGAAACAGAGATGTTCTTCGATGGAACAACCCGTCCGGCTCTGGTGGTTTTCCACAACCGCACGTTCAAGCAATTAGCATCTTCACAGCCGGTACCCGAAAACCTTCTGCATATCACTATGAACAATGAATTCATGGAAATTGAGGGGTATCAACCTGATGCTTTCATATTCTTCAACGGGTTGCCTCTTGCAAGATACAATGTCTATAAATCGGGTGAGAAAGCACCCTCGGGCATAAGAGGAAAAATCTCACAGCCATTTTTCAAAGATTATCTGATGATTTTTGATTATAAGAACGGGCGATTCGGAATTGTAAAACCGGAAGATATCGATAGCTAACCTTCGAAATCACCTAATGACCCTGCTCTTCAGGGTTCCCTTCTTAAAACGGGTGACAAGCTCGTCGCCCTCCTTCAGCTCAGAAGAGTTGCTTATACTTTTGCCATTATGCAGGGTAAGGGAATATCCTCTCTGAAGGACATTCAAAGGATCCAGCAGTATTCTTCTCATTTGAAGATTTTCTACATAACTCTTTTCGCATTCAATCATTCGGCGGGACAATATAGAGAGCTTTTCCTGACACATCCCGACCCTGGATTCCAGCTTCCATAAATGGCCGGGGACACTCAATGACATTCTCGATGCTTTCGACCGGAGTTCATCTTTATGAGTTTGCTGTATGGTACGGGTATCTCTTATCAATGAGGAAATTATGGTATCGAGCCGGTTTTTTTGCTGAAGGAAAAGGGATGAAGGGCTTTTTTCTATGCTGTTGGAAAGATAATTGAGCTTATTATTTTGAAACGAGAGCAAATTTAGGGTCTTTGAGCGCATGTTTCGTGAGGCAACCTCCATGCGTTGCTCAAAATTCCTGAAACGGTCAACAATAAAATAAGCAACATCGGTTGGGGTGATTTTATTAGACCATGCCACCATTTCGGCTATGGTCTCATTGGTAGCATGGCCAATCCCGGTAATTAACGGTAAGGGAGCGCCAACAATTTCTCGGGCAAGTTGATAATCATCATAACAACTCAATCCAATATCGCCTCCTCCCCCCCTGATGATAGCAATCATATCAAACCTGTGTTTCACTTTCCTGATGATGCGCAACTGTGAGATGATTCCTTCGGCGGCTTTGTCTCCCTGCAGCACCGTGGGGAACAAGAAATGCCACCAGGCATATTCTGCGGCCTGTTCCCTGAGAATTTTCAGGAAATCATGGTATCCCTTGCTTGTTTCAACGGAAATTACCGCAATGCGTTTGGGCAAAAGAGGCATGGACAGGGATTGATTGGCATGAAAAACACCTTCTTTTTTTAATTTCTCAATGTTTCGGATCTTCTCCATGGCCATTTCACCTGCCGTGTAAGCCGGTTCTATTTCCCAAATCTGCAGCGATAATCCGTAAACGGGATGAAAACCCAGTGAGGCTCTGAAGAGAATGGTCATCCCCTCTCTCAAGGGTTCTCCGGCCACCGCGGCAAATTGCTTGTTGATCAATTTGTAGTCGGCAGCCCAGATAACTGCCCGCATCTGCGCCTGGATGATGTTACCCGACTTGTCTACCAGTTCAGGGTAACAATGCCCGCTGCGTGGATAATAATTGAGTTTGGCTATTTCAGCTTTTATCCAGTAAGTGGATGTATAGCTGCGTTCAATAACCGATCGGATACTCTTTCCCAATTCGGTAAGGGTAAATATTTTACGGGTGTTATCCATAGCATAATAATTTCTGTCTGGCAGAAAAATCTACAATTGAAGTCGACTGATCAGTTGTCTGAAATCATCAGACCTTACAGGTTTGGTGATGTAATCGTCCATTCCCTGGTGCATATATTTCTCCCGATCACCTTCAAAAGCATTGGCACTCAACCCAACGACCGGAGGCAGATCGGAATACTTTTCTTTCAGTTTTCGGGTAGCTGTAATGCCGTCCATCACAGGCATCTGAATATCCATAAGGATAATATCGAAATGCCCCGGAGCATATAGCATCAAAGCTTCCTCTCCATTGTTGGCCAGTGTTATATGATGCCCCATGGAAGTGAGGATTAGCGATATAACTTTCTGATTCACTTCCTTGTCTTCGGTGAGCAATATACGCAATCCCGTCTTGGGTATGATTGGAGTATCTTTGGATTTTTCGGCAACATGGGTAATGGAATCAACAACCTTTGCCGTAAAAGTAAACCAAAAGGTACTGCCTTTTCCCACAACACTATCCACGCCGATTTCCCCGTTAAGCAACTGGGCCAGTTCTTTACAGATGGATAGTCCCAGTCCGGAGCCTTCAATGTAAGTATCCTTATCCTGGTGTATTTGAGAAAAAGGTTTGAATAGTTTTTTCTTCAGGGCAGCCGAAATGCCGGGCCCCTGATCTTTAACCATAACTTTAAACAGTGAGGGTTGATTTTCAGCTACAGAAACAGTCTTAATTTCCATTACCACGGGTCCGCCTCCGGAATATTTCACTGCATTGGAAATAAAATTGGAAATGACCTGGAAAATCCTGTGTTTATCAGCATGAATATAGGGGGGGAGATTTTCATGGCCTGCGACAGAAAAGTTAGAATTGCTTTTATTAATAGACTGGAACAACTTTTCTGATTTGGAAAACAGTTCGCTGAAAGCAAAACTTTCGGGGTTAAGTTTTATGCCCCCGGCTTCAATTCTTGAGTAGTCAAGCACCTCATTGATGATATTTCGCAGGGTTTCTGAAGAAAACTTAACGGTATCCAGGAAATCTTTTTGTGTTTCACTGAGCTGCGTTTGCTCTATAAGCTCCAGCATCCCGTCAATAGCAGTCAAAGGGGTCCTGATTTCATGACTCATCTGGGCCAAAAAATTTTGTTTAAACCGGGCACTTTCGTTGGCTACCAATATTTCCTGTTTAAGTCTTTCATTGGTTTTGGATTCCGTAATATCCCGGATGATACCGATAATTTTGTTCTCTGCAGCGTTGAGTTCTGCCATGGACTGGATGTATCTCAATTGACCGTCGCTGGCTCTGTTAATCTGAAAAATAACATCATAAGGCTTGCCTGAGCGCTTATGCTGCTCCATTTCTTCACTGAGTATTTTTCTGTATTTTTCCACCACAATTTCGTGCACCCATTTGATGTGCATCCCGGTGGAAGGGGCTCCGTAAATTTTCCGGGCTTCTTCAGAAAATTTAACCATGGAAGTATTGAGATCAAGCTCCCAGCTACCCACGTTGGAGATTTTCTGCGCCTGTTTGAGTTGTTTTTCACTTCGACGAAGCTTTTCAAGGGTCTTTTGTTGCTCCACAAGTATGCGTTTTCTCCGGAAAAGTTCTGCCAGTTGAAGTCCTATCCCCATTATCAGATCAACAAACTGTTGATCCTTCACTGTAGGTTGTTTCATAAAAAACACCAGTACACAGACTACCTCATCGTCTGTCATAATGGGGATCCCCACAGCAGTTTTAATATTGAAAGTATCGACCTCGTTTTTTCTCAAGAAATTTTCATCCTCTTGCAGATCATCCACCCACACTACAGACTTGCCCCCCCAAACCCTGCCCGGTATCCCTACATTCCTGGGAAAAGTGTAACGCTTACTAAGTTCAATAAACCCTTCAAATTCATCCTTAGCAACACAATAGGACCCTGAGTAAACCATTTCTTGTTTATTTTCCGAAGGCAGCCAGGCTTCCCCGAGGTCCCAACCATTATCTTCGCATACTCTTTGAAGTGTAAACTGCAAAACTTCCTCCAATGATTCTGATTCTTCAATTTTGCCCGCAATGGAAAAAAGCATTCTCAATTTATCTCGTTCCTTTTCTATGGCATATTTATTATTCCATGCCTGGGTATTATCCTGCACGGTAGACACCATGATGTTCTGGTCAAAAAGCGGAATGTTAATGCAGCTAACAATTTTTTGTTCACCATTGCCGGTAACAATGGAGATATTATCCCATCGCATTCTTTCCGGATCTCCGCTCTTAATATCCGCCAAAATCCGGGAATGTATCTGCTCTCTGTACTCTTTATCAGGATAAACCAGGTGAAAGAAGTTTTCTATATCTTTCAGTTCCTCTTCAGGCCATCCGTATATTTCCACAAACTTCTTGTTCATATAGCTCGCTTTTCCGCTATCATATGCATTCACAGCAACACCTATGGGAAGATTATCCAATACTGTTTGGATAAAGGTTTTCTGCCTAATAACTTCTTGTCTTGCCTCTACATTCTCGGTAATATCTCTCCCTACTCCAATTATTTCTTTCACTTCTCCGTCCTGGTCGAGAATGGCTGTATCTACCCAGGACACCCATTTCCAGCCCCCGGCAGTCATGGCACGTTGTTCCAGGTAGCAATGATAAGGAGGAGCATAGAGTTTCTCCATGGCCTGGTTTGTAGTTTCCCGATCATCGGGATGCACCAATGGCATAAAAGTGTTCCCCATGAGCTCGTCCGTTGTTTTGCCGAAAAACTTGCAGTAGGAAGGGCTCACAAAGAGAAAACGCCCCTCGTTATCTATCTTAACAATCATGTCAGTCTGATTATCAACCAGCAATCGGTAACGTTCTTCGCTTTTCTTTAAATCCTGTTCCGCTTTCTTGCGCCGTGTTATATCGCGCCAGCTGACATGCAATATTTTCTCCCCTTTGAAGTTGATGATTGTCATTACCACTTCCAGCACTATGGGTTCACCATCCGAGCGTAGATGCATCCATTCAAACTGATGATTCCCCTTTCGCAATGCATCTGCTATAAGCGTTCTCATCTTCTCATCCGATCGCTCACCGTCGGGTTGCAAATGAGGAGAAAACTCCCAGGGAGTTTTGTTTATAATCTCTTCTTTGCGGGTTAACCCCAGAAATTTCAGGGTAGCAGGGTTGCAATCAATAAAGCGGTGGTTTTTTATCAATGAGATGGGATCGGTTGATTGAAGAAACAAACTCTTAAATGCTTCCTCACTCTCTTTAATGGCCATTTCAGCTTTTTTGCGCTCTTCCAACAGCTCTTCCAGCATTTTATTGGCAGATTCCAGTATCCCTCCCCTGAATTTTAATTCCCTTGCATTTAACCACAACCTTCGGCTTTGTCTGATGGCAATAATAATGACCAACAACAACACCGCACTACCGGTTATGAACCACCCGTTTTCGTAAAAGGGTGCCCGCAGCGAAAGGAGAACATTTGCAAATTTACCCGGCAGGAAACCCAACAAAAGCAAGTCAGGAATTTTCCGTAGTGTGGTTTCTGCAGTTTCACCCAAACCCATCAAAAAGTACACAGGAGACAATATTATCCCATCCCAGAGTGTATTGATAGTCAACCCAAAAAAACCCATATACCTGTTTATTAAAGAGCTTAGCTTTCGAAGAGTTACACGGTTTGCCCTAATGAAGCGCTAAATAACAATGTTATCATTTGAAAATGATAAAAACATATAAAAATACATATTTTGGCTAACCCAACAAATCATTATTAGCCTTTTCTTCAAGTTATTTTATAGGGGTTTAGCCGAAAGAATTGAGCTCAGGACAATTACAAATGGCTATTGCCTGGAAGGAATCAGTATTTTTATATCTTCTCCGTGAGCAGTATGTTGAAAAACCACAGTCCCATTTAAGGCACTAATACGGTTTTTCATGCTTTCCATGTTCACATGCAACTCCCTGATTTTTTCCAGGGAATTGGCTTTTTGAGAAAATCCTTCTCCATTATCCGTGTAATGTATTAGCAGGTTTTCTTCCTCCACGATAAACTCTATCTTAATTATTCCAGCCTTGGAAAACTTAACAGAGTTGGAGATAAGTTTTGTAAATACACGATAAAGGATAATACTGGACTCCTTGTCCAGTTCAGGGAAAGGATTAGCTACGTTTAATATAATTTCGGTATCAACCTGTTCTTTCAGCTTGTTTATGTGGGATTTAATGGCTCTGACAAGGCCAAAGTCATTGATAACATTGGGCATAAGCTCATTGGCAAGATTCCTGACACGGGCCACTGCATCATCTACAAGTTCATCGCAATAATTAATAATCCGAATCTCTTGTTCATTAAATTCTCTCATCGATCTTATGCGTCCCATAGACATTTTGATGGCCGAAACCAGGGGTCCGATTCCTTCATGCAGCACCTCTGCAAAATTTTTCTTCTCCTTTTCTTCTGCCCTGAAAACGGCTCTGGCCAGCCTTTTTTCTGCCAATTTTTCTTCTGTAATATCTCTGGCAATACAATTTACAAAGAACATCTGATTTTCTTTCACTGAATATCCTTCTACGGCGTGAAACTTCCAATCACCGCTTTTATGCTGCACCCTGTATTGAGATGTAAAATGAAGATTTTCTTCAGAGACTACCTCTTGCAACTGCTTTTCGAGCCTTTTTTCATCATCCGGATGAATAAAGCTAAAAATGTTTTTTTTAGCATCATCTTCAGCCGATAAACCCATATGACGCAACCAGTTGGGGGTGGCGTATACAATCTCACCCCCAATGGTTAGTTTGACAAAAAAGTCGCTGGCTTTTTCCACAAAATTACGAAACCGCTCTTCACTTTGCTGAAGTGCCAACTGAGCTTTGCGAAGTTCAGCATCTCGATTAGTTTCATGCTCCAATCTGCTTACAGTTTCTGGCAAACGGCTGATTAAGCTTTTATCTTTGATGAGGTAGTCATAGGCACCAAGTTTCATCATATCTACAGCAAGCTGTTCATCTCCCCTGCCGGTTGACACAATAAAAGGTGGCATCTTTATATTGGCAGCTTTCACAGCGGCAATAATCTCCTTTCCATCCATATCTGGCAAAGAATAATCCAGTATCACCATATCCACATCACCCCCTTCCAGCAACACCAATGCTTCCTTCCCACTGGCAGCTATGAGGGTTTTGTAACCATTTTCGAGCAGCCTTTCACTAATTAGCTCGGCCACCCCGGTATTATCTTCAATAACAAGTATTTGCTTCACACTAGTGGTGTTTGTTTTTTAAAAGGTGAATTTTTCGATGATATTTTTTAAATCATCCCCATTTACGGGTTTGGTAAGATAATCATCCATTCCCTGGTTAATATATTTTTCCCTGTCCCCTTCAAATGCATTGGCACTGAGCCCTACAATGGGTGGCAACTTGATAAATCTTTCCCGAAGCAGTTTTACAGCGGTAATACCATCCATGACGGGCATTTGAATATCCATGAGAATAAGATCAAACAACCCGGGTTGATAGATTTTGAGCGCTTCTTCTCCGTTGGAAACCAGGTAAACCTTATGCCCCATGGCAGTCAGCATGAGTTTGACCACTTTTTGATTAATTACTTTGTCTTCAGCAAATAAAATATTAAGTCCTTCAGATTTTCTTTGTTTCGGATCATGGACCGCAACTTCCTCCAAAGGAGTAAAAACTGCTTTTTTTGCTTTAACCGTGAACCAGAAAGTACTCCCTCTGCCGGGTTCACTTTCAGCGGCAATCTCCCCTCCCATCAGGCGAACCAGTTCCTTACTGATTGAAAGGCCCAGCCCTGTGCCGTCGAAATTTCTTTTGTCCTCATGTTCAACCTGTTCAAAGGGTCTGAACAAGCGTGACAGCGCTTTTTTCTTGATTCCTATTCCTGTATCTTCTACACTGATTTTCAGGATAAACTCCTGTTCATTCATCCATTCCAGAACCTGAGCTGAGATGTAAATTTTTCCTTTTGCTGTAAATTTAATGGCATTCGACAAGAGGTTGTTGATGATTTGCGTCAGCCTTTGTTCATCTGTTTCGATATAGGGGGGCACGTTATCATGGACGTTAATCAGCAGCAATACTTCTTTTTTGCAGGTAGCCTGGAAAAGCTTGCGAACATGCTCAAATACCACGGCAGTTTCGAACCTGCTGGTTTTGAGCTTAACTTGTCCGGCTTCAATTTTGGAATAATCAAGTATCTGGTTGATAATTTCACGCAAATTCTCTGTAGAAAGTTTAAGCGTGCTCACATAATCCGACTGTTTCTCATCGAGACGGGTTTGCGAAAGAATTTCGATCATCCCCAGAACACCGGTAAGGGGTGTGCGTATTTCATGGCTCATGTTGGCCAGGAAATTCTGTTTAAATGTAGCAGATTGGTTGGCTATCGCAACCTCGTTGCGCAGTTTTTCGTTGTTCTTGCGTTCGGTAATATCGCGTACGATACCAAGAATAAGGTTTTCTTCACCGGAACTACTAAGCTTATTGGTACTGATTTCAATGTCTCTAACCTCACCCCGGGTAGTGACAATCTGCATTTCGTAGGTGCTTGGCAGTACTTCTCCATTTTTTCGTGCCTTTTTCCTGTCAATGGCCAGCTGTTGACTTTCGGGGGTGAACAGGGTGAGAGTGTCGAAGCCGGGACGGGTAAGTTCCTCAAAAGAATAGCCGGTCATTTCACAGAACCGTTGATTTACATATTCAAACTGATTTCTGCGTAGCAGGTAAATTCCATCAAAGGCATTTTCAGTAAGTGTGCGGTATCGCTTTTCCGATTTTCTTAGCGCCTCTTCAGCCAGTTTCTGTTCGGTAATATCCTGGTAGGTGCCCAACACACCAATTACCTGTCCCTTATTATCGAGTAATGGGATTTTGGACGTATTAAGCCATCTTGTATTGCCATCAGAAAGCACCTGGAGAGCTTCAAAGTTGAGCAAGGACTTTCCCGTTTTAAGAACCTGAATATCTGCCAAATTGAAAACCCCGGCCATATCTTTCCAGACGCTGCTATCATCAAGACCAATAAGCCCTTCGGGTGTTTCAAACCCGGCATCATGGGCAAATGCCTGGTTACATCCCTGGTACCTGAGATTTTTATCTTTCCAGAAAACTCTTACCTGGATGGTATCCAGAACGGTTCGCAACATTTTTCGCGATTCAGTGAGGTTTATCTCTGTTCTGCTTCTCTCCAGGGCATTATAAACCAGATCTGCAAAAACCTTCAGCAACTGTAACTCATAATCTTTCCATTGGCGATATTTCCTTACTGAATCAAATCCTACAAAGCCAAAAAGTTTTTCATCTGAAATGATCGGAACAACAACCAGTGATTTTACACCTTGCGATTGAAGGATGGCCTTTTCAAAACTCCAGTTCTGATCCAGACTATTTACATCAGGGATGATAATAGGAGAGAAACTTTTGAGATGATTCATCCATTGGGGAATCTCATTGCTGGGAAGTTTTTGCAAATTCTCTTTCTGCGGGTCTATTCCTTCGGAGGTCCACTCATGCGTGTTTTTAACAATGTGATGTTTTTCATCCCACAAAAAAACGTAAGACCGATCGCTGTTGCAAAACTTTCCAATGGTTTCAATCGAACGGTTAATAATCTGATCACAATTTTGTGCTGTAATATTTACGAAAGATGAAGACAGGCGCGTGAGCAATCTCTCGAAAGCTTCACGTTTCTTCATCTCACTTTCCAGCTTTTTCTGTAAGGTGATATCCATTACCACGCCTGTGTAGATAATCTGAGAAGGAGGATTAAGTCGTGGAACAGAATCAAACCGTACCCATCGAACTTCTCCTTTGTTAATAATTCTACCTTCCCAGTGAAAACTGCTTATCGTGTCAATTGCCTGATAATTTACTTTAAAAAACTCTTCGCGGTCCTCAGGATGCACTGCTGCAGCGATTGTTGCGGGATTATCCAGCAGTTCCTTTTCGGAGATTCCTGTAATAACTTCATGTTGTTTGCTGACAAACAGATAACGGATAGGCAGCGTCCTTTCAAGAGGATTGGACTTTTTATTTCCGGGATGCGATTTGGCAGGATCAAGAATTATACGGTATATTCCGGAGGGTTGATTATTAATCAGATCATCGAGCAAGGTTTCATTATCACGACTAATTTTCAATAACCGGATTTTCTGCTGCCGGGCCAGAACAATCATCAGGGCCCCGATGCTTACTATAAAAGCCAGACCTAAAAAAGCAATCGCCCACATTCTGTTTTTTATTGTCTCAAGCAGCTCTTTATCTGTCAACTGTACCAATGCCATCCAGGAGGTTTCATCCACTTTTTCAAGTGCTGCCAAAACCTCTCCCCCTCCTATCCCCTCTGTTCTTATAGCCAGGGTTTCCTGCTGCATCGAACGGGATAGCCAATTTCCCATTTCTCCCTGTGTGATTTCCCGGTAATAGTACTTGTCTTGCTTTTCCCTTTCGCTGCCAAATAATATGAGTTTTTCTTTCCATGGAAAGACCAAAAAGGGTTCAACATCTGTATTTCCATAAATTTCCGGGTAAAATGCTTTTAAGAGATCATGTGCAGGGTTGACTCTGAGAATAACGGAAGGAGCCGATTGCTTTTGTTGCGATGGCAAGGGAACCACCATCCCCAGGTAAAAATCTTCTGTATGTCCGCTTTTGTAGAAATCCACCCAGGATATTTCTGTCGTTTCAGCTTTGAGATGGTTTGCATATACTTCTTTATCAAATGGTACAGCATCAAAAGGATAAGAATACAACGCATGCCCTGTGGAGTTAACAATAAAAATATCATAGGGATGAAAGGCCCTGAAAGCTAAAATTTCCTGGGTTAAGGCCTCTTTTATTTGCTCGGTACCGGGTTCTTTGGCAAGTTGCAGGGCCAGCTTCCGGAGCAGAGAATTTTGCTGAAGCAAATACGCATCTTTGTACCGGTCATTTTTCCAATTTTGCACCTGGGCTGCCTTATTTTCAGCAATTGACTTAACTGCATTTTCAGACCGGCTTATATATTGCTGATGAAAACTTCCCAGATAAATGCCCACTGCCACATAAAACGTAATGGCAAACACAACCAAACCTAGTATTAACAGTAGATTTAGGCGTTTGCCAAAAAGTTTGTGGACTTTGCTGGTCTTATTTTTATTCGTGGGTGTTTTCACATTATTTTATTTACATTCAGCAAGATATGACATATTTATCCACTTACCTGATGCTTCATTCATTATTCTACTTTGCAACCATACAACAAATATAAAGAAAGAAACAATCTTATTATGCGGATTAGCGAATAACAAGGATAAATTTTATC
>CAZBGI010000050.1:0-25398 GCA_964491395.1 uncultured Bacteroidales bacterium | reverse complement strand
AGCCTGACTATGATGCTGCTCTGGCGTTTGTGAAAAAACTGGTATAACAGTACTTTTTGTCATTCATTGCATTTATGATGCAAAAAAAAAACGGACTGATAATTTTACAGTCCGTTTTTTTTATCGGGCAAATGCCACAGCGGTTATTTCACTTCTTCGAAATCAACATCAGTAACTTCTCCGTCGTCATTTTTACCGCCGCCCTGTTTGTTTGGGCCTTGGTCAGCTTGTTGCTGTCCCGGGCCACCTTCCTGACCCTGGGTGGCATTGTACATCTCAGAGCTTGCTGCCTGCCATGCTGTGTTTATTGCTGCCATGGCTGCATCAATGGCTGCAAGATCCTTGTTTTTATGCGCAGTTTTTAATTCTTCGAGTGCTTTCTCGATAGGCTCTTTCTTCTCCGCAGGAATCTTTTCGCCAAACTCTTTGAGTTGTTTCTCGGTTTGGAAGATCATACTATCAGCAGCATTGACTTTTTCTGTTTCTTCCTTAATTTTCTTGTCGGTTTCTGCATTGGCTTCAGCTTCCTCCTTCATCTTCTTAATTTCATCCTCACTCAAACCACTGGAAGCTTCAATCCTGATGTTTTGCGATTTGCCTGTAGCTTTGTCTTTGGCAGAAACGTTGAGAATACCATTGGCGTCGATATCAAACATTACCTCAATCTGAGGGATTCCCCTTGGTGATGGTGGAATACCATCCAGGTGAAAACGACCGATGGTTCTGTTATCTTTGGCCATGGGCCTTTCTCCCTGTAAGATGTGGATTTCCACAGAGGTCTGATTATCGGCAGCAGTGGAGAATGTTTCCGTTTTCTTGGAAGGGATGGTAGTGTTGGCTTCAATGAGCTTGGTCATTACGCCTCCCAATGTTTCAATACCCAAAGAAAGAGGAGTAACGTCAAGCAGCAGAACGTCTTTTATTTCACCGCTTAAAACGGCACCCTGAATGGCTGCACCCAAAGCTACTACTTCATCAGGGTTAACACCTTTAGATGGCTTTCTTCCAAAGAATTTCTCTACTACTTCCTGGATTGCAGGTATACGGGTTGAACCACCAACCAGAATCACTTCGTCAATATCGGAGGATTGCAAACCGGCATCACTAAGAGCTTTCTTGCAAGGTTCCAGTGTAGCCTGAATCAGTTTGTCGCTCAATTGCTCAAACTTACTGCGGCTCAGGGTGCGAACAAGGTGCTTGGGTATTCCGTCAACCGGCATAATGTAGGGCAGGTTGATTTCTGTGGAGGTAGAGCTGGAAAGCTCAATCTTTGCCTTCTCGGCAGCTTCTTTAAGACGTTGCATGGCCATGGGGTCTTTTCGAAGGTCAATGTTTTCATCCTTCAGAAACTCATCTGCCAGCCAGTCGATAATAACATTGTCGAAGTCGTCACCACCAAGGTGTGTATCGCCATGAGTAGATTTGACCTCAAATACACCATCTCCTAATTCCAGAATGGAGATATCAAAGGTACCTCCACCCAGGTCGAACACGGCGATTTTTACATCTCTGTCTTTTTTGTCGAGTCCGTAGGCCAGTGAAGCAGCTGTGGGCTCATTGATAATTCTTCTTACTTTTAGTCCGGAAATTTCTCCGGCTTCCTTGGTTGCCTGTCTTTGAGAATCGTTGAAGTAAGCAGGTACAGTAATGACTGCTTCGCTTACTTCCTGCCCCAGGTAATCTTCTGCAGTTTTTTTCATTTTCTGCAATACCATGGCAGAGATTTCCTGCGGAGTATACATTCTGTCATCAATTTTTACCCGGGGGGTAGAATTGTCTCCTTTGGCAACTTCGTAAGAAACCCTTGAACGGTCAGATGAGGTAGACTCGAAAGTCTCACCCATAAAACGTTTGATAGAAGATACTGTTTTCTTTGGATTTATGATGGCCTGTCTTTTGGCAGGATCACCAACTTTCCGTTCTCCGTTTTCTGTAAATGCGACAATGGAGGGTGTAGTGCGCCGTCCCTCACTATTGGGGATAACCACCGGCTCGTTGCCTTCCATTACTGCAACACATGAATTGGTTGTTCCTAAGTCTATTCCTATTATTTTACCCATTGTTGTGTTATGTTTTATAATTTGAATTTCGAATTTTCTTTAACGTCCAAATCTTTTCAAGGATTGTGCCAACAAAAAAAACAGCGGCTTTCGTGTAATTCTGGCACTACATTCTTAGGCCAGGTTAGTTCCGGACCACAAAAAAATGGAGGGTATATGTCTGCAAATTAGGCGTATGCAAAGAGGTTGAACGACGCAATCTCTCGGTTAAGGTCTGATTGGCAAAACATGGAAAATCATGTCAGAGGGGTGACAAAAAGACAGTTTAAAATTCAGCGATCAGTTTTACATTGATCAACCGGGAGGTAAGAAAGTTGGGAATAGCATAATAATCGTTGGAAATATCCTTGATCCATAAATAGCTGATGGTGTTGTTGATTTCCAAAAGATTGAATATTTCGGCCGCAATCCACATGGAGTTGATATGTTTTAAAGGATTTCCTTCTCCAAAACTGCTTTTACTGCCAATGAGTTCTTTCGAAAACCCGATATCAACCCTTCGGTAGGGAGGCATATATATTGCCGAGCGGAATTTTTGATGGGTTGGGGGAGAGATGGGTAATCCGCTGCCATATATCAGGGCCAGGTTGACTTTATAAGAAGGGTTGCGCGGGAGGAAATCCTGGAAGAACAAACTGAAAGCAAATCGCTGGTCAGTGGGTCTGGGGGTATATCCATGAGGTATCTGATTGCCTTCATCATCAAGATAATAGGAGCCTTCAATTTTTTCGCGGGTTTGCATGAGGGAAAGACTGGCCCATGATTCCACTCCCGGAACAAATTCCCCGTTAATCTTCATGTCTATCCCGGTGCCATATCCTGTTGCATTGTTATTGGCGTAATAGCGTATTCGTACATTATCCAGCACGTAGGGGATGAGGTTATTAAAATCTTTGTAATAGATCTCGCCGGTGTATTTAAAGGGTCTGCCCCAGAATTGCATGTTGTATTCAGCTCCCAGCACAATTTGCATGCTTTCCTGGGCTTTTATGTCAGGATTCAGGTTGCCCTGAAAGTCTCTTAGTTCTTTATAGAATGGAGGCTGTTGATACAGGCCACCGGAGGCACGCAGCACCATTCTGGGTGCCCACACAGGTTTGTAAAGAAGGGTGGCCCTGGGTGAAACAAGCCATTGGTGGTTATAATTCCAGTAGCTGCTTCTTACACCTGCCGTGAGAATATATCTGCCATGACTGCTTCCAAATTCCCACGAGTTCTGCAAAAAGCCTGATATACGGCTGGACTGCAAAAAGATGCGGGCATTAACGGTATCCTGAAGCAGGATGGCATTTCGGGGTTGCCGGGGAATAGCATAACCAGCCGAATCTACCAGGTTCCATTCACTGAGTTTATCATAAATGTCTTCATATTGATATTTGAGTCCCCAAAGCAAAGTGTTGTTGTCGGTAGCAATTTCTCCTTTGTGCTCAATATTCCATACAATGGCGTTCAGATAATTTCTGGCATGATTATGAAAAGCACCAGCTCCCAGTGGTGTACCTGTGGGTTGGCCAAATTCTGAGGATCCTAAAGATGTCTCTACTCTTTCCAGAAGATAGCTCCCTTTGATGTCGAAGTTTTCGGTTTCATCCGTTTGAAAAACTGACGTGATAAGCTGATACTTTTGCCCTTTCTCCGGTTGGTAATTCAATGAGAGAGCCCCCAGGGCGGTAAGAAAAAGATCTCTTTCCTGGCCGTCGAATAAAACTGTAAACTGTTTTACCTCTTTTACCGTGCCAAAGCGGGTTTCTTGTCGCTGCGGTTTAAAAAGGTATTGATTTCTGGAATAATTTCCCAGAAAACTAAGTTCCCATGCAGGGGTGAAACTGTAGTTGACAAGCGTTTGTATGTCCGTAAATTGGGGTTTGTAATCTCCCTGTGTATCCAGGGTGCCCAGCAAATATTGATTGGATTTATGACGAACGCCCAAAAGATAAGTAAGGCGATCATCCAGCAGCGCATCCTCCACATGCATGGAGCCCTCCAGCAAACTCATAGAAAAAGAACCTTTAAACTCAGTGGGGGTTTTGTAGGTGATATCCAGAACCGACGCCATTTTATCTCCATATTCGGCATCAAATCCACCAGCGGAGAAAGTGATGGAAGATATCAGGCTGGAGTTGACAAAGCTGAGACCTTCCTGTTGACCTGAACGGACCAGAAACGGACGATATATCTCTATACCGTTGACATACACGAGGTTCTCGTCAAAGTTTCCTCCTCTGACCGAGTATTGGGAGGACAATTCACTTGATGAGCTCACGCCGGGCATGGTTTTGAGCAGGTTTTCCACTCCGCCGCCAGGTCCGGGAATAAGGTTGGTCAGTTTGGGATCGATTTTGATAAACTGGCTGGAAATAATTTGTTTGTCGCTGACTTCCACATCCGGCAGATTGGTGCTTAAGGGAGACAGGTATATGGAAAGATTCCTTCTCTCTCCGGGGCTCAGTATTATTTCGACACGGCGTTGTTCAAAACCCAGATAAGAAAAAACCAGCGTATGTTCTATGTCGGGGGCAATGCGCAGGGAGAAAAAACCGTCCTTGTTGGTAGTAGTGCCTGTGGATGTACCCAGAAGGGCGACACTGACAAACTCCAGAGGCACGTCATTATTGTCTTTTACAAATCCTTCGATGATGGTGTTTTGGGCAGTTAAACCGGAGGAGATAAAGCCGGAAATAAGGAAAAGAAGAATAAGTAAAGATTGCTTCACAATTCGGATAAAATATTTAGAAGTTTTTGCAGAAAAAACGGTGGCACAAAAATAGTAAATTAATGACTTGTGGCATGGCAAATATGCAATAGCTCGTTGAATGTTTTAATAACCCCAAAAAATGTTGAATATTGTTGCTGGCAGGAAATAATTAGTCGTTTCTTTTAAATCTTCCCTCTCTCCATGCCCTGATGAACTCTCCCCAGGCAAAGGGGTCGAAAATCCGCATGGGGGGACGCTGTCCGGCATAGTAAAGTCTTTCGGCGTGCTGGTTGGTCATATGGCGGTAATTGGAATATCCATCCTGGGGCATTTTCTTAAATCGTTCGCGCATTTCTTCTCTTTCCAGGTTTCGCAAGGCTCGGTCCAAATCGTCGTCGGGTATTTCGGTATTGAGAAATGCATAACGAAACTGCTCCCGGGTTGGCCAGGGATAGATAACTGTTTCCGGCAAATGGATGGTATCACGGGTCATCAATTGCACGGTGGAATATCGTGAAGAGGTGAGCGTATCGGGTACCACGTACTGAACTTTCTTAAAGCCCACCGAGCTAAATTGTAATGTGTCCCGTTCTCTTACTGTAATGGAAAAGAAGCCATGAAAATCGCTAATGGTTCCCCTGTGGGTATTTTTTACCCGGATATTTGTAAAGGGAACTGCCTTGAGGCTGTCACCTGTCATAACCAATCCGCTGAATTGAATGATGTTGCGCTTCGCTGGTGGCTCTGAATCGTTCAGCTGGGCATAGAGGAACAGCCCGCCCGGCAAAAAGAAAAAGAAAAGGATGAGGATGAATTTATAGTTATGTTGCATAGTACTCAGTTGCCTTTGGTTGAATCTCTTTTTGAATGTGCTTTTTACTGGCATTGAACACATGAAAAGCCAATGGCTAAAAATACACATAATCCGACAATCTCCTTAGGATGAGAATTCTTGCCGGGAGCTTTTGTAAATAATTAACAGGCCAGACGGTTGAATGTTTGCGTATAAAAAAAGCTGCCAACCCATGGTTAGCAGCTCCGCTTGTACGATAATCCGTTATGTTAGGCTTTCAGATATCCTTTGGCTTCTGCATTTTTCAATGCCGCAGCAATACCAATTCTGTTGATAATACGAATTGCCTTGGAAGAAACCTTAAGGGTTACCCAACGGTCTTCTTCAGGAACATAAAATCTTTTGATCTGAAGATTGGGCAAAAATCTTCTTTTGGTTTTAATATTTGAGTGGGATACACGATGACCTGTAATAGGTTTTTTTCCGGTTATTTGACAAATTCGTGACATCTTTTGAAAATATTTTAGATTTTGAATACGAGATTACAATGCTGTATTTTTAAGGAGTGCAAAGTACGGCAATATTTTTCTTATTGACAAATGTTTTTTTGTTTTTTTGTTGACCAACAACACCTCACCAATAGCCAAAAATTCTTAGGTTTGTCCTTTGAATGAGTGTGAATTAGATTTTGATGCAAAAGTATGGAAAAAATCAATGCCTACATTGAAGGATGGCTGGAGCAATTGAACCTTGCCAATGCACTGGTAATGCCTTTAAAAGCACTAATGTTTATAATGATGCTTGTATTGTTGAGCATCATTGCCAGATGGCTTGCCAAACAATTTATTGTAGAAATAGTAAAACGGCTGGTACGCAAAAGTAAAAACCTGTGGGATGATGTGCTTCTGGAGAAAAAGGTATTCCACCGGTTGACGCATCTTGTTCCTGTTTTGGTTATTTACTGGGTGGGGCCTGCTTTTATGGCCCAGTTTCCCCGTATGGTATATTTCACTTATCTGGTCAGTGAGCTTTATAGCATCTTTGTAATATTGATTGTATTTTATGCTTTGCTGGATTCTGTAGGAGCTATTTATGACAAATATGAAGTATCCAGGACTAAACCCATAAAAAGTTATCTTCAGATTACCAAACTAATTACCGGGATCATTGCTGCGATTTTTGCACTTTCCATTATTCTCGATAAATCCCCCCTGTTTTTTCTTACCGGGCTGGGAGCCATTACAGCCATTTTGCTGCTGGTATTTAAAGATACCATCCTGGGCTTTGTTGCGGGCGTGCAGGTAACGGCCAATAACCTGGTTCAGATTGGAGACTGGATTGAGATGCCCCGGTATGGAGCCGATGGTGACGTTATCGAAATTGGATTGCATACCGTACTGATTCGCAATTTTGACAGAACCCTTACTTCCATTCCTACCTATGCGTTGGTGTCGGAGTCTTTTAAAAACTGGAGAGGAATGGTGCTAACCGGTGGGAGAAGAATCATGCGTGATGTATATATTGATATCAATACCATAAAATTTTGTGATGAAAGGATGTTGCAAAAATTCCAATCGGTAAATTTACTCAAAGATTACATCATCCAGCGCAAGGTTGAAATTGACCATTATAATCATGTCAACAACTTTGATACAGCCATTCCCGCCAACGGACGACGAATGACCAATATTGGAACTTTCAGGGCATATATTACGCGGTACCTGCAAAATCACCCCAAAATCCATCCCGATCTCATTTGTATGGTCCGTCAGATGCCTCCGGGAGAGAAAGGAGTGGCTTTACAGATTTATGCCTTTACCAATGATGTTAACTGGATCAACTATGAGGAAATACAGGCAGATATTTTTGACCATATTCTTTCTGTCATTTCCTTTTTTGAATTGAAAGTGTACCAGTTCCCGGCCGAACTCAATGTGAATATTGATGGAGGGCCAAATCAGAAATCCGTTGAAGAAGGTGTGGGGCAATAGCGGATCGACAATCCTGAAACATTCTGTATCATGGGTTGATAATTCGCTGGATTATGGTTAATTTTAAAAAGAAATTCCTAATATTACTTTGAGAAATCCCTTTTCAGTTTACTCTCAAACAATGAAAGCTTGAGTAATTATTATCAAATACTGGGTGTATCACGCTTTGCCAGTGAAGTGGATTTACGCAAAGCTTTCCGGAAGAAGGCCAAACACCTTCATCCGGATGTGAATCATAGTGTAGCTGCATTGAGGGAATTTAAAAGAGTCAACGAGGCATATCAGGTTCTCAAGGACGCTGATAAACGAAGGTTGTATGATTTGAGGTTGCATAACGGTGCTCCTTCCCAAAATGTCTATTACCGACCCGGAAAAGTAAGATACAGGGCCAAGGGCGACCGGTATGCTCACTATGACAGCCGGGAGCAGGCATGGGGAGAATTTGAAACTTTCGAAAAATATTTCGACATAGCTCTGTTTATTTCACTGCTGGCCGTGGGGTGTTTTGGCTTGTTTTATGGGTTGTACCGTCTTTTTATCAACCCCTCGGAGTTGAATCCTTATCCTGGTATTATGGTGGGGGTTTTAATTACAGGTTTTTTGTTTTTTATATGGCGTACAAAAGATAAACACTTCAAGAAGTAGAATTTACTCCTGAGTCCAGATTTCCCAGGCTTTCTCAGCCTGTTGTTCCAGCATGAGCAGTCCGTTGATTGTTTTGCAGCCCTGAGCTTTTCCTTTCTGCATAAAGGCAGTTTCTGCAGGATTGTAAATCAAATCAACAAAGGTTTGACCGGTATGGGCTGTATCATAGGGGAGAGGGGGGAATTCTTCAACATTGGGATACATTCCCAGTGGCGTTGTGTTAACGATAAGATCAAATCCCTTAAGCGATTCTTGCTGTATTTCTTCCCAGGAGACCTCATGCTGGTTTTCAGGCTTCCTTGAAACAAAAGTGATGTCGCATCCATGTTTTTTCAACACCCATTCCACGGCTTTTGCGGCTCCGCCTGTGCCCAGAATGAGAGTTTTTGCCGGCAATGAAACGTTGTTATGGCGAAGACTTTGTTCAAATCCATAAGTGTCGGTGTTGTATCCCCGGGTATAAATATCCTTTCCCTGCCGAAAGATCTTTATCGTGTTTACGGCCCCTGCCTCAGCGGCAATGTCATTGATCTCATTTAAAAAAGGGACAATGGTTTCCTTGTAAGGAATGGTGACATTAAGTCCTGCCAGATGGGGGTTTTGTATTAACAAATCCGGAAAAGCAGTAATCCTCTCGAGCGGAAACAGGAGGTATTGGCAATTTTTGATATTTTCTGCCTGGAACTTCCTGCTGAAATAGCCAGCAGAGAAAGAATGAGAAAGCGGGAAACCAATTAGTCCGTATAGCTTTTCCATGATCAGAGGGTTCAGAGGTTTTGGGTACCTTTTGCCCTGGAGGCCGCATACAGATCAAAAAGAAATATAAGCAGGAATCCCAGCAGGGTAAACAAAACCACAGTATACAAATGGTTGGGTTCCCCGGTAATTTCTGTATAATGACCCGGAGAAACACTGCGCTCAAGAAGCGGGATTTTCTCTCCGGCAGGATTTATCTTGTAGGTGAGTACCTCTTTCCAGGGCCAGAGTTTGTTGAGTGACCCAATCATAAAGCCGGTGAGCATTGCCATGGTGGCATTGGGAAACTTTTTAAAAAACCAGGAAATAATATTGGAAAAAGCGATAATGCCTGTAACACATCCTGCAGCAAAAATCAAAATGATATCCAGATTGAAATTGTTAACAGCACTGAGAATGTATTCATATTTTCCGAGCAACAGTAAAATGAAGGCTCCCGAAATGCCGGGCAGAATCATAGCGGTGATGGCAATGGTTCCGGAAAAGAAAACAAACCACCAGGTTTCAGGAGTTGAAGCTGGTGTGGCTATAGTAATGTACGCAGCAATGCCTGTTCCAACCCCTAAGTTGATGATGGTAGCAGCATTCCACCGGGTAATTCTTTTTCCCACATGCAGAACAGAGGCGATGATAAGACCGAAAAAAAAGGCCCACACTAACTTAGGATACACCACCAACAGCCAGGTTAGAAGATGTGCCAGGGAGAAGATGCTTACCAGCATTCCTGAGAAGACAGCGAGAAGAAAATTACCATTGATGTGCTTCCATGCAGCCAGGAATCCTTCTTTGAATAAAGTTCTGAAAAAAGCACCATTTACTGATTTGATGCTGTTGATGAGTTCCTGGTAAATGCCGGTAATAAAGGCAATGGTACCACCCGACACACCGGGAATAACATCGGCAGCTCCCATAGCTATGCCACGGGCTGCGAGCAAAGGGTATTCTGAGAAATTTCTTTTTGACATGAAAATAGCGCTATTCGGATTGTTTCCGAAGGTTAAAATTAAAAAAGGAAATCTTGGGGCATTTATTGAATCCTGAATTGTTGGAATTCCGGGGGCAGTACATCTAAAAATGTATCTCCCCGTAATCCCAGTCTCAAAGTTTCCAGCGGTATAATATCTGTGGGGGCAATGTTTCCCAGGTTCACGTCAAAACCCAGTAATTTGATAAACCATACTTGCTGGGATTTTTGAGGTGCTTCCCATAGTACTTTTTGGGGTGGAATATTTTGCAGAATTTCATCAATCAGGGCATGGTCTGCCTTTCCGGTATTTTTATAAATACCTACATTGCCACTTTCCCGGGCTTCGGCTATCACAAAGCTACTCCCTGCTTCCAGCTCGGCTTTCATATGATGAACCCACAGGGAGGTGTCGGTGAATACCTCTGCTTCTTTGGCCCCCACTTCGCTTAATACCAGCCGGTTTTGTGAAAATCGGTTAATCAATTCGCACTTTTTTTTGTGATCCATGGCTATGCTGCCATCCGAAATTTCAACGCAGTCAATTTCCAGGTCGTGGATAAAATTTTCGTACACATCCAGGCTGTCTCTTATGTAGCAAGCTTCAAACAGGGTACCTCCCAGAAAAACCTTAATACCGGCAGCATGATACAATTTAACCTTTTCCTTTACTTTTTTGCTTACCACTGAGGTGCCAAAACCCAGTTTGGCAAAATCAATTAAATGCCCGGATACTTCAATAATGTTAGAGACTTCCTGTGTAGATAGTCCTTTGTCCATCATCATTGTAATTCCCTGGCTTCTCGGTTTTTCTTGTCTTTGGGGTAGGTGGGGTAATATCATGTTTCTAACTGCTGTATAAGTTTATCAGTTTATTGATTTCAGGATGGTTTTTCAGTTGAGGATATTGATCGAGCATGGCGCTATGACGATCGAAGTCCATGGTGAGGGCTTCGGCCAGGAAAAAGGCAGCTTCCTTGTTTTTGCCCTGCAAAAATAATAATGCTGACATCCTGTAATAAAGATTGGGACCAGGGCCGATTTCTTCCAGGGCTTTCGTGATAACCTCTGCTGCAGCATCATAGGCCTCTCGTTCTGCAAGCCCATCGGCAAAATCAATTCTCACCGATTCTTCATCAGGGCTGGTCGATATGGCTTTTTCGTACAAATCAGAAGCTTTGTCAATCTGGTCTTCCTGGAAATAGATATCTGCCAGGATACACAAATAGGCCGTATTGTCAGGGTCGAGTTCAAGGCCTTTGATGATTTGCCTGATGGCGGTTTTGGTGTTTCCCAGTTCATTTTCGCAAACTCCTAACCCTATCCACGCATCAGTTATTTCGCTGTTGAGCTGGGTGGATTTTTTGTAGAATGTTTTGGCACTGTCATAATCTTCCAGCTTCTCGTAGCATTCTCCTATGTAATAATGAATAATGGCATCACTCTCATCGCCTTCCTTGTCTAACATAGTCTGATAGGTGGTGATGGCTTCAGTATACCGGTTTAGAAGGCTGTAGGTAAAAGCTGTGTGAAATATGGCTGAACTATGCTCCGGCTCAATGGCCAGGGTAAACTCAAAAGCTTCCAGCGCTTTTTCATAAAGCTCGGTATTGATGTACGAAATACCAAGGTTAAACCAGGCTTCAGTAGAATAGGGGTGTTGGTCGATGAGCTGGCTGAAAAAGTCAATGCTCTCCTGGTTTAACGAAAGCAAATCGAAACAGTAGGCAGCCTCATACATGGCCAGCTCATTTTCGGGATTATAGTCCAGGGCTTTTCTCAGGTATTCAATGGTTTTTTCGTAATTGCCCATGTTTTCATATTCAAAGGCAATATTACAATACACATAATCGGGTTCATCAGATTCTACCACAGCCTTGTTATATTCCTCAATGGCTTTTTCGTATTTGTGCATTTGTGAATAAATGGCTCCACGGGTAAGGAATATTTCGAAGTTGGAGGGTTCCAGCACTTCTACCTCCGAAAGTAATCGTAAAGCATGTTTTTCTTTGTTCACCGATGCCAGCAGCTGTGCACGCTTAAGCATCAGGTTGATCGAAGAAGGGTGAAGCCGGCAGGCATACTCTGCTATTTGTAGTGATTGTTTGTAGTTGGCCTGTACCACATAGTAGTCAATGATTTCTTCAAAATCCTCAACATCAAAATAAACAGACTGTTTTCGGCTGGTCATTTCTTCCAGCTTCTGAACCTGCCAGGGTATGTTATCGATATTCTCTATTGATTTACTCATTTACGTGTATTAGTTCACCTTAGAGGGTGCTTGGTTCAATCTTTTTACGGCTGTTTTGCTTGCGCAATGTTCTGGGCAAAGTGGCATACTGCAAATAATTATGAGCGTGTCAGAATTTCTGACCTTGTTTTTTAAATTATTAGAACCAGCGAAAACACCTTTTGTTTCCTGCCATGGACCATCAAAGAGCTTGCCGTTTTTAATACAGTGCAAAGTTAGCAAAAAACAATCACACCCTGTTTTACTGTTTTAAGTCAAGGTTAAATGTAGAAATTTTTATTTGCCCGGCTATGGGTGTTGTAACGGATTTTTTCAACATCTTTTTAACAATATTTAGGCAGGCAGAAAAACGTGCGGTCTAAAATAGGGCCTGAAAAAACAATTATAAATGATAATTTTGCAAAAAATCAAAAGTGTAGAAAAAGATGTTTGATAATTTATCGGATCGCCTTGATAAGGCCTTTAAACTGCTTAAGGGGCAAGGCCATATAACAGAGATAAACGTAGCTGAAACCCTCAAGGATGTAAGGAAAGCATTGCTTGATGCGGACGTTAGCTTTAAGATAGCCAAGAATTTTACTGAAACGGTAAAAGAAAAAGCGCTGGGACAAAACGTTCTTACAGCGGTATCTCCCGGACAGTTGATGGTGAAGATTGTACACCAGGAGCTCACCTCGCTCATGGGAGAAACCCATGAAGAGGTGAACCTGAAAGGAAGTCCTGCCATCATGCTTATTGCCGGGTTGCAGGGTAGTGGTAAAACCACCTTCTCTGCCAAGCTGGCCAACTACCTGAAAAACAAAAAATCGAAAAAAGTATTACTGGTAGCTTGCGACGTCTATCGTCCTGCTGCCATAGATCAGCTGAAGGTACTGGGGGAACAGATAGAGGTAGAAGTGTTTACAGAGGAAGGTTCCAAAGACCCCGTCAGTATTGCCCGCAAAGCGGTAAACCATGCCAAAACCATGGGTCACAACGTAGTCATCGTGGATACCGCGGGTCGTTTGGCCATTGATGAGCAAATGATGAATGAGATTGCTTCTTTAAAGAAAAATCTTAATCCTCACGAAACCCTTTTCGTGGTTGATGCCATGACAGGTCAGGATGCCGTCAATACGGCCAAAGCATTTAACGACCGGCTCGACTTTGATGGTGTGGTACTTACCAAGCTCGATGGGGATACCCGCGGGGGTGCAGCCCTTACCATCCGCTCGGTGGTTGAGAAGCCCATCAAATTTGTGGGTATCGGCGAAAAGATGGATGCCCTCGATCTGTTCTATCCCAAAAGGATGGCTGACAGGATACTGGGAATGGGAGATATTGTTTCCCTGGTGGAAAAGGCACAGGAACAGTTTGACAAGGAGGAAGCCCGCAAGCTGCAAAAGAAAATTGCCAAAAACCAGTTCAATTTTGATGATTTCCTCAAGCAGTTGCAGCAGATTAAAAAAATGGGCAACGTAAAAGATTTGATGGGTATGATTCCCGGTATGGGAAAAGCCATGAAGGATATTGACCTGGAAGACGACGCTTTTGCAAGCATTGAAGCGATTATCTACTCCATGACACCGCAGGAAAGAGAAACACCTGCCATACTCAACGGCAGCCGGCGTAAAAGAATTGCAGCGGGTAGCGGCACTGACATACAGGAGGTGAACCGCCTTATCAAGCAGTTTGAAGATACGCGCAAGATGATGAAAATGATGTCGGGAGGTGGCGGAAAATTCATGAACATGATGAAAGGGATGCCCGGAATGAGAAAATAAAGTTCGCAGAAAGCACCGCCCTTGCGAAGTACACAATCCCATTGGAATATTAGTCGCACTGAATTGTTTTGAATCCTTAAGTTAAATCCAACGGAAATGAAATTAATTGACGGAAAGAAAATTGCCACAGAAATCAAACAGGAAATTGCCCAACAGGTAAAACAAATGCTTGATAAAGAAGAGCGACCTCCCCATCTTGCAGCTCTATTGGTAGGAAATGATCCTGCCAGCGAAACTTACGTCGCCAGCAAAGAAAAGGCCTGTAAAGAGGTGGGATTCGATTCGTCAATCTACAAATTCGAAAGGGATATTTCGGAAAAAGAGTTGCTTGAAACTGTGGAGTTTCTGAATAATGATCCTGATATTGACGGTTTTATTGTACAACTTCCCCTTCCCGATCATATTGACGAACAAAAAGTAATTCAGACCATCAGCCCCCGCAAAGATGTGGATGGGTTTCATCCGGAAAATGTAGGACGCATGACCATTGGTTTGCCGGCATACGTGTCAGCTACCCCCAACGGAATCATGGAGTTGCTGAAAAGGTCAGGCATTGAAACGGCCGGTAAAAACTGTGTGGTGCTGGGAAGAAGCAATATTGTAGGACGTCCTGTGAGCATCCTCATGTCGAAAGCCACCGAGCCCGGTAATGCCACCGTGACAGTCTGTCATAGCAAGACCGCCAACCTGAAGCAAATAACCGCCCAGGCCGATATTTTGATTGTTGCCATTGGCAGACCCGGATTTGTTACAGCCGATATGGTAAAAGAAGGGGCTGTTGTGGTAGATGTAGGAATTCATCGCGTAGAATCTGATAAAACCAAATCCGGTTTCAGACTCATTGGCGATGTAAAATATGAAGAGGTATCACCCAAAACATCCTGGATCACACCTGTGCCCGGAGGAGTAGGGCCAATGACTATCGTATCTCTGCTGATGAATACCCTTAAGGCGCGTAACAACGAAATCTACTCCTGACATTGAGCATTTGTAAGCTAACCAATTTAAATGCGTGGCAACAGCAACAACTCGACGAAGGTCGTTTGCTGCCAGTGATGGAAATGTTCTACTCCATTCAGGGAGAGGGATATAACACGGGAAAGGCTGCTTTCTTTATCCGGATTGGAGGATGCGATGTTGGCTGTCACTGGTGCGATGTGAAAGAGTCCTGGGATGCATCCATTCACCCCCTTACCCCGGCAGATGAGATTCTGGAAAATATCCGGCAACATCCCGCTCAGGCTGTGGTGATTACAGGAGGGGAACCCCTGATGTACAACCTGGACTATCTTTGTACCATTCTGAAAGAACATAATATTAGTATATACCTTGAGACCTCAGGTACCTATGCTTTGAGTGGTAGCTTTGACTGGATTTGTGTTTCTCCCAAATCGCAGATGACTGCGCGGCGCGACATGCTCCAGCTGGCCGATGAACTGAAGGTGATAGTATATGATACTGAAGATTTTGAATGGGCAGAAAAAAACCTTCCCTATGTGAAGCAAAAATGCATGCTTTATTTGCAACCCGAATGGAGCAGATACCAGAAAATGCTGCCTTTCATAGTGGAATATATTCTTGCTCACCCTCGCTGGATGTTTTCTCTCCAGTCGCATAAGTATATGAATATCCCCTAAAGAGGTTCTTTTACACTTTATGGATTTCTTACATTAATAGGCTGTATAAGTCTGAAAAATTATTAGGTTTGTATTTTTATTCACACAACACCTCTTTCTGTCAGTAGCTTCAAAATTAAATTCCTGTTATGAGATTTCTTGTCCATCTTTTGTTGATTCTTTGGCTCACCATTCCGGGTTTGTTTTCATTTTCCCTGCACGCTCAGTCAGGCAATGAGCTTTCTACTAATAACAACAGGGCTAAGCGGGCCTTTGAGGAGGCTATACAAAAATATAACCTGCGCGATATTGACGGAGCAGTAGAGGCCTTTAATGCAGCTGTGCGCCATGATCCTTATTTTATAGAAGCCTATATTGTAAAGGGTGAAATGCTGCAAACCGCCGACCGGCATAAGGGAGCCGTTGAAGCTTACGAAATGGCCATCCAGATTGATCCCGATTTTTTTCCCAATACCATGTATTACCTTGCCCAATCCTACTATGCCACAGGAGCCTATGAAAACGCAGGGAGAACGCTTGATCAGTTCCTTCAGCACCCAAATATCAGCAACAACATGCGGCAAAAAGGGGAAGAAATGACCGCACAGATTGATTTTGCCCTTGAGGCAATTGCCAATCCGGTACCTTTTGACCCTGTAAATCTGGGTGATGGAGTCAACAGTGAACACGATGAATATGCACCCACCCTCACCGCTGATGAACAAACCTTGATTTTTACCCGCAAAAGACCCCGTGAAGATGAAGAATTTCTTTACCTGGGACGCGAATTTGAAGATTTCTATGTGAGTAAGCAGGAAGAAGAATCATGGGGCAAAGCTGAGAACCTTGGCCCTCCCATTAATACACAGAACAATGAGGGTGCACAGAGCATCTCAGCCGATGGGATGCATCTGTATTTCACTGCATGCAATCGTCCGGGAGGCATGGGAAGCTGTGATATTTATTATGCCCGCAAAGCAGGGGAGGGCTGGTCGGAACCGGTAAATCTGGGGCCTCCGGTCAACAGTGCTGCCTGGGAGTCTCAGCCTTCTGTTTCGGCGGATGGGAAAACGCTTTATTTTACCAGCAATCGTGACGGAAATATCGGGCTCATGGATATCTGGGTCACCCGGCGTGTAAGGGAAGGACAATGGTCGGTGCCTGAGAACCTGGGCCCTGTTATCAATACTGAGGGCAGAGAAATGGCCCCTTTTATTCATCCGGATAACAAAACGCTTTTTTTTACTTCCAGCGGTCACCCCGGAATGGGAGGCCTGGATTTGTTTTATTCCCTTCGCGATGAATCAGGACAATGGCAGACCCCTGTCAACCTGGGCTATCCCATAAATACCTTTAGCGACGAGATGTCATTGGTGGTTGGTGCTTCAGGAACAGAAGCTTATTTCGCCAGTGAGCAACCCGGTGGTGAAGGAGGAACAGATCTTTATTTTTTCGAACTCTATGAAGAAGCCCGACCCACCCCGGTTACTTACATGAAAGGATTTGTTTTTGATGCCGATACCCGAAGGAGACTGGAAGCAAACTTTGAACTCATTGAACTTACAACAGATGAAGTAATTGTACAATCGGTTTCCGATGCCCGCACCGGAGAGTTCCTTATCCCTATACCTACCATGACCAACCTGGCTTTGAATGTATGGCGGGATGGATATTTATTCTTTTCAGAGAACTTTGCTTTCGAGGATGTGAGGACCGGCGTGGATCCTCATCTTTACAACATCCCCTTACAGCCGATTAAAGAAGGACAATCGGTGGTGTTGCGCAATATTTTCTTTAAAACAGATAGCCATGAACTGCTACCCGAATCGCTCACCGAGCTTAAAAAATTATTGAATCTACTTAACCAGAACCCTGATATGAAAATAGAAATAAGTGGACACACCGACAATACAGGGTCCTTTGCACACAATAAGAACCTTTCCGAAAAAAGAGCGTTGAGCGTTTACCACTACCTGCTGGAAAATGGCATTGATGAAGAACGGCTGACATACAGCGGCTATGCTGATGAGCAGCCCATAGCTACCAATGATACCGGGGAAGGAAGAGCAATGAACCGGAGGACAGAATTCAAGGTGCTGGAAAATAAGTAATGTTCACCTGTAAAAGTTAAAAGATGCTCAATAAAATACCCTTGCAAAACATATTGTTTCTCGATGTGGAAACCGTTCCCCAGGTGGAAGAATTCAGTCAATTGTCACCGGCCCTGCAGGCTTTATGGATAAAAAAAGCACAACGGATTACCCCTGCTGACCAGATACTCCACCCGGAAGAAGTGTTTTTTGAGAAGGCGGGTATTTACAGTGAGTTTGGCAAGATTGTTTGTATTTCTGCCGGATTTTTTCACAGTGAAGAAGATATCCTAAAGTTTCGGTGCAAAGCTTTTTATGCAGATAATGAAGCAGAACTGCTCACTGATTTTGCCGCGCTTTTGAACCACCGCTTCAACCGGCAGGATCAATACCTGTGTGGCCATAATGCCAGGGAATTTGATTTCCCTTATATTGCCCGGCGTATGCTGATCAATCAGATTCCCCTGCCCGATATTCTTAATATCCCCGGGAGAAAACCCTGGGAGGTAACCTTGCTGGATACCATGGATTTATGGAAGTTTGGTGATTATAAGAACTATACTTCTCTGGCATTGCTTGCAGCAGTATTTGGCATTCCTACCCCCAAAGATGATATTGAAGGATCGGACGTAGCAAGGGTTTACTGGCAAGAAAAAGACCTGAACCGGATAGCTGTGTATTGTAACAAGGATGTTGTAACCACTGCACGATTGTATCTCAAGTATTGTATCAAAGGGGAATTGCCCGATGAGCATGTCGAATCAATAGTGTAACGCGGAAAACAAAAGACAGCAATGGCAGAAAAGAACAAAAAGAAAAAAGCAGTACTCTCCAAATCCACATTTATCAAGGGGTTGCAATGTCCCAAAGCTTTATACCTTCATAAAAATCGCTACTTCCTGCGCGACCCGCTCAGCGCGGAGCAACTTGCACGGTTTTCTCGCGGTACCAATGTGGGGGTGTATGCACACAACCTTTTCCCGGGAGGGGTGGATGCTTCACCCAAAACCCACTTTCAGATGGCACAATCCGTTTTTACCACAGCGGCATTGCTGCAGCGATCCGATGTACATGTTATTTATGAAGCTGCCTTTGAATATGATGAAGTAATTGTGGCACTGGATATACTCTATCGGGAAAATGGCCAGTGGAAAGGTACCGAAGTAAAGAGCAGCCGGAGCATTTCAGATACTTATCGCTGGGATGCTGCCTTGCAATATTATGTCATCACCGGTAGTGGGCTGGAGTTGGAAGATTTTTCGCTGGCTTATATCAATGAGCATTATGTTAAAGAGGGGCCGGTGGATGCCCGGCTGCTTTTTTTTCAGGAGAGCCTCATAGAGGACGTGAAGCAAAGACATGCCACAGTGGGTCAAAAAATCAGGGAGTTGAAGGATGTTACCCGGCTTAAAAATTCTCCCCCCGTTTCCATTGGCCTGCATTGCAAGCATCCTTATCCCTGTGATTTCAGCGGACATTGCTGGAAAAAAGTTCCCCGGGATTCGGTCTTTCTGTTGGATGATATCACCGACGAGCAAAAATTTGAATGGTATCATTCCGGCATTGTCTCTGTGTCAGATTTGCCCGACAAGGAGGTTGATGAAAAGAAACTTAAAATACAGGTACAGAGCATTCAGGAAAAGAAAGGGGTGGTTGAGAAAGCAGCTCTTTCCATGTACCTTGAAACTGATGGTATTGCCGGTATTTTTCATCCTTTTGTGTTTGCACCGGTCATTCCTGTTTTCGATCAAACTTCTCCCTATCAACCCCTTCCCTTGGGCACAGGAGCAGGTAGCACAGAAAGTTTTCTGCCCGAAATATTCCTGGAAGATTATGCTTCTTACTCTCCGGAAGGGGCTGTAAGCAATTTGTTGAAGATAAGCCAGAAGTTTGATTGCCTCTGGGTATTTGATAGCGCAGAAGTCAGGTTATTGCTGGATAGCTGTAAGAAACTGTTTCCTGCCTTGTCGGATAAACTTGATGGGGTTTCCGCAAAGATGAAGGATTTGCTTGCGCCACTAAGAGAGGGTTTAATCGTGTATCCGGGGCTGAAAGCTCCTTTGATGCCTGAAAAGATTCTGTTTCATTTCGGGGCAGAAAGCATTCAACCTGATAAAAAGTGCATGGTTCCCGCGCAGGTTGATGCCTTGTATCAAAAGCTTATCGCTGGTTCGCAGGTTGAAAACACCCTGGAGGATGAGGCATGTTTAAAAACATATATGCATGCCCAAACGGAAAATATGTATAGGTTGTATCAATTATGGCTGAATTTCACCAGGTAAACCTTCGCTAAGCTTTTGATTGTAAGATGATAGCGGCTATATGCTTGGAAATCAGCAGGTAATGTGTTTTTTATTTGTTTTGCTGATTAATCAAAGCTTTGAGGTATGTTGAAAACTTAATTCATAATTTTAAGATCAAGTAATCGGGGGATTGGTTAATTTTGCATCCATGGAAGAAGCAGACAACAAGCAAAAAAGTATTGCTACAAGGAAAACAAGAAATTTTGGCACGAATACGGGAAATTTGCCGGATTATGGTCGTATCCCCCCCCAGGCTATCGACCTGGAAGAAGCAGTTTTAGGGGCCATGATGCTGGAGCAGAATGCACTCACCAATGTGGTGGACATTTTACAATCCAATGTTTTTTACAAAGAATCCCACCAGAAAATATTCGCTGCCATTCACGATTTGTTTTCCGAATCGGAGCCGGTCGATATTCTTACGGTTACTCAGAAACTCAAACAAAAAGGTGTTTTGGAAGAAGTTGGAGGGGCTTATTATATTTCTCAACTTACCAACAGGGTAGCTTCGGCTGCCAATGTAGAGTTTCATGCACGTATTGTAATCCAGAAGTTCCTGCAACGCGAATTGATTCGCATCTCTGATAGTATCATCCGTGAGTCTTACGAAGATTCTACCGATGTATTTGATATACTCGACAAGGCGGAGAAAGAACTATTTGCCATTAGCGAAACCAACCTGAGGCGCAATTATTCGGATATGCCCTCGTTGGTAAAAGATGCCATCAAGCAAATTGAAAATTCGCGCGATCAGGAAGGACATATCAGTGGTATTCCCAGTGGCTTCTCGGCAGTGGACCGGGTAACCGCCGGTTGGCAAAAGTCGGATTTGATCATCCTTGCTGCCCGTCCGGGTATGGGTAAGACGGCCTTTGTGCTTTCCATGGCACGCAACATGGCCGTGGAGTTTAAAAAACCGGTAGCCATCTTTTCCCTGGAGATGGCCGGGATACAACTGGTGATGCGTTTGATTGCCAGTGAATCTGAATTGTCAGCTGAAAAACTCAAACGAGGACAGCTGGAACAGTATGAATGGGAACAGCTCAACGCGAAACTGGGCAATCTTACTGATGCACCCTTGTTTATCGATGATACCCCTGCTCTTTCTATTTTTGAACTGCGGGCCAAATGCCGGCGATTGAAAGCCCAGCATGATATTCAACTGATCATTATTGACTACCTTCAACTCATGTCGGGGGGTAGTGACAAAGGGGGGAACCGTGAACAGGAAATCAGTAATATTTCACGTTCCATGAAAGGACTTGCCAAGGAATTGAATATACCCATTATCGCACTTTCTCAACTTAGCAGGGCCGTGGAAACCCGTGGCGGTTCCAAGAAACCGTTGCTTTCCGACCTTCGTGAATCGGGTGCCATTGAACAGGATGCCGATATGGTCTGCTTTATTTATCGTCCGGAGTACTATAAAATCCTGGAAGATGAGCAGGGCAACTCTACCGAGGGGCTTGCCGAGTTTATCATCGCCAAGCACCGAAATGGTGCCCTGGAGGATATCCCGTTGCGATTTGTACCCCATTATGCCAAGTTTATGGATTACGATACGATGGGTCATGAGCAGGAGGGAGGACTAAGCCCTTCCAGCTCATTTGAGCCGGCTCCCAACGTCATGACCATGCCTTCGCGCATGAACGATGATACCGACGAGGAAGTTCCCTTCTGATTTTGTGTGTTTTTCCTGCCATAGCTGTAACGTACATCTGCCGTTTTGCAAGCATTCGGTTATTGGCTTCGATATACAAAACAAAAAGGGTTTTTTTACGTTTTCTCTATTCAGATAGAAAGCAAAGTATCTGATTCATTCATTCGAATAGTTATGTATTAAGTGCTTGGTTGGATGGAAATTGTATTATTGCTCGCAATCATTTGTAAGTAAGGTGTTCGTGCGTTCGCTCCGTTCAATTCATTTCCTTTTGAAAGCACAGTGCTTATGCAAATTCTGTTCTGTAATTCTACATCTTAACATCCATAATATGCAAGGATGGATTTGACAAATGCAAACTAGTTTAATATTATGTTATTTATCCGAAAAACTATATTTGTTCTTGCTTTGTTTTGTATTGTGCCCATGGCCGGAAAATCTGCCCAGATTCTTATTCCCATGGACGACAACCAAAAGAATCATCTGAAAGCCTATGGCATTGCCTATTATGTGCTCACCCATGATGTGGAGATAAGCTGGCTGCTCAATTACCGGGGAGGTAGTTTTATGTTCCCACATCACAGTCGTTTTGAGAAAGAACTGGCCATCCGGGGAGTTTCCTTCCAGGTGATTGCCGATTTACAAGCCAACGCGATTATCAGCGAGGTTAGCCACCCCGATGCCAACATGGATCAGATTGTGCTGCACAAAGTTCCCAAGATTGCCGTGTATACACCACCGCATAGTTTGCCCTGGGACGATGCTGTTACCCTTGCCCTCACCTATGCCGAGATACCCTACGAAGCCATCTACGATGAAGAAGTTTTGGAGGGTGTATTACCGTTGTACGACTGGCTGCATGTGCACCACGAAGACTTTACAGGACAATTCGGCAAGTTCTGGGCCGCCTATCGAAATGCATCCTGGTACCAGCGCGATGTGCAATTGGCTGAGGAACTGGCCCGCAAACATGGATTCAGCCGGGTAGCCGATCTGAAACTGGCAGTAGCGCGCGGTATTCAGCAATTTGTTGCAGGAGGTGGGTATATGTTTGCCATGTGCTCGGCCCCCGAGAGCATGGATATTGCCCTGGCCGCCGAAGGAATCGATATTGTTCATGAAGTATTTGATGGTTCATCCCTGGATCCCAATGCACAGGAGAAACTGGATTTCAGCAAAAGCTTTGCTTTCCATAACTTCCAGATTGTTACCAATCCTTATGAATACGCCAAATCGGACATTGATGTGCCCAAAACCGGCAGGGACCAGCGTACCGACTTTTTCAGCCTTTTTGAGTTTTCTGCCAAATGGGACCCTGTACCGGCGATGCTCACCCAGAACCATGAAAATCTCATCAAAGGATTCATGGGGCAGACTACTGCCTTCAAGAAGCATCTTATCAAACCCACCATAACCATCATGGGAGAAACCCAGGGTAAAAATGAAGCACGATACATTCATGGCACACTGGGTAAAGGTACCTTCACCTTTTATGGGGGCCACGATCCCGAAGATTACCAGCATTTCGTGGGAGACCCCCCCACTGAACTGGATCTCTTTCCCAACTCTCCCGGGTACCGGCTTATTTTGAACAATGTGTTGTTTCCTGCGGCAAAAAAGCAGAAGCAGAAGACCTGATTTAAAGAAAAGAGAAAAGTGAGAAGTGAAAAGAGAAAAGTGAATTTTGAGTATTAATATTTTGAATGTAGATTTCAGACACGGAACTCCGGGTAAAACCGCGATGATATATGGCGCTGCGAAATAAGGTCTTGTAAATGCACGCTGATGATGACAGCGCAAGGGCAGAAAGTTAGATGCAAGTGATTCGTGACTAATTAAAATTCAGATTTCAGATTGTAGATTTTAGAATGGCAAGGCAATCTAAAGCACGGCCCACCTCCGAAGGATTGACAGGGTTGTAAAAAAAAACAGAGGGTTAGCATCGGTTGCTTCATAGCTCCCGGTCTATACCCTCTGTTTATGTAAGGAGTTAATTATTTCATATTTCTGCGTTACTTCTTTCTTTTGTAAATAAGAAAAGCGTAAGGATAAGGGTTTTTCTCATCGGGTTCATGTTCTTCCCTTTCAATGAGTTCCCATTTCTCTGTATCAATATCAGGGAAAAAGCTGTCTCCTTCAAAATTGGCATAAATGCGTGTGAGGTAAATACGGCGGGTGTAATGCAGGCCCATAATTTGCCGGTAGATTTCGCCTCCGCCGGCCACGAAAACATCCGATTCATCTTTCACTTTGCAGATGGCCTCTTTCAGGTCAGATACGGTTTCACAGCCCCGGGCATCATAATCTTTCTGCCGGGTGACAATGATGGTTTTTCTGCCGGGCAAGGGCTTGCCAATGCTTTCAAAGGTTTTTCTCCCCATGATTACGGTATGGCCCATGGTTAGTTCCTTGAATCGTTTCAGGTCGTTGGGCATGTGCCAGAGGAGTTTGTTGTCTTTTCCGATGACATTGTTGTTGGCTACTGCTGCAATAAGTATAAGTTTCATTTTACTGGGTTTTGGTTGGTGATTGAATGGGAGGGTGAATTCATCACACCGCTACTTTTGCTTTGATGTGTGGGTGCGGATCATAGTCCGACAAGTTAAAATCTTCAAAACGAAATCCGAAAATATCTTTTACTTCAGGGTTAATGGTCATGGTGGGCAGATTCCTGGGCTCACGCGAGAGCTGAAGCCGGGCCTGTTCCAGGTGGTTGGAGTACAGGTGGGCATCGCCAAAGGTATGGATAAACTCTCCCGGTTGCAAATCACAAACCTGGGCTATCATCATGGTAAATAACGCATAAGATGCAATGTTAAACGGAACCCCCAGGAAGATATCGGCGCTGCGCTGGTAAAGCTGGCAGGAAAGTTTGCCGTTGGCTACGTAAAACTGGAAAAGGATATGGCAGGGGGGGAGGGCCATTTTGTCCAGCTCTCCTACATTCCAGGCGCTTACCAGGTGACGGCGCGAATCGGGGTTGGTCTTGATTTGATGAATCAGCTGGCTGATTTGATCCACCGGGCCCGTTGGACTGCTCCAGCTGCGCCATTGTGCGCCGTAAACAGGGCCCAGATCACCCTTCTCATCGGCCCATTCGTCCCAGATGCGTACCCCGTTTCCCTTCAGATACCCAATATTGGTATCTCCTTTCAGAAACCATAACAGTTCGTGAATGATAGATTTGAGGTGAAGTTTCTTGGTGGTTACCAGTGGGAAACCCTTTGAAAGGTCAAACCTCATCTGGTAGCCAAAAACACTCAGGGTGCCCGTGCCGGTGCGGTCTTCTTTTTTCGCGCCGGTTTCCAGCACATGCTTCATTAATTGAAGATATTGTTGCATCAGAAATTGTCTGTTTTTAAATTAGCTTGCAACGGATGCAATGGTTTACAGGGCAACCTGTTATGTGTAAAATACCAAGGTTTGCAGCCCTGCTGTAAGTTGTCATTGCCTCGTGTTGACCTGTTTAATGAACCGCTCAAAGTTAAGGCTAATGAGCATGAAAAACAAACGCTTTTCGTCAGACGAGAAGTTGAGGTGGAGGTAGAGGTGGAGGGTGCCGCCCGAAGTCCCGCGACCAGCGAGAAGAAGGATGGAGAATGAAGGATTGTTCGTATGCAACTCGTCCGACGAGCTCCTCCTGCCCCCTCGTCCGACGACTCTAAGTCGTCCGACGAGTAACAGCCTTAACCCCAACGTGCCATAAGAATCACCCGATAAGGGAATAAAATTGAAAAACCTTATCTGACCTCCATTAACCTTAGTAGATTGTTGATAATCAACAGACATATGAACCTTATTACCTTATTAC
>CAZBGI010000049.1:0-25866 GCA_964491395.1 uncultured Bacteroidales bacterium | reverse complement strand
CCGGCCTTTTTGGCTTTGTAACCTTCTTTGATAAGGTATTCAAGCACTTTATCTCGGTGGTCACCTTGCAAAAGAATTTCTCCGTCTTTTACCGACCCTCCCACTCCGCATTTATTCTTCAGGGTTTTGCCTAATGCCTCCCTGTCTGCATCGGAACCCACAAAGCCGGTTACCAGGGTGGCGGTTTTACCTCCCCTCCCCTTTTTACTGAGCATTAATTTCAGGTTTTGCTGTTGTGGAGGCAGAGTATCCTGTTCTTCCTCCGGAATAGTAAAATCCAGATCTTTATTGGTTGAATAAACGATGTTGCCTTGTGTTCTTACCTTCTTCTTCGCCATGATCAGATAAAATTGGTTTAAGCATAAAAGGTGTATCATAAAAGCACAAAGCCGGGAAAACACCTACATTCCCCGGCTCTGGCCCCATTCTTATATAGGTTATTCTGCACTTTCGCCACTTGCTCTCATACCCATGATGTCGCGGTCAAACATATAAAGATTACCATCACCCAGCAACTCCAGCTTGTCCAGCAGAGCCTTAACAGAAGATTCTTCTTCCAGCTGCTCGTCAACAAACCACTGAATCCAGTTATGAGTAGTAAAATCCTTTTCATCCAGGCAAATACCAACTATATTATTAATAGATTTGGTTACCATTTGCTCATGTTCCAGCGCAGCTTCAAAAGCTTGCTTCACGCTTTTCATTTCACGGGGGGGCTGATCGATTTTGGGTACAATTGCATTTCCACCTCTTTCATTGATATATTTGATAAACTTGAGCATGTGCTCAATTTCTTCCAGGTGTTGAGCATAAAACCAGTTGGAAATTCCTTCCAGACCTTTACCATCTGCCCAGGAAGCCATTGCCAGGTAAAGCTGTGCTGCATAGCCTTCTTTTTCAACCTGCTCATTTAATACCTTTTCCAATTTCTTCGTTAACATATCTGCAATAATTTTTAGGGTTAATAATTCTGTTCTTTCCCACAAAGTTAGCAAATATCTTATCAAAGGGGCTGCTTGCCGAAGAATTTTTCGGTTACAATAACAGGACGAAACGGGTATGAAAATCAGGAATTAAGAGCCTCTGCCCCCCCTACAATTTCAACAATTTCGTTGGTAATAGAAGCCTGACGCACTTTGTTATAGGTAACCGTGAGGTTTTTAAGTAGTTCGGTGGCATTATCGGTAGCCTGGTGCATGGCTGTCATACGGGCTCCTTGCTCACTGACAAAAGAATCGAGTAAAATTCTGTAAAAGTAGGTCTGAATGGCCTTCGGGACCAATCCTTCCAGTATTATTTTCCTAGAGGGTTCCAGAATATACTCCGAGCCGTTTTCATCTTCTGCTTTATGAGGAGGAACAGGTGCCACAGACAGGGTCATGGGCAACACCTGTTCTGCAATTAATTCATACCTGGCCGCATTGACAAACTGATTGTATACCACATCTACCCGATCATATTTTCCGGTCTCTACCACTTTCATGGCCTTCCGGGCAAAGTCAAAAGCATCCTCCACAGTAACATTATCAATCAGTTCATGGAAGCATTCTTCAATAACAAAGGTGCTTTTCCTGAAATAATCCTCAGCCTTGCGACCTATAAGCCACAGTTTGGGTTCAAGCCCCTTCTCCCTGAGTTCCTGAAGATGAACAATAGCTCTTTTTACAAGGTTGGAGCTGAAGGTGCCACATAACCCCTTATTGGCAGCAACCACAATCACCACAACCTTCTGGGCAGGTTTGGGAAGGCAGAGAATATTCCTGTCTTCCTCTTTAAGCCCTTTGTTGATATTGGCAAGAATTTGCCGGAGTTGCTGTTCGTAAGGCCTGAGATTCAAAATGGCATTTTGCCCTTTTCGTAGCTTGGAGGCAGACACCATTTTCATGGCACTGGTAATCTGCCTGGTAGATTTGATAGATGCAATACGAACCCTTACTTCTTTCAGATTGGCCATGTTTAAAAAATCTTTTCGTACAAATTCCTACTGATTGAGTGCATTAACAACTTCCAGGGCTTTATTTTCAAGAACCTGAGCAATTTCATCATTAAAAATCCCTTTCCTGAGTTGTTCAAGTGTACCTTTATGATGGGCCTCGAGTTGTTGCAAATATTCTTCCTCAAATTGCTTCACCTTTTTTACGGGGAGTTTCCGCAGTAAACCTTTGGTACCACAGAATATCATGGCAACTTGATTTTCAACCGTCATGGGTTTATACTGTCCTTGTTTCAGGATTTCCACGTTTCGTGCCCCTTTATCCAGCACGGCCTTGGTTGAAGCATCCAGGTCAGATCCAAACTTGGAAAATGCTTCCAGTTCCCTGTATTGTGCCTGATCAAGTTTAAGAGTACCGGCAATTTTTTTCATCGATTTGATTTGGGCATTTCCTCCTACCCTGGAAACCGAAATACCCACATTGATGGCAGGCCTGATACCAGAGTTGAACAGGCTGGATTCAAGAAAAATCTGTCCGTCGGTAATGGAAATTACATTGGTAGGAATATACGCCGATACATCACCCGCCTGAGTTTCAATGATGGGTAACGCCGTCAGAGATCCCCCTCCTTTTACTTTTCCTTGCAGCGCATCGGGTATATCATTCATCTGGGATGCAATTATATCAGAGTCAATGATCTTGGCTGCTCTTTCCAGCAAACGACTATGGAGATAAAACACATCACCGGGGTAGGCCTCCCTGCCCGGAGGACGCCTGAGCAGCAAAGAGACTTCGCGATAGGAAACTGCCTGCTTGGAAAGGTCATCATATATTACCAGGGCGGGGCGACCTGTGTCGCGGAAATATTCACCAATAGCGGCACCTGCAAATGGGGCAAAAAACTGCATGGCTGCCGGCTCACTTGCGTTGGCTGATACAATGGTAGTATAATCCAGCGCCCCATGTTTTTCCAGCACTGTCATAATATTAGCTACCGTTGAGCCCTTCTGGCCAATAGCAACGTAAATACAATAGACAGGTTCTCCTTTTTCAAAAAATTCGCGCTGATTGATAATGGTATCAAGGGCAATGGCACTTTTCCCGGTTTGACGGTCACCAATAATAAGTTCTCGTTGGCCCCGCCCGATAGGAATCATAGAATCAATGGCTTTTATTCCTGTCTGCATGGGCTCTGTTACAGGTTGGCGGTAGATAACACCAGGTGCTTTTCTTTCCAGAGGCATTTGATACAACTCTCCTTCAATAGCCCCTTTTCCGTCAATGGGCTGACCCAAAGTATTGACAACTCTTCCCAGCAAACCTTCCCCAACGTTGATAGAGGCAATTCTTTTGGTGCGTTTTACCAAATGTCCTTCTTTCACTGCGTGGGCTTCGCCCAGCAAAACAACGCCCACGTTGTCTTCTTCAAGATTCAGCACAACCCCCTGCAGTTCGGTATCATCAAACTCAACCAACTCACCACTCTGAGCATTGGAGAGCCCATAGATACGTGCAATTCCATCTCCTATCTGTAATACGGTGCCCGTTTCTTCAAGTTCGGTTTGCACCTGAAAGCCAGAAATTTCCTGACGTAAAATCGCAGAAATTTCTGCGGGTTTGATTTCAGCCATAATTGTTATTTTCTTTTCTTTTCTTTATGATTTGCTTCCGGTTCACGCATGCCTGCATCAAATCAGGCGTCGAGCAATCTTTTTTTGATATTGGATAACTTACGTTTTACACTGGCATCGTATTGCAGATCACCAATTCGCAGAATAAATCCACCTATTATATCAGGATCGTACACCTGGGTAAATTTTATATGGGCCCGTGGTGTTAATTGGGATGCGATATGGCTGGCTTTGTCTGAAAGTTCTTTATCGATTTCGCCAGCGGTAATAAGCGTTACCAGTTCAACATCCAGGCTGTCCCTGTAAATTTTGAGAAACCCGAATGCGATGCCCATGATGAGAGCAGCTCTTTTCTTCCGGGTTACGATACCCAGATACCGCATACTCACGGGATGAATTTTATCCTCAAAGATGGCTTTAAGGATATTCAGCTTTTTGCTAACCCTGACAATGGGACTTTTCAGAATGGTTTGCAACTCTTTACTCGATTGCAGTGCATTGTAAATCAGCTCCATGTCTGCAAAGGCCCGCTCAGAGAAATTATTTTCTTCTGCCAGCCCTAACAAAGCTTTTGCATACCGGTTTGCTACCCGCAAATTTTTCACCTGAATTCTTTTTTAATGGAATAATTACCTGGTGGGTTGATTAATTCAACTGTATATCTTCCAGCAATTTACCAACATACTCATTCTTCTTTCCTGCATCAAGAAATTCCTCTTTCAGTACCTTTTGCGCAACATCAATAGAGAGCTTCACAATCTGCTCTCTAATCTCGCGTTCAGCTGCTTTTCGTTCAGCCAGAATACTGTTTTTGGCAGTTTCCACAATTTGGCCCGCTTCCTTTCGGGCCTGGATTTGTGCTTTCTTTATCACTTCTTCACCGTCACGTTTGGCTTGCCGGAGCATCTCGTCAGCCTTTTCTTTGGCCTGAAGAAGAAGTTTTTCCTTGGTTACATCCAATTCGGCAAGTTCGCGCTGAATCCGTTTGCTTTGCCTGATGGAGTCGGAAATATAGTTTTCTCGTTCTTTGATAGTTCCTAAAATGGGCTTCCAGGCAAACTTGCGAAGAATAAACAGGACCAGACCAAAAGAGAGGGTCATCCAAAAAATCAAGCCCAAACCGGGTGTTACAAGTTCCATAATTCAATATTTTAAATTAAACGCCAGCATTCGGTTGGCCAGTGGTAAGCTCTTGTTTTTGCACAGCCTGCTCACATGCAGAAAACGCAATTGGGAGACCCACTTAGCAGCTGTAACAGTTATGAAAACTTCTCTCGGCAAACATTGCATAAAGAGAGCAATTAAAGGTTTCAGTAGTGAACTGAAACCTTAAACCTAAACAAAGAGCACCAACAGACAAACTACGATGGCAAAAAAGGTAGCACCTTCAATAAGCGCAGCAGCCACAATCATCGAAGAGCGCAAGTCATTGGCAGCTTCAGGTTGCCTGGCAATGGATTCCAGAGCTGCCCTGCCAATTTTCCCAATACCCCATGCAGCACCCAATACTGCAATTGCAGCGGCAATAGCTGCTCCCATTTTCATGTAACTTGCAGCAGCTTCTGCTGTTGAGGTTTGTAGTAACACAAATAAATCTAACATAGTTTTTAATTTTTGATTAAACGTAAAATTGACAACATATCTGATGTGTAATTAGTGATGTTCATCCGGAACGGCCATCCCAAAAAATATGGCACTAAAGAATGTGAATACATAGGCCTGAATAAAAGCCACCAGCAACTCCAGGAAATTCATAAAGATGACAAATATCACCGATAGCGGCGATATGGCAAAGCCCATAAATGCGCCTGCAGAGCCTAAAACAAATATCAGACTTACAAACCCGAGAATGATCATGTGCCCGGCGGTAATGTTGGCAAACAACCTCAAAGTCAGAACAACAGGTTTCACAAACACACCTACAAGCTCAATGATAGGCATAAGCGGAATGGGCAACTTTAGCCATATCGGTACGCCAGGGGTGTTGAAAATGTGTTTCCAGTATTCGCGGTTGGAATAAATATGCAGGATAAAAAATGTAAACATGGCAAGCGTGAGGGTTACACTAATGTTCCCTGTAACGTTGGCTCCTCCGGGAAAAAAAGGAACAAGCCCCAGGAGGTTATTGAAAAAAATAAAGAAAAACAATGAAAGCAGGTAAGGCAAAAACTTATCAACTTCTTTTTCAGGGATTGCAGCCCTGGCCACATCATCTCTGATAAAAAGCACGAGGGGTTCCAGGAGCCCTGAAAAACCTCTGGGAGCTCGCCGGGGACCACAGTGGGTATAACTTCTTGCCACGCTGATAAGAATCCAACACAATAACCCTGATCCAATAAAAATTGAAAAGACATTTTTCGTGATTGAAATATCAAGCAGGAATGACGCGTTGGGATCCGGTGTAACTCCATCTTCCAGTACCTTGATGATTTTTCCTTTTTTGGGGCCCTCAGCAGCAATTCTGAAGCCTTTGTAGGCATCTTTTCCATGATGAAATTTACTGGAGAGGAAAAAATACCAATTTCCTTCGTACATCAGAATCACCGGGAGGGCTATACTGAGATGCGTGTCTTTATAATCTGCTATATGCCACTCATAGGAATCCAGAATGTGATCGATGATTACCTTCCCGGCATCAAATTCTGCTTCAATTTCCGGGCTTTCAGTGTTCACATTGTTTGGTTCAGCCCTGGCCAAAAACGAAACAGTAAACAACAACATCCATAAGACACTAATTTTTGCAGTGGCCCGGAACTTACAACAATGACTCCCTTCAATAACCATCTTTTATACCAATTTTTTGATGGTGCAATTTATAAATTATTTCTAATCCAACGCACAGTATAACCACTAATTAGTCTGTTTCGGAGAATAATTAAGGGTTCCTTTGATTTTTCTGTATTGCAACACTCTATCAATCAACGCATCACAAGGAGAAGGATTTGTTAACGAAAGGAAAATTAAGTGTTTCACGTAGACATATTGCCCAACAGATGTTTTACATCCAGAAAGGTGTACAAGATATAAAACACAAGAAAACTTAAGAAAAAAGGAGCAACATCCTCACGGTGCAAAAAGCCGTAAAGAATAAGAATAAATAAAAAAAGCAACAATTTCACCCCTGAGGAAGCCAGATAAAACAATTTGGAAGGAACTGTACCTTTCTTTGCCATGTAATAATGGGTCATTCTGCTGAACAGATGCACCAGAAAGAAAAAGGGAACGATATACAGTAAATTGTCGCTTACCAGGTTTTGCGGTGCGTACCAATAAAAAACCAGGGAAACAACAAAAAACAATACCGAAAATATCGTTAACCTCAGGATAGGTTTTGCAGGAGTTGTCATGATGTTTTGGATTGGAATGGGCCCCTAAAAAGAATACCGGAATAAATACTGATATTTATTCCGGTATACGCTATTTCTAGCTGTCTATTTCTTGGGTAGTTCAGGTCTTTGAGGAGTCTTCACCTCATCGGAGGTGTTTTTGTCCATTGTACAAGTGCCTGTAAATCTGGCTCCCGGCTCAATGGCCAGTTTGTTGGTTACAATCTCACCGGTAAGGCGAGAAGTGGCTTTCAGGGTAAGCAATTCCGAAACCTCAACCTTCGCCTTGATATTACCGGAGAAATCTGCATTCTGACAATAAATTTCACCTTCTATGACTCCGGTATTGCCGACTACGATTTTCCCTTTTGAGTAAACCTGACCTACCAGGGTGCCATCAATCCGGATATCTCCGTTACTTTTTATTTCTCCTTTTATGGTTGTACCATTACCGATAAGATTTATGGACGTGTGCTCTGCTTCTGTAATTTTAGCCATTGTTTTATCCGTCTTTTTTTTATTACCAAACATTATTTAAATTCTGAATTAATAAACTGGTTACTATATCCTGTGTTCCTGACTTCCAGTTTCATTTTTTACTATCACTCAATATATCAGGCGAAAAACTTTTCTGAAATCAAAAAAAATCCAACCTTCTGCAAGCAAAAGTAAAACAAAAATACACCAAACAAAAGAATTTTATTCCAGATTGCCATAAGCGTGCTCAAAAAAATCAAGATATTCATCTAACTTTCTATCCTGATAAAACAGGGGATAATTCTCAACGCTGATAGCAAAGCCGTTTAAAGCATCTTCCTCATAGTCTTTTTGTACCAGGCTTGCTGTCAGCTGAGTTCCATATAGTAAAGCTTGCCGGGCAGAAGGAAAGTTCGTGATAGTTATAAGCTGCTTGTTTTGTTCGAAAAATAACGTGCTCATGTTCAGATTGCCCTCTGCATACTCATCTTTATTGTACTGGGTGATTTCATTTCTCAATTGTCTGATTTGCACTTGCTGGGTATTTACCAGCAACACATAAAAATGCACCGCATCGGGATTAAAAGAGAAAACCGCATCCTGGGGATCCATCTCTTCCCTGTCGTTCCCTGCACGTGCTCTTCTGGTATCATTTCGGGTTGTCGATTGAGAGGGATCTTCAGTAGCGGGCATTCCACCACCTCCTCCTCCAAGATAAGCCAGGAGATTGGTAGCGGGTTCGTGCACTTCTGTTTCGGCAAAATTATCTGTTACATAGGTAAGTTGTTCTATTGCTGTTTCTTTCTCTGCACTACGTGTCAAAACAAGTGCTTTCAGAAAGGAGAACCGCGCCGCCTGTTTCCTGCTGACTTCAAGTGAATCTGCTTCACTTTGTGTTAACAACTCCATAGCCAGGGAGTAATTCTCGTTGATATAAGCATCATAGGCTCTGGCATAAAGATCTTTTATAACATTCCCGCGAGTTGTTATCTTTTCCCGATAATTGGGATCCGATAAAATCATGGCAAAGTCGGTATCAGGGTATTCGTTAATGATTAGATTCCTGTAATAGTCTGCCCGCGAAGTATTACCGGCTTCAGAATATATGTTGTACAGAAAATAAGTACTTAGCAGTTTTCTTTCATATTCAGGAAAGCGGTTGACCAGGGTTTCAAAATTTTTGATGGCATTGGGAATATCATCCATCCGATCTTTAAAAATCATGGCTACGTTGAAATAGGCCTGCGCCATTCTTTCATTAGAGGCTTCCATTTTTTCATCTGTGGTAGGAACGTTTTCCATAAGACTGGCCCGGGTTACTTTTCCCGAAGGATCCAACTCATCCCCCTCCTCCATTCCAAACTCTCCCATATCTCCAAAAGCCATGGTTCTTTTGTTGCTGATTCTCCATAAATCTTCCAGCTCTCTTTCGCCCCATTTGGCATAAAATTCATTTTTCCCGAAACTTATGGCGGAGGAGTTGTAGAAATACCAGCCCCCGCCACCTCCATCAGTTGCCTGGTTTCTTCCTGATCTGGCCATTTGCTGTCGCATCTGCGCACGTTCCTGTTCTTTTTGCTTTTCCAGTCGCTCCTGCTCGGCAATTTCTTCGATGATAGCATCAAGAATCGTATTTCGCTCCTCTGAATTCATGGCTGCCAGGCGTTGAAGCGAATCTTCTCTCTCAATCATCAGCAAATTGTGCGACAACTCCCTTAACAGAACATTCCGCTTTCCTGCAGCTTCATATTCCGGATATTCGCTTGACAAATACACCATGGTACTGTCATACATCCTGGAAGCCTCAATGTATTCCTTGTTCTTCATATGAATTTCTCCCAGCCGCAGAAAAGTAATACCCTTCTGTGAATCATTTCCCCTGTAATTTTCCAGGGCCTGGTGGTAATATTCCAAAGCCTGCTCTTCTTTTTGCTGCCTCATGGAAAACTGGGCAAGGGCATAATAAATCTGATCGCGAAAATCCCGGTTTTCACTATCACGCAACATCCTCTCCAGTTCAGATAAAATAAAACGGCTATCTCCACTGTCGGTATCATAGGCCTTTGCCATATTGATCCTTGCCTGAAAAGCCATTTCAAAATCAGGGTTCAATTTTAATACTTTCGTGTATGTTTGCTGGGCCGGGCCATAATTGCCTTCCTGATGATGAGCCTGAGCCAGAATAAAAGTTAGTCGTGTTTTTTCCTTTTTGTGGGATGCCAGGTTAACAGCCTGCTCAAGATAGGGTATGGCCCCGGCAAAATCCCGTTGTTGCAAATAATAGTGAGCATAAACCTTGTTGTAGAACAAAACAGCATCCTCTTCCAGCAAACCCTCATCGATGTCCTTTTTTACCTGTTCGAGCACCCGCAAAGCATTGTTGTATTGCTTTGTTTTAATATGTGATTTGGCAACCCATATCATGGAGTGATATTTCAAGTGAGTATCAAACTGGCGGATTACATATTGGAAGGTAAGGATTGCTAAGTTATGATCCCCTTTAAAATAATGACTGCGGGCAATGAGAAAATATGAATCATCTATCCAGCGATTGTATTCTACCCCTCTGATATTCATTGAATGTCGACGGATGGCAGTGCTGGCTTTCTGGTAGGCAATATCCATGTTTCCGGCAACTGAGCCTGCCTGTTGGTCACTCCCGTATCTGAAGATACTCAATACATCTTCATAGTTATCCTCATGCATTTGATCTAAACTCCTTAATCCCTCGAGATAATTTTCCCTGGCATTAAAATACCCATTATATTTGGTAGTAATACTATGAAAATTTCTGTTTACGAAAGTATTCTTCTGGGTAGAGCAAGACCAGCCCATAACCAGTAAAATGAGATATACAGCAATACGGGGATTAATACGTTTTTTCACCTTAAATATCAAATTTGCAATTTTTGAGTTTCTCTGCTTTTATAACTGCTAATTTGCAAATTTATTTCAAAAACAGGTACACTTCTGATAAAATTTTATCTCCCTGAGTATTTGTGGGTGCAAAATCTGAATAATCACAGAAACTATAATTCCAACGTATGTGCAGAGCTTTGCAATGAAACTGTTGATGAAGGATAAATCCAACTCCGGGAAAGCATTGATGCCGGGCAACAATATTGCCCACAACCACAAACTTTCTGAAAAGTATCAGGGAAAGAATTAAAATTACGATATTTGCACCTTAATTTAGCACATTTTGGTTTACAATTAAGGAATAACCCCCAAAACTATTACCCTCTCGATGGTAGAAAACAAAGAAAAGAAAAAGAATTTTTTCTCCAAGCTACATGATAAATACCGGCTTGTATTAATGAATGATGATACTTTTGAAGAAAAGATATCCTTTCGTTTGACCCGCTTGAATGTTTTTATTTTTTTTGGTACGCTGGTAATTTTTCTGGTGGTAGCTACCACCTACCTGATTGCTTTTACACCTTTAAAAGAATACATCCCGGGTTATGCAGATTTTAATACCCGCAAGGTATTGCGTGAACTTAACATAAAAGCCGACTCCCTGCAAAACGAACTGAGAAGAAAAGACCTCTACATTGTGAACATCAGAAATATTATTGAAGGAAGAGATTTGGAGGATGAAGTTCCTGAAATGGAAATAAATGAAGAGCTTACTGAAGTTGCCGAGCTGCCACCCTCCAGGGAAGATTCAATTTTGCGTGCTCAGATTGAAAATGAATTTACTTATGCCGACCTGAACACCGAAGAGATGGACATTGTTGAACCTCAAGGAGTTTCTCAGTTTTTCTTTTTTCCTCCTTTGCAGGGAATTATCACCAACCACTTTAACCAGGCCAACAGACATTATGGAATTGACATTGTAGCAGATGAAGGGGCTCCTATTAAAGCCACGCTGGACGGTACCGTTGTACTGGCAACCTGGACACCCACAACGGGGTATACCATAGGTATTCAGCATGCCAACAATATTATGTCGGTATATAAACATAATGATAGCCTGCTTAAAGAAGAGGGCAGTTTTGTAAAGGCCGGTGAAGTAATAGGGATCATTGGCAATTCCGGTACACTTTCTACTGGTACTCACCTGCATTTTGAGTTGTGGTTTAACGGAAATCCCATCAACCCTACCGACTATATTGTTTTTTAACCGACAAAAACCCGCTCCGGTAAACATAAATGATACAATGGCTGCCAGACAACTCCACCCGGCTGTTATACAAAAACCGAAAGCCGTATTCGTGTCAGACCATACCATGCAAAATACTACTTGCTTTTCTCCGATAACTTGTTTTGTGAGAATGGAAACAAACAACCGCAAAAAGAACCACAGATGAACAAAAGGAATGTTGCTATTTTGGGCTCAACCGGATCAATCGGAACCCAGGCTCTGGAAGTTATCAAAGGGGCCCCGGGAGAATTCCAGGTAGAAGTTCTCACAGCACAGAATAACGCCGGCTTACTCATTCGTCAGGCCATGGAATTTAAACCCAACGCAGTGGTCATAGGCAACGAGGAGCATTATGAGAAAGTGAAAGAAGCCCTGGAGCCCTTGTACATAAAGGTGTTTTGTGGGGAGATTTCGCTGGAAGAGATTGTAGAACTGGATAGTATTGACATAGTTCTTACTGCCATGGTAGGATTTGCCGGGTTAAAACCTACCCTACGCGCCATTGCAGCAGGAAAAAATATTGCGCTTGCCAACAAGGAAACCCTGGTGGTTGCCGGACACCTTATCACGCAACAGGCAAGAGAGGCAGGAGTAAATATTTACCCGGTAGATTCCGAACACTCCGCAATCTTTCAATGCATGGCGGGAGAGTTTCATAATAAAATTGAGCAAGTCTACCTTACGGCATCAGGGGGTCCTTTCAGAGGGATGACCACGGAGAATCTTAAAAATGTAAAAAAGGAGGATGCACTTAAACATCCCAACTGGGATATGGGTTGTAAAATAACCATTGATTCTGCCTCACTGATGAATAAGGGGCTGGAAGTAATTGAGGCCAGGTGGCTTTTTGCCCTGAAACCTGAACAGATAAAAGTTATTGTGCATCCGCAATCTATCATACATTCCCTGGTACAGTTTGAAGATGGTTCCATGAAAGCACAAATGGGCCTTCCTGACATGAAACTGCCCATCCAGTATGCCCTGGCTTATCCCAACAGAATTAAATCCGGTTTCAGGCGTTTTAATTTTGCAGACTATCCCGAGCTCACTTTTGAAAAACCCGACAGCAAAACCTTTCGAAATCTTGAGCTTGCCTACAGGGCCCTGGAAAAAGACGGGAACATGCCCTGCATTTTGAATGCTGCAAATGAAGTAGCGGTGGCAGCGTTTCTGAAAGATCAAATCGGCTTTCTTCAAATGTCTGATGTTATAGAACATTGTATGGAAAAGATTTTTTTTATGGACCAACCGGGGTATGATGATTTATGCAATACGGATAAAGAAGCACGCATTATGGCAAGAGAATTGATTCATGGCAGGAATCAGTTTAAAGATCATCCCTGTACCCAATGATTTGAATCGCAACAAGCATTATCTGTAAACAAGCATTACCTAAAAATAAGAAACACCAGATTTTAATACGTAAAACAACAATTTTTAATATTAGAGAAGAATAAAATGGAAATAGCAATTAAAGTAATACAGTTTTTCCTGAGTTTATCCCTGCTGATAATCATTCATGAGTTTGGTCACTTCCTGACTGCAAGGTATTTCAATACCAAAGTGGAGAAATTTTACCTGTTTTTCAACCCCTGGTTTTCCATCTTCAAAAAGAAAATCGGTGACACAGAGTATGGTATGGGATGGATTCCCCTGGGAGGTTATGTAAAAATTGCAGGAATGATCGATGAATCGATGGACAAAGAGCAAATGAGCAAAGAACCCCAACCCTGGGAGTTTCGTTCAAAACCGGCATGGCAAAGATTGATTATTATGCTGGGAGGAGTAACTTTCAATCTTATACTGGCAGTATTGATTTACATATTCATGCTTTCCATAATCGGCGACCAATACCTTCCCTCACAAAACCTTAAGTATGGTGTTCATGCTCAACCTATTGCCCAGGAAATAGGCCTGCAACACGGCGATGTAATACTTTCGGTTGACAACCATGAAATTGAGAATTTCCATTCTATCACTTCTGCCGTTGTGCTGGACGATGCATCCAGTATCCAGGTAAGAAGAGATGGAGAGATTGTAAATATACCTATCCCTAAAGGATATGGTAGTCGGGTACTGGAAACCATGAAAGAAAAAAATGAAACCGCGGGCTTTGTTATGGAGCGAATTCCTTTTATCATCCAGACGGTGCAGGAAGGTTCTGCTGCACACGAAGCAGGGTTAGAACCCGGAGATAGCATTGTTTCTCTTAACGAAGAAAAGATTCCTTTTTTCTTTGAGTTTCGTGAAAACCTTATTGCCAATGCCGGCAAGGAAGTAAAAGTAGGTGCATTCAGAGAGGGTGAACTCCTTGAGTTTGATATATCTCTCCCGGAAACCGGGATGATGGGAGTGCAACCCAAGGGAGATCTTAGTGCATTTTTCGATTTAAAAAAGAAAGAATATTCAATTGCAGAAGCTGTACCTGCCGGAGTAGAAAGAGCCTATGCTACAACCATTGATTACTTCAAGCAACTTCGGTTTGTTGTAAAAGAAAGAGATCACGAGAGTCTGGGAGGGTTTATTACCATCGGCAGCATTTTTGCTCCTACCTGGGACTGGGTGCATTTTTGGACCATTACTGCATTTCTGTCTATTATCCTTGCCATCATGAACATTCTCCCCATACCTGCCCTGGATGGAGGTCATGTAATGTTTCTGCTTTACGAAATGATAGCTGGCAGAAAGCCCTCAGATAAGTTTATGGAATATGCACAAACCGTTGGAATGGTATTGCTGCTGGGACTGATTATCTTTGCCCAGTATAACGATATTATGCGTTTATTTGGTAGATAAAAACAGACCGACTTTTTAAAGAATCTTCATTAGCCTGCCTACGTTATCTTAAAACGAGGGCAGGCTTTTTCTTTCACTGAGCAATAATTTCCCTGTCTCAGTTTCTCTTTTCAGCAACAACTGATTTTTCTCCTTATCGTAAAGCATTTCAACATGTTTTATCGTTCCATTCATCTGGCAAGTGCCAAGAATGGTTTGATGAACACTTCTTACCACCAGAAAGCAATCGGGTTGATCTTGAATTGACAGAAACAGAACGAGAGAACTTTCTGATATATTGTTGATTCGCTCTATGGTCGCTGTATACGATTCATTATCATCCAAAAGCAAGGTAACAGAATCGCCATGATTCAGGTGTAAAAAACTGATGTTGCCTGCAGTCGAATAAAAGCTCACGAATAGCAGTACTATGAAAGAAGTTAAAATTCGCTGGGCTGGTAATTGAGGCTTCATAGTATCTTGCATTACAGGTTAATGATTCTTGCTATAGCACAGTTTCGAAGACACTACGAACTTAAGCCAGTTTCAAAGCCCAACCAACAGCCAATTTACCGTCAGCCGGGTAGGTTAAAAAACCTGTTTTGCATAGAATATGCTGAATTTCAGCATTGATGCTGCACCAATTTTGCAAGCTAAACGCAACACTTACTCAAATGTGTTTTTCAGTCAGACAGGTATCAGGTTCCCTGTGCTCAACAACCGGCTAAGCCTGAAGGACAACCCTGAAAGAATCTGTCTCACGGAATTTCTAATTCACCAGGAAACGCTGGACCATCACGCCCTTACTGGTATAAACCCTGAGGAAGTACAAACCTTTATCCCAACCAGACACATCGAGCAACACAGAAGAATCGTCTGTTTCAGTTTTCATGATAATCCGGCCCTGTATATCAGATATTTCCAGGAAGGACAAGGGAGTTGCACTTGTAATGGTGATGCGGGAATGAGCAGGATTAGGATATACTTTTATTTTGGGTAATTTATTCTCAGACACGGAAGTCATAAGGCCAAAATAGGCAGTCACATGCACGCTCTCAGCGGGCATGGTATAGTTGAGACCTTCATCAAAACCAATGATGGTCTCGTCCTCACGCCAGTACAAAAATTCGTATCCCTGTGCAGGAGAAGCCGTAAGCTCTACCTGGCTTCCTACCAGGTAGGCACCTTCGCCTGATACGCTGCCCGAAGCTGCTGGCGACACTTCGGTGGTTAAATGGTAGGTGTGGGTATCCTCTTCAAAATGGGCAGTCAGGATTTGTCCATAACCGACAGTTTGATAATTAAATACCGGTTCAGTGCTGAGCACTTCATTTTCATCGCTGGTCCATTCTAAAAATACAAATCCAGGACTTATTTCTGCCCCAATGGTAACCATAGTATTAGGGTAATAAAAGCCCCCACCTGTCAGATTACCAGCCTCAGGCGGGTTAGCCTGCAAATACAATTCATGATAGGGACCGACCCATGTATCATTCAGCTCCATATCTCCCGTTACGTTTACCAACCTGTTGGGCTCACCCTGCCATTCTCCCCCATCCCATCCTTCTCCAAAAGCATCAGAGAAATATTTGTACTCATGCTCACCTTCCTCCATTGGGAGGGTTACAGTATACCAGTCATTCCCGGCATACGACAGTTCTATGGAGTAATCAGAACCCGGCACAGCCCAGTTGGTAAATGAACCGGTCAAAAACACATTACTTTCCCCCGGTACAAAGCCCGGAGAGGCCCCTTCTACATTGACATTAAATGTGACAAGAGGAGCATCGCCTCCTTCATTTAATGTAACATGTTCCGGTATGTCCTCATCCTGAGCAGAAAAGGTTCCTGAATAGATTTCATATCCCGGCTTTTCTACCTGGTAATTGTAACTTCCGGGAATGGCATCAAAAATTGCCATGCCCTCTTCATTGGTAAATAACACTAAAGGCTCACTTACCTCCAGCATGGCTTGTAAATTCCAGTTACCAATCATATCAAAGGAAGATAGATTTGCCCAACCCTCTGCTTCTGAAAGTAAGATCTTATTTCCTTTTCCATCATGTTCTTCGGTATCATCCAAACCTGCAGAAAAAACATCGGCTCCGGGATCATCCACTTCATAGCCAAACCACAATTCCTGTGTTGCATCAATGGGGAAAGGAACTGCCAGTTCTGTCTGCTGCCAGCTGTCAGCTTGCGGATTGGGTAAAACCTGGCTGTACATTTCAGTGAGATTGTTCTCATCTGGGCCCTGCCAGATTTTTAAAGTAATACTGGTAGGCTGATTATTAATATACATCCGGATACTTGAAATGGCATATCCCTGGTAAGGTACGAGATCAGCAGGTGTCCAGCGAGAGGCAGTATAAAATACTCCACCGTCATTCAACCCCACAGCCGTAACATTTTCATCCATATCCCAATGTATCCATAACCCATTTCCGGATTGTTTATCCAAGGTATTTTTGCTTTTTGAAGCTGTTGCCGGCTTTGCTTCAAGGGTACTCCCCGCTTTTTTTGCATGAACATCAGAATCAGAACCTGAGACAAGCGCTGGATTCCTTTCGAATTCGGTAAATCTGTTCTGAGGAGTAATGCTTATCCTGGCATTGTAAATGGGTTGTTGAGCATTGTCCTTCACCTCAAATACTACCTGGGGCAACCCCAAGTCAGGAAGAAAAACCAGCTGATCAACCCAACCACAGTCCATCCCTGCACTCTCTGAATCATTCTTGGTATATTCCCATCTTATCTGGTTAACAGCCTGCTCAAGTACAACAGTTTTTAATTCCCAGTCTGATAATCCGCTAATGCTGTCAACTTCTGTTCCATTCACAAAAAGCTTCAAAAAATCATAATTTTCCTCAGAAGATACTTTCCATCGGAAGCTCAATTGTCCCGGCCCGGCAAGGGAAACTTCCATCGCTGAATATTGATTGTGAGCAATGGGACCACTCTGGGCAGCATGTGCTCCATCAAAGGACGCTTCGTCCTGACCCGTCCACAAAGCATCACCCTCTGTTGTCACCTCATAATCACAATTATCCAGTGCTACGCACAATGGAATACCTGAAGTATCTGTTTCGGTATAGGCCGCTATTACATGTCTTATTTCTCTCAAAGTACGGGCATTGTCTGCATCATTGGGGTCTCCTGCAGCTACCCCCTGAAAGCTTATATCCGGATTGGAAAAATAAGGAACTTCAGTGGCATCCAGTCCATCAGCGTAATATTCACCACTGCTGTAGCTCATTACATTAACATACATCTGATTATTATCACCCTGCCATCTCCAGCCGGCTGACCAAATATTTTCAGGCCAGTTGCTCCAAATGGTAGGTCCGGGTTGCACGTTTTGCAGTTTATGATGATGGGCACCCATGTTGTGTCCCATTTCATGAATATGGGTATAGGTCCAGCTTGCCTGCTGAATACGGGTGATAGAAAATCCAGTGCCGGGGGCTCCCGACTTATTATTCAACAGCCATCCAAGCCCCCCGGTATCTGTTACCAGGGTAAAAAAGCCAACCAGGTCAGCACCATACATTTCTCTCCATTCATGAACCTCAGCAAAGACCCCCGATCCCTCAGTGAGAGCATATAAATCATTACTCGATGATTCACTTTCGACATAATCAACCTCAGCAGCATGTACCAGAACCATTTCTATGAGTGTGTTGCTGTTATCGAGTGCAAGTTGTGCCATTTCCATGGATTGAGCAATGCTGTTTTCAACCGAGTTTTCATTGGTTGCAGCCCAGTTGGCGGCAGCAGGTGTATAAATTACCATTACTCCCACAACGGCAACCTCATCGTCATCTCGTTGGGCTGCTTTTTCCATTCTTTGGATTTGCACAGGGGTCATTTCAGGTAAAAATTCCGGGATCATGTCAGGACCAGACTCCAGGATATCCATTTCGCCGACATCAAGTTTTTTAAGAAATGTACTTCCTGATGGTTTATGAGATTTAAGACTGTACCGGTGGTTGAGTTCGGGTATTCTTATGCTGGCGGTAACCTGTCCATCTGTTGCTGATAAAATTATATACCCCATGGGATAATCATCCAGCCGGGCACGAATAGAAAGGGTGCCATTGATATTCTGGTTGACCCTGTCAATGGTTGCACTGACGTTCATCTTATCAAAAAGGTCAAAGGTTATTTTATCTCCTTTTTGAAAATATCTGGTATTCTCTTCTAAAATAAGGGTATTAATGTCTACCTGCCGAATATCCTCAAAGGGAAGATGGAGTTGCTCTGTATCAAAATCCAGGGGTTTACGACTATTCTCAAAAAGAGGGTAGATATTCTGACTGTTTACGATCATAACAGACAAAAGCATCAAGGTAATAAATGTAAAAGTGTGTTTCATAATATTGTCGGAAATGGGATTATAAAAGAATATTATTAATAATCGGGAATAAAAACACTGTCGCGCTGAATTTTTAAAGATGGATCCACTTCTTTGAAGCTGAAAACACCCGTAACGGTATCTGCATATACTTTCCAGGCCGTGGCAATTTCAGGTATTCTTAAAATTCCACTACCGCTGCAATGAGTTACAGATATCAGCAAATAGCCTGAAGGATAATCAGGGATGGAAGTTCTGACTGTAAGAGTCTGGTTTATATTGATGGAATAACGCTCAATTACTGCACTGAAAACATTTCCATCAGGAAGTGCAAGACAAATGGTATCGGAGATGCTCAAATCAGAAAAGCTCCCGCAATCATATGGTGCAAAGTCTTTCACTATTAGTTTTCCATCACAAATGCCGGGAGATACTGACGGTTCGGCAGATTCGCTGATAGTTTCACTCACCAGGGGGGATCTTCCTGCACAGCCATGCAAAAGCAACAAGACGAAGATTAGAGCAACGACATTAACAGGATTTGGGAAGCAGCCATCTAATTGCATTTCCTTTTTGTTTTACACGGGTGCGCAGGGTTCAAAAGACAAAACTAAGGGTAATTATTCATCTGGCCCTTCGTAAAAACACCTTTTTTTTAGGGAAATGAAATAACTTAATGTTAATGAAGCCTTTAAAGACCAATTACAGGTAACCCATCCTTAAATATAATCCGGAAGCCCTTAAGGCACTTGAGAAGCTTTTCCACTATTGGGGTTCCATATCTCATTTTTATCCTGGGTCTGCACCTGGCCGTTGAGATCGAAGTCACCGGCCTGATAACCGCTTTGTCCTGCCTGCAGGTTCCATGCTTCATTTTTGTCCTGGGTTTGTATCTGGCCATTGCCATCCCCATCTCCCCCATGCAAACCGTACAGGCCGTTGCCCAGATGTTTCTGACCTTGCAACCAGGCAGCATCGGGTCCCTCACTGAAATTCCATGTGTAAATTCCATCGGTGAGAGACAAAGGCGCTGAAGAGATAACAGCCAGGTGATTGCGATGATAAATCACCACGAAAAGTTCATTCTCTACCTGTACATCCACAAGTAAAGGTTCTCCGGTAAGATCGGTCACTTTGCCTGAATTATCCAACAATGCAGCCTGACGAAAAATAACAGATGCAGCATCTGCCCCGGCTACCTCGGGTGCATCCCGCAATTCCACCAGTATCCAATCCACCGCATCTTCGGGTAAAATTTCAACAGACTCGCTTCCATTGTAGTACCATACTGGTTGACTATTTCCGAAATAGGGCAAGGGAGGAGAAAAAGGATGGTCGAGCGGGAGAAGGCCGACATCATTTATTGTTGTATGCATAAGTGCTTCTCCTTCTGAAGCATAAGCTCCTTCCAGAATGAGTGTAACATCGAGTTGATTTGCGGTCACAGGTTCGAAGGTAAGGATAAAATCATCCAGGTACCAATGGTTAATATTATAGGAGTTGCCCTCAAAACGAATTCCCAACTGAACGTAGTTGGCTTCCTCAGGCACACTAAAATCAAACTGATAGCTACCTTGAGAAATATCAGCGGTCACTTCGTTCTCCCAGATATTAATCCATCCTTTGGCATTGTCATATCTTACATCAAGGGCAGAAATTTCCCCTTCATTGGCACCGGGCCAGTTGTCCAGGTACTGTTGGATACTCAGGTTCAATGTTTGTTGGCCAGACAAAGCTACAGGATAAGAAACCACCCGGCTCAGACCAACGGCAGGGGGATCCCAGTTAAGTTGCAGTTCAGGATTTTCCCCTCCTGCTTCGGAAGTGTTGGTTACCGACCATTTATGATTAGCAGTCCCAGTGAGCATCCAACCCCGGGGAATCGCCCCTTCCGTATCAAGAAAGCTTTCTTTCATCAATACTCCCTCATCACCGACATATACCCATAATTCTGATTGCTCACCTTCTCCTGCGGCATTAACCCCTTCAATGCTATAACTATACATTCCGGGCTGTGGAACATCTAAATCACTATAGGTTTCTATGGTTCCGGGCACAGGCTCTTCAACGGTGTAAATCCATTCATTATTACGAAAAATTCTTACTTCTGAAAGTTCTGTCAAAGGCTCACCCGAGATTGTATTGGCAGGATTTTGCCACTGAATATCTGTTTTCAGGTTTCCATTCGGTTCTGCCTCAAGTGCTAAAATCTGAGGAGCTCCCGGCGCATCGGGATCAATAAGCGGTACATATTCTCTTATCCAGTCTTCAAAATAACTCACCCGTGCATATACCCCGGGATAACCAGCCCATGCACAACCTTCTCCCCAACTGGTAATCCCTGCAAGCAAATATCCCCCTTCCCCGTCTGGCACAACCAGTGGACCACCACTGTCGCCCTGACAGGCATCTGTCCCACCCTCAGGATATCCGGCCAGCAACATATCAGGAGTTATCATGGCGGGTGAATAACTGCCAATATTATGGGTTATGGGAACCTGGGCTGCCTGCAGTATGTCTGTGCCGGGACCTCCCCATGATAAAGCCCCCCATCCGGTGATCACAGACATTACCCCTTCATCGGCAAATCCTTCTGCAGCAAGTGCCTGTGTGAGGATAGGTACAGCCTGTGCCTTATCTCCGCTCAAATCAAGCGGTGCAGAAAGGTAAAGCAATGCAATATCGTTGTTGTAATTAGTGATGCTCTGGTAGAAAGGATGTGGAATTTCCGTCTGCACTGTGATGGTTTGTCCTGTTTGGGTTTTGTTGGTTACCCCGGCTCTTACCTTTATATTGGAGAACACACCAACACAATGGGCCGCAGTAAGAATCCACCGTTCGCTTATAATACTTCCTCCACAAAACTGTTGATTGGATGATGTAAGAATGGCTACCTGCCAGGGATAATCTTCAATGTCCGCATCAGCACCTCCAACAATTTTTCCTGAGCGCCATCCGTGCTCATAATAAAACTCTTTTGAAGCCGGTGGAATATATTCATTAATACTGTCCATCAAAAGAAAATTCTCCTTCTGATATTTTCCGGGATCAAACTCTTTGGTTTCTGTTTGTCCAAAACTCCCCAACCCTGCCAACAGGATTACACTCATGATTACCGACGATCGCATAACTTTAATTTTGATGAATGACAAGATATATTTCAGGGGAGGAAAAAATCATTATAAAGATAAAAAATATATTAATTGCCACAACCAAAACAAAAAAACCCATCAACAAATTTGCACCCCAAAGAACAGTATTCAGGGTAACATGACAAATTATAATCATGAGCCCCAATCAAAAGGCTAATGGTCTACGGGCCAACCAAAACAAAGCTATACGAAGTGAACTACAATTTATGTAGATTCAAAACAATGATAACCAATTCCTTAAGGATCGTTAAATGAACCTGAATTACCATAAACTCATGGCACCTGCGATGCTACCCCACTGTTAGGATTCCATATTTCATTTTTATCCTGGGTCTGGACCTGGCCGTTGAGGTCAAAGTCGCCGGCCCGATAACCGCTTTGGCCCGATTGCAGATTCCAGACTCCATTTTTATCTTGTGTTTGCACCTGCCCGTTGCCATCACCGTCGCCGCCGTACATTCCGAATACTCCTCCCCCTAAATCTTTGTGCCCCTGCAGATAAGCATTCCGGGAATATGTGACATTCCGGCTGTATGCTTTATCAGAACTTTGGGTAAAATTCCAGGTATAATTTCCATCCACAACAGGAACTGCAGCGGAAGACATAACTGCCAGATGGTTGCGGTGATAGACAACCACATACAAGCCCTGTACGACAGGAATATCAAGTTGAGGCAATTGTCCTGCTGTGGTTCTTATTTGTCCGTCTTTGTATAAAAAGGCAGCCATCCTTTTTATGAGCGTTCCGCTCAAAGCCTGCTCCGGTGAAGAAGCATCACGCAACTCAAGTAAAATCCAGTCTACTGCATTAACAGGAATGGCAGAAGCTGTCTCGGTTCCGTTATAATACCATACCGGACTATTGTTTCCAAAATAGGGAAGCGTGGGCTGGAAAGGATGAGCAAGAGGAATAACTCCTTCAGCGTTTAAGGCTGTTTGCATCAGGTAGGTCTCCCCGGGTGTAAACGCCCCTTCCAGTATCAGCTTAATATCCAGGGGTACTGCATCGGGTAATGTCTGAAGCAATATTGTGCCCGGATACACATCTGTAAGGATGTTGTTACCTCCGCTATCGGTAAGTACCGCATTGGTAATATTGAGCGTATAACTTCCTGCTATGGCAGGGGTTTGCAGATTAAATGAAAGAACCATTCCATTATTACCGGTAAAATTGGTTGTGGGAATGGCAAAGCTCAAAGCCCGCGCCACGTTTCCAGCTAGAATTTCAAATGAAAGAGTATGACCGTAGTCGCGGTATAATACAGCAGAACCCGGAACATAGACAAAACCTGCCGGAAGTGGAATATCGAGATTAAAACCTGCAAAAGGATCTTCGTTAATTATTTCCATTTCTACAGTAACAACTGACCCCGCATAAGCTGATACATCACGCAGTAACATGTTGTTTCCTGGCAAACCTTCTATAAGGGTTATCTCTCCCGGCTGGGTGGAAGTAAGAATATTTTCTCCCAAACTATTGCTGATAACTGCATTTAAAAGGTTAAAAACATAGTTTCCTTCAATAGAAGGAGTTTGCACATCAAAAGAAACCACCACACCACTATTACCGGAAAAATCGGTTGTAGGAATGGCATAACTAATGCATCTGACAATGTTTCCGGATACCACACCAAGGGTTATATTGTGATCGTTACCTCTGTAAAGCAACGCGGTTCCTTCCACATAACTAAAGCCCGCAGGCAATGGGATATCAAAATTAAACCCGGCAAAAGCATCTTCATTAGTGATTTCAACTTCAATGGTGGCAATAGTACCTGACGGGGCGGATACATCTTTTACTTTCATAATATTGGTACCGGCCCAGGCATGAAATGCATTACAGCATAGCAACAGCACAACAAAAAATAATAGTCGAATTTTCATAGTATTTAACTTTAGGATTGTAAAATCATTTTGTTTATCCAACCGCCAAAATCACCTGAAAGATGCAATACATCTTCCAGGTGTTCGGCAGGTAGTTTTTCAATCATAAGCAGCAAAGTGCTTAAGGCTTTCAATGAACTTAATTCACAATAATCTTTTTCAGTAATACCTTTTCTCCCACATCTACCCGAATATGGTAAACTCCCGGAGTCAAATCCTGCATTTTAAAGTCAATCATAACTCTGCCTTGTCGGGCAAGGGTATGGGCTTTTATTAACTGTGCATGCATATTGGCCAGTGAAACTGTAGCCGGTTTTCCGCTATGGTTGACAAACTCAACCCACAGGATTTCATGGGTGGGATTGGGATATGCCAGCAACTCTGTATCAGATTGAGAATGATTGACAAAAGTTGGTTCTGTAAACAATTCAACAGGTACAGCAACAGCATTGAGGTTGGCTGCCACTGCTTCTCCCCAATCAGGAACACGCTCCATGGCATCAAAGCTGACAAGTTTTATCATACCTGCAGGGAAAGGTGTATTGTCGATGCTGAAGACAAGAGCTTTCAGCATATGATTTTTGGATTTCTGTACCAGAGAATGTCCGGGAAGTTCAGCTGAAAGCTGCATTTCGTTCATGAGACCATTTGTTAACTCAAACTGAACTCCTGTCAGTGTACCGTCACTCTCAAGCCAGATACCATCTGATTTGAGGTACATCGAAGCAGATTCTGAGGAGAGTTCCATCCAGGGCATGGTTTTGCCCGACATAAAGATATTTACTGTGCCTACCACATCCTGCACATTGATGATACCATCTCCGTTGATATCTGCATTGAAGAAGCAGAAACCCGCAGGCTCTTCATCCATAAAATAGTTTACAGTTAACACGATATCAGATACATTTACCACTCCATCGCCATTGGCATCTCCGTAAAGATTATCAAGAATAATATCCATTGCAACATTGGCATTGGTAAGGGTTACCTGGCCGGCAGAAGCAAGATAACAATCAGTTGCAACTGAATAATCGTATGTCCCGGGTGTTAGCCCTGCAAAGACATAGTTGCCCGGAGGATTGACTGTTCCGTTAAGTGTAATTACAGCATCATCAACCGGATCATTATCTGCATTGAAAACAGAAAAGGTAACGGAAAACACATCCTGGGCCCATTGAATCCGATTGTAAGGGTCGTATTCAAAACTGTTTCCCGAAAAAGCTCCGCTGTAGTCGGTAAACGTAACATTGCCCTGGTTTACATTTTTGTAAACATTATTGCTTCCACCCCATGTATTGGAGGGAAAATCAGCATTAAGCACTTCAAGGGTCTGGTTGTTATGGATAGTAATCAATCTGCCACCTGATTGTCCGTTACGGAAGGTACTGTGGGTAAAGGCCTTGGCAGCATCCACAGTAGCTCCTGACTTGATATGGATGCCATTGGTATTCATGTATTCAAAGATTACATTCTCCGCAGCCAGGGTTCCTCCGCTTTCAATATTCAGCGCATAGTATCCGGTTGAAGCTCTTGACATAGTTACCGGCGAGGAGGAGTTGGTTCCGGCAAGTTCAAGTATTCCTCCGTTATTGACACTTATTGAGCGGGAGGGCCCCATGAGCAAACTTGCCTGATTCTCTATGAGCAGCTTTCCACCTGAATGGATCTCCACATTGCCTTCAACGGTCAGATTATGAGAACTGTTTAGCCGCAATTCACCATTATTTACATCAAGGTTATGTTCAATCAGTGTCGTGCCGAAAAAGAGGGAATATCCCGCACTTCTGTTAATAGCGAGATCATAAAAGTGGTTTCCGTTGAAGCAATAGATCATCCCGTCAATATTGCCGCCAATGATTTCCACAACTCCTCCTGTTGGCTGAAATACACCAGATGTGGTAGCATAAAAAGCACCACCCGATCTTAGGGTACCTCCACTTATAGAAGTAGTAGCCGTGGAACCAAAATTTACGCTGTTGTGGGTAATTTCAAACAATCCACTGTTCATGGTAAGATTACCTTCAATATACTGCCAACCTTTGTCTGAGTGATTGGGTGCATCGCTGATAAAGGAACCTCCTTCGATCAGTATTGAACTGGACGAATTGCTGGCAAAACGTCCATGTATCAGTACGTCACCATCATTAACATCAAGCAAACCTTTGAGCGTAAAATCCGTTTCAATT
>CAZBGI010000048.1:19126-26697 GCA_964491395.1 uncultured Bacteroidales bacterium | reverse complement strand
GCCAGCAAAGATGGGTCTTAAAACAAATTAATATTTATAATAGTATGAAAAAATATTACATTATTAAAAATAACTTGCAACAAGGACCCTTCACAATTGAAGAATTATATCATGTTAATATCAGTAAATCAACTTTGATTTGGGCCGAAGGTCTGGATGATTGGATAAATGCTGACAAAATTGATGAACTTAAAGAAGTTTTTATGAAAAAGCCACCTGCTATTCCAACCTCAGCTAATGCCAATGAGGATAAACAATCATTGTCAGGAGTGTTGATGAAAAGCAAAGCAATTATAGTATTAATGTTATTTGGTGTATTTCTAATATTTATAGGTTTTGAAGGTATAGTTAAAACAAGTTCAAGACCAATAGCTGATGATATTGATTTACATAAATCTGTTATTGAAATTATGGCAAAAGAATATCATTGGTTTGAAAGACCATCACAAGATGAATTTATTGAAAGAGTGGTTCAAGATAGAGCATCTTCCATGAGTTTTGCTTTCTATATGGTTTTTGTTGGTTCTGTATTATTATTTATAGGGATTATTATTATACAAAGAAAATTTTTGAAGTTTAATTTTAATAAAAAACAAGAATTAGTAAGTTTGGATTAGTTTCTGAAGAATGCCGGGGATCAAAAAATGACTTTTATGATATAGTTAAAAAAAATGGATTATTGATTTTAGGGCAAATAGTATGAATTTTAAAAGCTTAGCCTTTTATCGACTGAGAAGATGGTACCTTTTCATAATGCAATAGAGTAATTTTCTAAATAAGGTTATGGCTCCTTTTAAATTAAATACTATAATGTCCCATTGTTAAGCAAAGCGCCCCAAATTTAAATACGGAACTGCATAGTTCATAGCATATTTTACGCAATGCTTTTCCTTTTCTGCCTTCTCGCCTTCACACTAGCCTTTCCCGCTTTGCTGGCAAATGTGCGTTGGTGTTGTTTTTTGAGCATTTCCATGCGGGTTATCGGGCAGTAAACCTGGGGGCCGTCACTTTCCAGCACACCGGCCTTAAGTACCATCGCCAGGGTACCCAAATCTTCACGAAAGTATTCCAGGAAGAAGTAGTTTAGCTTGTCAATATCGGTGAAGCCAATATAAGAAAAGTAGTTTTACCCATTGTGGTTTGATGTAAAAATGGATTGATAAACACCTCTTGTCAATTATTGATTGACCATAATTTAACCGAATTTTTTTTATTCAATTACATAATTCTCTGCAAATTGCGCTGTCAAATAGTTGGGTTCACTTTCCCATAAGGATTTCGCAGCGCACAACATATGTATATATTTTCAATCTACAAAGGTTTCCGAGCCGCTGGCCCTAATTCTCATGAAGTTCAATTTTTTGCACTATGCATATGGGCTGTAGGCCACCTAAACATTTGTAGAATTTAGTTGCCTGGCGATGGCGCTGCGGTTGAAAGTCTGTTAAAGAAATGGCTTTCTTTTACGATTAATTTCAACATAAGCTTAGAACAAGACCCGCACAAGACAAATGGATGCCGTATTATTTCTATTTTTGCATAAAGGAATGAAGGCCTTGTCTTGAATTACAAAAGTTTCTATCATTCCTTCATATAAAAGACTCCTTATGCAACGAGATATTTTCCGCTTCCTTTCTGTTCTGCTGTTCAGCTTAATGGGCTGGAATACCATTCAGTCGCAGAGCACAATGCTTCCCTCGGGCCATCACTGGCATGATTTCGTGCAAAGGATGGAAATCAAATCCGGTGGCTCAGCATCGCAGTTTCACTTTGCCCTGCAACCTTTGGAGCGAAAAGGGATGGTGGAATTCCTGCTTGAGGCTGACACTGCTGCACGGCGATTGACCCGCACCGACCGGTTCCTTATCCGGGATATTGTCCAGAGCAACGCGGAATGGAGCGGTGCTCCGGTTGACACTTCACGAAGACCGGTTCTGAAGCATTTTTATCATACACCCTCCGATTTCTACCGCAGACACGAAAACGGCCTTTTTCTGGTGGTCAATCCGGTTATTCATTTTGGTCTGGGCACGGAAACCGACCGTTCATTGCATTTGTATCAAAATACAAGAGGGCTGGAAATCAGAGGGATGATAAACGATAAGGTTGGATTTTATACCTATATGGCCGATAACCAGGCACGGTTTCCTCTGTATGTAAATCGCAAGATTCAACAGCAGGAGGGAGCCATTCCCGGTGAAGGATGGAACATACCCTTCGGCGATCAGGGGTACGATTATTTCACGGCACGCGGATACATCGCCTTTCAGGCTACTGAAAACATTGGGTTCCAGTTTGGTCAGGACCGGAATTTTCTGGGGTACGGCCAACGCTCACTGCTATTATCGGATTATGCCAACAATTATCTTTTTCTGAAAATCAATACCCGCATCTGGCGTTTTCATTACCAGAATATTTTTGCCCGTTTGGTGGACTGGCCGCTCAGAACCTATGGAGGACGGATGTTCGATCCCAAGTATATGGCTGCCCATACACTCTCATTTAATGTTTCTGACCGCTTTCAGCTGGGAGTATTTGAGAATGTGGTTTTCGGGCGAAGCGATACCCTGGCTCCCAGGCGTTTTGATGCCCATTATTTGAATCCTGTAATATTTTACCGTGCCGTGGAGCATCATATCGGCGACCCTGACAAAGTTTCACTGGGAATGTTCTGGCGGTGGATTGCCGGACACCGGGTGGCTTTTTACGGGCAGGTGTATGCCGACGATTTTCATGTTGGTGATCTTAAGTATGATATTGATACCATGCTGGTTTATATGGGCTTTCGCGGAGAGCGAAAGTACGATTTGCATGCATCCTTCAGGCATAAGTTTGGGCTTCAGCAAGGAATGCACTGGGTGGATTTTCTGGGAATCGATAACCTGGATTTTCAGTGGGAAGGCAACTGGGTACGACCTTTTGTTTACAGCCACTATTCAGCCGACGGCTCAGGGTTGCGGCCTGCCTCCAGCTACAGTCATTACAGTCAGAGCCTGGGGCATCCATTGGGTGCCAACCTGCGGGAAATGATGGTGAGCCTGCAATACACCCCTCATCCCGACTGGTTGTTGAAAACCACACTTTTTTCTGCCCGCCAGGGGATGGATTCAGCCGGTATTAATATGGGAAGCAACCTCTTCAGAGATTATGTGACCCGGTCAGGGGATTATGGGCATACTTTTCTTCAGGGTGAGTTGCGTGCATTGACATTGTTGCAGCTGGAAGCATCATGGCAGTGGAGGCCCAATGTGTGGTTTGACCTGCAATACATCATCCGCAATGAGGAGCAGGGCCCTTCAGAAAACCGAACCGGAATTTTTATGGCGGGGTTGAGGATAAATGCCCTCAAACAGAATTTTTGGTTCTGAGATTTAATTTTTTAAATGGAAAAAAATGTCTGGAATATATATTCACATACCTTTTTGCAGGCAAGCCTGTCATTATTGCAACTTCCACTTTTCGGTTTCGCAAAAGCGAAGGCCGGAATTTGTGAAGGCGCTGATCAGGGAAATTAAAATGCAGAAGGATTTCCTGTATCCTGATAATGATAATCGGTTTCCTCTGGATACCCTTTATCTCGGAGGGGGTACTCCATCCTTGCTTAATGCTGCTGAGCTGGAGATAATCTTCAACGTGTTGCATAAATACTATTCATTTATCCCAAATGCTGAAATTACCCTGGAAGCCAATCCCGATGATCTGCTTCCTGAAAAACTGGAAACATTGAGAAAGTTGTCTGTCAATCGTCTCAGCATTGGGATACAAAGCTTTTATGAAGAAGATTTACGCTTTATGAACCGTTCGCACAATTCCAGGCAAGCTATTGATGTGCTCAATTATGCACAGGAGGCCGGATTTGTAAATATTACTGCCGATCTGATTTACGGTACGCCCGGTATGACTGATAAACAATGGGAACAAAATATCATGCAGCTGATCAAAATGGGGATACCTCACATTTCGGCCTATAGCCTTACCGTAGAAAAGAAGACTGCCCTTGATGTGTTTATCCGGAAGGGAAAGGTTGCTCCTGTGGATGAAGAGCAAGCTGCCCGACAATTTGAATTGTTGTGTGCGCTGACGGCTCAGCATGGCTATGAGCATTACGAGGTCTCGAATTTTGGTAAAAGAGGATATTTCTCGAAACACAATCTTGGATACTGGTCCGGGGAGCCTTACCTGGGACTGGGGCCATCTGCCCACAGTTTTAAACCCGGAATGAGACAATGGAATGTGGCCAATACCTGCAAATACATCGACAGCCTGAAGCTTGGCAAAATTCCCTTTCAACAGGAAATACTCACCGAAGAACAACAATACAACGAATATGTAATGACGGCATTGCGAACCATGTGGGGGATTGATGAAAAGCATGTTAAAAATAAATTCGGAATCCGGTATCACGAGGGCATGATGCGTTCGGCACAGAAACACCTGAATAACGGCAAATTGGTGTATTCCTCCGGACGGCTGAAAGTAAGTCCATCAGGTAAATTTTTTACAGATGGAATAGCGGCAGATTTGTTTGCATAAAAAAACCGGACCTCAATTTGAAGAGAGGCCCGGTAAAACCAAAACACTATGAAGAGAACGTTATTGAATTGCCGTGAGAGGCTATGGGTTATGTAATTGTGGTAATTTTTACGTTTATTTAATCACCGGATGAGTTTCCTTTACTTCTCTTTCAGGTTTGATAAAGGGTGTGATATCAATCATCTGGTTGTTTTCTTGTTTTACTTCTTCAAATACTTCACGGGTATCGAATTCGAAGGTTTCCTGGATGTTGCTTTCTATTTTGGTAAATACTTCAAAGGTGCGACCCATTCTGTCTGACATTTTGAAGGTCCTGAAATTATCTGCACTTACTATGTTTGCGGTCATCAGGAAAAGAGCTGCGAGAGTTAAAATTCTTGTTTTCATAATTCAAAGGGTTTATCGGGTTAATTTTTTATTTGCTGTTTCTGTTTATTTTATTGCTATTTGCGTGCCATAATTTACAACTACAACAATATCAGTTGGTTATAATTGGTTTGGGTTGGTTGTTAGTTTTGTGCCTGTACGCAAGGTGTTCGCATTTGGTATTCAATTGTCCGAAAGCGGACAGGGTGTTCAAGGCGAATGGTCTCGTTATTTGCATACTTAGCAGAGAAAAACAAGGCCTTCGTATTTACTTGCTTTTCAAATTATAATTAAATATATTTGATGGATAGAAATTTTTTATAAACCAAAACTCCGTATTATGAAGAGCTTAATTACTTTGTTTTTGGTGTTAATAATGACATCAGCATTTACACAACAACAAACTGCCCGCAAAGCATTTCTGGGCGAAAACGGTGAGGTACTTGTGGAGGAAGTACTTCTGGGTGATGAATTGCTGTTAGAACCGGCAAAAGAAGACCCTGTTTATGATCAATTGCCTGGCTGGCCTAAGCGCGTGGCGAGTCATCCCAACTTTAAAAACTTCAGAGGAGCAACCCTTGTTGATCTTACCGGCGATGGAAGGGATGAAATATTGGTGGCTTCTTTCAGCACCCTTTCCGCTTTCCGGGGTACAGGAGATTTGCTCTGGTCTTTGCCCCTGACAGGCACAGCCACATACCCCCCTTCGGTGGCTGATGTTACCGGTGACGGGGAGTTGGAAATCGTTCAGCTTACGGGTGGCGTTCCCAATAATGGACGGGTATACCTGTTGGATACGGAAGGGAATGTTCTCTCTGGCTGGCCTGTAAGTATCAACGACAACTGGTTGCTCAGTGCTCCCACGCTGGCCGACCTTAATGATGACGGACAAATGGAAGTCATTTTTGGTGTGCGCACCGTGAATCAAATACACATTTTGAAAGCCGATGGAACCAACTTCAATGAAAACTGGCCCGTAACCCTTTCTTCTATTCCTGCCGTAACACCTTCGGTTGGTGACATTAATAATGATGGTACCTTAAACATCATAGCCGGTGCATCCGATGGCACTTTGTATGCTTTCAACCCTGATGCAACCATTCTTCCCGGCTTTCCTGTAAATCCGGGCAATGTGGGGTTATCCTACCAATCTCCATTGCTTACCGATTTTGACGGCGACGGACACCTGAGTATTGTGGGAGCTACCCATGGCAATTCTCCCCAATACTACGTGCGCAACAGTGACGGGGACTACCGTGAGGGTTGGCCCAAAGCTGTTCCCGGAGGCGGATGGACCTATCATCCTCCCACGCTTGCTGATATCAACGGCAACGGTGCATTTGAAATCCTTACCGCCAAACCCATTGGAGAAACCCCGGATGACATGCTATTCGGTTACGATGCGGATGGGAATATGTTAGATAATTTCCCTGTTTCCAAATCAGGAGGCCTGGAAAGTTTTATCTCTGTTGCGGATGTTGATATAGATGGACAGCATGAACTTGTATTCGGTTCTAATTTGATGGTAGAGAACAAAGGTTTTATCCACGCATGGAAAACCGATGGTTCAGGGCAGTTGCCGGGCTTTCCGCTCCGTCCTGATGGATTCACCTTTATGAACGGAGCCAACCTGGGAGATGTCAATGGGGACGGATTGCTTGATCTTGTTGCAGTTTCCTATGAACAAACCTTTAGTTCAACAGATTCAACCGTTATCAACGTGTATAACCTGGGCATCTCACTGGAAGATGCGGATGTGCTCTTCGGTACTTACAAGGGTGACAACACCCGTGCCGGATTGATGAAAAAGACGGAGCCAGATACGGTTTATTATGAGATAACGTTTAACCTGGATCTTTCCTATGTTGAGGATTATTTTGATTCCGAAGTGGATGATTTTTTTATCACCGGCTCCATGATCGAATGGACCGAACCCGGAACACTGCCTGAACAACAACTCCTGGAGCAGGTGGAGGGAAGTATGATTTTTACACGAACTTTTGAACTGATGCCCGGAGAATATGCGTATAAGTATTTTCTCAATGCCGGCTGGGATGGTGGCGAATGGCAGGGAGGAGATGATCGGATCATTGAGGTTGCAGATGAAGACATTGTTGTAAATGATTCCTGGACAGGACTTCCAGGCGGTCAGATTGCTTATGATGTGATCATTGATGTGAATCCTGCCGAAGGGGGATTCGTTGAAGGGGCAGGTGAGTACGTTCCCAACGCCAATGTTTTTTTGACAGCTGAAGCAGCGGAAGATTACACCTTTTTGCACTGGCTCGATGGAGATGAGATACTCAGTACCGAACACGAATATCATTTCTTTATGCCACGTTCTGATTTTTCATTGTCAGCTGCTTTTCAACATGAAACAGGAGTGGACGAGCTATCTGAAAACAATTTAATTGTTTTCCCCAATCCCGCACAGGATAGGTTTACTGTACGTACAGAGCATTTGATTGAATATGTTTCTGTGAGTGATATTACCGGGAAACGAATTGTCAATGTACCTGCAGCCAGTCAGGAAGTGGTGGTGGATAGCCCGTTTCAGCCAGGGATCTATATTGTAAAGGTGTTTACAGATGAAGGGGTGTTTGTGAGTAAGGTGCAAATAAGGTAGAATCTGTGTTTAGAAAAAACGCTTTCGTCAGGGCATGACTTAGAGT
>CAZBGI010000048.1:0-19026 GCA_964491395.1 uncultured Bacteroidales bacterium | reverse complement strand
TTTTGCCCGACAAAAAATTCATGACGAAATGATGATTTTTCGCGGTATTCAAATGCCTGTCGGTACGCTGAAAACCATTTTCAGGGCCTTCAAATATCCCAACTACAGACTGTACTATTATGGTCAGAGTATTTCGCTGATTGGGGTATGGGTGCAGAATATCGCCATGGGGTGGTTGTTGTATCGACTTACAGGATCGGCATTGCTACTGGGAACGGTTGCTTTTGCCCAGCAAATTCCCTCTCTTTTTATCATGCCTTTTGCGGGCGTACTGGCCGACCGGTTTGATCGCCGTAAGGTAATTATCATTTCCCAGGCAGCAGCCATGCTGGTGGCCTTTCTTCTGGCGTTGGTCGTTCTTACCGATATTGTTACTATTCCTTTGATTATTAGTCTGGCAGCAATGAATGGAATCATTCTGGCTTTTGATACCCCTTTTCGCAATTCCTTTGTGCCGGATATGATTACCCGAAAAGAAGATCTGGGAAATGCTATTGCACTCAACTCTTCTCTTTATAACCTGGCCCGTTTCATCGGGCCACCGATCGGGGGAATCCTGATTGCCTGGGTAGGAGAGGGCTGGTGTTTTTTTATCAATGGGGTGAGCTTTCTGGCAGTACTGGCCTGTTTGTTTGCCATGAAGGTAGAAAAGCAAAAAGCACGTTTACGGAAAGCTTCAATATTGCATGAGTTAAAGGAGGGAATCAGCTACGCACTTCATCACAAAGCCATACGTTACCTTTTAATGCTGGTAATGTTCAGCAGTTTTTTTGGCTTGCCTTTCCAGGCATTGTTGCCGGTATTTGCAGCTGATGTGCTGCAAGGGGGCTCCGAATTGCTCGGCCTTCTCACCGGAGCTTTGGGCATGGGTGCTCTCACCGGAGCGTTATGGCTGGCTTCCCGTCAAAAAGTTCATACCATTCCGGCGTCTACTTTCAGAGCAGCATTGCTTTTCGCTGTGGCATTGGGGATTTTCGCCCTTTCACCGGTCAAACTGCTTTCCTTTGCCATGATGGCCGCCACCGGTTTTGGCATGATTGTACATTTTAACAGCACCAATACCCTTATCCAGACCATAGCGGATGAAGAGAAGCGGGGCAGGGTTGTTGCGCTTTACAGCCTTTCCTTTATGGGCATTACTCCTTTGGGCAGCCTTGCTGCCGGATGGCTGGCCGAATACATTGGTGTGCCTTATACAGTTTTTGCTTTTTCCCTGGTATGTGCGGCATCAGCTCTTCTTTATGGTTCAAGGGTGAAAGTGGTATTCAGAAGGGTAGCACGAAAGATTAAAGAAGTGTAACCATACCCTAGGTATGTTAAATGCCTGCCTTCTTATTCATTTTCCTTTTCTAAATTCTGTGTCCGTTCTTACAGAAGCAATGTTTTTTTTACAAAATCCGATTAAGGATAGTCAGTTGGTTTATTACTTTGTTGGTCTACTTCTTCTTTTTTCTTTTAAAGAGACCTTTAATTTTGGACAGCGTGATAGAATGTTTGGCGGTACCTTCCTGGCCCAATAAAAAGGCAAAAGGTTTCATGGAGTCGATGTGAGAGAAAATGATTTTGATGATAGCCAGAAAAGGTACAATCAGCAGCATGCCCGGAATGCCCCAAATCATACTGGCTGCTACCAGTCCTGTAATGATAAAAAACGGGTTTACTTTTACATTGCCACCCACAATGTTGGGCGTTAATAGGTTGTTTTCAGTAAACTGAATAATGATAAACAAAAAAATGACCCGGAAGGCCAATGCAGGATTGTTTTCCACCAGGATGGCAAACAGAAAAGGTACCAATCCCCCCAATATCGTTCCGAAATAGGGTATGAAGTTAAAAATGGCAGATATGATTCCCAGAGGTATGGCATATTTCATTCCGATAATCCATAAACCCAGAGAATTGATGATGCATAAAATAAGAACAACAATCAGGACTCCCCCCATGTACCTGGCTGCCACTTTGGAAATTTCACGCAAAATAGTAATGGTCTCACGTTTGCGGGAAGGTGGGGCTATTTTGAGCAGAAAATAGGCAAATTTGGTGCGATAATACAAAAACAGGAAAACATATACAGGAAGTAAGCCAATGACCACTGCCGTGCTTGCAGTAGAACTGAAAATTTCCTGAATATATTTACCACTGGATTCCAGAAACTTTGATCCCTGATCTTGTATAATTTCCCGGGTCTCACTTTTTTCAAAACCCATATATTGTCCTATGTTGGCCAGCATGGCAGAGAGGTTTTCTACTGCTGTATCTGCCAGTTCAGGCACTTCTGCAGTCACGGGCAGAAGTTTGCTGTGCCCAAACAAAATCAGGCCTACCAGAATGCCTAATCCTCCGATAATGGTAATGAGGTTGGCCAGGATACGAGGCAGATTGTTTTTTTCGAGCCAATTGGCTATGGGATATAAAAGGTAAGCCAGTAAAAAACCGAAAGCTATGGGATACAAAAAGTCTCTCACGGCAATTAACCCATACAGGAATAAGATAATGGAAAGCAGAATGTAAGTGAATTTTTGTGCAAACATTACGCGGCCCTGAGGGTTCTTGTTTTTATTATCCTTTATCATCTCTGGAAAATTTTAAGGGTTAAATATACTAGAAACAAATGGATAATTCAACAATATAAAGGGTATTTTTCGATATTCGGTTAAAAAATTCAAACAGGTGCAGAGTCCAGGTATTCTTCAGGTGTTGATGGGTCAGGTATTTTTTAATATCTCAACAATATTTTCAGCAGCATTTCCCTTGCCATACAGTTCCTTGGGGAAAACAGGAGGATTTGACAAGAAGGTATCAAAAGCCTTTAAGATTTTTTTCTTGTTGCTGCCGGCCAGTTGGTTAACCCCTGATGTTGTTAGTTCGGTCCACTCTGTTTCGTCTCGCAGGGTAATACAGGGTTTTTGGAAAAAATAGGCTTCTTTTTGCAAACCACCTGAGTCGGTCATTACCATGCTGCAGTGTTTCAGCAACCAAATCATGTTCAGGTAACCCACAGGTTCTGTAACTGAAATTCCCGGAGATAATTTGTCCAGTCTCATCTGTTTTACTACGGCACGTGTGCGGGGGTGCAGTGGAAGGACTACCTCTGAGGTTTTAGCTACCTGGCCCAGGGCATCAAAAATTTCTTTCAGCCGGTTAGGATTATCGGTATTTTCTGCCCTGTGCAAGGTGGAAAGGATAAATCCGGGAGAGATCTCAAGCGGAGGTTTCTCGGCTTTTGCAGCATAAAACAGTGCAGCATCATACATCACATCTCCACAATTCACAACTTTGCAGCTGAAGGTGTCAAATCCTTCGCGGTGAAGATTAGATACCGCGGTTTGTGTGGGGCAGAACAAGATTTTGCTGATGCGGTCAGTGAGAATGCGGTTCACCTCTTCGGGCATATGCATATTGAAGGATCGTAACCCCGCTTCCACATGCGCTACCGGTATATGTAACTTGGAGGCTGCCAGGGCTCCTGCCAGGGTAGAGTTGGTGTCGCCGTATACCAGTACGAAACCGGGTTTCTCTTTAAGCATCAGCTCTTCCAGTTTTTCGAGCATACGGCCGGTCATGGCTCCATGACCCAGGCTGTGGATATCGAGATTATAGGCAGGAAAGGGGATTTTCAGTTCCTGAAAGAAAATTCTGCTCATGTTGTCATCGAAATGCTGTCCGGTATGAATGATTATTTCTTCAAGATCGGGCTCATTTGCAATGACCCTGCTCACAGCGGCAGCTTTGATAAACTGGGGACGGGCTCCGATTACGGTAAAGATTTTTTTCGTCATCAATCAGTGATGTTGTTGATTAATACTTTTTTCGTAACTGTGGCTCAGGTAGAGAATGATAGCGAGTAAGGCACTATAGGCAATTACATCCATAATCAGTATAACATAAAGAAATGTGTGAATGTGCAAATGACTCATCAGAAACAAACTGCTGATCAAAAGAAAATAGACAACTTGCCACAAACTAAAAACTTTTATTTTATTTAAAGGAATAACCAGGGTACTAACCGGGGCCACGACAAGTTTTAGCGCGGCACCTGCCACGATAATCCTGGCGTAAATTCCTGAAATGTAGTATTCCTGCCCGGCATACAAAGCAAACAGGTTGGGGCCCCATAATAAAATCAATACTGTCATTACTGCGGCCATCACTCCCAGCAGAACAAGTATTCTGTTCAGGTCGCTGATGAAACTTTCTTTGGCACGGCATTTCTCACTAATGCTTTGCAGCAATACCTGTGAAATGCTGACAGTCAGTATGCTGGCCGGCAGCACAAGTACATTCCTTGCCAATCCGAAATGGGCCGTGGCTTCCGGATCATAAAACTTATTGATCAACAACAGGGGAAGGTGCATGCAAATGGCATTGAGTAGTGCAGGAAACATATTATAGACAGGAAACTCTTTGTATCTTCCTGCCAGAGTCCATTGCCTGCGAATGGAAAAGCTCTTCAAACTAAATCCATTGCGCAGCATTTGTATCCATCCGGCAACAATGTTTACCACATGTCCGATAATATTACCCCATATGAGTCCTGTATGTAACCTGCCGGCAAGGGCAAACACTGCTTGTCCGGCACCCTCCGAAATGCGGCGCGATATTCTGTTTACCGAAATATCTTTGTAAGCCTTGTATCGTACCAAATAGTAATTGAAGACCTGGTAGGTGCTGAACAATAATATAGCAGCCGGCAAATAATATAGCATGAATCTGTGTTGGGACTCAAGATTGAGAAACCTGAGAATAGGTCCCTCAAAGAAGTATAAAAGCAACAAAAGCACAAAATTGAAAGTGAAGGAAGAGAATAACCCGGCAAATACAAGGTTCACAGCATCTTCTTTCTTCTCGGGCAATACTACAGCCATCTCGTATCTGAGACTGGCAATCACCATCAGTATTCCGGTAATGCTGATAAAAACATCATAAACCCCGAAATCTTCCACCGGATACAGTCTCCTCAGTACCCCCTGCATTAGAATTGCGATAAGTTGAGCTGCAAAGGTACCTGCTACCAGCGTGGATATATTTTTGAATAAATCAGATGAGGGTAAAAGTTTTTTTAGCATTTCTTTCCAATGGAGTACTACCAGTATAAATCCCATGCAAAATTAATTTTATTATTTTATTCTTTTGTATAGGTAGGATGATATGATCAGAAAAGGATTAATTTTGGGTACAAAACAACTGTTCTGTAGTTAATTTTAAGGGATAGAAAAAAGTAGAAGAGAATCCAGTAATTCCAGTAACCATGATAATTTTTTTGATAGGATTTATGGGCAGCGGCAAGTCGACTCTGGGAAAAAGGCTCGCCCGGAAGATTGAATACCGGTTTATTGATATGGACCACGTTTTGGAAGAACAAGAAGGAATGAAAATAAGTGAAATATTTGACCTGAAAGGGGAGAAATATTTTCGTAACCTGGAGAAAGATTACCTGGAAACGCTTGAAGTATCGGATGACGTGGTAATCGCAACCGGAGGCGGTGCGCCCTGCTGGGGAAACAACATGGAAATCATGAACCGCAAAGGCGTGACCGTTTATTTAAAAATGAGTCCGGGCAGCCTGGCCAGCAGGCTGGAAAAATCGCGAAACATCCGGCCATTGATACAGGGATTGAATCCTGATCATTTGCGTGATTATATTGAAGAAAAACTTCGGGAACGTGAGTTCTTTTATAACCAGGCAAAATGTATTGTAAGGGGAGAAAATGTAAAACCTTTTCATGTAAGTTCACTGGTATTTGGGGATGCATAAAATCAATTCCTTACGTCAAGCTTTATTCGATTGTAATCCGGGCTGCACCTTTATAGTGTCTCTGATAATAATTCTCATTCAAATCATTGATAGTTACCCCCGCAGAGGAGGATGCATGGGCAAATTTCCCATTATTGAGATAAATACCTACATGATTGATTTGAGTACCCCCGATGGTAAAGAAAACCAGATCCGATTCCCTGAGCTCTGTATCCCGAATGGGAGTTCCTGTTTGGTAGATGTCTCCGGAACTTCCCTTCAATGTTTTTTTAAAAGCCTCCTGAAATACCTTTTTTACAAATCCTGAGCAATCCAGACCATTGCTGTTTGCGCGGCTGCGGTGCGGTATGCCTATCAGCGGAAATATTGCATTATACAAAGCAGTGTCAGCGTTTTCATTTATTTCTATCCTGTGAAGGGTAAAGTAGGTATAGCCCGGAACCGCCAAGGTGTCGAATGCCTTTTCCACCGAATCTTTGCTGCTTTTTGTATAGTGCTCTGTCAGCAAAGTTGCCACAGGAAATATTATCATCAGTATGATTATTACCGTTACAGAAAAGTTGGATTTTTCATGATTCATATTCCAGTATTCTTTTGCTTCGTGAAAAAGCATGAGATAAATTGCCGGCAATTGTATAAAAACGTAAAAACAGGTGTAAAATTATAAGCCAATTGGGTGTTTTACGTATGTCAGGATGTTTCCTGATTGTTTACTTTTACCTACAGTTTGAGTTTCAGAAAACCTGAACCCTGGGATAACAGGAATATCAACGTTTTAAAAAAGAAAATTTAGCATGAAGAAAACACTTATTTTGCTGGTATTGTCCTTGTTTGTTTTTGATAGTATGGCCCAGGTAAGGGCTGCCCGGAAAAAACACTTTAAAAAATTCTACAACAGTACAACCTATTTAGTAGAAGACCGCGATCCATTTTCAAAGTTTAATACCTACCTCAGGGAAGCCATGGAGAAACACTGGACTATTACCCCGTTTGAGGTTATCAGTTTTGATGATTTTCATCGTTTGCGCACCAACGAAGATGCTTCCTTTATGGTTCTGGCGGATATCAAACAGAAAAATCTTGATGAGGTGTATGTTTTTATCAATTTTGTGATGGGGGATAAAAAGCGTGATTTTGAAAGTATGCCTGATTTGGCATCCGTACCCCTGGCTTACAGAGATGCTGACGACTATGATTATCTTTATAAGATGGGAGCCTTTGTAAAATTCATGCAGACGCATGCCAGCAAAGACAATGACACTCCCCGCATGCGACTGGCCCGCATCATGAATGTCAATGATGATAAGTTAAAGCAAATGGAACTGTGGTTGCTGGAAGATGAACTGGCCCCCGGAATAAAAACGGAAGAAGAAATCCGCAGATATTATCCTTACACAGTAAAAATTGTAACACCTGAAGAGATTGAAGAGGCCATAGCCCTGGACAGAGATGATGTCGCATTTCTTCACAAGCTGGGTCCCGAAGATGCCACTCGTTTGGGCAGGGGCAAATGTTGGAAGTTTGTTGTTTCTGCAGGCGATGGAAGTGTGCTTTATTCTTCAAGCCACGATGTAGATGGCCAGAATCCCGATGCGTTTCTTGTAAAGGATTTTGAAAAAATTGCCCGATAGCAGCGATTAATTCAAGATAGGATCGGAAGGGAAGTTGGCCCAGATGGCATATTCGTTGCCCATTTTTTTCAGTATGCTGGCCCAGAGTGTTTCGGGGTTGTCTGCTAAAATAAAATCCAGAGAACTCTGGGTTACTATCCATGAACTTTCGCCCATTTCACGGTCAAGCTGGCCGGATTCCCAGCCGGCATACCCGATAAAGAATTTTACCTGCGAAGGACTTATGAGATTCAGGTTTATGAGCTCCATGAGCTTATCAATATCTCCACCCCAGAACAGATTGTCTTGTACCTGAATACTGCCCGGAATTTGTTCGCCCAGGGTATGCAGATAGAAAAGACGTTCGGGATGTACAGGACCTCCAAGGTACAAAGGAAAATCTACTTCGGGAAAATCTTTTACTACTTCATTAAGTTTCAGGTGAACTGGTTTATTGATGATAAGCCCGAAGGTACCTTCCTCTGCACTATGCTCCACAAGTAAAACCACGCTTTTGCTAAAATAAAAATCACGCAAAGCGGGTTCACTGATCAATAATCTACCTTGTGAGGGCTTTAGTTTCTGGCTCATAAATTAACGGTGTTTTGTGGGGTTTAGTGATTGATTATTTGCTGACTTACCATGCCACAATGGCATTAAAACTCTATCTTTGTTGGGTGTTTCCTTTGCAGCTAACAATAAAAAGAATACCATTGTTCAGAAATTGACCCTATGAGCAGAAACAACCATAAAAAATATCTGTCACTCCGGAAAAAGTTTCCCCTTTTTACGTATGAGTCTTATTCTTTTGAGGTAGAAAATAATGAACTTCAACTTCAATTTCATTTTATTCTTGAAGGAAAGGTTGACTTTTATCCCCGGTATACCATTCCCCTGAAACGATTTTCCATTGCCCATTTGCATCCCTATTTGCTAAACAGCCTCGTGTTTCATATAGGAATGGTGGAGATGGTCAGTTACTGGAAAGCTTCCTGTTCTCCCAAGGTACTCATAAAACCTTTTCAACTGAATACGCTTCAGCAGAAGTGGTGGAAAGAATTGTATTTTCATGGATTGGGAGAGTTTTTCTATCTCAATGGCATCGAAGCTTCTTTCGGAGATTTTATAGAATTTACATTCGAAAAATATGCCAGACCGATATCTCAAAGACAAGCGGTTGAAACCCACAACGGGGTGATTATACCGGTGGGGGGAGGAAAAGATTCGCTGGTAACACTGAGTGTACTGGCCAATGTTTCCAATGAACGCATAGCCATGGCCATTAATCCGGGAAAAGCCACCCTTGAATCAGTGAAAATGGCGGGGCTTGAAGAGGATTTTTTCTCCATACAACGAACCCTCGATCCTGCTCTTATAGAACTCAATCAGCAAGGCTTTCTTAATGGTCATACTCCTTTTTCTGCCCTGGTGGCTTTTGTCGGTATTCTTGTCTCGGCCATAACAGGCCATAAACATATTGCCCTTTCTAATGAGTCCAGCGCAAACGAAGCGACCATTCCCGGAACTACCATCAATCACCAGTATTCGAAATCTTACGGTTTTGAAAAAGATTTTCGCAAGTATGTGAACCGGTTTATCTCATCAGATGTCAACTATTTCAGCTTGCTACGACCTCTCAATGAATTGCAGATTGCTGCTGTTTTTGCCCAAAATCCCCAGTTCTTTCCTGTTTTCCGATCCTGCAATGCAGGCAGCAAAACCAATTCGTGGTGTTGCCATTGCCCCAAATGCCTTTTTACCTACATCATGCTCGCTCCTTTTGTTGAAAACCATACCATGGTAGGTATATTTGGAGAGAATCTGCTTGAAAAAGAATCATTGATACCGCTGTTGGATCAACTTAGTGGACTGGCCACCGAAAAACCTTTTGAATGTGTAGGGACGATTGATGAGGTGAATTCAGCCCTGGCTTCACTGTGGTCTGGTAAAGAGGAGGAGGAACTACCGGTTTTGCTGCGCCATCACAAATCACGCACAGGAGGTATCAGGTTTAAGGATATTGATGAGCAAATGAAATTCTGGAATCCGTTTAACGGGCTATACGAAAATTTCTCAGATTTATTGAAGAAGAATCTGGAAAAGGCCGCTAAATAAGGTATGTAATGGTGAAGCAATTCTTTGAAAACCAATTTGCTCAAAAACGTGTATGCCTTTTAGGTTATGGAAGAGAAGGGAAATCCTCTTACCTGGCACTGAGAAAATTTGTATCATACTGCGATATTGTCATTGCAGACAGTAACCCCGCTGTTCCTGAGCAATTCAAAGAGGAGTTCGGTGCTGATCAGCATGTTGCTTTCTATTGTGGAGCGCATTACACTGAAGCACTTCCTCTCTGCGATGTTGTTATTAAATCTCCTGGTGTATCTCCTGCAAAGCTCTATTTGAGTGAAAATGTAAAAACCCCCGATTTTACATCACAAACCGCAATTTTTCTTCAGTTATTCCGAAAACAGGTAGTGGGGATAACCGGCACCAAAGGGAAAAGCACAACCGTAAGCCTGTTGTATCATATTTTCTGCTTTGCAGGAAAAGACGTGCTGCTTGCAGGCAATATCGGTGTTCCCCCTTTCGAAATGCTTGACAGGGTGAAAAATGAAACCGTGGTAGTTTTTGAAATGAGTAGTCATCAACTTGAAGGTTGCCCTGTTTCACCTGCTATGGCTGTTTTACTCAATATTTTTCAGGAACACCTTGATCACTATAAATCCTACCGCGACTACCAATTGGCCAAGCTTAACATTGCCCGCTGGCAACAACCCGGAGATACCTTTATTTGCAATATCTCCCTGGAAAATATCCGCAGCTTGGTTGCTGAGATGAATCTTGCCGGAACCTTGTATTCTCTCAATTACCCGGTGGAAGGAAATCCCGGTGTGTGGTGCGAAGATGCGGATTTAATAATCAACGATGAACAGGGCAATCAATACACTCTTGAAAAAGTGTGTGTCAATCGTAAACTACCCGGACGACATAACCTGAATAATGTTGCTGCGGCAGCCCTGGCGGCCCATTTGCATGGCGTGAAAGATGTTGTTATACAGCAGGCAGTAGCTTCATTTGAAGGGTTGCCCCACCGGCTCGAACTCGTTAGAAACTACAAAGGTGTTAGCTATTATAATGATTCCATCAGTACCATTCCCGAATCAACCATTGAAGCGATTAAGACTTTATCCGGAATTGAAACACTGTTGGTGGGGGGATTCGACAGGGGAATAGACTATAGTGTTCTGACAGAATACCTGAGGAAAAACCCTGTCAAAAACCTGCTTTTAATAGGAGAAGCGGGCAAAAGAATAAATTCGGAACTCGGAGGTGGAGTCTTAGACAGTCAAACAGGATATCGCCTTGTAGTGAATGATTTTGAAGAGGCCGTGCTAACAGCTGTTAAGCTATGTACCCCCGGTAGTATTTGTTTGTTGTCGCCGGCTGCTGCCAGCTATGATATGTTTCGCAATTTCGAGGAAAGGGGAGAAAAATTCAGGCAAATCATCCTTGGCTTGAAGGAATGATCTGCCTGTTTGGTAATGCCGTGGTATCTGCGGCTATTTCTTATTAACTTTCTGTAACCTGGAATTATGTTTTTTTTGTTTGTTGCGAGGCCTTAGTTTCCCATGACTGCCACGGAATATTTTGCCTCTCCTTGTTTTTACATCTCCTTTACCCATTGTTCAATTGATTTGGTTTAACATGAGTTTATTTGCAATCAACACAAATATAGCAAAAAAACTTTTTAATTCATGTGTTTTAATTTGTTTTATGGGTTACAAGGAATATGCGGAATTTCCTTTTATGCGGATAATCCATGGCTTCTTGAATCGACCTGCTTGTATACGTTTAAGGGTTAATCATGGTTGTTTCGCTCTATCCCTACAGGGTTTGAGTTATGGACGAAATGGAACCGTTGTGTCTGTTGCTCAACAGATTTTTTACCAGCATTGTCGGATTTCGGACCGATTTAAGGGCATAGTTGAGCAAAAGAATCTCTTTTTCCTCATCACTTAGTTGCCATGCTATTTTTTCATGTGTCATTCTTTCTCTGAGTTCGTAAATGCATAGGGCAGCAGAGACCGAAAGATTGTAGCTTTCGGTAAAACCAACACTGGGAATTCTGACATAACCATCGGCATTTTTCAGTGCCACATCCGACAACCCAAAACCCTCATTGCCAAAAACAAGAGCAGTTTTTTGATCCAGGGGCAATTCTTTGAGCAGACAATCGTTTTTATGCGGGCTTGTGGCAACAATCCTGTATCCTTTCTTTCGGAGTTTCTCAAAGCACTTGAGGGTATTATGCTCTTCCTGTCTGTAATGAATGATATTGATCCATTTGTTGGAGCCAACTACAATGTCTTTGTTGATTTCATAGGGGTTTCTGTTTTCAATCACGTGCAAATCCTGAATCCCCATCAGTTCACAGGTGCGAATGATAGCACTTCCGTTATGGGGTTGGTAGAAATCTTCCAGTACCAGGGAAAGATAACGGGTGCGCTGATTAATAACCTCTGTAAATTTCTCCCACCTTTCATCGTATATCATCTCTCTGATGGCTTTGAGAAGGTAGCTGCGGGTAGGTTTGTCAAAACTTGTCATTTGATCTTATGATTGGATTTGAGCATCAGGGCGATGGTTTTATAAAGGATTCTGCAGGAGATGATGCCATCTGATGGGCCCGGTCCGGTTTCCACCAGGTCAAAACCAATGATGTTTCTTCCTGAGGCAATCAGCTGCTCAAACAAGTACAGCACTTTGCTGTAATCCAGCCCACCGGGTACGGGTGTCCCTGTTGAGGGGCATTGTGCCGGGTCGAGGCCGTCAATGTCAAAACTAATGTATACTTTGTCGGGCAGACGGCTGATGATATCGTGGCAGATAGATCTCCATGTTTCGCCTTCAAAGCCTCTGGCATGGATAGAACGGGCAAAAAAGGGATGGTATTTTTCAGGGTTGTTTTGCAAAGTAAGGGCTTCTGTGGCACTAATATCGCGTAATCCGACCTGAACAATGCGCTTAACTTGTTTGAGTTGGGACGCATTGTCCATGATAGATGCATGGGAGTGGCTAAATCCCATGTAAGTTTTGCGCAAATCGGCATGGGCATCTATCTGAAGGATGCCAAATTCAGGGTGATGCTCTGCCAATGCCTGGATAAGACCCAGGGGTGTGCTGTGATCGCCTCCCAGCAATACAACCCGTTTCTCTTGCGCCAGGTAGTTTAAGGCTTTTCGACGAATGTTTTCGGTCAGGACTGAACATTCCTTGTTGATTGTATCAAGTAAGGCTTTGTTTTCGGGGCTGTTTTCTTTCTCAGGGTTTTTTTCCAGAAGGGTGATGTAAGCTGAGGCCTTTGTGCGAAGTTTTTGGTTGCGCTCAACAATGTCTTGTGGGATGTCTTCCATGGCAATCCCTGCTTTCCAGGGATCTGTAACTATTTCATCAAAAAGATCTATCTGGGGGGATTGCTCCAGGATGTTTTCCGGGCCTGCTGCGGTGCCATCAAGATTGGATACGGTAACATCCCATGGTACAGGAATGATTACCACATCGGCTTCCTCAACTGTAAAAGGAAGGCCAAAGATATTGGCGCCTGTATTGCCTACCGCATCAGGATTAAAAGATGCTATTTTGCGGGCTTTGGAATTGCGGGCTGAATTCATAGAGAGTGTATTGGTAAACATAGTAAGCAAGAGCAAAAATAGTGGCTTTTGTTTCAGTGGCCAAGCAAATTCAGCGGCATATCTCACTGGCAGGGCATAAAAAAACCCCGGCTTGTTGTTCCGGGGCTTTTATTAGGATTGATGCTGTTTATTTTACTACATCAGAAAGCTCAGCACCGGCTTTGAATTTTACTACTTTTTTGGCAGGAATGGTAATTTCTTTACCGGTTTGTGGGTTTCTTCCTTTGCGCTCTTCTCTCATAGATACAGAGAAAGAACCAAAACCTACGAGTGCTACGCGGTCACCGCTTTTGAGAGCTTCGGTAGTTGCCCCAATAAATGCGTCAAGAGCTTTTTTTGCATCAGCTTTTGTTAAGCCTGAGTGAGATGCCATTGCATCAATTAATTCTGCTTTGTTCATTTTTTTCGTTTTTAGTTAGTTTAGCTTTTATGAATTAAAAATGTCCTTTAACCATTGCAAATATAGGTTATTTCTAAAAAAAACCAAGCTATTTATACGAAAAGTACTGATTTTGTTGATAAAAACGCCCCAATTGTTAATAACTTGGGCTGAAAAGCCTGTTTTTATTGGGGTTTTGGAAGTTATCGTTTTACCTTTTATGTGATGCTGCATCTGCGGGAAAGCTGTATCCACGGAGGAATTCCGCCGTTTTCATCTTTTTTTTGCCGGCAGCCTGCATCGTTTTCACATCAACAAACCCATCTTTGCAACTTATTTTGATGTATGTTTTGTTGTCGGTAAAGAGTTTTCCTGTTGGCAAATCATGATTTTGTGCTATGGGATGAGCTTCCCAGATTTTCATCATAAAGGGTTTTTCTTCTCCGGTATCCAACTCTGTAAAAGCTCCCGGAACGGGATTCAGTCCTTTGACAAGGTTGCAGATTTTACGTGCCTTTTCATTCCAGTTGATCCTGCAATCTTCTTTAAAAATCTTCGGGGCTTTTTTCAGGGCGGCGGGGTCGGGGATGAGTTGGGTTTGCTCAGTGGGCTCCACGTTACCCCGGAGTATTTGCTCAAGCGTTTCTGTTACCAGCTCTGCACCCAAAAATTTCAACTTATCATGGAGTGTCCCTGCTGTATCGTCAGGTTGGATGTTTATTTTTCTGGATGCAATAATTTTTCCGGTATCAATTTCTTTATCCAGGAAAAAGGTGGTCACTCCCGTTTGGACTTCACCGTTAATAATCGCGTGGTTGATAGGAGCTGCTCCACGGTATTGCGGCAGGAGTGAGGCATGCATATTGAAGGTGCCCATGGGTGGGAGACTCCATACGCTTTCGGGCAACATGCGAAAAGCAACAACCACCTGCACATGGGGATCAATTTCCTGAAGCTGTTGCTGAAATTCCGCATCTTTCAGATTTGCAGGTTGCATTAGCATCAGTCCTTTTTCCAGGGCATATTCTTTCACGGGGCTGTATTGTATTTTTCTGCCTCTGCCAGCCGGCTTGTCAGGTGCGGTAATTACTGCTGCTACCTGAAATCCTTTGCGTATGATGGCGTCGAGGGAGGTAACAGCAATTTCCGGGGTACCCATAAATACAATTCGCATGTCTTTTTTGTCCATATTCCGGGGTTGTGAAATAAAAAATCAGGGTTTAAGATTGTGCAGGGAACCATTCCCGGATTGCATTTTCTTAAACCCTGATTTAAAATAGTGTTATCAGTTCAATTTGGGGTAGTCATCTTCTCGGTCATCATCAAAAGGAAGATCGTCATCGTCATCATCATGAAATTCGTCATCGTCGTAAAATTCATCTTCCAACTCATCATCCCACCAAAAATCATTGAGGGAATTCAAATCTTCGGCCAGATTTGCCATTTTGATGGCAGTGATTGCCGCTTCATCTCCTTTGTTGCCATGTTTCCCCCCGGCTCTGTCTTGTGCTTGTTGCATGGTGTCGGGGGTAAGGACACCGAAAATCACGGGGATTTCTGTATCAATACCTACCTGGGTTATGCCATTGGCCACGGCATTGTTGATGAATTCGAAATGTCGGGTTTCACCCTGGATAACACAACCCAGGCAGATGATGGCATCTACATCCATATTAACTGCCGCTAATTTGGCTGCATAGGGCAGTTCAAAACTTCCGGGAACATATTTGATAAAGATGTTCTCATCGGTAGCGCCATGTTCTTTAAGGGTTTTTATTGCCCCATCTCTCAATGCGAAAGTAATTTCGTGATTCCATTCAGATACCAGGACAGCAAAAGTCATTGTTGCTGCATTGGGTACAGTATGCACATCATATTCAGAGAGGTTTTTTTTCTTTTCAGCCATGGGTGAAACGATTTAATTAGTTCTGAGCCATTTTTACTCTGGCAATGTATTTTTCAATATTACGTCCCTCGTTGGTATCGGGAAAATCGTTTTTGATGGTTTGATAAGCTTCCAGGGCACCTTCATGATCTCCTTCCAACTCCAGCACTCTGCCTAATTTCATAAGAAATGCAGGAGAGGTGAGAGGGTTGGGTTCATGGTTGGCTGCTCTTCTGTATTGTTTGGCCGCTTCACTGTAGTCGTCCATGTTGAGATAGGCATCTCCCAGGGCACCATAAGCCATGGCTCCTACAAGCTGATCTTTCTTTCTGAATTTTTGCAGATGTTCAATAGCTTCTTCGTATTCACCCAGGTTAAGGTACGAAACGCCGGCATAGTATCTTGCCAGGTTGGCCGTTTTGGTCATGCCATAATCGGAAATGATATCCAGAAATCCCAGGTTAGCACCATCGCCTTCGAGGGCAAGACGAAGACTGTCTTGTTCAAAATATTGTTCGGCCATAAAAATTTCAGCGCGGGCCTCCTGTTCTTTCGGTTCAAGAATAAACCTGGTATACCCTATATAACCGGCAATAATCAGCACTATAGCGGCTACTACGCCAATGAGCAAATTCTGGTTGCGTTCGATAAACTGCTCACTCTTGCTAAGTGCTTCTTCTACGGCAACAATGTTCTTTTCGCTTTGATCTTTTGTTTTTTCTTTCTTCATTTGATTATAATTGAATTGTTTGTTGAATGCTGTTCTTACTTGTATGGCGTATTTCGGTTAAAAAACAGTTACTTTTCGAGGCTGATAGGCGGTTTCCCTGAAAGATTGCCTTCAGGCAACAGGGTTGCAACTTCATCTGTTACGCCTGTTTACAGCCTGCAAAATTAAGCTAATTTTACGTGCTACAAATAAATTCTTCTATTTTTTTATCAGAACCCCATTCAGTTGGGATGCACTATTGTTATCTTTGCAGGCAATAATGTTGGATATAGTTAGTTATAATGAGTGAATTCACTTCAATAAATACGCCCGCTATGTTTTTTAAAAGATTGGTTTTCTGGGTCTTGGTTGTTTCAGGGTTCTTTTTGGTTGTGCAGATGCAATCTTGCCGGCAGGATGAATACAATACTTCCCCCAGTCTGCAGCTGGAATTCAGTGTCGATTCCCTGTTGTTTGATACCGTTTTTACCACAGTGGGTTCTTCTACCCGGTTCTTTAAAGTGTACAACCGGCATAATGCAAGAGTAAAGATTTCTAATCTTGAACTTGCTGCTGGTTCACAATCTTACTTTCGCATCAATGCTGACGGTCAGTCGGGCAGACAATTGAGAGACCTGGAAATTGGACCTCGTGACAGCCTTTTTGTTTTTGTGGAGGTTACCGTAGACCCTACCGGGCAGGATTTACCCCTGATCATATCTGACAGTGTGGTTTTTGAAATCAACAATAACATCCAGGATGTGAAACTGGTGGCCTGGGGGCAGGATGCCCATTTTATCCGGCCCAACTATTATGATTCGATCAATGATATTGAGTATTTTGTGCTCGACGAAAATGCTGTTTGGTCAGGCCCCAAGCCCTATGTGATTTATGGGATTTTGTTTGTTGCTCCGGATGTTTCCCTTACCATAGAAGAGGGTACCAACGTGCATCTGCATCACCAGTCGGCCATGATTTTTACTTCAGGAGCTTCTTTTCGTGTGAACGGGACACAGGAATCTCCGGTTACCTTCCAGGGCGACCGGCTTGAGCCCGGCTACAGCAATATCCCCGGTCAATGGGGATATATATGGCTTTCGGCTACTTCCAAAGATCATGACGTCAATCATGCCGTTATCAAGAATGGAACTTATGGCATTATTATGGACTCCATTGGGAGTTTTACCGAACCCACCCTACGGTTGCGAAATACACTCATCTCGGGCATGGACCAGACAGGACTGGAACTCAATGGCGCCTGGGTGGAAGCCAGCAACCTGGTGGTCGCTGATTGCGGAGTGCATGCCATAAAAATACAGTACGGAGGAAAATACGATTTTCGTCATCTCACTGTAGGCAACTATTATAGCTGGCAGGGCGCCATCCGCCAAACCCCTTCGGTATTAATCAACAATTATTTTATAGATACAACGGAAACAGTCAATGTAAGAGAGATTGAGAAAGCATACTTTGGAAATTCTATTATTTACGGAAGTTTGCAGGAAGAAATAGTACTGGATATCTACCCCGATAATTCCCATGCCAATGCGCTGTTCGATCACAGCATTGTTCGCACCTCTTTACAAAACCAGCATGGGGCCTTTTTTGAAAACAGTCTTTTTAATGAGAATCCCCGTTTTGTGAATCCATCAGAGAACGATTTGAGACTTCAGGAAGAAAGTCCGGCAGTGGGTGCCGGAGATCCTGGCATTGCTGTGGATATCCCTTTTGATATACTTGGTAACAGCAGGGCTGAGAGGGTAGACATGGGTGCTTACCAGTACTACGAGATTGAGGAAGATGAGGATGATGAAAATCAATGATTCAAACTGCCGATTGACAGGGCCGAAAATCAGGATATTCTTCTGTTATTCTTAAAAGGCATGTCCCGCAAAACAAGGTTCAGGAGCCTTTGATTCAGGGTTGCATAATGATAAACTGTTGATCGTCGCGACTTCTTGTCAATTTATCCTGGCTCGGGAGGTATCTCATATTTACGGGTTGTGACAAAAATGGTTGCGCGTTTTGTTCTACATACCGGTTGAGTAAAAAATCAAAGATGTACCTCGCATTTTTTGTCCCGGCAAAGTGATTGAGACTGTAAATGTCTTCAAGACTGATGAGGTGAGAACTGTATTCATAAAAGACCTCTCCTGTAAGCCCACGATAGCGAAATCGTCCGTCTACATGGTCAGCAGTAAAAAACGTGCTGTACAATACTTTCATTCCGGCATCTTCATCCTGCTTATCAACCTGTGAAAACTCAAACCAGGTATTTCGCTCAACGGTACGAAGCAGAAAATCCTGCCTGTACAGGGTGGTGTCAATGAGGGCCTTGTCGGTATGCTGTCTGTCTGACTCCACCATCTCCGTCTGGGCCATAGCAAAAATATACCTGTCGCCTTCATGGGCAAGGAACTGGTCGAATTGTTCCTGCGAAAATACCTTAATATCATATTTTTTCAAGCCGTCCAGCAAAGCCTCGGTAAATATTTGCGTTGCCCTTTCCACATCAATATCTTTGAGAAAATGGCTGCTCTCAATGTCTTCTCCTTTGGCTTGCGAGTCCGTGTCGAAAGTGTAACTGTCAGGATAATAATAAAGAAAAGTGTTGGCAGGAGGGGTGATCATTATGGCAATCTGTTCTTTTTTATCAATGAAAGAACGTGCAGTATGTCTACCCGGCATACAGGAACTAATCGTCAGGAGAAATCCGGCAAGGATGAGTAGCCTGAATGCTGCCATCCGGGTGATTTTTGCTTGAAGGTTCTTCAGTTTGTAGTCTTTCAAAACAGCTCCTTTGGTTTAATAACAGCTAAACTCAGTTGGTAAATGGAATGTTTATTCTGCAACCCTAACTTTAAGGGTTTATAACTTCATGTAAACGTTGTTTTAACTAATTTATTTTGTTTGCATGCAACTTGCTTTTTGTGCATGATCGGAAATTGTATTTCCGTTCTGAATATCATTGAATGTGTGTTTCAACCTCCCT
>CAZBGI010000047.1:0-27340 GCA_964491395.1 uncultured Bacteroidales bacterium | reverse complement strand
TGTTGGATTATAAGATTATCGGCTTGTTGCTACACTACTCTAACTATCTCCATATCCTTAAAAAAACCGGGATAGGATTTGTTCACTGCCTGTGCTTCGTGTATCGTTACAGGGCCATCGGCCAGCAATGAAGAAACCGCCGTAGCCATCACTATTCGGTGATCATGATGTGAGTGCACTTCTGCACTTTTCAGCTTCCCTCCTCTGACAAACATAACATCCTTTTCCAGGCTTATATCTATTCCCAGTTTTCCAAACTCCTTTTGTAAAGCCATGGCCCGGTCACTTTCTTTTACCCTTAACCGGGAAACTCCCTTGATTGCGGTGGTTCCTTTGCATGCAGCGGCCAGTACCACCAGGGGAGGAAACAAATCGGGACAATGCGTAGCATCAAATTCAAATGCTTCGAGGGTTGCTTTCTTAACATATACACTGTTTTCATCCTGGCTCAGGGTAGCGCCGCATTTCACCAGGGCTTCAATGATAGCTTTATCTGCCTGAGCAGAATTTCTCAACAGGTTATCCATGGTAATTTCTCCACCAATGGCACCTGCTACCAACCAGAAAGCGGCACCACTCCAGTCTCCTTCTACCACGTACTCGCGCCCTTTGTAATGAGCAGGGGCAGGTACGGTAAACTCCGTGTGGTTGTTGTTAATCACTTCTACACCAAACTCCTTCATCATCTGACAAGTGACATCAATATAGGGTTTACTTTTCAGGTTTTTCACCATGAACTCGGTGGTTGCTTTTGCATAAGGGGCGGCAATAAGCAATCCGGTAAGTACCTGGGAACTTATCGCACCATCAATTTCATGAGTTCCGCCGGGATAAGGACCTTTCACCTCCACAGGCAAAAGCCCGGAATGGGTTTTGCATTTCACTCCTGACGCTTTTAACGACTTTTCTATCATATCCATGGGTCTTTGCGCCAACGAACCACTTCCCACAAGCACCACCTCTTTCTCCAGGGTAGCAGCCACAGCAGAAAACATTCTTATTCCCAGACCTGATTCACCACAATCCAGAGACTGAGGAGTGTGTCTCAGACCCCCGGTTATCAAAAGCCTGTCTTCATCTCTTTCTATTTTAACACCCAATGCCCCGGCAGCCCGAATGGCAGCCTGCACGTCATCGGAATCTCCTGCATGCCAGATAGCGGAAGTTCCTTTAGCTAATGCAGCCATAGCGATGGCTCGTTGTGCCACACTTTTGGAGGCAGGTGCATGCAAAATTCCTTTTACTGACTTCAACCAGGCTTTTTGTATCATAAAGCAAAAGTTTTCAGGGTTTCAATATCTGTTTCTTGCACAAAAGCCTTTCCTATAGACTCAAGCAAGATAAAATGCATATGCTTGCGCTCTCGCTTTTTATCTTTGAGCATAACTTCAAATGCCTTTTTTTTATCAATTTCTACCCATACCGGCAATCCATAAGTTTCAAGCATATTAATGATTTTCTGATATTCTTCCTTTTGCAGAAAGCCATGATGTACGGACAATCGTGCGGCAAAAACCATCCCAATTGCCACAGCCTGACCATGCGGTATCCTGCATATTTTCTCAACAGCATGCCCCCAGGTATGACCGAAATTGAGCAGGCGTCGCTCACCCTGTTCTCTTTCATCGGCTTGTACAATAGCAGCCTTGATTTTTACCGATTGTGAAACAATTGCATTGAGCGCGCCAGGCTGTAAATCCATTAATGTTTGACGGTGGGTTTGCAGGTAAGTAAATTTTTCAGCATCCCGGATGAGGGCATGCTTTATTACCTCAGCCATACCATTGCGAAATTCATCCTCAGGCAAGGTACGGAGCATGGCCGTATCACAAATAACAAAGTCTGGCTGCGTAAATGTTCCTACGATATTTTTGTACCCTTGCAGGTTAACCCCGTTTTTCCCTCCCACGCTGGCATCTACCTGTGCGAGCAAGGAACTGGCAACAAAGCCAAAAGGAATTCCCCGCATAAAAGTTGCTGCCACAAAACCTGCAATATCACATACTACTCCCCCACCTATACCTACAATAAAACTATGCCTGTCAGCTCCTTCATCAAGTAGCCACTGGTAAATCTTTGCCACTTCCCAAAAGTCTTTGGAGGATTCTCCTGGTTTCATAACATAAATGGGAAAGTCAGGAAAGCTTTTTCCATGATATTTATTCACGTTTTCATCGGTAATGATAAAAACACCTTCATCAGGCATATATTTTTTCAGATTTTCAACAGACTCCCCTACCAATATGACAGATTGGTTGTCTTTTCCTTCGATAACAATTTTCTCCATAAATGACGCTTAAACTTTATAAAACAAAGTTATGTTCTTTTTTTGTTTGAGCGACATTGGATTTTAACACTCCGTTTTGCAGACTGAGCGATTGCTGATGAATATAGTTGTAAACTTTTTCTACAAAAACAGGATCCATGCCAGACTGGGTTCCCAGTGTTTTTACATTTTCAAGCACCTCTTGCCATCTGCCCGTTTGCAAGGAATTTAGTCCGGCTTCCTTTTTTACTTCTGCAATTTTTTCTGCCAGTTCCATCCTCACAGACAGCGCCCACACCAGCATCTCATCCGTAGCATCTACTTCTGCCCTGAGCTCGTTGAGCAATGCATTGGAACTTTTTTTCGGAGCGGCACCAAACAATTCATCCATGAGCAAAAGGAAGTTATGGGGCGTAAGTTGCTGAGCAGCATCACTCCACGCCTTGTCGGGTGTGTGATGCACCTCTACCATCAACCCGGAAAACTCGTGTTCCATAGCACGGTGCGCCAACTGAGATATAAACTCTCGTTTCCCTGCAATATGGCTTGGATCATTCAGCAGCAAAAGACCCGGCATACGTTTTCTCAATTCAAGGGGAATATGCCAGAAAGGCTGATTGCGCATGAGTGATTTCCCCCACCAGTAGAAGCCCCTGTGAATGGCACCCACCTCTTTGATACCTGCACGCACCATACGATTGATGGCCCCTTCCCACAAATCAATATCAGGACTGAGAGGATTTTTCACCAATACAGGGACATCAGACCCTCTCAGTGCATCGGCAATTTCCTGGATTACAAATGGATTGCTTACTGTTCTGGCGCCAATCCACAGCATATCTATTTCGGCTATCAGTGCTTCTTCCACATGTTTTGGGGAGCCTACTTCGGTAGTTACCTTAAGTCCTGTCTGCTTTCTTACCTCCTGCAGCCATGGCAATCCGGGAGATCCTATCCCCTGGAAAGAATCGGGAGTAGTGCGTGGCTTCCAGATACCCGCCCTGAAATAATCGATTCTGTGGTCCAGGGCCAGTGCAGATGCGGTTTGTATAAGCTGATCAGGAGTTTCCGCGCTGCAAGGGCCGGCGATAATAAGAGGTTCTTTTCGATGGCTCAGTCCGGAAACAGTTTGTCCGACCGTTTCACCATGGGATTGGGGAATTTCCATTGCTTCAAGTTTTTTGCGTTTATTTGAATGGTTTTTTATAGGTTGAGATGGGTCTTTTTCATTGTGCACTCATGAATAAAACAGTTTGGTGGCTTCTTTATCAGGTACAACCGTTTCTGGTTGGTTGTTTCGGTAATTGAGCTTTTCATAATTCCTGTTGGAAGTCCGGATGAGTTCAAGCATTTGCAAATCATCCCGTGTTTCCAGCAGGTATTTCATTTCCTGAAGTTTATGCATATAACGGTCGATATACCTGAGGACATTCTCTTTATTTTGCTGAAAAACAGGAATCCACATGCCGGCGTCGCTCTTCCCTAACCTTATAGAAGACTGCAGCCCGCCGCCCCCCAGCTCAACCCAATCCTTATTGGACGAGTCCCCAAAATCATCCATGGCAGAAAGTGCATAGGCTATAAACTGGGGCAGGTGGGATACCAGTGCCAGCTGGTGGTCATGCTGGCGTGAATCCATAAAAATCACCTTCATCTTTAGCTCCTGGAATATTCCCAGCACTGTATTAAGTGCATGGGTAGCCGATTTTTGCGCATCGCACACTATTACTCTTGCATGCAAAAAAAGATCAATATGTGCCGCCATTGGTCCGCTATGCTCCACACCCGCCATGGGATGGGCAGCAACAAAATCGGCCCGGCGCGGGTGCCCGTCGGCTACACCACATATTTCCTCCTTGGTGCTTCCCATATCCATCAACACTGCATGGTCAGATATGGCATCCAGAACTGGTACAATCAGCTCTTTCACGACATTTACAGGCACGCACAAAGCTACCAGTTGAGCATCCTTTAATGCTTCCGTAAGTTCTTTGGCTTCATCTATCCCCCCTCTGAAAAGGGCTTTTTCGAGATTATCGGCACTGCTGTCGGCACCCGTGATATAGTGACCTTGTTTTTTAAGGGCCATTCCCAAAGAGCAGCCGATTAATCCTGTTCCAATGATTGTTATTTTCATGAGTGAAATTTTAGAAGTTTTTATGGGCATTCTCAACTTTTCCGGATTCTGAATTCTGAGTCTTCTCCGAAAAACCCGGTTTCAGTAATTAGCTTCACCGGACTACGCTTCGAAGCGGTTCGGGATATTTAACATTGTAGCGTGAACTCTATTCTAAGTTTTGAAACAATATCCTATCCCTGAATTTTTGGCACAAAAAAAGGCCCCTGCATGGCAGAGACCCTTTTCTGGCAGTTCACATTTTGAACCCTACCTTCACCGGTCTCTGCCCCATACCGGGTAGAAATAGTAAAAATAATAGCCAGAAAAGAAAACGGTCGATATCATCGTTAAAAGGTATTTTGTAACGGGTAAAACAAAAAAAGGCCCCTTTTCAGGAGCCTTCGAATGGTATTTTATATAATTACGGGTTAATTCATGCTATACCAAAGCTCCACTGTTACTGTTGAAGTAAAAGTAAAAATAATAGGTATAGGCAAAAATTCCAGTCATTGTTTCTTTTTTTGATGCTGCAATATTAACGAAAATTTCTTTTTAAACAAAAGTTTTTTTTAGCCTCGTTGAAATTCACTTTTCCTGATTTTCCTTTATACAAATAAAAACGTTGGCAATCAACACGTAACAACAGAAAAGAATTTAACCGAAAAGTTGGGTATATTTGACTGGTTTTTCTAATTACACCGGTTTACAATGCCAATGTAGCTCCCCGGGTGCAGGAATTTATCAGTTCCTGGCCTTTTGAAGGGGCATCTTTAAAAGACAAGCTGGGAGCGGCCTTCGTTACGGCAGGAGGAATTTCTGCCGGAGAAGAAGTTACGATGCTCAACATGCTGCAATCGATGATGATTTTCGGCATGATAGTAATGGGGGGTGATGACTGGACCGCTCCTTTTGGTGCTTCAGGAATAAGAGGTGAACCCCCTTTTGCTGATGATGATCCCCTGTCAGAAGCTTTTTTGAAAAAAGGAGAAAAGATGGGCACAAGAGTAGCGGGGGTGCTTTTAAAAATGCAGCCCAGGGTTATTGAATCACAAACCAAAGAAAAGGTTAGATAGAAAATACTTTTCTTAACTTTTGCCAAAAAACAGGTTCATACATCCGTTTGTAATTAAAAAATTGTTTATACTTGCACTCTCAACGAAAAAAACATGAAATACAATCTGCATATTCATAATATCTGGTGGTGGCACAGCAAGGTAAATTGCCGTGTTGAGCACATTGGTCATTAGTGGATATGTATTTTCGGATGTAGTCTGTAAACATAAAATATCAAAGGCCTGCTTGACACTCAAGCAGGCCTTTTTTTGTTCCCAAAAAAATGAAAGAAAATGACAAAAACCGTTACTACCCGAATTCCCGGCGACACCTTTACCCCTGTAGGCATGTACCTGCGACTGCGCGATGTTTTTCCACATGCCATGCTGCTGGAATGTACCGATTACAGTTCGCGTGAAAACGCTTATTCCTACATTGCCATTCAACCTTTTGCAGGGATAAAAGCAACTGAAAAAACCTTCAGCCGGAAATCTATAAACGGCCGGCATTCAACTGTTTCCATGACAAGTTCCCTGCAAATCCCGGAATTGACAGATCAGTTCCTGGAAGAGCTAAAAGACTCGGGGCTAAAGACCAGTCAACTCATGCCCGGTGTTTTCGGTTACACCTCCTATGATGCCATTAACGCTTTCGACAATGTGGAAATCGAGACTCCCGAAAAAAATCCTTCAGGCAACATACCCCTGCTCAAATATGATTTGTATCGTGTGGTGATTGCCTTTAACCATTTCAACAGTACAGTATCCCTTACAGAAATCATCTCTCACAATGAAGAACCCCTCACACCGCGGGTGATCTCTATCCTCGCCAATCGCAACAATACCTTTTTCCCTTTTCAAACAACGGGCAGCGAGCGTATCCTCACCGATGATGATGAGTATAGAGAACAGGTAAAAAAAGGGATAGAGCATTGTCAGCGGGGAGATGTTTTCCAGATTGTACTCTCGCGCAAATATGAACAGGACTTCACAGGCGATGAATTCAATGTTTACAGGACACTTCGCTCCATCAATCCCTCCCCCTATCTTTTTTATTTCGATTTTTTGGATTTCAAATTGTTTGGCTCGTCCCCCGAGGTGCAATTGCACGTTGGAAACGGCAAAGCCATGATCAATCCCATAGCAGGCACGGTGGTACGTACAGGAGATGCAACATCTGACACCAGCCTGATTGCTGCCCTTGTTAACGACCCTAAAGAAAACTCTGAGCATGCTATGCTGGTGGATTTGGCACGCAACGATTTGAGCCGCCATGCAGGTAACGTGAAGGTGAACAAATTCAGGGAAGTGCATACCTATTCTCATGTCATTCACCTGGTATCAACGGTAGAAGGGGATCTGGAAAAAGAAGGAGAACTTTTCAGGTTGTTTGCCGATACGTTCCCTGCCGGTACTTTATCGGGAGCTCCTAAACACCGGGCAACTCAACTTATTGATCAAATAGAGAAGAAGCCCAGGGGTTTTTATGGCGGGGCAGTGGGAACCATGGGTTTTGGTGATTCCCTTAACCATGCCATCATGATTCGCTCGTTCATGAGCCGAAACGGAACACTCTACTACCAGGCAGGTGCCGGTGTGGTAATCCACTCACAAGCCGACAATGAGTTAAGGGAAGTGGAAGGAAAAATATCTGCCTTGAGAAAGGCTGTTGCAGGAGCTGAAAGAATCCCCCTCAGCAGATTTGCCCTGAACCCCCAGGTGCACTAAAACACATATTAAAAGGACGTATTAAAAAATATTTCAGCATACCCAACTTTCATCTCAATAACCAAAGAGCAATATGGCCAGAATTCTCATCCTAGATAACTATGATTCTTTTACCTACAACCTTGTCCATTATGTAAAAGACTACGGAGTGCACCATGTCGATGTATTCCGCAATGACAAAATCAGCCTGAAAGAGGCAGACAAATACGATGGTATCATCCTCTCCCCCGGTCCGGGATTGCCCCGTGAGGCGGGTAACCTGATTTCTATCATAGAAAACTTTTACGAAACCAAACGGATTCTGGGAGTTTGCCTGGGACAACAGGCGATTGCAGAAGTTTTCAACGGTAGTTTGTATAACCTCAGCGAGGTGTATCATGGCGTATCAGCAGCCATTGATTTGCTTGAACCCAAACATTACCTCTTCGAAGGACTCCCTCAACAGATAGAAGCCGGCCGCTACCACTCCTGGATGGTAAACGCCGATGACTTCCCTGCCTGTCTGACCATTCACGCCACAGACGATCAGCAACGCATCATGGCCCTGTCCCATAAAAATTATGATGTATGTGGTGTGCAGTTTCATCCCGAATCTATCCTTACTCCCAGGGGCAAAGAGATCATATTTAACTGGCTGAAACGATTTTAAGCTGCCCGGAAAAAACAAGCAAAACAACCGGAAACAGCTATGTTATTCCAACGGAGCCCAAACAAAAAGACAAAACAACTGATATAAAATATGCAAGAACTTCTTAATAAACTACTGGAATCTCTGACCCTGAGCAGGGAAGAAGCCCACAAACTCATGCATGCCATTGCCAATCAGGAGCTCAATGAGGCCCGCATGGCAGCAGTACTCGCCGCTTTTATCATGCGCAACATCAGCCTTGATGAGCTGCTGGGCTTTCGGGAAGCACTGCTGGAGCTGGCTATCCAACCCCGGCTTAACGATGGCAACATCATTGACCTGTGTGGTACAGGAGGTGATGGAAAAAACACCTTCAATATCTCAACTTTATCAGCCTTTGTGGTGGCGGGGGCAGGAATTCCGGTGGCCAAGCACGGAAACTACGGCGTTTCGAGCATGTCGGGTTCTTCCAATGTGATGGAACAACTGGGTTATCAGTTTGATAATGACGAAACCAAACTTCAAACCGAGCTCGAACAGGCAGGTATCTGCTTTATGCATGCACCCCTGTTTCATCCTGCCCTGAAAGCAGTGGGCGGTGTGCGCAGGCAGTTAGGCATCAAATCGTTCTTCAACATCCTCGGACCGCTGGTAAATCCTGCCCGACCCAATTATCAGGCCAGCGGTGTATTTAACCTGGAAACCGGCCGGATTTACAGCTACCTTTTGCAAAGTGAGGGCAAGTCTTTCCGGGTGGTCCACAGCCTCGACGGATACGATGAAATAAGCCTTACTGCGAATACCCGAATCTTTTCTCCCCGGGGAGAGACCCTCTTTACAGCAGAAGATTTTGGCATGCCCGCCAACACCCCTGAGTCATTGCATGGGGGAAACAGCCTGGAAGAAGCAGCATCGATATTCATGAACATCCTGCAAAACAAGGGCTCAGCAGCACAAAATAATGCAGTCATTGCCAACGCTTCTGTAGCTATTCAGTGCTACCACAACGAACTATCGCTGGAAGAGGCAGTGGTTGCAGCCCGGGAATCCCTGGAAAGCAAAAAAGCATTGCAAACCTTCCAACAACTTTTAAAACTTCAAAAATGAACATACTTGACGAGATAATTGCCCACAAGCGGACCGAAGTAAAGGAAAGCAAAGAATTGTACCCGGTTAAACTGCTGGAAAGAAGTCCTTTTTATCAGGCACAACCCGTATCTTTGAAGAAATACCTGCTGCGCGAAGACCTTGCCGGCATAATTGCTGAATTTAAGCGTAAATCACCTTCCAGGGGAGTGATCAATGAATTTGCTGAACCCGCCACCGTTTGCCTTGAATATATGCAGGCAGGTGCCTCAGCCTTGTCTGTTATTACCAACACCCGCTATTTTGGAGGCAGCAATAATGATCTTACCACGGCTCGCCGTTTCAATTATTGCCCCATTCTTCGGAAAGAATTTATTTTAGATGAATACCAGGTAATTGAAGCACGGAGCATCGGCGCCGATGCCATTTTGCTCATTGCGGAAGTTTTGACACAGAAAGAACTCCAAACGCTTTCTTCCCTGGCCCGTGAACTGCAAATGGAAGTACTCTTTGAGATTCATGAAGAAGAAAGTATTGACAAGTTGCCACCCGATGCACAAATCATTGGCATCAATAACCGCAATCTGAAAAATTTTCACGTGAGCATTGACCACAGCCTTGAATTGCTGAACAAGCTTCCTTCCCATATTGTCAAAATTGCTGAAAGCGGTATAGATAGCCCGGAGACAGCCATTCGTCTGAAAGAGGCAGGTTTCAACGGGTTGCTGATGGGCGAACGTTTTATGCGTGAAGCCAACCCCGGCAAGGCCTGCAAGCTTTTTATCAAAGGGATAAAGAAGCTGATGACCGATAAAACCACCATTCAATACCCTGGTTAATTACGAATTTCTCAATCGATGCAAAATGACTCAACCTGAAAAATCACTCAAAATAAAAGTTTGCGGAATAACTGATGCGGCCAATATGATGGAAGTTGCAGCTTTACAACCGGATTATATCGGGTTCATTTTCTATCCTCCGTCTCCCAGAGATGTCACCCGTAAAATCAAAGGTCTGTCGCTGGATGGTCTTCCCATCAATATTGGGAAAGTAGCTGTATTGCTTGACCAACCAGTGGAAGATGCATTCAGCATTACAGAAAAATATGGATTCGACCTTGTACAGTTGCATGGAAAAGAAAGCCCGGATTACTGTAAGGCGTTGAAAAATCATATACCCGTTATCAAAACTTTCGCCATCAAAGACCAGTTACCCGAAAACCTGAGCGACTATGAAAGCTGCTGTGACTATTTCCTTTTCGATACCAAAGCCCAACAGCCCGGAGGTACAGGCATGAGCTTTGACCATCATGTTCTGAAAGCATACAAAGGAAAAACCCCGTTCTTTCTGAGTGGAGGAATCGGACCTGAATTCCCGGACCAGCCTCACCCCTTTCAACACCCCATGCTTGCAGCCATTGATGTCAATAGTCGTTTTGAAACTTCACCGGGAGTGAAGGATGTAGCTGCCCTGGCTGGTTTTATAAAAAAAATCAGAAACAAATAGTCACCTTCATATTTATTCGAGTAAAATATCCTAATCCCAAATCAAAGACAGAAAATGACACAACTCAACATACCTGACACGCGTGGCTATTATGGTTCCTTTGGAGGAGCCTATATCCCCGAGATGCTTTATCCCAATGTGGAGGAGCTGAAAGAGAATTACCTGAAAATACTGGACAGTGCTGAGTTTAAAAAAGACTTTAATCAACTGCTGAAAGATTATGTGGGTCGCCCTACCCCTTTGTTTTACGCAGGCAACCTGTCACAGAAGGCAGGTGCCAAAGTGTACCTCAAGCGGGAAGATTTGTGTCATACGGGAGCCCACAAACTCAACAATGTGGTAGGACAAGCGCTGATGGCAAAGATATTAGGTAAGAAGCGCATCATCGCCGAAACCGGAGCAGGACAGCATGGCGTGGCCACTGCCACCGTGTGTGCTTTGCTGCGTCTGCCCTGCACTGTTTTTATGGGAAGCAAAGACATGGCCCGCCAAAAACCCAATGTGATGCGTATGCATATGTTGGGAGCAGATGTCATCGCGGTAGAATCAGGCAGTAAAAGCCTGAAAGATGCTACCAACGAAGCCATACGCCATTGGATCAACCATCCTGATGAGACCCATTACATCATTGGATCCACCATCGGCCCCCACCCCTACCCTGACCTTGTTGCCAGGCTGCAATCGGTGATAAGTGCCGAAATCAAAGCGCAACTGCTACAAAAAGAGGGGACAGAAACCCCCGATTATGTGATTGCCTGTGCCGGAGGGGGGAGCAATGCGGCAGGGGCATTTTTTCATTTCATAGGAAACAAAAAAACCCAACTCGTGGGGGCTGAGGCAGCCGGCGAAGGGGCTGATTCAGAAAAAACCGCAGCTACCATAGCCAAAGGAACCCCGGGCATCATTCACGGATGCAAGACTTTGCTCATGCAAACCCACGACGGTCAGGTAAAGGAGGCCCATTCTATCTCTGCCGGGCTCGACTATCCCGGCATTGGCCCCATGCATGCTTTTCTGCACGAAAGCAAACTCGCTACCTTCCTGCCCGTTACTGATACGGAAGCCATGGAGGCAGTGCAGGAGCTCACCCGGGCAGAAGGAATTATTCCCGCCCTGGAAACGGCCCATGCATTGGCAGCCCTGCACAAAATCGACTTTAAACCTGAAGATATTGTGGTCATAAGCCTGTCAGGAAGAGGCGACAAAGACCTTGAAACCTACCAAAACTATTTTGCATAATCATGAATCCATTACAAAAACATCTCAAGACAAAATCCGAAAAACTACTTTCCTTGTTTTTCACTGCCGGATACCCCCATCTGGACAGCACGGAAAGCATCATAGCCAGTGCCGAAAAGGCAGGTGTTGACTTCCTGGAAGTAGGCATGCCCTATTCAGACCCACTGGCTGACGGGCCCGTGATACAGCAAAGCAGCTCAGAGGCCATTGCCAATGGCATGAGTATCCGGTTGCTTTTCAACCAACTGGAGCAAATCAAAGGAAAGTACAGTATTCCGCTGTTGCTGATGGGATACCTTAATCCCGTTTTGCAATATGGTACAGAAAAATTTTTGCAGCAAGCAAAAGATTGCGGCGTTTCCGGGTTGATTCTGCCCGATCTTCCCATGGAAGAGTACCGTGATGAATACCAATCACTTTTTGAAAAATATGATCTGAGTTTTATCTTTCTCATCACACCTCATACCCATGAAAATCGTGTAAGGCTTATTGACAGTCTCTCCAATGCATTCATATATGTAGTCAGCACTGCAGCTACCACAGGCAAGCAACAAGAATTCGGGCAGGCACAACAAGCCTATTTTTCCAGGCTGGTCAGTATGAACCTGCAAAACCCGCTCATTACAGGTTTTGGGATTCATGATTCACAAACCCTGCAGCAAGCCTGGCAATACCTCAACGGAGCCATATGCGGATCTGCTTTCCTGAAAAAACTCCGGGAAAACAACTCTCCTCCCGCAGCCATGGAATCGTTGATGGCAGATCTTGGATTAAAAAACAAAAACAGCAGCAATTAACCAACTAAAAAATCTTACCACCTATGCTCATACAACTCACTGATAATAGTTCTCAACAGCAGTTGGACAACATCATGACCCATTTAAGAAACCATGGATTTAAAGGAAACCTGGTAGAAACGCGCCATACGCGATATATTATTTCCAACGGTAAAAAAGAAACTGATATCCGTCTTTTCGGGAACCTGCCCGGAGTGAAAGATATCCATATTGTAGAAGATGACAACAAGCTTGTTTCGCGCAAATGGCGTGTAGAAGATACTGTAATAGACTTTGGTGAAGACATACAGATTTCCCGAAAAGACCTTACCATTGTCATGGGGCCCTGCGCCATTGAAGATGAACAGCAGGTGGATACTACCCTGGATTTTCTCAGGGAAAACGACATCAAATTTATGCGCGGCGGAATTTTTAAGCCCCGCAGTTCGCCCTATTCATTCAGGGGGCTTGGAATTGAAGGGCTGAAATTCTTTTCCGAAAAATGTAAGGCAGCCGGGATAAAGGTCGTTACCGAAGTAATGCAGGTTTCGCAGATTGAAGAAATGTATGATTACATTGATGTGTTTCAGGTAGGAACTCGCAATGCCCAAAATTTCAATCTGCTGGATGAGTTGGGAAAGACAGACAAACCCGTATTGCTCAAACGGGGAATGTCATCCACCCTTCAGGAGTTTCTGGCCTCGGCCGAATACATCTTCAGCAACGGCAACGAGAGAATCATCCTTTGTGAACGGGGCATCCGTACTTTTGAAAAGGCCTACCGCAACACCATGGACATCAACGCTATTCCTTACCTTCACGACAAGAGTCATTTGCCTGTTTTCAGTGATCCTTCGCATGCCGTAGGCATACGCGATTACGTGGAACCCATCGCTCTCTCTTCAGTGATGGCCGGGGCCGACGGAGTGCTGATTGAAATTCACCAGTGCCCCCAGAAGGCAGTCTCTGACGGAGCCCAGACCCTGGACTTTTTCCAGGCTAAAAGAACCATCCAGCGATTGCGGGAAACTGCAGCACTGAGGAATAAGATCATGGTGAGTTGACCGATTTATTCCAAAAAATTAAGCCCATCAGATTTCCGCAGAAACCCATTGAAACATCCATAATGTTCCAGTGTATCAGATTGTTTCTGGCCGAATCAGGAAAATACAAATGACAACCTTAAGCCATCTTTATCCTGCCGGGAAAACCCAAAAAAGTCCAGTGGATGAGCCAACGCAATAAAGCTGCAGGTAAGCCGGGCGAATAAACCGGTTGTTGGGCCGGTCAAAAATCCGGTTCAGGAGCCTGTAGAAAAAAATGGTCGCTGAGCCTGTCGAAACAAAATCCTTTCGATTTACCCCTCTATTTTCGATATACTCAGCGACCGGAAAGCTATTCAGAAGCTGCCTTACAAAAAGCCGGGCAGCAGTTATTGTCAGAACCTTACAAAACCTTGCTGCATTTGCACATGGCGATTCTGCAGTATGATATAATATGACCCTGGTGCCAGCTGAGAAATATCAACTTTCAGTTCATCATCTGTATAGATGGTCTTTTGTATCATCACATCACCCAACACATTGACGATTTTCATCTCCAGCTTTTCTGAAATAACTGAGGGTAAAACCAGGTTAATATGGTTTGTAGCCGGGTTAGGATAAACTTCAAGATCAGTGTCATCCAGGGCATTTTCCGCAATCCCGGTTCCCGGACCAACCATCACCACATCGGCAGGACCTGTTACACCATACACAAATTCTGCGGCATACACGGGAACCATTTCCTCAGTGACACTAACAGCCAGGGAAAGCCCTTCTCCAATGACCTGGGTAAGCTCCTCATCTGCATACCATTTCAGAGAATCGCTGGCCAGGGCATGGAGCGTAATTTCGGTTCCCGGAACCATTTCGTCCTCAACGGGCAAAATGTCAGGTTGCGCAATAACAACCAGGTCATCTGCCAGTGAAGAACCTTGATTGGCAGAACTGAACTGCTGAATCCCAAAATAATACCGTCCGGATTCTTCTACTTCAAACACATCACCCACATGTACATAGGGCTGCTCCGAGGGTGCAGTCATTTGGGATTCTTCCCAGATAACATGGGTCATTGCATCGGCATCAGGTGTATCACTCACAGCAAGTTTCAGGTTATGGCTTCCGGAGCCCAGACGATAGAAAAATGCAGCTTTGTATTTTCTTTCTTGACTGAGCTCGTAGCAGCTACTCACCGCCCAGTCGTTGGCTGCATGAGAGGTGTTTCCGGTAAAGTAAACCAGGTAATTATGTCCGCTGTGGGCAAGAGGGGGATCATCAACCCGTAATCCCCAGTAACGATTATCCTCGTTGCTATTAAAGACGCTCCATCCTATTTCTCTCAAAGAGAAAATTGTTTCAAAATCCTGTATAAACCAACTTCCGGGTTCTGTAAGATCAACATGTACGCCATACAGGCTCATGCTCCCCTGGTTGTTGTTGATAACTTCATCTCCCGGAACTGATAATTCGTATTGAAACAAATGCCTTTGTGGTTCCACCACAGAAGCAGTAAACCCGACCTGAGCACTTCCCAGGGCAGGCAGTTCAGGAGTATTGACACTTATTTGCTGCTCTCCTTCGGGAGAATCTATCACAACCTCCAAGCTACCTGCCGGTAAGGTCTGAGCTCCCAGGTTTACCACCATCGCTTCCAAAAGTGTTTGTTCACTAAAATCGCAGGGAGCATCCACAGGAGTTATCTCTCTCACGGTGCCATCTATCTCCGGAGCAATATTCAACCTCAAATCGTCAAAAAACATAAAACGGTGGTATTTGGGGCTGTGTGCATACCAGGCAAAATAATACTGTCCATCTTCAGGAACCGTAAAAGCGTAGCTTACCCGTCGGTAATTGTAATTGTCTATTTGTTCCTTTTCATCCAGCCATTCAATTTCTGCATCAGGATGTTGCTCATCGGCAATACCAAATTTCATGTCTTCAGGATAATCTCCATCATAAACCCGGTAATAATAGCTTACATTATACACTGTATTGGCCTGCAGATTCGCACAGGAGGAAAACAGCCAGTCATCGGCATCATTGCTGGCACTGAATGAATAATACATAACCCTGTTGCCTGAGAAGGAAAAATTGGTATAATTCACACCCAAATCCCAGGTAAAACTGTCCTGGTTTTCATCATATGCCACAAAACCTGTTTCTTCAATGCGTGAAAACTCTTCAAAAGGAAGATACAAGTCCTCTACATGTGGGAACATACTGATATTTCTTATACTTCTTTGAAGATGGTTGTTCTCTGTAAGTGTTTCGCCAGCATCTTCGGGCAGAGCAATGGAGGCTTCCACCATATACTCTCCGTATTTTCTTGTATCCAGCTGCAAATCGTAGTACGCAAACTCATTGACGTCCAGGGTTTGATCCAGGGTTTCTTCACCGGTAGCTGTAATTTCTCCCTGCGGATCGGTCACCGTCCAGGTTAAAGTTACGGGATGAGAAAAAGATTCATTACCCGAGTTGTGCATGGCTATGCGAACAGGCGTTTGATCGGAGAATCCGCAGGCATCTGTCATTACGATAATGGAGTCCAGCGAAACATCCAGGTCATCATTGCGCCTCATGCTAATATCGTCCAAATAGACCCACCCCTGATCTGGTTCACTGTAATGATAAAACCCTACGTAATAAGTGCCGTCAGCAGGAGGACTGAAGGTAATCACTCCTTTCTGATATTCCATGGCCGTATTGAAAGTTTCATCCCACAAAGCTTCTCCCATGGTTTGCGAATCCTGTTCTGTACCCAGGTGAACACTCATTTTTTCGGTTGTAGCGGCAGCTCTTCCTGTATAATGAAAATTGAGCAGGTAATTTTCTCCCTCTTCCATGATAAAACAATTGGAAAACAACCAGTCATCAGCCTGATTTGTTGTGCTGCGTCCTGCCCGCATACTGATGGTTCCTGAATGAGCGAAAGGCTCATTATCGCGCATCATCCATGTAATGGGATCTCCGGTATCGTAAAAATCTTCATTGGTGTTTTCATACCACCAGCCCAGTTTGGGATCAATCAGGGCATTGCCACCATCTACTTCTACCATCTCAAAATCATTGAAGTACTCATGTCCGGCAGTCAGGTCAACGGTGGTATTTCTCATCATAACCGTTTTGGTATCATTGACAGGGTCAGCATCTCCTTCCATTACAATCTCCGCTGTGAGGGTATAAATGGTGTTGAGTTGAGAAAGATCAACCTCAAAAGAAAGGGAGTCTTTTTGTCCCATTTCCAAACCATCAGGAAGGTTTGCGGAGTATGTGTTGGTATTGTTTTGCTCGTCGGTAACAGAGAGTTCCAATGTGGTATTATCCAGAGACTGGGTTCCCCTGTTTTTGTATACCACGGTAACCGGCGTTTGATCAGTAAACGAGTTGCACCCGTAAACTTCCTGAACCACTGCTCTTACAGCTGCATCTTTTTCCGGAACCTTTTCCATGGTAACATCATCTACAAAAAACTGCAGTGCACCGGACAGGGTAGAATTCACATAAAATCCTATATGAAATACGCCTGTGGAAGGTGCCTGTACAATAAACTCCTCTTCTACGTAATCATAAGTTTTTACGGAAACATGCCCAAATTGCGAAAGGGTATCCTCAGGTTCTGTACCCTCCATAAGATAGAGGAAAAATTCGTCTTCCTCGCCGGTTCCCTGGGTCGCAGTTTGAAATTTTATACGATAATACTCCCCCTCTTCCATGCCAAGACAATTGGTAACCAACCAGTCGTTGGCAACTCCTTCGGAATCCGGAGTACGGTAATAATTAATGCTGTGAGGGGGTGAATATGCCTGTCCTGAGACAGAATAAAAACGCCAGGTATAATCATCATCATTCACATTATGGATGGTCCAGTTGATGGCCTCCAGATCGAAAATATCGTCAAAATCGGTAAAAAAGGAATTGCTTTCCAAATCCACCAGCGAATTAATCACATGGTTATCTGACAGGTTATTTTCAGGTCTTTCGTCTGCTTCAAGCAATGTAATCAGGCTAATCTCATAAGGACCATACAGGCTCATATCAACCAGAAAATCCAATTCCCCTGTCTCTTCAGAAGCCAGCACCTGATCATAGGTAAGCAGGTAGGATTCAGACATGTCAGTGGGAATATGATTGACATCGAGTTGTATATCGAAACCTTGCTGTTCATCCAGTCCCAGGTTCGTAAAAGAAACGGTTACGGGAGTCTGGGCAGAAAAATCACACGCTTCGGCATTTACTTCTATTTCGCCTGCTGCAATATCGTCGTAAACCATTCTTTCAAGGACAACATTGTCAAAATAAATAAAACGGTGATCCGCTTCACTGTATACCTGAAAACCAATATAATAGTTTCCTTCCTCTTCCACCGTAAACTGTTCCATTGAAGTAATGAACTCCTCATTATTGAATTGATGAAGATCGGTAATTTCATGGTTGAATGAATCAGGGTCAGGTGCCTGCCCGACAAACACCTTCATATTCTCAGGATAATCGGTATTCCAGGCCCGATAATCAAAAGATAAACGGTATATTTCGCCGGGCACCAAATAAAGACAGGTTGAAATCAACCAGTCATCGGCCTGCTCTTCCACCTCTGTGCCATCCTCTTCGGGGTTGAGTATCCCATAGCGCATGGAGTTGGCACCCTCGCTGGCAAACTGATTGGCTCCATCTGCTATACGAAGCATCCAGCCGGCATTGTCGTCATTAACATTGAAGGTGCTCCATCCGGCCTCTTCCAGGTATACGACAGACTCAAAACTCTCGTGATACACCTCATTGCTCACCAGGAAGCTTTCGCTTACAAGATGGCGGATGAACTCATTGTTGGCCGGTAGCTGATCACCGGGATGGTTGACCCATGCCCTGAACTCAAATTCAAATCCTTCATTCAAATCCAGGGTTAATTCCAGTTGCTCTGAAAAACCGGCCTCAAGAGAGGCAAGCTCCAGGGTTCCTTCCGAGAAAATGTTGCCCACACTATCGGTGAGTTCGTAATGGATCTCCACACCAGAAACATCCTGTTGTCCCTTATTTTCAATCTCAACAAAGGCAGGAGTAGACTCATCAAATCCACAGCCTGAAATGAGCACATCGGCATCCGTTACAGCGAGATCGACTGGTCTTTCGGCAATTCCAGATATTATCAGCGAAAAAGACTGGCGCTTGTTGTCGGTGTTAATGAGATCAACTATTTCTCCCTTGTGTGATACCTCTACCTGGTATTGCCCTGCATCAGGAAGCTGAATCTGAATTTTCTCCACATTATCGACCAGGTTATCGCCATGGGTTGCCGGACTTAAAGGGTTTTCCGGATCGAGTTTCCAGGGGTAAAAGACTTCCCCGTCAGCAAGACGGGTAACACGAAGGTCAAGATCATTGACCAGCATGGGGGTACGATCATTCAGGGCAGGTTCAGGTTCTTCTGCAGGAACATCTGTCCATGCAAGTGTTGCAACCAAAGGCTGGTTGCCTGTAGAATAGACATTGCGCGTGTAGGTCGGAACGGTATTCTGCACCAGGTTTCTTTCCTGGATAATAGTGTTATTATCTTTTTCAGGTAGTATCAATGCTGCTGCTTCCATGTCAGCCAATCCCCAACCGTAGAAATAATCCGGACCTTCATTTTCTCCGGCTTCCCGTGCCGTATGGATTATCAAAGCCTTAAGCGTAGAGGCCCTGAGGTAGTTTCCGTATAATCTCTGATTGAGTTGCTGGATCAATCCCAGCGATCCGGTAATGGCAGGTGCGGCCATGGATGTGCCCGTGAGGCCGGCATAACTGGTATCGGAATCCACCCAGGTAGAAAGGATACCCTGCCCCTTGGCCACCACGTCAGGCTTTATCCGTCCGTCATCCGTAGGTCCTGTAGAGCTGAATTCACTCAGCGCCACACTCTCAGGTCCTGTATATTCAGAAGCATCGGCTACTGATCCAATTGTCAGCACATTCTTTCCTAATACCAGCGTAGATATGGCATCCAGGCCATCTTCTCCTCCATCGGGCATTCTGTATTCAGTCGATTTGATCCATTGTTCCAGTTCATAGTCATATACATTGTATTCCTCCCCCACATCAGGTCCGGTATCAAGCCTGTCGTTTCCGGCAGCATGCACCTGCAGAAAGTAAGGGGCGAGATAGGTAATTTCATCGCGAATATGGGTTTCTTCGGTATAAAAGCCAAATTTATAATCTTCGGTCTGGCTGACACGGGTATCCCCATGCCACCACCATTGGTTGGTATGAAATACCCATCCGGTAGGTCTGCCATAGGAGTGATTGGACAAAAGAGCACCATTGGCAGCTGCTTCTATCATTTCAGTTTCATCATCAGCAAAGGTGTAGCTGTGGAGTTCAGCCTGGGGTGCCATCCCTTTGGCTGTGGGTACAAGCCCGGCAGAAACCATGGTGCCTGCCACATGTGTGGCATGACCATTCATATAGCCATCGGTGTCCATCTGAGTGGTTCGCCCCTGCAATTCCTGGTGGGTATGCCTGATGGAGCCTCCATCCCATACATTCAGGGTAATGCCCTGACCGTCCAGATTCAGTTCGGTGGCCCCACCGGTCCAAAGATTGTGTGTATTGAGTGACTGTGCACCAAAAAGATTGTAAGTTTGGTAATAAATGGGTTCCCCTGTTGAGGAAAAACCCATAAACTGCAAGGTGATCAGGGAGTCCGAAAGAAGGGACTGACCAAACTGCAGGCCTGATTTCTGCTGCACACTTTGCTCCCGCTTTTCCCATTTAAAAGAGGTTTCACTCCACAATGATTTAAGTTTGCCAGCTTGTTGAAGGGTAATATATTCTGATTCAGCAAACTGCTGGGCTTTGCCGGGCAAATAAACCAAAGCCATCAACAGAAGTACGGGCAATATTTTTTTAGCTATTATATTCATAAGTTTTAATTATTTCTTGATAAAAATTCCTGTTTCAACAGTTGCATGGTTCTTACCGGATATCTGTATAACATAAACTCCCACCGGATACTCAGAAATGTCAAGGGTAAACTGATTAGATGGCAGCAAACCTTTCTGCACAACCTTCCCGGTTGCATTGGTAATCACCATTTCTCCGGTCATCAATTGAGAATTTATGGTAATTGAACCCCTGGCAGGGTTGGGAAATATATTTACCATGGCTTGTTTCCGGAGGGGAACATCTGCGGACACATCAAAAAATACAGTATAGGTGTTTGTGGTTTCTCCATCTTCGGCAATGACCAGAATTTCAGCGGTTCTTTCTTCCTGCGTACCCTCCAGGCTTACTACCTGTGTTATCAGTACATCAGCATCCTCTGACTGCGGTAAGGCATCCACAAAAGGCAGAGAGCCATCTCCATTTTCCCAATCAAGGATATAATCAAAGATTTGAGGATCAAATCCCGCCAGATCTTCCTCATCCACCTGGATCAGATTCAGCAAGGCGTTGGAAGACACTTCCCTGAACCGGAGATAATAATCCCGGGTGGTTTCATTGTCTTCGGCAGTGACCAGTATGTGGACCAGCATAAAGACTTCATCACCCCCTGTACTGGATTCCGGGTCGGATATGACCACACTGGCATTTGCATCAGCGGGGACAGCCTCAATTAAGGGAAGATTATCAAAAGACAAAACCTTTACATGGTACATTTCAGTTTCAGGATCAAAATTTTCAACAGGTTCCCCGTCAAGATTAATCTCAGCCAGTGTGGCGTCTGTTCCAATATAGCGGAAGGTGACAGTATATTCGAGTAATACGTCCGGGTCCTGTGCCGTAACGGTTATGGTGGCTGTACGCTGTTCTTCATCGCCGGTGAGCGAGTTGGCCTGTTGAATCTGGACTGTAGCATTCACATCGTTAGCTGTGGCCGTAACCACCGGGACATCAGACACAGAATCGGGAAATGCCACTTCGTAAGCAAGGTTGTCAGGTTGAAAATCTGCAAGTGGCATATCGTCAACTTCAAGGGAGGAGAGCGTTGCGTCGCCACTGGATACCCCGAAGGTAAGGATATAATCCTGCGATTCTGTTTCATCTTCAGAGGTAACCGTGATGGTAGCTGTTCGTTCGGCTTCCGTACCTGTAATGGAAACAGCCTGCTCAATCTCCACGTTGGATTGTGGGTGAGCAGCACCTGCTGATACCTGAGGAACATCCTGTGTGTCCCACGGAAGCATCACAGAATATTGGGTTGTTTCAGGTTCAAACCCCTCTAAAGGCTCCCCGTTAATAGCAATATAATCAAGTTCTACCGCAGAGGGAACGATCCCAATTTTGACTAAAAAGACATCAAAGCTACCCCAGGAAGGGAACACCAATTCATCGCTGTAATACTGAAAGTCATTCTGAAATCTCCCGATAATAAATGCTTCATCATTATCATGGAGTGCCAATTGAGCAACGGTTTCACCACTGGAACCTCCAAAACTTTCGCCCATAAGAATATCCCCTTCAGTATCCATCTGAGCCCAGAAGCCATCAACTGATTCTTCATGGGAGGTAAGGGTGAGTTCATCGTTTAATTCCATAACCCCCTTAAAATTTCCTCCCAGCATGAAATTTCCTGCACTGGTATAAGCAATACTTTTGATATCATCATTTTCTTCAGGGTTTCCCAGCGCTTTGCCCCACAACCATTGGCGTGTGTTTCCGTCTATCTTGATGATAAAACCGTCGCTTCGTACCGGATTCTCAACAGGCAAGCCAGTCTCCTGGTCCCATAAGATATCTGTTCGGTAAGAACCTGCCAGGTAAAGGTTTTCGTCCTCATCAAAATCAACTGAGAAACAACGAACACCAGTGGATAAACTGGCTGATGTGACCATAAATTGATGCCAAAGGTAATTACCATCCAGGTCGAACTCTACAACGGCAAAACCAGGGGAACTGGCAATATGATTGTCAACCGTCAGGGAATCGGCATACCGGACAGTAAAAAATAAACTTTCATTATTCTTCAGGGCCATCCCCTGGGCCTGATCAGACCCACTATTAACAGAAGTCCAGTGCCACTGATAGGCACCGTTGGCATCTAATTTAGCTACCAGCGCATTGAACAAATTTTCACCGGGTGTAGGATCTTCAATTGAAACCCCTGCGAAATTAAGTGAGTTTCTGAATTGCGTAGAAACATATACTCCCCCATAATCATCAACCACCAGATCATGGGTACCACCGGTAAGGACCAGTCCAAGGCTGTTGGAGGTAGTAACAGGTTTCACCCATTCCAGCAAACCGTCGGTAGTATACCGGGCAATATACATGGAACGGTAATCGCTTCCGGGAAGGGTGATTTCTGCAAAATCAACAGAACCAAAGGTAGCAGTCCCCCTGTAGTCTCCAATCTGATAAATATATCCATTTTTATATACGGTTTTAAAACCAGTAACTCCCTGGTTACCATCTGCTTCTGCTGTTACAAACCAGATGAGTTCATTTTCCGGAGATACTTTGGCCAGAAACATACTGTTGCGATCCGATTCCACGATCAGGGTATCTCCAAACAAAGCCAGGTAAGTGTTGAAATAACCTGTTATGATAGCGTTTCCCTCATCATCGGTGGAAACTCCCTCCCCGAAAAGCAAATTGGGGCTCGATACATGTCGCACCCATTCCATGATATTTTCCTGTGCGTATGCTCCTGAAATCAGCAATGGAAGCAAAATAAGAAAAGTAAGGATTTTCTTCATAAGTTTTGTTTTGATTATTGATGTGCACCTTATCTATCTACCTGTCAAACAGGATAATGCGAACAAAGTTAAGATTGCATTTTAAACATTAATAATTGTAAAATTATACCTTAGCATTTGAATTGTCAAATGACTACCGGATAAATCCGGTATAACTTTTCTGTAATTTTATACCAATGCATTCAAATCATCGCTATCCTGCAGTTTTCCTACGTTTATATATTTTTTGATTTTTTTTTAAAACAATTTTATGCAGAAGATCTTTATGTTATAGTTTGTTTTGCTTAATTTTATTAAGATAAATTCTTATGATTGTTTTTAAACTTCTTTAAACTTACATCATGTATAAAAAACTGATTTACATTACAGCTATAACCAGTTTATTAGTGGTTTTTTTATTTTCCTGTTCATCCGATGAGCCAGTCGTAAATGTATACTCAGGGCGCCACTATCAGGTAGATGAGAATCTTTTTAAAGAATTTACCCGTCAAACAGGCATTCGGGTCAACCTGGTCAAAGCCGATACGGATCAGCTTATCAACCGTCTGGAGCTTGAAGGAAGCGATACCCCGGCCGATATTTTTATCACAGCAGATGCGGGCCGCATGATTATGTGCGTGGAAAAAGGATTGCTGCAACCCATGGACATTTCGGCCATAGAAGAGGTTGTACCCGGCCACCTGCGTGATCCCAATAATTACTGGACAGGTTTTACCCAAAGAGCCCGGGTGCTGGTGTATGACAAAGAACGTGTAAACCCTGAAGAGTTGAGTACTTACGAGGATCTTACCTTGCCCCAATGGGAAGGCCGTATTCTGGTACGCTCATCACAAAACCATTATAACCAAACCCTGATGGCTTCCATAATAGCTGAACATGGAGAAGAAGCTGCAACAGAATGGGCACGGGGTGTAGTGAACAATATGGCCCAGCCTCCCCGTGGCAATGACCGTGACCAGGTAAAAGCCATTGCTGCTGGCATTGGAGATGTTGCCATTGTGAATACATACTATATGGGGCTATTGCTCAACTCCCCCAATCAGGAAGAACGCAACATAGCACAACAAATGGGCATCTTTTTTCCCAATCAGCAAGACCGGGGTACGCATGTAAATATCAGTGGAATAGCCATCACAGCTCATGCTAACCATGCAGACAATGCCCAGAAATTAATTGAATTTCTCCTCAAGACCGAATCACAACGTACATTTGCAGAGGAGACCTATGAATATCCGGTCAACACCGATGTGGAATGGACCTCTTTGCTGAAGGAGTGGGGAACTTTCAAAGCAGACACCATACCCCTGGAAGAACTGGGCCGGCATTTATCGCAGGCTACTATCGTTTTTAATGAGGCAGGATGGAAATAATGTATGGCAAACAAGTTAAACAGCATCCTTGTATCCCAAAGCATAAGGCAACTTAAGTATCCCTGGGTGCGAATAACCCTAGGGCTTGCCGCTGTCATAGCTTTGCCCCTGCTGATTGTTTTTGGCAATTTTATCACCGATGGCGGAGAAACGTGGCAACATATCCTGCGAAACCTACTCCCCACCTATGTAACCAATACCCTTATCCTGATGATTGGGGTTTCAACACTCACCTTTGTTATGGGGGTAAGCACAGCCTGGGTTACCAGTGTGTATCATTTTCCGGGGCGGAAGTTTTTCCGGTGGGCACTGATACTTCCCATCGCCCTGCCCGCATACATCAGCGGGTTTACCTGGGCAGGGATACTGGATTATGCTTCCCCGGTATACGTATTCATGCGCAATCAATGGGGGCTTGACACGGGTCAGTTCCTGTTTTTCAACATTCTGTCCATGCCCGGCGCCATCATCATTCTTTCCCTGGCTTTTTATCCCTATGTTTATCTGATCACCAGAGCCTATTTTACCCGGCAATCCTCCTCCTTATTGGAGGTGGCCGCCTCACTGGGCAAATCACCCGCGTCCATCTTCTTCCAGGTAGCCCTGCCCATGGCCCGACCAGCCATTGTGGCCGGAGTATCCCTGGCACTCATGGAGGTACTCAATGATTACGGTGTAGCCCGTTATTTTGGTGTGGATACCTTTACTACCGGCATATTTACTGCATGGTTTGCATTCTCACACCCCCCTGCCGCCCTGAAATTGTCTGCTTATCTGATGATATTTGTGCTCATTCTGATCCTGGTGGAAAAATTCCAGCGCCGTAAGATGCGTTATGACACACAAGGCCATTCTTACCGACCGATGCAAAAGAAAAAACTAAACAAAACAGGAACATGGGCTGCTATAATGGTATGTTCCCTTCCTTTTGCCCTGGGATTTTTGTTTCCTGCCATGATGTTGGTTTACTGGAGCATCAAAACAGTACCCATGGTAGTGAATTACAGGTTCTGGGAATTGCTGGGCAACAGCTTCTTACTGGCAGCAATGGCTTCCGCAATCGTGGTATCCCTGGCTGTTTTTACAGCTTTCACCGTCAGAAGTTTCCCCTCTGCCCTGGTAAGACTTCTGGCAAAAATCGCTACCCTGGGTTATGCCTTGCCCGGTGCGGTAGTAGCCATTGGCATTCTGATTCCTTTTCTGTGGCTCGACAGCCATCTGGCAGTGATAGGGGGCAATACGGTAAGAATAGCACTTACCGGCACCTGGTTCGCCCTTCTGTATGCCTACCTGGTCCGGTTTATGGCGGTAGGATATAATAGTATTGAAAGCGGGATGGAGGGGATTCCCCAATCGCTTGATGAAGCTTCCCGGTCCATGGGAATGTCCCATTCCAAAACCCTGGTAAAAATTAATATCCCCTTACTTACCGGCTCCCTTATCAGTGGTGCCTTGCTGGTTTTCATAGATGTGTTGAAGGAATTACCCCTCACGCTCATCCTCAGGCCTTTCAATTTCGACACACTGGCCATCAGGGCTTTCGAGTTTGCTTCGGATGAAAGAATAGCAGAGGCTGCGCCGGCTTCATTAATTATTGTTCTGACGGGATTAATCCCTGTTTTACTGCTCAACAGAATTACAGGTAAATATTAAAAAAAATGGATATACTCGAACTGAAAAATACCGGAAAAAAATTCCCTGATACCACTGAATGGGCGGTAAAAGATTTCACGCTTGAGGTGAAGAAAGGAGAAATTGTGGCCCTTTTGGGGGAAAGTGGTTGTGGTAAAACCACCATATTGCGCATGATTGCCGGGTTTGAAACACCCACCAGCGGTACACTGCTGCTCAATGGAGAAGTCATTGCAGGAGAAGGGGTATTCATGGAACCCCGGCATCGGCAGGTAGGCATCGTATTTCAGGATTATGCCCTCTTTCCCCACAAAACAGTATGGGAAAACATTACTTTTGGCTTGTTTCGTCACACCCGGGAGGAAGCCACAAAAAAAGCCCGTAACATCATCAGCCTCAGCGGGCTGGAAGGGTTGGAAAAGCGTTATCCCCATCAGCTTTCCGGTGGACAAAAACAGCGGGTAGCCCTGGCAAGGGCCATGGCACCTGAACCGCGGATCATCCTGTTCGACGAGCCTTTCAGCAATATCGACAGCCTGCGCAAAAACCAGATGCGCGATGATATCCGCGATATCATCAGGAAAACAGGCTCTACCGCCATTTTCGTAACCCACGACACCAAAGATGTGCTGGCCATGGCCGATAAGGTGGCTGTTATCAGAAACGGCAGGTTGCTCCAGACAGGCAGACCTGAGGATGTATATAATTTCCCGGTCAATTCGTACGTGGCTGACTTCTTTGGCAAAACCAACATCATCAAAGCCAGGATTACCCGGCAAGGGTTTGATACCCCCATGGGCCTGATTAAGTCAGACAACATTCCGGCCACACCCAACCAGGAAGTCATGCTTTCCATCAGGCCTGAGCAATTTCAAATCCTTCCAAAGGATAAAGATTGTCTTTGCGGCAATGTGGTAAAAGAACGATTCCTGGGTGAATACAAAGAGCTCACCTGCAAAGTAGAAACCCCCGAAGGAGAAAAAACCGAAGTAATCATCTACGCTTCCCCTCAGCACAGGTGTCACGAAGAAAAGTGCTACTTCAAACCCAAAGACGGCAGAATCAATATTCTGGGATCGGAATAGGGATGATAGTGATGGAACTCTGCAATGCGGCTTAAAAGCATTGATTAACTCGATCAGGAGCGTTGCATATGCTTTTAATCAGGCCTTGAACTGTAGTCATACCCTGACCCCTTTGCCCCGGGCAAGTGAGGGTATGACTTCA
>CAZBGI010000046.1:26199-28456 GCA_964491395.1 uncultured Bacteroidales bacterium | reverse complement strand
ATAAACCATTCCGTAGCCAGCAAAATCAGCAGCAGGAAAAATATCCACCGCAGGTTTACCAGGTCTTCGTATTCATCCTGGGTGTAGAGTAAGGGTTTGATGTCGCTTCGGCTGTTGATTTCTTCCCGCAATTCATCCCACTGACCGGGGAAGAACATTTTGCCACCGGAGTTTTCTGCCATCTGGTACATCAACTGGTGGTTGGCCACTGTGTTGAGTCCTTCCAGGTTGAGCGGTGAAACGGTAAACAATCCTTCGGCAGTAAATTCTTCGTTGCCCAGGGTGGTGCGGGCCCTGTAGGTGTATTCTCCCACAGGGAAGGTTCCGGCATTGAGGCGGTAAGCATTGCCGGTTCTTCCGAATATGTATTCAAAATCTTCGCCTTCCTCATTGGTGATGGTCATTTCCACGTCGGGTTCATTCACCAGCTCATAGCTCCGGTTGTAGAGCTCTGCATCAAAAACAGCCTGCTCGCTTTCATAGAGAAAGTTTTCGGTGGTCACCCTGAAAAAGCTTCTGTCTTCCACCACGGTAAGAAACTGCACCAGTTTCGATACCAGGTCATTGAACGCAAGGTGGTTGTTGTTTCGCGCATAATCATTCAACTTCCATCGCCAGATTCCCTCACCGGTAATGACACCGGTTTTCCTTTCGCTCAGTTGTGAGAGGGCAATCAGGGGGTATTCTGTATCTACGTTGCCGATACGCTGGTGGGCGAATATCTGCGTGCCGGGTGTGAGGCTGAAAGTGGCAAAGGGAGTCTGCAGGGGTGGAAACTGTGGCAGCAGATCGGCAGTTTCCTGTTCTACCTGGAAAAGGGCAAATTCATTGTTGAGCTTAGCCCTGCTGTCGTTAAAGTCTGCCGATCTCACACTGATTTGCACACCTGTTTGTAACCTGTTAAAGGTGCGGATGTTGCTTTGTGCTCCCAGGATGAAAAGCTGGGGTAAATTGGCCTGGGTTGCCTGTGTAATGAGACGGTTGGCAGCAAATCTTATGGAAGGGAGCTGATGCCAGATAATCATATCATAATCGCGGATGTTCTCGTCAAAATTTTGCGCCAGAGATACCCGGGTTTCATAGTTCTCATTATCTTCCAACGACTGCTTCAGTGCTCCCACATCGGGGTGGGGTCCTGCTGAAAGGATCAGGATTTTCTGCCGGCTGTCGATTACCTCAATAAAAAAATCGCGGGTATTGTTGTCAAGTGATATTTCATCCTCCACAGGACTCAGTTCAATGCTGTAGCGTTTGATACCGGTTTCCAGTGCTTCCAGCTCAATATTGAAGGTTTCAAAATAGCTGTCGGAGGTGAAGCTGATGGTTTCTTCATGAACGGTGTTCCCTTCATGCATTACCCTGAGCCGGCTTTTCAGGCCGCGAGCCTGGTGTGCCTCTACGGTAACTTCCAGTGGGAAAATATTGTTGAGGTAGGTAATCCGGTTGTGCCTGATATTGCTGATGATAAGATCGCGCTGGGGAATGGTATCGCCCAGGGCAATGGTGTAAATGGGAAACATGAGGTTGGATGCACGGAACAAAGGGTTCTGTCCCCGGTTGAAGATTCCGTCGCCGGCAATGATAACAGCTCCCACATTCCGGTTGGTGTAAAGAACATCTAATGAATGGAAGATTTCGGACATATCGGTCAGCTTGTCCTGGAAATCAAAAGTTGTTTCTGCTTCTACCTGTTCGCCAAAAGCGTATGTATTCACGCTAAAGTCAGCCGACAGATCATCCACAAATCCAGCCAGTTCCTGTGGATAGGCTTCCTTCATCCATTCCGTATCTCTGGTGGTTGCAAGGGATTGGGTGTTGTCCTGGAAGACCAGGATAACGGGTTCCTGGGTCTGGGTAATCTGCATTTTCAGCAGGGGAGCCAGCAGCAGAAAGCAGAGCAGGGTAATGACCAAAAATCGAAATCCTGTCAGCAGCTTTTTTTGCCAGGGGAGAAAGTCGTCGGAAGTGTTTTTGTAATAGAGGATGGCGGAAATGAGCACCCCTGTGGCAATACACAGCAGGATAAACCACCAGGGATAATTGAGTATAAAGTTGAAGTTCAAAGCCTGACTCTTCTTTGGTTAGTGATTGATTTTTTTTGCAAAGCAAAGATAAAGGGAATTCAAAATATAAGTGTTTTTTTCCTTAATGATGCTGAATAACACTGGGTATTTAACAATGTTTACCGATTATCCGCCATTTTTCCATATTTGTTATTGGGGCTGAAGCCCCCTAAACTTCTAACCATCTTTATCCG
>CAZBGI010000046.1:6153-26099 GCA_964491395.1 uncultured Bacteroidales bacterium | reverse complement strand
TGCTTTGCGAATTTTTAACCAAATTCTGGAAATGGGGCTGAAGCCCCCTAAATTTCTAAGCATCCTTATCCGTCAGTTAAAACTGACGGCAATATATAAGTGTAGTGCAGTTAATTTAAAAACAATCAGTTATTTGCCTTGCAGATTTTTATCCAATGTCGGGAAATGGGCTAAAGCCCCCTAAACTTTTAAGCATATCTATCCGTCAGTTATAACTGACGGCAATGCATAAGTGCAGTGCAGATTAAAACTGACGGCAATGGATAGGAGCAATGAAAATTAAAACACCCCGGTGTGTGATTGGGAAATCCACCGGGGTGTTTGTTTATTCAGTTGACCGAATCAATTATTTTTTGGTTTGGTCGTTGGATTTATTTTTGCCTTGACCTGACTGAGACTTGGTGATGTTGTCTCTCATGGATGTATCGGCTTTGATATTTTCCATTCTGTAATAATCCATGATGCCGAGATTTCCACTACGGAAGGATTCTGAGATGGCTTTGGGGATTTCTGCTTCTGCTTCGATAACCTTGGCGCGGGCTTCCTGAGCCTTGGCTTTCATTTCCTGCTCGACAGCAACTGCCATAGCTCTTCTTTCTTCAGCTTTTGCCTGAGCAATGTTCTTGTCGGCATTGGCCTGGTCAATCTGCAGCATCGCTCCAATGTTTTTACCCACATCAATATCAGCAATGTCAATAGAGAGTATTTCATAGGCAGTACCAGAGTCGAGGCCCTTGGAGAGTACCACTTTGGATATGCTGTCGGGGTTTTCCAGTACTTGCTTGTGGTTGGTAGCTGAACCAATGGAAGTAACAATACCTTCCCCTACACGGGCAAGGATGGTTTCTTCACCGGCACCCCCCACCAGTTGTTTGATGTTGGCTCTGAGGGTAACTCTTGCTTTGGCAATGAGCTGGATACCATCTTTGGCCACAGCAGCTACGGGAGGTGTGTTAATTACTTTGGGTTTCACCGACATCTGAACAGCTTCCAGTACATCACGACCGGCCAGGTCAATGGCGGTTGCCGTTTTGAAATCCAGGTTGATGTTGGCTTTGTCGGCACTGATGAGTGCATTTACTACTGCTTTCACCCGTCCACCAGCCAGGAAGTGGGCCTCGAGGTCGTCTCTGTGAAGCTGAAGACCAGCTTTGGTGGCAGAAATAAGGTTGTTAACAATCACTGCGGGTGGAATTTTTCTCCAGCGCATCAGCACCAGCTGCAAAAGACTGATTCTTACGCCCGAAACCAGGGCCGAGAACCACAACCCCACAGGGATAAAGTAAAAAATAATCCATAGCCCTAAAATACTGACTACCGCTATGGCAATGATGATTCCAATTTGAGCTTCCATGTTTTATTCTGATTTTGATTTAACAATGATTTTGTTTCCTTCTACTTTGGTTACCACAATGGGGGTGTTTTGATGGATAAGATTATCTTTAGAGGTTACTTCGTAATATTCTTCATTGATGAGCGCTTTGCCCATCGGGTTGAGTCGTGTAATGGCCATGCCTTCATCTCCGGGTTTTACTGTATTATCTTCAACCGTATTGACTTTTCCTCCAATAGCTGATCCGAGCATGGCTTTTTTCCAGGTATTGCTTTTAAGGGCCATGGTAATACCGCCAATGGTCAGCACGATGGTACCTGCCAGGGCATAGGTTCCTGCGGCCGAACCATACTGACTGTAGACAGAAAAAATGCCAAAAGCCATCATGGCCAGTCCTACAATACCTACCACTGTAACGCCCGGCACTACCAACATCTCCAGGAGAAGAAAAATAAGACCAACGACAATGATTGTCAAAATAACTAACCAACCCATATTCTATTTGTTTACTGTTCGGTTAAAAACTGCCCTTCCTGTTTTGTTTCTTTGCCGGGCAGAGGTTAAAAAATTGATGAACGATTTTGCCGCTTTACTCAATGGTAGCAGTAATGCCACGATTAAGGATTTCCCTGTACATGGGCTCAAGTGTGCTGTAGTCGCCTGAGCGCACGGCACATTTTCCTTTATAATGAATAATGAGCGTGCATTGTTCAGCTTGCTCAGGTTTGTGTTTGCAGACTTCTATGAGCGTACTGATGACGAATTCAAAGGTATTAAAATCATCGTTATGTACAACAAGGTCATGCAATTTTGTATTGAGAACATCTTCCCCGCTTAAAGGATTGGTTTTTTCTCTGGTCATAGTAAGAATATTTAGGACAGGTGAGCAAACATTGTTGTCACCGTATTCTTTAGCTTGCTTCTTGCTTTTGCTCATCAGCAAGTCCTTTTTTTCTGAACTTTAGTTTGTTTTCTTCTCCCCTGAGTAATCGTTTGATGTTTTTAATGTGGGTGAAAGGAACAAATACAGCTACGGCAGCGGCAAAAACTATTTCTGATAACAAGGAACTTTCTAATACAAAGATAACCACAAAAGGAAAAGCAATGGCAGCGCTCATGGAGCCCAGCGATACATAACGTGTGGGAAGGAAGAAAGCAAGGAATACAGCCAGGCAAATCAACACGGCCATGGGGAAGATTGCAATGGCAATTCCTACCAGGGTGGCAATCCCTTTCCCTCCCCGAAAGCCCGCAAAGACAGGGAATACATGCCCTACCAGTGCCATGGTGCCCAGCAACAGCTGATAAATCACCCAATGATTTTCATTGGTGAAAGAATCGGCGAAAAAACTGCTCAGCGATACGGCCAGGAACCCTTTCAGGGCATCAAGCAGCAAAATAAGGGCACCTGCTTTGTTGCCAAATACCCTCAGTGCGTTGGTTGCACCGGCATTTCCACTACCATGATTGCGCAAATCGATATTGTAAAATATCTTACCAAACCATACCGAAGTAGGGATAGATCCCAGTAGGTAGGCTCCCAGCAATGCAACTATCTCATATTTTTCCAGGCTCATTTTATTGGGTTTTGGTAGCTGTTATTATTCGTTCTCGTTCTTTACAATCGTTCGGGGCATTTTTATCAGTTATTCCTGCTCTATCATTCTCATGCTTCTCAAAAAGTCAAAAGGTCTGCGATCTGAGGACAGCATAAAAGCAAAGGGTTCTTCTCCCCGTTCTACATCCATTCTTCGATTCCGGGGTTTAACATTTCTGATCATCGTATTATAATCATTGTCCGACCCAATGGTTTGCATGATGTTCTGAGAATAGGTAAAGAAAAACCAATCTTTACCAATACCTTCGTCCGCAAAACCGCCTGGCACCAGTATCATGTTGAACACATCTCCTCCCCGGGCTTTTTTCAATTCCAGAAAACCATCCACGTACAAATTTGTCGGGAATCGTTCTATGTTTCCAATGCCGATAGGCTCGGTAGAATGGAAAGTTTGTGCCTTTTGATCCCACTTCATTTTCAAATCCGCAAAAAAGAAAGTATGATTCAATTCAGGCGGAATTCGTCGAATCCCTTCACCTGCAAGGAACTCCTCCAAAAGCTCCCGGGAGGTTTCTTCATCGGTAACTTTTTCCACATAGCTGGAGTATTTGTAGCGATTGATGTTGAGCGGTTCGGTATGCTCCGATTCGTTGAGATATTCTTCAACCATGCCCAGGGCCGGATCGAGGAAGAAAAAGCTCACTCCCATGACAAGGTCAAGATCAACTTCATCGGTGTTAAGGTTGTGGGTGATTCCTCCATAGGTAGTCACATTGAACTGTCCGAGGTCGTTGCTGAGCAAGATATCACCATGGCCGTTTATTTTGCAGGTATTGGGGTTGATGGTAATGATGTTGTCGGGCAAAGAAGCATTGGCGAGTTTCTCGGGTGTGCTGACCATGTATTGCCGCATGTCTTTGTCGTAGGTAAGATAACCTGTTGCCGTCAGGAGAGGTAAGTCAGAATAATGCTTCTGACGGTCAAATACCGCCGGATAAACATGTACAGAATCTCCTGAAAGCATCATGGCAGTGTAAATACTACCCCCTGCATCATTCTTGAGTTCTTCCTCCAGGGGTATAAAAATGCTGTCTTTCTGGATTTCCGACTCAAATTTGAACCAATTGGGCTGATACATAGGGCAATCCATAAACAGGGTAGTAGCTCCCTTGTAGAAGAAATTGGGGTTTTCTGCTTTCATATCCATCTCGCCATGAAACCCAAACCGGGGGCTGATGGTGAAGTCTTGTTCCTTTTCGATACCGGCTTTGGCAATGGTAGTTCTGTTGTCTTTGTCCACGGAAATGGATTCGAAGTATACCGTTTGCTTATTTCCCTCCACATCCAGATAGTCATACATCCCCGATCCTCCATAGTTCCATCTGGAGGTGATATTTATCCCGGCATTGTAAAACTGGTGGAGCTGTGTTTCTGTATTGGCAATGACCGTTGCCTTCTCCAGTTTCCTGAACTCTGCTCTTTCAAGAATCTCAACTTTCTCATTGTGAGGATAAATGGCGGCGTCAGCCACTTTGATAATTTTCACTTCGCTGGCGTCAATCACATTTTCTGCCAGGTTGTAGTCAATCTCCCCTGCATAAAAGGCAAGCCCATCCTGGGCAGTATGGGAGGATATCAGTTCATTTCCTGAGAAATCATACTGTATCCATTCTTCCGGGGAAAGAGTTCCAAGGCCTGCTATCTCTTCCCTCAAATCGCTTTGCATTGAAACTGTGCCGGCATTCATGTCCCAGTCCAGGTTATACTCCAGGGCATTGAAACGGTTTAATTCAAATTCCAGTTTGGATTCATCCTCAGTGGTCTCTAATTGTGCGAAGCGCTCATGAATGTTTACATACGAATTGTAGTTTAGTGCATGGATGGCAGTATTCTCTCCGTCGGCCGTCATGATTGTGAGGTCGGTTTTTTCTGCATCAAACTCACCCTGTTTGAAGTCGAAATCCTCGGAAAGCATTTTTCCCCCGAAAAATTCCAGTTCGCCTGCACCTGTCAATCCCTCAGGTGTTAGCCCAATGCTCCCCTCCAGCATGGCCAGGCCATCGAATATTTCAATGGGTTTGGTGGTGTGACTCAGGTTCATATTGTTTTCGTGGGGCATGTAGAGCATGTTTACATCTCTGGCTTTCACTTCAGGATATTCCACAGGCCCCTCCTGGGCCAAAAGATTAAAGGTATTGACATCCGCCCTGGCAGAATCGGGGAACATGACCATTTTATTGGCATGGATGGTGGCGTTGAGGTAATTAAGTTCGCCATCGGTTCTCAATCCTTCATAACTCATGTCAATGGGACCTTTGTAAACGGCTTTGCCATCATAGATGGTATACCCGTCTTCGGGAGTTTTTGTGTTAAAGCCCAGCGAATAGTCGGGCTGTACGGTAAGGTAGTCGTAAAAGTCAGGGAAAATACCCGTGGAAATAAAAACCCCGTCAAAGGCAATGTTGTCGGTGGTGGCGTTGTCGAGACTGTCAATGGAGAAAGGGATGAGCTTGAAAAACACATTTTCCCGTTTGTAAACTCCCTCCTGCACAAAATCCCGGTCGTAATAAACATAAGACTCATTGTCGGAGTTGAAAATCGGATACCGGGGGTAGGGCATCTGCCCGGATTTGTTCCTGGGGTGGTCCACCAGCAATTCGCCATTGATTCCCTCCAGGACGGTTTTTACACGTACCAGGGAGTGATTGCCGCGACTGTCGGGTTCAAAAGACTCTACCCTGAAACTCATGGAGTCAGTTTGAAGAAGTTCGATTTTGAAGTTGTCGTAGTCGAAGAAAAACTCCTTCCCGTAAAAATCGAACAGACCCGACTCGATACGACCGTCAAAATACATATCCCTGTTTTTTTTCATTACCAATTCCTGGTTGTTGGGGTAGAGTACTACATTTTTCTCATCACTCAGCGGGATGCGATCCACGCCATAAAGATGGAGATCAAAGTTGTTCATGTTCAGCTTTGCATTGACCGGGGCGGATGAATTGATGCGTATTACGTCAAAGTCACTGCGGCCGGTATAGGAGGTGATGTAATGAAACAATTTGCTGGCCAGTGTTACAGTTTCATCCTCCTGATGGTAGGTTACAAATCCATCCTGTGAAAAAGTAAGAATTTGCGAGGTAACACTAGCAATATCGGCACGCAGATATTTGGCAAATTCATTAATAGGAAAGGTGTTGGAACCATATTCTCTGCCAAAGTTTCTGAGTCTTATCAGGGGATGAAGCTGGTTGATTCCCTGCATGCGCATATACTTGATGTCAGAGAAATAGTCGTGGGACTCAAAATTGGCTTCTCCCTTATCGCTGATACTGCGAATCATTCTGAGTTCTATTTCATAAGTATCGATGTTCCAGTAGATAGCTTCACAAAACATATCCATTTTATGGAATGAGTTGCTGAAAGGTGCTTTGGAGAATCCTTTCTCGTCGCGCAACACGGAAAATTCCCTGGTGGGGTTGAGGTACCGCATATTAATGTTGGGATGAAATATGGAGTCGCCCGAAAGGTAAATGCTTACTGCTGTCTTCTGGGTGATGATCCTGTCGCTGAGAATGCTGAAGCTGCGGCCCCTGGCAGTGATAAACAGCGAATCGGCCCTGTAGATGTTAATGGTTGCATCCCCGTCTTCTGTCCCTGAACCTATTACTCTTGCACCCGTCATGGTGAAACCCCCTTTGAAATCGATACCCTGAAAAAGATTTTTGATTTCATGCACCGCCCGGTAAGATTCAAAACGCGGATAGCGCGCAGTTTCAGGAGTCATCTCCGCAATGATTCTTTCGGTGAGTTTTCCCCTCAGGGGTTCTTCAAAGAAGAACCTGTTGTAAAAGGTGACCGAATCTGCCTCCCACCTGGCTGTGGGCATGTTTATTTTGTAGATGTCCAGGTTGGCAAAGACGGTGTCCGGATGAAGTTTTACCCTTTCCCATGTTATCTTTCCTCCTTTTCCGTAAAACTTTTCCTCCACCAAATCCAGTTCACCCTGTGTATTGTAAATGAGCGTGCTGTCGTCCTGGGCATAACAAAGCAGATCACTCCCTCTTACTTCAACTTTGGGTACCTCTTCCTCCAAAAGTAAAATGTAATCGTTATTTTTAATTTTCCAGGTAACAATGTTGGATTGGTAGAGGATGTTCTCAGTAAACAACAGGTTGGTGGTTTCCCAGTATCGCAGCAGTTTTCGTTGGCTTTGCAGGTTCATCAGAGGCTGAAAACTTTGATGCCAGATATTGAAATTGGTATCTGCCTCGCGGGTATCCAACACGTTTAAAACACCCTGGATGTAGCCTGCCTGTTCGGGCCATGGGCTTAACCTTAACTGTTGCATCTGGTCAAGGGTATTGAATATCCATTCCTTTTGCTCCTCCAGCAAAGTCTCACTTTGCCAGAGTACCGTTAAGCTATCCACCAATTCCTGTGCTTTGAGTTTTTCATCCCGTTCCAGGCCGGAGGTAAAAAATTCCAACTGACCGAGAAACTCCTCGTCATTGTCTCGTGTGAATTCAATGTTTTGCGATTGCCCGTGTAAATGGAAAAAAAAGGCGATCAGAAATAACAAGCCCGGTTTTACCGTAAAAGGAATCAGTTGCAAGGTCCAGTTTTTTTGCCTCATCATAACAAGGGTTCAGTTTTTCAGTGGTGTGTGAGAATTAATAAGAGCAAACCCGGTTTGCCGGGCCTGCTATTTGGTAAACTTTACAGCTACCCATTCTTTGTTTTGCTTGTGTCCGTTTTTGGTCAACCCCAGATTTGCTGCCATTTGCACCAACTCGTCCATATCCTCATAAAAGAAACCGCTGATAAACAAAATGCCGTTTTTCTGTAAAACATCGGCATAGGTTTGCATGTCTTCTTTGAGCACATTTTTGGTAATGTTGGCCAGAATAATATCAAACTTTTCACCCCCTATGCATGAGGCATCTCCCAGCATGGCTCTGACATGTGTTGTACCGTTTTTTTTAATGTTTTCCAGGGTGTTTTCGTAGGCGTAGGGATAATTGTCGATGGCCAGTACAGGGCCGGCATCCTTCATGGCTGCGAGTATAGCCAGTATACCCGTTCCACATCCCATGTCCAGTACGGCTTTATCCTTGAAACCGGTTTCCAGCATCCATTGTACCATCAAAGTTGTGGTTTCATGATGCCCGGTTCCGAAGGACATCTTGGGCTCGATAACAATTTCGTAGTCATAGTTTTTGCGGGATTCATGAAAAGGGGCCCTGATGTAGCATTTTCCCTCCACATCTACGGGTTCAAAGTTGCTTTCCCACTCCTGGTTCCAGTTGCGGCTGCTGATGGTTTCCCATGAAAATGCAAAGGTTACTTCCCCTTCCTGAACATCTTCGAGTTTAACGGCCTGTAGCATCTTTTCATCAAAATCAGCTGAAGGAATATAGGCTTTGAAGCCTTTGAGGGTTTCCTCAAAACTTTCAAAGCCTATTTCAGCCATTTCTGCGATAAGCAAATCAGACCAGGGTTGTGCCGGGGTTACCACGGCAGTAACCTGTATATAGTCAGTTGAATTCATGTCAGAATGATTGGATGATTTTGCAAAAATCTTCTGCTTTGAGCGAAGCACCTCCTATGAGACCTCCATCAACATCTTTGTTGGCAAACAGTTCTTCTGCATTTTTTGCATTGCAGCTGCCCCCATAGAGTAGGGTCGTGTTTTGTGCTACTTCATCGTTGTATTTGTCTTTTACCAGACCACGGATATAGGCATGCATTTCCTGGGCTTGCTCCGGAGAGGCAGTAACCCCCGTGCCAATGGCCCATACAGGTTCGTAAGCAATAACAACTTTGTCAAATTCCTCTGCCGATAACCAGAAAAGGCCTTTTTCGAGTTGCTCTTTTACCACCTCAAAATGGTTGTTCGCGTTTCTTTCTTCCAGCACTTCGCCGCAGCAATACATGGGGGTAAGATCAGCCTTGATGGCCATCTCCACTTTTTTTGCCAGCACCTCATTGGTCTCACCAAAGTACGCTCTCCGCTCTGAGTGGCCTACCAGTACATTGAGTGCTCCTGCCGACTTGATCATCGATACGGAAGTCTCTCCTGTAAAAGCTCCCTTCTCTTCGGTGTGACAATTCTGGGCGCCGGTACTCAGTCCTTTCAACCCTTTTACCGAATCAGAAACCGACTTAACATGGATGAAGGGGGTAAACATAATAACGCCGGGTGCACCATTCATTTGCTCCAGCGGGTTGTTCTTGACAAAATCAGCAATTTCGGCACTCAGTTGCAAACCTTCCTCCAGGGTAAGATTCATTTTCCAGTTTCCTGCTACAATTTTCTTTCTCATTTTTTCCAATTTTAGGTTAGGTAAATATTAATAACGTACGTTGGTACCTGGAAAAACTTTTGCCCATCCGGGTTTTGACAATTGCCAAACCCTGCAAAAATAATAAAAGTCCAACGCCAAAAACTACGTAAAAATATTGAATTTCTATGGGATGACCACGGTAAAATCTATTGTTTTTACTGAAGTCGGATGCGCGGGTCCAGAATTCCATAAATAATGTCAACGATAATGTTGATAATTACCAGCATAACCGAGATGAGCAATACCGCGCCCATGATAAGCGGGAAATCATAGGTTTCCAGTGCATCTACAATGACAACCCCTACACCTTTCCAGTCGAAAACATATTCCACAAACACTGCTCCCGCCATCAGCGAGGCAAACCATCCTGAGATAGCAGTAATAACCGGGTTCATGGCATTCTTGAGGGCGTGGCGGGTAATTACGCGGTAAAATGACAACCCCTTGGCTTTGGCAGTGCGGATATAATCCTGTGAAAGGACATTGATAAGGGAGCTACGGGTAAGTTCGGTGACAATGGCAAGGGGCCTTATTCCCAGCGTGATTGCCGGCAGGATAATGTTCTTCCACTGCATGTATTCACCTCGTCCGTAATCGTCTACCTCCCAGAGGCTTCCGCTCATGTTGAGCCCTGTATAATCGCCCAGCACGAAGGCAAACAACCAGGCAATGATAATCGCAGCGAAGAAGGAGGGAAGCGACATGCCCGAGACCGAAAAAATAAGGATGGCTTTGGAAAAGGCCGTATTGTTTTTAATGGCAGAAAAAATCCCCAGGATAATCCCTACCAGCATGGCAAACCCAATGGAAACAAGGGCCAATAGCAAGGTGTTGGGGAAGGCCGTTCCCAGCACCTGCATTACAGAACGATTGCTTTGATAAGAAAGGCCCAGGTAGGGTTCTTTCAGTACCATGCTTACTGTTCCCACTTTCAGTAAGCTGGTGTAATTATATTTCCGGTCATCGAGATAAAAGAAACTTTCGGGTTGATCGTGTTTATGTAAAGAGAGGGGCGACAAATCGTTTACATAATTGGCAAATCGGACCGGCAGCGGACGGTCAAGGCCCAACTCGTTGCGTATGGCTTCCACTGAGGCCATATCGGCACGCTGGCCCAGCATCATCCGGGCCGGATCGCCCGGTAATACATTGAACAGAAAGAATACCACGGTGATGACTCCCAGCATAACCAGGAATCCGTATCCTATTCTTTTTGTCAGAAATTTTACCACAGTTATTGTTTTTTTGAATTATGCAGGATAGCAAGCCGCCAGAGGGTTGAATCCTGCCTCATTAGAGAACCGGGTTACTCCAGTTCCAGTTTGATAAGGGCAAAAACAGCATAGTTGATGATGTCGTAAAAATTGGCATCAATCCCTTCCGAGATGGTTGTCTGCCCCTGGTTGTCTTCTATTTGTTTGATGCGCAGCAATTTCATCAGGATGATATCGGCCAGGCTCGACACCCTCATTTCTCTCCAGGCTTCGCCATAATCGTGATTTTTGTCCTGCATCAGCTTCCGGGCTTTGTCGTAATACCTGACGTATTTTTCTACAGCTTGTTCGGGACTCAGGTCGGCATAACTGGCATGGCCCAACTCCAGTTGCACCAGGGCCATGACAGAATAGTTTACAATACCGATGAATTCGGGTTTGATTCCTTCATCGATTTTTTGTGTACCTTTGTCCTGTATAGAGCGAATGCGCTGGGCTTTGATGTAAATCTGGTCGGTAAGCGAAGAGCTGCGCAAGATACGCCAGGCACTTCCGTAATCCTGCATCTTTTTGGTGTATATTTCAAGGCAAATTTCTTTGATTTGCTCAAATTGCTGATTGGTTTGCTCTTCCTGACCCATAGAATGATTCGTAATAATTGTAGAATGTAAAAAATTGAATTGCTTTATTCATGCTGCAAGATACGTTTTTTGAAACAAAAAATACCCTTAATTGCAGGGGCAAAATTATAAATTTATCCTCACCTGTGGTAATGGGAGTGATTAATGTGGGGCCCAATTCCTTTTATGATGGAGGAAAGTACCACTCATCGTGGGATATTATAAAGCAAGCGGGAAAACTGCTGGATGAAGGCGCAACGATTCTGGATTTGGGGGCTGTCTCCACCCGTCCCGGTGCATCCCTGATTGCTTCGGCAGAAGAGAAAAAATTCCTGATGCCGGCTTTGCAAACCCTGGTAAAAGAATTTCCGGAAGTTATCCTCTCCGTAGATACATACAATGCGGATACTGCCCGCGAGGCGGTGGAGTGCGGTGCACATATGATCAATGATATTTCAGCAGGAGAGTTTGACGCGCAAATGTTTGAGGTAGTAGCCCGTCTGCAGGTTCCTTATGTGATTATGCATATCAAAGGGACGCCTGCCACCATGCAGCAAAACCCCGTATATGGAGATGTGGTTAAGGAGGTGGCAGAATATTTTGCCCGTAAGGTTTACCGGCTGAGAGAATTAGGGGTGCATGATATTATCCTCGATCCCGGATTTGGTTTTGCGAAATCACTGGAAGATAATTACCGGCTGCTCAATAAGCTGGATTATTTTAAGATATTCGAACTACCCCTTCTGGTGGGTGTTTCACGAAAATCGATGGTGAATAAGGTGCTGGGCACCAACCCGCAGAAAGCCCTGAACGGAACTACTGTGCTCAATACCGTGGCCCTGCAGAAAGGTGCAGGAATTTTACGGGTGCACGATGCCCTGGAAGCAGCACAGGCCATAAAAATTGTCCGGATGTTGCAAATGTTGAATGATTAGTCTCACCATGATTCGATACAACAATTAACCTATGATGGATTCTGCTGTAATGCTCACCCTGCTGCCTTTGTTTATTCAGATCCGTTTCCTGGATGTGATTGATATTTTGCTTGTGGCTATATTGATTTATTATCTCTATAAGCTGATACGTGGAACCGGGGCACTGAACATTTTTCTGGGTATAATTTCTATTTATATATTCTGGTGGCTGGTCAGAATTTTTGAGATGGAACTGCTTGCTGAGATTCTGGGGCAGTTTATCAGTGTGGGGGTATTGGCCTTGATTGTTGTTTTTCAGCCCGAAATCCGCAAGTTTTTGTTGATCCTGGGTACACGAAGTTTTCTCAATGCGCGGTCAAGAAGATTCTTTGGACGCTTGTGGAGCTTTGAAAAAACTTCAGGATTGCCTATCAACGATATCGTGGGAGCTTGCGAAGAGATGTCGTCTACCCGCACCGGAGCGTTGATTGTTATTACCCGCGAAAACAAGCTGGATATTTTCCTGGAGACAGGAGAGCTTCTGGATGCGCGCATTTCTCAGCAGTTGCTTGAGAACCTGTTTTTCAAAAACAGCCCGCTGCACGACGGGGCCGTTGTTATTTCCGACAATCGTATCAAAGTGGCTCGATGTGTATTGCCCGTGAGTGAAAGCACCCATTTCCCGGCTTACCTGGGTTTGCGCCACCGGGCTGCCGTGGGAGTGAGCGAACAGTCGGATGCCCTGGCCATTGTGGTAAGTGAACAAACCGGAAGAATATCGTGGGTGAAAGACGGGGTGCTCAAGCGAAATATCAAACCCGTGGAGTTAAAAGAAATCCTTGTGAAAGAATTTTCGGTAGAGTATGAGAAGAATGATAAAGAAACCTGATTCGTTAATAAAACAGCAAATATAAACATAAAATAACCGGAAAGAATGGATGTATTATTGTTAGCCGATAGTGGGAGTACCAAAACTGACTGGTTGCTCCTGAAAGATGGAAAAGAAGAATTGCGGTTCAAAACTGTCGGTTTCAATCCCTATTTTGTGGATACCGCGCAGATTTTTGATATATTAAAGGAGGAGTTTACCGAGAAGTTTGATCTTTCAGCCATTGATGAAGTCTATTTTTATGGTGCAGGTTGTTCCTCACCTTCCAAACAGGCTGTCATCAACAATGCACTTCAGCAATTGTTTCCCACCGCCAAAACCGATGTGGAACATGATCTGCTGGGTGCCGCCCGGGCACTGCTGGGGCATAGCAAAGGGATAGCCGGAATATTGGGTACCGGTTCCAATTCCTGTTTGTATGACGGAACCGATGTGGTGGAATCTGTTTTTTCCCTTGGCTATATGTTTGGCGATGAAGGAAGTGGTGCACATCTGGGAAAAACCTACATTACCCATCATCTGAAAAAGAAGGTACCCCGGGAAATATACGAAGCTTTCGAAAACAGCCTGGCATACAGTCCGGAGGATATTCTTACCCATGTTTACAAGAAGCCCAGTCCCAACAGGTTTCTTGCCTCCTTTTCGGTATTCTTGAAAAATCATATCGATCATCCTTTTGTATCCGGATTGGTTACCCAATGTTTTGAGGAGTTTTTCCGTGAACAGGTAAGTCTTTATACGGGGTATAAAGATTTGCCTTTCTGTTTTATCGGGTCTGTCGGGTACAACTTTAAGCCACAACTGGAAAAGGCAGCCGGCAAGTTCGGTATTTCCATTGGTAATTATATGTCGTCACCTATGCAGGGGCTGGTTGAATTTCATGTAAAATGACTGATTTCCTGAGTTTTTGAAACAGGAAAACTTTTCATGCCCCGCATTTTGAGGCTGGCTCAAATATGACTGCCGGCCATTGAGAAATTAATAGGCGGAAGGCCGCACGGGTACTATGGCTATGTATGAAAGCAATCAACCCGGATTGAATCATTGTCAATCCGGGTTGGCTGTTATTAAGCGGTTGGCACATCGTGCTTTTTCAGCAGCGGTTGCGCGCGCATGGGCTGTTGGTAACAAAAAAGCCCAGGAAAGCACCCACCAGAATGCTTCCAATGGATTCGGCCATAATAAATGTTTCCATGTGCCTGGCTTCGCTAAAGTAATACCATCCAAAGCCACCCGCCGCTCCAATCAGAATAAAAATCACTGATCTTTTAAAATGAGCAGATTGCAGCAGGGCTTTTATTCCTTTGTTTTCTTGTTCTATTTCCAGTTTTTTAAACTCCATCATCCTGAATTATATATTTATGCAAATATATAGATATAAAATGATGGCAAAAAGTTTTTATTGATTTTTTATATACCGCAGGATGTTGTTGACCTCGGAAGGCAGAAACCATTGGGCATCTTTGTATCTTTTAAACCATGTAATTTGCCTTTTGGCATATCTGCGGGTATTGGTGCGGATTTTTTCGAGGGCCTGCTGCAGATCCATCCGGTTTTCCAGCCAGGCAAAAAGCTCTTTGTACCCAACGGTATTCAGGGCATTAAGGTGGCGGTACTTAAAAAAGCGGAGAGCTTCTTCCACAAGGCCCTCTTTCACCATCGTATCTGTACGTTGGTTGATGCGTTCGAACAGTTCATGGCGCGGTCGGTTGAGGATCACTTTTTTCATTTGAAAAGGGCGCTGAACCTCTTGTCTTTTTCTTAAATGAGAAAACTTCTGTCCGGTAGCCATGAAAACTTCGATGCCACGCATCATGCGATTCGGATTGGTTTTGTCTACTTCATCATAGTAGTCGGGGTCCATGCTTTTGAGTTGCTGGCGAAGCCCTTCCAGTCCATGCATTTTGAAGTACCGTTGCGTATCGGCCCTGATTTCGGGGTCAATATCGGGTAAATCATCTATGCCGTTGCACAAAGCATCAATGTAGAGGCCTGAACCTCCGGAAACCACCACATAAGGGGAATGATGAAAAAGCTGTTCGATGCGGGCCAGTGCTTCCTGTTCAAACTGACTGGCATTATAATAGTCGAAGACAGATAAGTGACCGGCAAAATGGTGTTTTATTCTTTGCCGTTCGGATGGGGTAGGGGCTGCTGTACCTATGGTCAGTTCTTTGTAAAACTGGCGTGCATCGGCAGAAATGATTTCCGCGTTGAGTTGCTCAGCAATGATCAGGCTGGTTTCCGTTTTTCCTACAGCGGTAGGACCCGTGATAACCACCAGGGTGTTGGGGTTATGACTTTTTTTCATCTAAGTCATCGCCTATTTCAATGGAATTGTTGTAGAAATCCGAGTCATCCATTTCTTCCATTTCTTCATCATCGTAAAGGTTTTCGTCGTCCAGGTTTTCTCCCATCATTCCTTGGGTTTCCTCCTCCTCCAGATCATCTTCATCGGTTTCTCCTGCAGGAATTACCGGTTTGCGGCTTATCTCAACGGGGATGCCACCCACACTGTCGGTTATTCGTGGATATTGTGTTCCGGGAGAGGCTTTGGTAATGCGGGCCAGTTCAATAAAGAAAGTCCATTCGCGGCGAAGGTCGTAAATGTAGAGGAACCTTTGATGTGGATCGTCAATGTAGTCACTCAGCACACAATCCTCCATGTACAATTTTTTTTGCTGATCACCCTCCATCTCATTTTCAGGGTTTTGAGGTTTGTGCTGATGGATTTGCTTTTTCTTTCTGAAGTGGTGATCGCACAGGAAGAAAGCACTTTCCACAGACGGATCCAGGGCAAGGTTCCCACTGATGAGATAGTGAAAATCCAGAAAAGTCTGATCTGTACGAAGTTCTATTTCTCTGTAAAATCCCTCCTGGTCTTCGAAGTTCATTCTGAATTTGTATGTAAACATGTGCTTGCTGTTTGTCCGTAAAATAAGTATAGAAATAAAGCGCTCCCGCTCAACAAAAATAAGGATTAATTTGCATTGAGTAAAGGGTGTAAGCCCAGTTTTTTCCCTTCCCGGATCATAAACTTCAGGGCTTCTTCCCGTTGATTGGGAATAATGCCATCGAGAATGGCTTCCCGGATGGCAGTTTTGATGATTCCCACCTCCTTGCAGGGTTTCAGTCCGAAAGTTTCCATGATGTCTTCCCCGCTTACCGGGGGCTGCCAGTTGCGGATTCTGTCTTTTTCTTCAATTTCTGCCAGTTTTTCTCTTACCAGCCTGAAATTATCCAGGTAGCGCTGAACTTTTTCCTGCCGGGTACTGGTAATATCTGCCTCACAAAGGGTCATCAAGTCATCGATATCATCACCTGCTTCAAATAAAAGCCTGCGGACAGCCGAATCGGTAACGATGGTTTCGCTGAGCACAATGGGACGCAGGTGAAGCAACACCAGCTTCTGAACATATTTCATTTTGTCGTCAAGAGGCAGGCGCAGTTTTTTAAATATGCGGGGCACCATTTTCGAACCTACAAATTCATGACCATGGAAAGTCCAGCCCACTTTGGCGTCGAATTGTTTGGTCCGGGGCTTACCGATGTCGTGCAGCAAGGCTGCCCAGCGAAGCCACAGATTGTTTGAATTATGGCACAGATTCTCCAGTACTTTAATGGTATGAAAGAAATTGTCTTTATGGGCTTTTCCGTCCACCACTTCCACTCCTTGCAATGCGTCGAGTTCGGGAAAAAATTCTTTTAGCAAACCCGCTGAGCGCAGCATTTTTATTCCTTTACCCGGGCTGGAAGAAAGCATCATTTTATTGAATTCATCCATTGTCCTTTCAATGGAAACAATATTGATGCGGCCGGCATTTCTTTTTATGGCTTCAAAAGATTCACAGTCGATGTTGAAATTGAGTTGTGCTGCAAAACGAATGGCCCGCATCATGCGCAAGGGGTCGTCAGAATAAGTTACGTCGGGCTCCAGGGGCGTGCGGATGGTCTTTTTTTCCAAATCCGCCTTGCCGCCGAAAAGGTCAATGAGTTCTCCGAAATTGTTGTTGTTCAGGCTGATGGCCATGGCATTGATGGTAAAATCGCGCCGGCTGATATCTTCTTCAAAAGTACCGTCTTCAACAATGGGTTTCCTGGAATCACTGCGGTAGGACTCTTTGCGGGCTCCCACAAATTCTATTTCCAGTCCGTCTGCTTTGAGCATGGCTGTTCCAAACTTTTTGTATACAACCAGTTTATGGGGTTTGCCAAGTTTTTGCGCTATCATGCCGGCCAGTTCAATGCCACTTCCCTCTACCACAATGTCGATATCTTTGGAAGTGCGATCCAGCATCAAATCTCTTACCCAACCTCCTACTACATAAGCAGAGAGGCCTGTTTCGCCGGTGGCATCGGCTACCAGGCGAAATACAGGATGCTTTAAGTGTTTTTCAAACAAGATATAATTGTGTTTTTTAATTCAATAAATATTTAACTCCTGATAATATGCATCTGACCATCGTCCTGAATTCTGATAATGGTAGAAGGTTTGGGAGTTTTAATCTCCGTATATTTGGCAGTACATATATAATCAACAGCATCTTTGATTTTACTGCTGATCTTGCTAAAGGAAACAGGAGATGGGTCTCCGCTCATATTGGCGGATGTAGAAATGATGGGTTTTCCCAGCAGCTTTATCAATTGCAGGCAAAACTCGTCGCGGGGAATCCGGATGGCAATGGTACCATCCTTAGGAACCAGATTTCGTGGCAGGTTGCGGGCTTTCTCGTAAACTACCGTAATAGGTTCCTTGTAGCTCTCCAGTACTTCAAGGGCTATTTCCGGTAAATTTTCCACATAGTGCCCAATCATGGTAACGCTCTCAGCAAGCAAAATCATTGGTTTTTGGGGAGAACGGAACTTGATTTTATATACTTTGCTGATGGCCCGGGCATTGGTGGCATCACAGCCAATCCCCCAGATGGTGTCTGTGGGATACAATATGGTACCTCCATTGCGCAACACTTCTACAGCCTTATTGATATCATCGTGCATAAATACGAATTTGATTAATTAAACCTGCCTGTTCTGCACTACAGGATAATGCCTGTTTCCTGTTTTGTTTCCTCCGTGCAATATTAGCAAAGAATTTTTATAAATAAATGCTTATAAAAAAATATTCTTTCCAGGATTGCCATTGGATATTCCATGGTTACAGGCGCTGGTTAAACTGCCACATTATACTCCCTGAGAGCGTCATTGAGGCTTGTTTTCTGGTCGGTGCTCTTTTTTCGCTGACCAATGATAAGTGCGCAGGGCACATGATAGGTGCCTGCTTCGAACTCTTTGGGGACAGAACCCGGGATTACCACCGCTCTGGAAGGAACACGGCCCGTGTAGGTTACCGGTTTTTTTCCACTTACATCGATGATTCTGGTAGATCCGGTAATAACCACATTGGCACCCAGCACGGCGCCTTCTTCCACTTTTACCCCTTCTACAATAATACAGCGCGAGCCAATAAAACAATTGTCTTCAATGATCACGGGTGCAGCCTGAATAGGTTCAAGCACTCCTCCAATACCTACACCACCGCTCAGGTGAACGTTTCTTCCAATCTGAGCGCAGCTGCCTACGGTAGCCCAGGTGTCCACCATGGTGCCGCTATCTACATACGCTCCTATGTTTACGTAAGAAGGCATCATTACAATGTCTTTGGCAAGATATGAGCCGTAGCGTGCGATAGCATGAGGAACTACCCGTACGCCCAATGCCGCAAAATTCTTTTTCAGGGCTATCTTGTCGTGAAATTCAAAAGGACCCACCTCTATGGTTTCCATCTTACGGGTGGGAAAATATAATATCACCGCTTTTTTTACCCATTCATTTACCTGCCATTCCCCGTTTACGGGTTCTGCCACCCTCAGTTTTCCTTTGTCAAGGTCTTCAAGGGTTTCTTCAATGGCATCAAGGTATTTTTTGTCCTTTAACAGGGAGCGGTTCTCCCATGCCTCTTCAATACGTTGTTTGATTTCCTCCATCTGATGTTTAAAATTGCTGTAATGATTATTGTTTTCAAAGTTTAAAAACTACTTTATTGCCCGGTATTTTTACGCTTGGTTGTATGAAGCTTCCACCAGGGGATTTTTTGATCTTGATGATGCTCGAAATGATATCCGAAAAAATAACAACTAATCATGGCCCACAGGTGGTTTTTGCGAAGTGTACGGGCCCTGTGCGGCATCATATGTGCGAGGTGCGGTTGGCGATGAGGCCAGAATACGCCAAAATAAAACAATTGCAAGGTACCCAGGATGGCTGGTAAGGCCCAGTAAATTATTACTTTCAATTCTCCAAAGCCCAGCACATGGATAAAAATGTTGTATGCCAGGGCCATCACGATCAGTTGTAAAATGGTAACGTATCGCCACATAAAAATAGCCCACCATTTCCAGAAATTCTGCGATTTTACATAATAATCCGGGTCTTCGATGGTAGCGGGGGCCTTATGGTGTAACCCGTGGTTTTTGCGCAACCGCCTGTACGACATGCCTGCGAAAAGAAACGTTGCCAGGGTTCCCAGGGTGTTGTTGAGGGTTTTGTTTTTGGAAACCCCACCGTGCATGGCATCATGTCCGGTGATAAACAATCCGGTATAAAGCCATCCCTGCACCAGGATATGAATATACATCCATGGATTTGTGGCGCTAAACTCCACAAAATGCAGCATGTAGGCGAGATGAGAACCCCATACCAATATAACGGTGATAGCTAAAAATACTCCCATAAAGGATCCGGATTGGTAAAAAATTTGTCTTGATTAATGAAGGTCAAAAGTACCCATTATTCGCCAATTAAGCAAAAGCGGCGCCCTTCCGAACAATACAATTAAGAAAATGTTTGCCCTCACTTTTTATTCCTTCATCCGGACTTTGGGTGATTTGAAATTCTTTCAGGTAGTTTTTTGAATACTGAGTCCACTCAGAAAAAGCAATTGTTCGCGAATTTCATTAGTTGTCCTTTTGGAGACGCGCCGTTCAGGCACGTCTGTACATCTCTGTTGGGGGTGTAAGTGCGACGCGCCGTTCAGGCGCGTCTTGAAACATGCTCTCTCTGTATATGGATAAGCAT
>CAZBGI010000046.1:0-6053 GCA_964491395.1 uncultured Bacteroidales bacterium | reverse complement strand
CGTCTTGAAACATGCTCTCTCTGTATATGGATAAGCATAATTTTGCATGATTGAAAATCTCAATGGATGGACTGCAGGAAAATTCGTAGGTGGCGAAGGGGGATAACACATCAGGTAGGGCGGACAGAAAGGAATTAAATATTTTAAAAAAAGGATGAAACGGGAATTATTCCCTTAATTTTGCAACAATGTTGCAAAGTTTTTGTTGTAACTAATGCCATCAATTGTGCCCGTAGAGAAAATCCTTACCGTGTATGTCTGATGCTGAGTTGATAAACATTTATGATTCTTTGCTGTATTAAAAAAAAATGGAGTTATGCAGGAAGAAGTTTTTGCTTTGCTGGGGTATAAAAACCTTTCGCGAACACCTTGTCGGTTAGAAGTACTGAAAATTTTACTGGAATCGGGTTCAGCGCTTTCGGAGGCTGAGATACGTGCCCAGCTGCCGCAGCACTTTGATCGGACCACGATTTACCGCACCCTGAAAAGTTTTCTTGAGCAGGATGTTATTCATAGTATTGCCCTGGAGGGGGGTGATGTACGCTATGCTGTTACAAGAAACAAAGAGCGGCAGTCAGAGCAGTTTCATGCTCATTTTTACTGCGACAGTTGCAGTAGTGTGTATTGTTTGAGCCGTGCCAGTTTTGAGCCGCCTGAAATGCCTGAAGGGTTTGTTGCCAGGGGGTATGACCTGCTGGTAAATGGAACGTGCAGCAGGTGTAATTAAAGATAGAGGTTTGGGATGGCTGCTGGTTTGCGGTGTGTCCTGTAGAAATATTCCATTGTTGGATTAAATTTTTGTCATGTCTGAACTTTCAACTCATCATTTAACTTATAGCTACCCCGCGGGTTGGAAAATGACCTTTCCCGGGTTAACCTGTCATGCGGGGAACAATCTTTTGATTCACGGCAAGTCGGGAAGTGGCAAAACCACCTTGTTGCATTTGCTGGCAGGCCTGCTGACTCCCGCAGGTGGTGAAATAAAATTTGGAGATGTAGTGATGTCGGCTTTGGGTGCGGCAGAGAAAGATCGTTTCAGGGGGCAACACATAGGGATGATATTTCAGAAACACTTGTTTATAGAAGGAATCAGCCTGGTTGAAAATCTGAAGGCTGCCCGCAAAATGGCAGGCAACCCCCACGACTCAGGCTACCTGTACAGTCTGATGGAGGCTCTTTCTATCGGGCATCTTGCACAAAAAAAGGCCAACGAACTCAGTGAAGGAGAACAACAGCGATTTTCCATTGCACGGGCCCTTGCCAATAAACCCGGTTGGGTGCTGGCAGACGAACCTACTTCCGGGCTCGACGATGCAAATTGTGCCTCTTTTATGGAGTTGATGAACCGATCTGCAGTAGCAGGCCCTGTTTCGTGGCTCATTGCCTCACACGATAACCGGTTAAAAGAACACTTTGCCCATGTTTATCATCTTTAAAATAAAATGTGATATATGTATGTGTTGAAACTCGCTCTGCAGAAATTGTTTTCAAGGCCGGGAAACACCGCCTTCAGCATACTGCTGTTTGCTATCGGAAGCAGCATCATATCGCTGATTGTTATTGCGGAAAAGAACCTGAACCACAATATAGAGCGAAACTTTTCGGGAATAGACCTTGTGATAGGAGCCAAGGGGAGTCCGTTGCAACTTATTTTATCTTCCGTGTTGCATGCCGATTACCCCACCGGTAACATACGGTTGCAGGAAGCGGAAACTATAGCCCGCAATCCCCTGGTGAAGAAGGCAATACCCATGGCTTTGGGCGATAATTACCAGGGGTTTCGTATTGTTGGGACCTCTTTGGAGTATGCGGCTCTTTACGATGCAGAAACTGAAAAGGGGGAGTGGTATGAAGAACCCCTTGAGGCAGTTTTAGGTGCCCACGTGGCCCGCACTACCGGTTTGCAAATCGGCGACCGGTTTCACGGGGTACATGGCTTCCAGGATACCGGGCATGCCCATTCGGAGTTTCAATATACGGTGACAGGAATTCTGAAAAGCGGTGCGGGGATAATCGATAATCTTATTCTAACCCCCGTTGCATCGGTATGGAATGTACATGAGAAGCATCATCCCGAGCCTGACCAGCCGGATCATGCCCATGCAGATCAGCATCATGACAACAAAGAGGATGAGGCCGATCATCATTCCCATGCCCGCGATACGGCCACTCAAGAGCCTGAAGAGCCGGCCCTTGCTGCCATCCGGAAAAAGATAGACGCAGGTGAAGATATCAGCCGGGAAGAGATGCAGCTATACACTGCCCACAGCCAGCCATGGCAGTCGGAAACAGAGGATGATGGGCGTGAAATTACCGCCATGTTGCTGCAGTTTCGCAGTCCGGCAGGGATGATACAACTCACCCGTGCCGTTAATGAAACCACCGGCATGCAGGCTGCGGCGCCCGCCCTTGAGATCAACCGGCTCTTGTCGCTGTTATCCGTGGGTTTCGACTTGTTGCTTATCCTGGCATGGATTATCATTGCCTTTTCGGGCATCAATATTTTTATTCATCTGTGGAATACTTTGCGCAGAGAACGGCAGGATATTGCCCTGATGCGGGTGATGGGAGCCACCCGGATAAAGGTGTTTTTGCTGCTGGTTGTGCAGGGGATGGCAATTGCCCTGGCAGGATGGATGGGAGGTGTGTTGCTGTCGAGGATGGTATGGGGGCTGCTGCCGTCCTTTCATTTTATGACCGAAACCGGACTTGTTGTGTTGTACGTGGAAGAGTCTCTGCTCTTGATTTATGCCCTGGCAACAGGTTTGCTGGCTTCTCTCATTCCCGCCTGGAATGCTTATAAGGCAGATGTACATTTTGATTTGATAAAAAAATAATATGTTGAAAATAGTTTTTCTTGTCCTGTCATTTCTGTGGATTGCTGACGATCCTCCTTTACTGGAGCAACATTACCGCAATGAAACCTGGGAAACGATGCTCAGTGATGTGAAGCTGCGCTACCGTTTTAACATGGAATACAATTCTTTTGTACATGTGCCACGATTTGGCGAAGATGTGAAAGCCATGGATGGCCGGGAGATTGTCTTGCGGGGCTTTTTCCTGCCGGGCGATGTCAGCGGAGAATCATTCGTGCTTTCGTATGTACCCATGCAAATGTGCTTCTTTTGTGCAGGCGCAGGAATAGAGTCCGTGGTAGAGTTGAACAGCCTGGTTACCCATGAGATTCGTTTCAGAAGGCTGAACACGGATGATTTTATTGAAGTACGCGGAAAACTAAGGCTCAATCACGACAACCTCGACCATCTCATCTATATTCTTGATGATGCTGAGCTGATGGAGGTAATCAGGTAGTGGAACAGGAAATACAAGAAACAAATAATAGGGTATGAATCTGAAAATTTAAAATGGTTGAATTATGAAAGTGAATGCAATTATGTTGACTCTGGCGCTGATGGTGGCTACAGGTCTTATTTTTAAGGGTTGTGAGAGTGCTGAACGGTCAGGTAATACTGCTTCGGTGAGTATTGCTCCGTTGAAATATTTTACCGATCGGCTAACCGGGGAAGCCATCGAAGTGAATATCATGGTGCCGCAGGGGGCCAGCCATGGCACTTATTCACCCACTGCGGCACAAATGCAAAAATTGTCTGATTCTCAGATTTACCTCAGGATAGGATACCTGGGATATGAGCAGGCTTTTATTGACAGGTTGAAAGATTTGAATCCCACCATGAAAGAGGTGAATCTCTCCAAGGGTGTTGCACTGATACGAGGTGAAAGCATCGATCACGGCGATCACGTGCATGAAGGGGGCATTGATCCACACATCTGGATGTCGCCTGAGGTAATGCTCGCTTTATTGCCTGTCATAAAAAACAGCCTGACAGAGGCATTCCCACACCTGGAAGAAACCATCCTTGCCAATTATCCATCGCTGGAGCAGGATGTTCAAAGAGTGCATGCTGACATGAAGGCGCTTACGCAATCTCTCAGTAAGCGCCGGTTTTTGATCTTTCATCCTGCCCTGACTTATCTGGCCAGAGATTACAATCTTGAGCAGGTTCCCATTGAATTTGAAGGGAAAGAACCTACTGCAGCCCGGCTTCGTCGGATGATACAGGAAGCCGGTGCGGAAGCTGTTCCGGTTATTCTTATCCAGGAAGAATATGATGTGCGCAATGCCAACCTGGTAGCTGCTGAAACCGGAGCAGAAGTCATTACCATCAATCCGCTGGATTATGACTGGGTAAAGAATATGGAAGCGTTGATGAATATTTTTGAAGCATATCTCAAATGAACACACCCCTTGTAAAGCTTGAAAATGTAAGTTCAGGTTACTTCTCCGATACGGTCTTGCGGGATGTAAACCTGGAGATATACCCTGAAGATTTTATCGGGATAATCGGCCCCAATGGAGGAGGGAAAACGACATTGATAAAAACCATCCTGGGCATCCAACCCCTTTTTAAGGGGAGAATCACCTTTCCGTCGGGCAAGCCCCGGATGGGCTATTTGCCGCAAATCAGCCAGATAGACAAAAGTTTTCCCATTACGGTTCGCGACTTGGTGGGTTCGGGCTTGCGGGCCCGCCGAAAATGGTTTCCTCACCTGGCCAAAGAACAGAAAAAGCAAATTGAGGCCATGCTGGAGGAAGCAGGTATCGCCTCTTTTGCCTCGCGACCTATTGGTGAGCTCTCGGGAGGACAGATACAGAAAGCTTTCCTGGGCAGGGCCCTGATCAATGACCCCAACCTGCTCATCCTGGATGAGCCCAATACTTTTGTGGATAAGGGGTTTGAAAAAGAGTTGTATCGCTGGCTGCAGACACTCAATAAGAAGATGGCCATTCTTTTGATTTCACACGATATTGGCACCATCACTCCCCTGGTGAAAACCATTGCCTGTGTGAATGTGGATCTGCATTACCACCCTTCTAACCAGCTTACCGAAGATATTCTTAAAGTGTACAATTGCCCTGTTGATATTATTGCCCATGGCCCCGTGCCACACAGGGTGTTAAAAAATCATGAACATGAATGATATTACCGGCATCCTGGAATATGCCTTCTTTCGCAATGCCCTGGCTACGGCGGTGCTTACCAGCATATTGTCGGCCATGGTAGGGACTTATATTGTTTCGCGTAAAATTGTCTTTATCTCCGGAGGCATAACCCACGCTTCTTTTGGTGGAATAGGTATGGCCTATTTCCTGGGGCTGAATCCGTTTTTAGGGGCTGCCGTGTTTGCCGTGTTGTCGGCTACCGGGATTGAATGGATTTCTCACCGGGGCAAAGTACGCGAGGATAGCGCCATCGCCATCTTGTGGTCCCTGGGAATGGCCCTGGGCATTATTTTCGTTTTCATGACCCCGGGCTATACTCCCGATTTGATGGGCTTTCTTTTTGGAAATATCCTTTCTGTTACCCTTTCCGACCTCTATCTTTTGCTGGCGTTTTGCATCGTAGCCGGGTTGTTTTTCTGGATGTTTTACAGACCTATTGTGAATACAGCTTTTGACCCGGAATTTGCCAGTATCGTGGGCGTACCGGTGGCGTTTTTCCGCTATGCCATGTCTGTCATGATGGCCCTGGCCATTGTTATCAGCATCCGCTCGGTGGGAATCATCCTGGTATTAAGTCTTTTTACCATTCCCCAGATTACGGCCATGCTCTTTACCCGCAATTTTGCCTCGGTCATTCCCCTGGCCGCCTTCTGGGGGGTTCTGGGATCGGTTTTGGGGCTTTTTGCTTCTTATCTGCTTGATATTCCCTCGGGTGCGGCTATTATCTGTATGCTCACCCTGCAATTTCTGATGGTGAAGCTGGTGGTGGTTATCCGGGAGGGATTGAGGCGGAAGGGGAACAGTGACTAAAGTGTTTGTATATCCCATCCATCACCGGGGGCAACACAGGATTGCCTTGCGGTATGCGTATCCTCCGGAGAGTGAGCTGGATAAGAGCACGCGTGGTTTTTCCTTTTTCGCAGTCATTTCAGATTTTACGACTTTAGCCTGAAAGGCTTATCCATCAAAGACCCGGGCAGCGCCCGGGTTATCAGGTAGGTTTTATTTTAGCAGGCTGTAGGCCTGTAAC
>CAZBGI010000045.1:24326-28710 GCA_964491395.1 uncultured Bacteroidales bacterium | reverse complement strand
CCATCTCCGCAGGTTCTCCCCCGGCATCATACGCCTGGAATGCAATGGTTTTTACCGAATCGGTCAACTCCAGGAAATCCATGAGATCGTGGGCGATAACGGTGGCCTTAATTTGCAGTTCGCCGGGTACTTCATAAGCCACCCATTCCTCTCCCAATGCAGCCCGGGTATTTATGGTTACAGGCTCATCGGCATGGTTGATAAAAACATTTTCTCCATTGTCCCGGATTTCAATTTCTTTTCCTATCCAGGATCCTGCAAAAGGAGAAAAACATTCATCACCGGTATTAAGGCTTACACGGGAAGGGTGAAGAATCGTGGAAGTTCCTTCTGACAAAGAGTCAATGCGAAGGCAAATAACATTGTTATTATCCATCAGAAAACAGTTTTCCTGGTCGGGATAAACCGTCTGGTAGTTTTGCCCTGTGGCCAGCAGGGAGAAGAGCATAAGGCATGTTAAGATAAGTACATGTGTGCGCATAAGCAGGTAGGTTTGGGTTGGAAAAACAGGGTTACAAACAGAACAACTCAATAGTAGTCTTTTTAGCAATTCCTCTAAAAACCGGAAGTACTTTGTTTATTTAGCATTTTTAAACAAACAACAACAGCAAATATAGTTTTTTTTTATTAATACAACAAATATTTTTACCCGCCCTGTACCCACATAACCAAACCCAATGAAAAACCCGGCAATAGGGGTTTCATGTCCATTTTTTTAAGCTCGAATTGAGAAACGGTCCAATCCTTTTAGAAAAGTTTGTAAAACAATAGGTTTATTCCGGGAAAAGCAAGGAACTCTAATAAACGAATGCACTTGCATGTCTAAAACCATCAATCCAAAGTCCTGCAACGCTTTTAGCAAAACGTAAAAATGCATGCAACACATTTAGTGCTTACAATTAAATAGCTCTCTATTTGGCTTACATTAACATTTCTTGTTCGGATAAATTTATCCGAACAAGAAATGCATGGTTTGGAACTACCCGCCAGGTTTAATTGACTTATTTTTGCCCCATGTCTAACCAAAACCATTTTTTATCATGAAAAAAGCACTATTACTTATCATTTTTATGCTGCCCCTGTTTTTGCTGGCACAGATCAATCCCACCCATCCCGATTATGAAGAGATGAAGCGGAATGGTCAGATTCAGCCCTACACACAGGAAACGGAACAGCGAGTTGCTCCAACTCCCGGTTCTTCATTCACTATGGACAAGTCGTCAGGCTTCTTTATGGAGCTCGATGAAACTTTTATTCAGTCCATGTCGCCCAATGACGATGGGTCTTTTGGCCCTATTGACCTTGGCTTTACATTTTGTTTTTATGGGGAAGAATACACGCAGGTGTACATCAACAACAACGGAAACCTTTCTTTCGAAGAGCCTTATTATCAGTACGTCACTTCGGGCTTTCCCTCATCAGATTATATTATGATCGCCCCTTTCTGGGGGGATGTTGATACAAGAAGCCAGGGTGAAACAGGTACCGGGCTGGTATGGCACAAACTTGAGGAGGGAAGATTAACGGTCATTTATGACCATGTGGGCTATTTCAATAGTCAGACTGATAAGTTAAACACCTTCCAGGTAATCATAACCGATGGAAACGATCCTCTCATTGGCGAGGGCAACAATGTGGCCTTTGCGTATAAAGAGATGGAATGGACTACAGGAAGTGCTTCCGGCGGAGAAGACGGATTTGGGGGAAGCCCGGCTACTGTGGGAGTAAACAAAGGTGATGGTGAAAATTATGCATTGGTGGGTCGTTTCGATCAACCCGGCACTTGCTATGACGGAGCTTTCGGTGAAAACGACTGTGTCAGTTATCTCAACTTTAAAAGGTTCGTGTTCGATGCCTGCCAGGAAGAAGTTATCATTACCCCTCCCGATGAACCCACACCGGATGTACCCCTTTCCAACTGGGCATTGTACCTGGGCATGTTAGCCATTCTGCTGTTTACCATTTTCAGGGTAAGAAAGATCATGTAAGTTAAATACTATTGTTTGGATTTTTTAAGCTAAGGACGGCCTTAGGAATTCACGGAGGAAAGTTGGATACAAAATCATCAGTTTTATTAGCACCTGAATTAAACTGATGGACAAGCCCAAGCGCTAAGCCAATATCCGTGCAAATTTCTAAGGCGGTCTTTTTATGTAAAAATTCCATTGCTGAGACCCTAAGTGATTTGCCCATTGGTTTTTAACGTTACTTTTCTGTTTTCCGAAACAGGAAATTCACATGAACTCACCAAAACAACAAGCAATAATAATAGTAAATAATCCCTCATATCTCGAAATCCTATCGTTTTTTATTGTCAAAGATTAAAAAAATACCTGGTCGGGCCTAAATGTTTTCATTACTAAAACCCTTACATTTCAAAACATACTAATGAAATAATTTTGGTAAAGCACATGTCCAAGCCCTTTCTCAATAAAATTTACCATTGAATTAAGCCGGAGAATCTAATTATTAAATCATTAATCATTATAATAATCATATGTAGCTCCATCTTTTATTGAAGCTCAAGGTTACTAACTTTTTATTTAGGTTGATAATATATTTCGTATCAAAGAAAAAAAAAAAAAAGAAACACAACCAATTTTTATGTAACATAATTGAGGTTTTTGCTACTAATTCCCTGCAAAAACACTTCAACTATTTCATAATGAGAAGGAGAGCTATTCTTGAAGCAGCATCTGAAAGTGGAATATTATGATAATCCCTAGCAACCCAACAAACAACTGATTTTATTGGCTATGAAAACATTGATTACCACCTTGCTTCTGGGTTTAACAGTTCAGCTGATTGCAAACCCTGTTGATCGACATCAGGCTCACACCTATGCCCTCCGGTTTGCCCCCCGTTGCGGCCTGGCACTTTGGCCAGGCAAAAACTCCTGTTCAGCCCTCACATCTCGGGGAGACACAATAACCCTTGCCTGGGTATTTCACGGAAAAGAAGAAGGATTTATTGTTATTTCAGCTGACACGAGGCTCTCCCCGGTGATTTCTTTTAACGAATACGGTTCTTTCACCGCCGGTTCGGCACTGGAAAGCTTTATCACTGAAGACCTTACGCTGCGTTTAAAGCATAACAAACAGCAGACAGCTGCATCAAGAGCAAAGATTGCAAGCCAATGGGAAAGCCTCGCCAAAGGATACACAAAAAGCCCCCAGCAATGGCCCGAGGCTGGTTCTACAAGCACGGGAGGCTGGATTGAAACGCATTGGCACCAGGACGCGCCATACAACGCATTTACGCCTGTAGATAAAAACAGCGGGCAACGTTCATTGGTAGGATGCCCTGCCACTGCCATGGCACAAATTCTGAATTTCCACCGGGAAACCAACTTAACCCGATTCGGAACAGAAGACCGCTACTACCACAATTACACGCAATCCTTCTGGATAGACGATGCCTGGGAGACCTACAATTTCCTGTCTTTCGACAGCCTGAATGTTTACCTTGAAAACATAGAAGCAAAATTTGCAGCACAACAGGAATTATCAGACAGCGAAAAAGCAGCCCTGTCGCTGGCAGCAGGGTTTGCCTGCAAATCGGTGTATACACCTTCGGTATCGGGCACATTCAGTGTACAGCAAGCTTATGATGCTTACCAGCGATTCGGGTTTACCAAGGCTGTATTGCTCAACCATCAATACAGTGATAATGAGATCAATGATAAGATGATTGAAAATATCAAAGCCGGTCTGCCGGTGCACCTGGCCACCGTTGATCCCAACTGGCAATCAGGGCATAATGTAATTTGTGACGGTTACCGGGAAGATGGATTCTTTCACCTCAATATGGGATGGGGTGGCACCCATGACAACTGGTACAACCTGCCCGAGGGGTTTCCATATGATCTAACTGTTTTTGAAGGAATCGTTGCAGATATTAACAAAGAAGAGCCCCGGTATCTGATAAGTTTTACAGTAACCAACCAGGATGCACAACCCGTAACCCTGGCTGAAATTGCCATTGAGGGATTGGACGAAATTCTCACAACCAATGAATCAGGCCAGGCAGGTACAGAGTTAGAAAACGGCACTTACAGCTTCATTGTCACTCTGCAGGAGGAAACTGTCTTCGAAGATGAATTTACCGTTGATGGTGAAGACAAAACCATAGAAATCCAGATTATTCCCTCAGGCATAACCGCCCCACATCAGCACCTTGTTGCGGTATATCCCAATCCTTTCAGCGATGGAGTTTTTATCCGTTCCGGTGATTTCAAAGGAAAAATAAATCTTCTCAGTCTCGGTGGCCGGGTGATAAAAGCTTTCTCCATTGATGTATCGGGCAGTGAACCAACATTTGTTTCATTCAGCGGATTACCGGCAGGGCCTTACATCATTAATTTTGAAGGACCAAAGAACCAGAC
>CAZBGI010000045.1:0-24226 GCA_964491395.1 uncultured Bacteroidales bacterium | reverse complement strand
GCGGATTACCGGCAGGGCCTTACATCATTAATTTTGAAGGACCAAAGAACCAGACATTCAGCAGGATAGTTGTAAAGAGGGATTAATTACAGAACATAAACAATCGCAATAAAAAAAACGGAACCGTAATTTTTTGGGTTGGGCGAACATCTGCCTGTAATACAATCCGGAGAGATGCCATGTTCTGCAGCACAGAGAAAGCCATCTGTCTGAAAACCATTGAAGACAGGTACTACCCGGTCGATTTTATCCTTGACCAAAAAACCATCCAACAACCGGTGCAACAAAAAGAATTTCTTTTGGCAATGCCGATTTTCAGAATAAACTCATTTTTGTTATGTAATATAGAGCATCCTTTCCTTCAATAAAAACTACTTGAATTCCCTGTCATCATAAAAAATATTATATTTGTAAAATAGGATAAAGAACTACATCCAATCGAATCAGGTAAACCCACAATGAGTTGGTTACTTTCGGTTCATTTCTCAAGACGGGAATACTTTTTAAGAAGGACTAAAAGCGGACGAATCAGCAACCTATGCTATTTTACTCTGAATTTCAGTACACGTATTTGTGGCTCCCCCTGGCAGGGTTCATCATTGGCATGATTGCCACGATGGTGGGCAGTGGTGGTGGGTTTTTCTTTCCTTTGTTGCTCATTCTCTTTTTTCAGATTCCCGCCCACATTGCAGTAGCCACCTCCCTTGCGGCGAGCCTGCCCCTGTGCATTGCCGGTTCTACAGGTCATTACCGCAGGGGCAATATAAACCTGCACCTGGGATTCATCTTTGGTGCTGCCGGTATTTTGGGCGCTTTGTCAGGTGCATTCTTTACCCGACTCATGCAACCTGCAACCCTCAAAATTCTTTTCGGAATCTATTCTGTTGTGCTGGCAATGATCATCTTTTATACCAGCATGAAAGACCGGAAAAAAGAAAGAGGAGCCAACCCTGCAGGGAAGTCAGCAACAGAAAGAATTTTCAAAAGCTCTTTTTTTGGCTATGTGGGCGGAGCCATCAGCGGCACCTTCGGCACCAGTGGTGCAGCCCCCGTCATGGCAGGGATGTTTGCCCTGAATACTCCTGTAAAAAAAGTTGCCGGAACCTCACTTCTGGTGGTACTGATCAACACCCTGGCAGCTTTTGCAGGTCACTTTCTGCTGGGCGAAGTGGATCTTACCCTGGTATTGATGCTTACTGCCGGCTCAGTGCTGGGAGCTTTGCTGGGCCCACGTTTGCTGGTAGCCATAAGACCTGAAAAGTCAGAAAACCTTATTCGCAGAATCTTCGCCATCATTATCATCATTTCCGGCATTTTGCTGATTATCAACTAAAACTGCTGATATGGCCACACAAATTGCATTGACCTTTATCTTCTTGATCGCCTTTATCCTTCTGCTGACCTTCAACGAGCTGGTATATCGCAGATTGGGCATGAAAGGAGAAATAACACGCAAATTTGCCCATTTTTCGGCGACTCTTTCCACCATCACCTTTCCCTATCTCTTTGATGACCATTGGTATGTGCTGGTTCTGGCCATAATTTTTTTCATCCTGCTTTTTGTGAGTCGCAATTATGCCTATCTGAAATCCATCCACGACATCAAAAGAATATCGGTGGGCAGCTACATGCTACCTGTCGCTATTTATGTTACCTTCCTGATTGCTTTTAAACGGGAAGAACCATTTCTTTTTATCCTGCCCATGCTGGTGCTGGCTATTTGCGATCCGGTTGCAGGCATATTGGGCATCAACCTGCAGCAATACAATCACAGGATAAAATTTTTCCGTTGGAAATTACAAAAAACCTGGCTGGGCTCCCTTTCATTTTTGATATCCTGCTTCACCATCAGCATCATTGCATTATTTTTCCACTATGAGGTTTTTGATCTGAAAACGTTCTGGCTGGCACTTGTCATTTCCATCACCGGCACTTTAGCTGAAATGATGAGCTGGAAAGGAATCGATAATCTCATTATTCCCCTGACCGTAACAGGAGTTTTGATACTTTGGCTGTAAAGAATTCTCTGATCTCTGAAAAGTGTATCCATGAACCGAAACACAACAATACTATTGACACATAGGCGTATGATAAAAATTCGTACCGATTTTAAAAAACTAAGCTATTACAAACAGGCGAGCTCACTTTGAATCATTTAATTAAATATTACACAGATGAAAATCATTTACCGCAACGAAAATATCCTTAACCTCCCCAATGCCATAAGCTTTTACCGCGTGTTAACCTTCCCGCTTATTCTGATCCTCGGTTTGCTGGGCAAGGAACAATGGTTTGTCATTTTGCTGAGCATCAACCTGGTAAGTGATATACTGGATGGTTTCATTGCCCGTACTTTTAAACTGACCACACGATTTGGCGCCGCTTTGGACAACCTGGGCGATATGGGCACATACATCCTGGCATTGTATGGAATTTTTACCTTTCGCTGGCAACCCATTGAGCCGCATGCCTGGTTGTTGTACCTGTTTCTGGGCGTATTCGTTCTAAGTTACCTGGTAGCATTTGTGCGTTTCGGAAAAATTCCCGGACTTCACCTCTATGGAGCTGTCATTACAGGTTACCTGCAAGGTGTGTTCTTTTTTGTACTTTTTGTCTGGGATTTCTACCTCTGGTTTTATTACCTGGCACTGGGGTGGGGCACCCTGGCCTATATCGACAAAATATTGGTGCTGCTGTCCACCGACGACATTAAATCGGGACTTAAAGGATACTACTGGGTAAGAAAAAACCAGAAAAAATAATCGTATTGAGGGATTTTGAAATTCTGGCGTAAGGCATTTCACCAATAAACTGTTCACCAACGAACACATGCGGTGTAAATCGAACAACTTTTATGGGTTTGCTGACAGTGTTTTTCATGAACTTCCCGCTATCTGTCAATTCGTTAAAGGCCGTGGCATGGTTTTAAAGAAAGCCACACGCAACAAACCGCAAACCATGAAACCTGTAAAGTCTGAACTACAGTGAATTTCATTGGCGGTACGTTTTTCTTAGCATAGTTAAAAAATCGTATCATTAATTCTTCTTTCGCGATGCAAAAAATCACACTCCTGCTACATGGATTATTTTTTACCATCCTGTTGAATGCCCAAACTTTGCAGAACCAGGATGTTAAAAACGAAATGTATAAAAAAACAGCCGATTTCCTGAGGGAAAACGCCATTTCGCCCGAAGCTTATCTGATGAAAAAATTCAAAAACTACGATGTTATTCTACTGGCCGAGGATCATGCGGTTGAAGACAACCTGTTATTTGTCAATGAGTTGATCCCATCACTGTATCACGCAGGGGTACGAACCCTGGGAATGGAATTTGGCGCCAGCGAAAATCAGCACATTCTGGATTCTTTGCTGGTTGCCCCTGAGTATGACGAACAAACCGCCAGAGATATCATGTATTTTTACAATGTGGGATGGGCATACAAAGATTATATGGACCTTTATAAGAAGGCATGGGAATTCAATCAAACTTTGCCGGACCATGCACCGAAATTCCGCATTCTGAATTTGAGTTACCGGTTCGACTGGAGTAAATTTGAGGGCGCCCGTTCACCCGAAATTATGAACAAGGTGTTTCACAAAGGAACTCCCGACATGTACCGTGCAGCCATGGTTAAAAAGGAGATTCTGGAAAAAAAAGAAAAAATTCTCATCCTCACCGGCACCTATCATGCATTCACCCGATACAACATGCCTGTTTACAATGAATACAGTGATTACTTTTGCGATTTTAAGGACCTGATGCTGGGAAATCGTTTGTACAAACAATACGCCGAAAAAGTTTTCACGGTAATTATGCATCAACCCTTTCCAGCCAAACCCAACAGCGACAACTGGCTTGTAAGTCCTGGCGATGGAGCCATTGAAAAGATCATGCAATTGCTGAATAACCAGGCAACAGGTTTCGACCTGGTGGCAGCCCCCGGCAACCTCCCTGACAACAGCTTCTATTCAACCTGTTATCCCAACTTTACCCTGGGTCAGCTGGCCGATGGCTACATTTTCCTGAAACCCTTTGACCAGCTAAAAGGTTGTGAAATAGACTATGGTTTCTTTGAAGGACGTGACTGGGAACAATTGCGTGTACAAATCCCCGACCCCGACTGGAGAGGAGATATCCATAATTTACACGATTTTAAAACCCAGATAAGCAATTACAGAAACCTGTCCAACAGATATCAGCAAGTTATTCACCCTTAAAAAACAATGATGATGCCTACAAAACAAATCCTTTCACAGATTATCCTTTTCTTTTCATGCCTCCCTTTACTGGCAAACAATCCCATTGTGGGAAAAATCACACGTTTAAATGACTTTCCATCCAACTATGTTGCTGCCAGAAACATTGACATATGGGTGCCTGAAGATTATGATACGCTGAAGCAATACGCCGTGCTTTATATGCACGATGGACAAATGCTGTTTGACTCCACCTCTACCTGGAACAAACAGGAATGGAAGGCAGATGAAACCCTTTCAAATCTAATCAATGAAGACATTGTGCAGGAATGCATAATTGTAGGAATCTGGAACAACCAGGAATACAGAAGGACAGAATATTTTCCGGAAAAAGCATTGCAGTTTCTCCCTCACGAAACCCGTGACACATTGATTACAAACTGGCTGATGGGAGAACCATTGGCAGATCAATACCTTGCCTTTTTAACCTCAGAATTAAAACCCTACATTGACAAACACTATTCTACCCTTCCTGGCAGGCAACATACATTTATTGCAGGTTCAAGCATGGGAGGACTTATTTCAATGTACGCTGTATGCGAATATCCGGATGTATTCGGAGGAGCAGCCTGCCTTTCCACACACTGGCCGGGCATCTATGCTGACAGTAAAGTAATTCCGCTGGCCATCAATGATTATTTGTTTCACAACCTGCCGGAACCCGGTAGCCATAAAATCTATTTCGATTTTGGCACAGAGACCATCGACAGTTTGTATGAACCCTATCAGCAAATAATAGACAAAACGATGAAAGCCCGGGGATACGATGAAACCAACTGGAAAACCCTTAAATTCGAGGGAGCCGATCATTCTGAAAACGCCTGGGCAGAAAGATTTGAAATACCTTTGACGTTCCTGTTACAAAAGTAAAAAATGACCGGATAACAACAATTACATCCCCTATCAATCGCAAAAAGCAGGCTCAAATCTAATGATGAAGATTTGAGCCTGCTTCTAATGACAATTTTAAAAAGGAAGTCACGAACACTCCCCTATTTCTTAACAAATCGGGCAACCGAAGTCTGGGTGTCCCCCTGGCAACGGAGAATGTAAACGCCGTTTTGAAGATGAGAAACATCAAGCGATACAGGAATACCGGCTGACACAGCATAATGATTGTATCGCGAAACAATTTTTCCGTCTATGCTCACGATAGCAACATCAAGGGAATGATCACTGTTACTCCATACTATCTGTAAATCTGAGCTGGTCGGATTGGGGAAAACCTGAAGACCTTCAGGGAATTCAATGTAAGGTATTGAGGTAACGTTTTCATTATAATACAATTCAAAGCGCAGGAAATGGTCAAATTCATTTTTCCACTCCTCTTCTATAACATATACATCAACAACACTGACAGCTTGATCTTCGTTATATTCATATTTAACCATTGTTGCCTCTACTATTGTCCAACCCATACCTTCATCAGTGCTAAAAGCATGGTATGTCAAGTTGTTGAGAGCGTCATAACCCCATTCTGTTTTAAAGAACCCTATCCAGTCCTGCAACTCAGTATCCCATACCTCCTGTTGCATCAGGATCATCTTTCCATCAGCATTAAAAGCTGCGGACATTTTCATGAAGTTCATCCAGGCAATCTCATCATCTCCAACTTCTTTATCAAACTCATCGATGTCCTCCATGGCATCAGGATTAGCCCATACAGTCATCGAGTTAAATTGAAGCAACTCATAGTTGTACCATTCAATATCAACGTATTTCATCACCCTTATCCATTCTTCCTCAAACCAATCCCATTCCCATGCATACCCTGAATCCCAGGTATTGTTCTCTCCAGGCTCAAAAACCATTCGAGATTCGGGCTCCCAACTTTCTTCCCATTCATTGTACCATGAAAAAAGCATTTCAGTCAGAACATTATCATCGTTATATAAATATTCTTCTTTCTCTTCCTGCACCCAGGAACGGTTCCAGCTATCATAATACTCCCATATTCTCACCGATATCTTACCATTTTCATGTATCTCGTCCAAAGCACGATATCCATAATCTATTTCCCAATCGGTAGCATCATGATTATACACATATTCAACGTAAAGAACTTCTTCACCAGATTTATCATTTTCCATTTCTGTGGCAAAAAAGGGCACCCATTGGTCGGTCTCCCATAAATAAGATTCCACCCGTACCAGGTTGTTGTTATCATCGTAGAAAGCAGTTTGCTTTTCAGCCGGATAATACTCTTTAGAAGCCTCATCCGCATACCATCTTTCAAGCTCCCTGATGTTGAATGTACCATCATAATACACAGGAATTTCTTTGGCCAGCAATATCAAATCGTCATTTTTAAAGCCGGTATTTACAAACATCAGACTACTATCGGCCTGTGCAATGTTTTTTATCCCCAGCATGCCCCACTCAAGAAATGAAACGGGAGAGATGTCATCCGCCCTTGCCTTTTTGTTTTCCTTTGGGGACAACCTGAATGCAGTGTTGACAGGATTATGCCTCTTTACCCTTTGAATTTTATGAGATTGCCCGAAACCAGGCAACAGCAATCCTGCAAAAATCAATATTAATACAATTCTTTTCATTTATTAATTTTTTATAATATAAATACTGTATAGTTTAATTGTTTTAACTTTCATATTATTCTTCTATTTGAGCTATTATATTTACCCGGGCGAAATCTGCATTTCAAATAACGTGCCAGATAGCTCATAGAGCGGTTTTTTTATCGATAATAATTTTATCACTCCTGAATATATTGACATTTTGCCAAATAATCATAACAATAACATCAATTGAACATGTTCGGTTGTGACCACATCACTGTCCGATGCCGCCATGCCAACTTTTAGAAACTTCAAATTTCTATCTATTATCTATAAAAGTTGAGGAAAACTTTCTACATTAACAAGCAGAATAAGTATCAGCAAGGATAATCTGAATCGGATTAAAGGCTCGCTTCCCGCAACTTAATTTTCGTTTAATACACTGTATTTATGCACCTTAAAAAAACGATCCAAAACAAATATGAAAAATCAAAAATGTTCATGGTACAGTTCTTGGCACAATGGTAAATAGTCGATGACGAATCAATAAACTTAATTATTCAAACCTAAAAACCCGGAAATTATGGATAAGTTAGAAATAAAAGGAAACTGGAACCAGATCAAAGGAAAACTAAAACAAAAGTACGCACAGTTAACCGATGATGACCTTATGTATGCAGAAGGTGAAGGAGATAAGCTGTTGGGCAAGTTGCAGGAAAAAACCGGCAAATCAAGAGAGGCTCTCATAGAAGAGATTAACTCGATGAAAGAATAAAACATTAGCAGGTGTATTTTTAATATACTTTTTCTGAAACCCTTTTATTATAAACCATAAAAAATTTTGATTATGCAAAGAATGAAAAATCCTTTCTTTATAATCACGGTCATAGCCATGATTTTACTGACGGGCTGTCAGCAGGAAGCTAAAACAGATGAACAGCTTCAGGAACAAAAAACTGAGATAAAGGAAGAGATAAATAAGGCTGTTGACCTGATAGAAGAAGCGTTTGAGGCTGACGAATCCAGCGAGTTCATTGAAAAAGCAGATATGGCGCTCAACAAAGTCGATGAGCAGTTGGACAGGTATCATGATCTGATGGATAATTCCATGGAACGCATTTATAAGGACACCCGGGATCGAATCATCAGGATCAAACAAAAAACTGTTGAGATCGATTTCAGGTTGGCATTACTGGAGGACAATCAAGTCACCACACGGGCCGGGGCAGAAAACAATGACACCCTCGACATCAGAAGAACCCGACCCGTAGCTTATCAGTTCCCTGTTGTTACCACCCCCGGAAATCCCCCGCAAGGTGACCTAATCAGATATGGCGATGAGGTGAGGGAAGCAACCATTAAAAACCTGCAATCATTGCAAAATGAGTTGGAGTTGTTTATGGAAGATAGTCTTTAACCCAAATCCGGGATAAGCTAACTCAAAGACGCCCTGTGTGGGGATCCCCATAAGGGTGTTCTTTTTTCACCCTTTTGGAACGATGATCATTTTTGCCGGAATGCATTTTCAGCAGCCTTTTTTTTGCTTCCCGACCCAAAACCCGCTTGCCATTGTGGAATATCTTCTACAATATCATTGATATGAGCTGTGCCATGACCATGCGCCTGCGACCTATGTGAAACACGAATCGAAAAAGCCGCTAAAAATGTGGACGGTGAAATTGCTGCCGACCAGAACCCCGCGATGGTGCGTCATGATACCGAAAAGGGAAACTCCAAAGATGAAGTCTGTGAAAGACTTCCTGGCTGCTGCCACTAAAAGCATAGTGACGCACAGCTGTAATCAGCAACAGCAATGCTTGCAGCAAGGTCTGCAAAGGCAACTGCAAAACATGTAAAGGCCGCAGTGTCCTTTGCGGCCATATTGGGCTCTTCGCGGCTAAATCCTCATTACAAGTCACCCATAATAATTTCTGAAATGAAAGATCACGACTCATCCCACAACCACCACAAAGAAGAAAAAGACAAAGAACATCCCGGAAAGCAAAACCACAAAAAAAACCATGAAGATCAAACCCATGATGATCATGATAATCATGAAGACCACAACGGTCATGATCACGATGACCATTCCGGACATGATCACCACGATCATCATGCTCACATGATACAGGATTTCCGTACACGGTTCTGGATATCACTAGCCCTCAGTTTGCCTATTGTAGTGCTGGCGCCTATGATACAGGGCTTGCTGGGGTATGAGCTGCGCTTTGAAGGGGACCGATACGTACAGTTTGCCCTGTCCACTTTGGTATTCTTTTACGGGGGATGGCCTTTTTTCAAAGGACTCAAAGATGAAATCAAGGACAGAGCGCCTGGCATGATGACCCTTATCGCCATGGCTATCACTGTTGCCTACGTGTATAGCTCGGCAGTGGTTTTCGGACTGGAAGGAAAAATTTTCTTCTGGGAACTGGCAACGCTGATCGTGGTTATGTTGCTGGGCCACTGGATAGAAATGAAATCGGTAATGGGGGCTTCCAATGCCCTCGACGAACTGGCCAAACTCATGCCTTCTGAAGCTACCCGCATCAAAGACAATGATGAAACCGAAACTGTTTCTATTTCCGACCTTCAAGCCGATGATGTGATACTCGTAAAGCCGGGAGAAAAGATTCCTGCCGATGGTGAGATAAAAGAGGGTGAAAGCAACATCAACGAGGCCATGATAACCGGCGAATCCAAACCGGTAACCAAAAAGAAAGGCGATGAAGTCATTGGTGGCTCTATCAACGACAATGGCACGATCAAAATCATTGTAAAGCACACTGAAAAAGACTCTTACCTTTCCAAGGTCATTGGCATGGTAGAAGAAGCACAAAAGTCGCGCTCAAAATCCCAGAACTTTGCCAACAGGGCTGCCGGATGGCTTTTCTACGTAGCCCTGGGCACCGGAGTTCTCACCCTGGTGGTGTGGCTGGCTCTGGGTCGCGAATTTGCATTTGCCCTGGAAAGAATGGTTACGGTAATGGTCATCTCATGCCCGCATGCCCTTGGTCTGGCAGTGCCCCTGGTGGTGGCTATCTCCACTTCTGTTTCGGCCCAAAAAGGATTGCTCATCCGCAACCGAAACGCCTTTGAAAATGCCCGCAAAATCACCACCATCATTTTTGACAAAACCGGAACCCTTACCAAGGGTGAATTTGGGGTAACACGATTCAAGTCGGTGAGCGATGATTACTCCGACGAAGACATTTTATCCATGGCATCTTCCCTGGAATCGCAATCGGAACACCCCATAGGTACCGGAATAGTTCGCAAGGCAGAAGAAAAAGAACTGGATTTCAAAGAAGCCAAAGAATTCAGCAACATCAAAGGAAAAGGGGTAAAAGCCAGCCTCGATGGTAAAAAAATTAAAATTGTTGGCCCGGGATTCCTCAAAGAAAACGACATGGATCAGCCCGAAGAGGCTTTCAAAGATGAATCAGAAACCGTAGTTTTTGTTGTGGTGGAAGAAAAACCGGCCGGTTTTATTGCGTTGGCTGATGAGATAAGAGAAGAATCGCACGAAGCCATCAAAACCCTCAAAGACAGAGAGATAAAAATTGTAATGGCTACCGGCGACAATGAAGAGGTGGCCAAATCTGTGGCCAAAACCCTTGAGCTGGATGATTATCATGCACAGGTGCTTCCCGAAGACAAGCAGGATATCATTAAGAAACTACAGGAAAAGGGAGAATTCGTGGCCATGACCGGCGACGGCATCAACGATGCTCCTGCATTGGCACAAGCTGATGTGGGCATTGCCGTAGGCTCGGGCACCGATGTGGCTGCCGAAACAGCCGATATCGTACTGGTGAACAGCAACCCCAAAGACATTGCCAGCCTGATATTGTTTGGTACTGCCACCCACCGCAAAATGATTCAAAACCTTTGGTGGGCAGCCGGTTACAATATTGTGGCCATTCCTCTGGCCGCGGGTGTACTCATTTCTGCGGGAATATTGCTCAGTCCGGCTGTGGGTGCGGCCCTGATGAGCCTAAGTACCATCATTGTGGCCATCAATGCACAGCTGCTGAAAAGGCAGGTAAGGTAAACGGGACAAAAATAAAATCCCGGCTTCATAATCCTTTGTGAATCCATCAGGCATACAAACCACGCGTGTGCATTTCGCACCCCTTTCCGAAGCGTTTATAAAACCGCGCGTACCCTAGGTGGCATCAGCCTGACCTGGCGGCCGGAGACCAAAGAAGAGATGATTGGTCTTTTTACTTTATTCGTAAAGGGAAACAATATTTTTCGTAATATTGTTATTCAATAAAAACCGATATTATGGGAAAAGCCACCGGAAAAGCCATCGTAAAATGTGTGATTGCTACCTATGCCGAGGATACTTATATAGTGGAAGTAGCTTGCGACAAGGACGATATTGATGAAATTATTATCGCGCGGGCCTGGCAAAAGGTGAAGGAACAGGAGCCCGCCATTCCTTACGGGCACCGCACGGCGGAGATTATAAAAAGGGTGGATTAACAAAACAATTGCTTACACAAAACTCACCCCAAAGCGTGCACAGATTTGTTCAACCTTTTCCAGGTCGGGCGGACCTGCGGGCAAAGCAGCCAGTTCATCAAACATTTTCTCCATGCCGGCAGGGAAAAACCCCAAATCCACTTTGGCTTTCTGGTTTCCCACCACCTTCCAGGTATGGGGAATTCCCTTGGGACAATAGATCATATCGCCTGCCTTGAGCACCTTACTCTTTTCACCCAGCCAGAACTCCACTTCTCCTTCAAGAAGTTTGAACACTTCATCTTCGTTGGCATGCACATGAGGAGGAAGGCCCACCCCGGGATCGTTGTATTGCTCTACCAATGCGTATTTCCCTCCTGTGTCTTCTCCTGTAAGCTTAACAGTCATGCGATCACCGATTACATTCAACTTTTTACCTTCGCCTTTTTTTACAATTTTTACACGATTGTTTCTGAATTCCTTAGTTGCAGTTGCTATGGACATTCGGGGCAACAACAGGATTGCTGCTACTCCTGAAACTGCGTTTCGAAAAAAGTCACTTCTGTTCATGATGCGTTACATTTTTAATAATTCAAAATTCTGTTTATGCAAAAGTCATTTTGCTTCACATAAAGTTCTTAATAACAACCGATAAAACAGATGCAAAAATGGAACATTGTCATGCAAAAAAGGATTATTTCTGCCGGTAAGTCTGTGGTGAACACCCCATATTCTTTTTAAAAAAGTTGCTGAAATGCTCAGGTTCGGAAAAGCCCAGCTGAATGGAAATCTCTTTGATGGAAAGGTTGGAAAACTTGAGGTCGCGGCAGGATCTGATGAGCAACTGCTCACTGATAACATATTTGGCTGTAACACCCATAACTTCTTTGACCACACTATTCAGATACCTTGGCGAAAGATGCAACATCAATGCATAATCAGATACCTGGTGAAAGGTTTCCAGATTTTGAGAGACCAGGTGTTTGAACTGGCTGACAAGGGACAGATAATGTTTATTGCTTCCGGGTGTTACACGCAGATTACATTTACTGTCGCAATATACAAGCAGTGTTTTTAACAGGGAAGATGCTGCAAGTTCTTTGTTGGGAATTTGGGATTGCATTAGCTCAGCGATCATTTCGGCAAGAGAGTTGATCCTGTCACCGATTTTTGGACTCAGCACAATGCATGGAATCTCGCCGGATGACAGAAAAATATCGGCATGCTGAATATGAAAACCTTCCAGGTACTGTTGTTTGAAATAATCATGTGAAAACTTCAATATCCATCCCCTGGGTTGCAAACCATCAAATCTGAGGTGTACCTCCTTGCCGGGATGAAGAAACAGGATGGAAAAGGGAAAAGATTCCAGCACTTCAAAATCTATTTCAATGCTTTTCACTCCCCTTTCCAGCCATAAGATTTGATAATTCTCGGCATCCGTAATGGTGTTAAACCTCCGGTCAAGTTTTTGCACACAAATGAATCCTGCAGAATCGGGATGGGCAGATATTTCAGGGGACTTTCCTGCTAAAACCAGCGTACTCATAATTCAAAATTTTACCCGAATTCAACCATCAGGGTAGCGCAAAATTCGCTATACAAAATAAATGTTTGTTTAAATTTACAAAGCTTTGACCTTAAAACCAAATGCTACAACATCAAAATAAACCGGCGGAATGATGTACGCATTTCAATCCACCAGATACAAATAACACTATTGTCCGGTGAGATTTGACCCGTTCCTGAGAAACTCATCATGGTAAAAAATATGTATAATCTGAAGAATTAATTTGATATTCCGGATTTAAACCCATACCCGACAGGTGCAACAAAATATTGTATTCTGGTTATTTATTATTTATCAGCACTTTAAAACATCTCCACGCCTTATCATTCGCTATTTTCTTTCACCAATCCCTGCTGTATTATTTATTTGATTAAGAATTATTTTTTCACATGTAAAAAAAAATGTAAATTTGCAGACCAACCGGTTGGTTTCATATGACAAAGACAAAACAACAGATTATTCAAAAGGCTTTTGCCCTTTTCATGACCCTGGAATACAGGGAAGTAACCATGAGCCGTATTCTCAAAGCTACTGGACTTTCAAAAGGAGGTTTCTACCATTATTTTGAAAGCAAGGAAGCCTTGTTTGAGGAGGTGGTTGAGCAGTTCTTTTTCAGTACGGTCTCAGATAAGGCTTTCCAACCCGATTCTTCCAAATCATTTGTAGAAAATATGGATTTGTTTCTTGAACAGAAAGAAGTTGCATTCAAACTGTTTGCTCAACATCTTGGGGTAGAACACAGTGAAATCAATTTCTTCATGTTCATCATGCACGCCATTCAGCAGTTGCCTGGAGCACGGCAGAAAACAGCACTGTATATGCAGCAGGAAAAACGACAACTGGAAGGCATCATTGAACTTGCATTGCAAAAAGGGGAGCTTGCGGCACATGTGCAACCCAACCGGTTGGCCGGATTGCTCATGCGACTTTTCGACGGCACGGAAATGCACGGGGTTTTGCTGAATGAGAGTTTTCAAACATTGTCGCGCGAACGACAAATGGTAAGGGATATCTTTCAATGGATCCAAAACCCTGAACACGGGAGTGAAACAGTCTAATTCCATCAATACATTCAACCATGATAAAGGCTACCCAACTAAGTTACACCTATCCTGGACAGGATCATGCAGCGGTAAACAATATCAGTTTTTCAGTAAACCGGGGCGAGATATTCGGTTTTCTGGGTCCTTCAGGTGCAGGAAAAAGCACTACACAGAAAGTTCTGATCCGATTGCTCAGGGGATACCGTGGCAATGTAAGTATCGACGGGCAGGAGCTTAGCTGCCTGACCCAGGATTATTATAACCATATCGGAGTGGGTTTCGAGTTGCCCAACCACTATCCCCGCCTTACAGCCCTGGAGAACCTGAAATTCTTTGCATCGTTCTACCGCAACAAAAACTCCAATCTTAAGCAATTGCTGGAAATGGTAGGCTTGCACCGGGAAGCAGATAAACCCACGTCAGCTTTTTCCAAAGGGATGAAAATGCGACTGAATTTTGTTCGGGCGCTGGTACATGACCCGGAGATATTGTTTTTCGATGAGCCTACATCAGGCCTGGACCCGGTGAATGCAAGAAATTTGAAAACCATTATCAAAGACTTACGGGCACAGGGCAAAACCATCTTTCTCACCACCCACAACATGCACGATGCTGCAGAACTTTGCGACAGGGTGGCATTTATCTCACAGGGAAAAATCAGCCTTACAGACAGCCCGGATAACCTGAGACGCGAGCATGGAACACGCAAACTGACCGTTGAATACGGCAACGGCAACATTGTCTCCCGGGAGTTTCCCCTGGACAAGCTGGGGGAAAACCTCGCTTTTCTCCACCTGATCAAAAATGAATACATTCAATCTGTCCATTCCGCTGATGCAAGTCTGGAAGAGGTTTTTATCAAAACTACGGGAGAAAGCCTGGTTTGAATCAACGCTGTTTTCACCTTTACATTCACTGCATTGATATATTGACAAAACCAACAACCACCATCCCTCCTTTTGCTTCAACATTCTAACCTGCAATAACCATGAATCGCTTTACATCCTTACTTCAACTTGACTTAGTGTTGATCATCCGCAACAAAATACTGCTTGTTGCAGTAGTGATAACGGCGCTGTATACAGGCATTCTCCAGGTTTTGCCAGAAGAAAACTTCACCATGATAGTCACAACATTGATTTTTACTGATCCGGTAATGCTGGGGTTTATGTTTATCGGGGTGATGGTACTGTTTGAAAAAAGTGGAAACACACTTCAGGCTATGAGTGTAAGTCCGGTACGCCCCGCTGAATATCTTTGGAGTAAAGCCACAGCCCTCACCCTGATTGCACTGGCAGCAGGATTGATCATGGCAGTTGCAGGTGTCGGAGTCAGGTTTCATGCAGGACATCTTGTGGCTGCCATTGTTTTTTCGTCCCTTTTATTTGTTTTCGTAGGATTTGTGGGCGTATCCAAAGTAAACACCTTTAACCAGTATTTCATTATTATTCCCCTTTTTATGGTTCCCGGTTTTCTCCCTTTTCTTAACTATTTTGGCATTACCGACACCTGGCTGTTGCATTTTATTCCTACCCAGGCAGCATTGATACTGTTTACCGCTGCTTTTGGTGAAAGCGGTGCTGTTACCATCCATGAAACAATCTATGCCTTCATATATTTGCCCCTGTCCATCTGGCTGGCTTTTTTGTGGGCCCAAAGCCATTGGAATAAGATAATAGAAAGATAAATACAAGCAAGCCCATCATGCCATGCTGTAGAAATTGTTTTTATAACCCTACCCAATAATCTCAGTCATGATCGAAATACTCCGTACAGACCTTAAAAATATTCTTCGCGACCCTTCCCTGGTGATCATTTGCTTTGTTCCATTCATCATGCTGGCGCTCCTGTATTTTGGCTATCCACCGCTGCTGGCAGTCTGGCCTGAGGCAGCTCAATATTCAGGGCTGGGATTGGCCATGTTTTGCATAACGGGCTCTGTAATGCCTGGCATGGCCATTGCCTTTGCCATGCTCGATGAGAAAGACCATAATCTGCAGCAGGTATTGCAGATTCTGCCGGTTTCCTTCCGCCACATTACGCTTCTCAGGTTGATGACGACCTTTCTTTTTGGCTTTCTGGCTGCTTTGCTTATGCTCACCTTTTCAGGGATAAGAAGTTACACAGGGGTACAAATACTTCTGCTTGCATTGCTTACCGCAGCCATTGCTCCATTAATGGCCATTATTCCGGCCTTTTATGCTTCCAATAAAATTGAAGGAGCCACCCTGAGCAAGTTGCTCAATTTCCTCATAATAATCCCCATACCGGCTTTTGTTTTTCCCGGGGTATGGAGCTGGTTCATGATGATGCTTCCCCCGTGGTGGATATACTTTGCTTTTGAGTCTGCAGAGAATCCCATAAGGTTGATGGGCGCAGTTGCAGGAGGCATTCTCTTTATAGGGGGTATAATGATTATTATAAACAAAATGCTCTGGACCCAACAGTGATCCTGATGGCCCTCTTTCAATTTTGATGACTATTTTTGTAAACGTTTAACAAGGGAAGCCTTTCCGGGGAGTGGAACACCAACGTATGATTAAGTACATGCAGATCTATGACGATTCTTTTAATCATGTCCATTAACAACATAGTAACCCCGTTAGAGAATGAAAACGCCCGATAAGATGACCACTGAAGAGTTGGGAAGATTATTTCCGGTAATTATTGTGGACTATTCTACAACCTGGCCTCAATGCTTTTTGAACGAGAAAAGACGAATATTGAAAGCTTTGGAAGGGTTTCCGGTTTATCGGATTGATCACGTTGGGAGCACTGCAGTTCCCGGCCTGGCATCCAAGCCCGTCATTGACATGATTTTACAGCTAAATGGTGAAATGGAAGAAGACCTATTGATCGAAACTTTTGAAAGGCTCGGCTATCAACTCAATCGTCGGAATGACAATCCTCCACCACATATAACTTTCGTAAAGGGCTATACACCAAAAGGTTGTGACGAATTGTGTTTCCATATGCATATCCGATACAAAGGACCCTGCAGGGAAATAATTTTCAGGGAGTTCCTGATTCAACATTCGCAGTATGCGCGTGCGTATGAAGAGCTGAAAAAGAAACTGGCCGGAAAGTACAAATATAACCGGGAACTATATACCGAAGCAAAAACTGATTTTGTGGGTTGGGTTATGAATAAAGCCTTGAAGGACAAACAATAAAACATCCAAATCCCGGGAAACTCTACAATTTCAGCATCCAGAAACACTGTTCACCAACGTACACTTTTTCTTCAAAACTGAACAACTCAGGGGTCTTACAATCCGCTTTCACCCGGAGTGTTTTTACTCATTTTGTGGTATTTACATTTATTGGTATGGTTTTGTATTCTTTTAGAAAGAAACAAGTCCGAAGACCTGCAAGCCATGAGCAAACTGCGTTGCAAGCCATGGTAAAATATAAACGGGTCAGCAAAGTAAAAAAGCACAGTCATGGAAAAAGACAAAGCTCTTTTGAAAATGGAAGAAGCGTTCCGCAGAAAAGTACAGGACGACAAAAAAGTGCGGAATGCCTATCTGCTGGTACATTCGGATAAAGCAAACATCCATCTGAAGCTGGCAGAAGGAAAAACCGGCATGCTGGAAGCCCATCCTGACCAGCCTCTCTACTTGGCCAGTGTAGGAAAGCTTTTTACTTCCACCATCATTGCGATGCTTTATGAGGAGGGAAAGCTTGAATTTTCAGATAACCTGGCCAGCTTTATTGACCTTGACCTGCTGCATCTGCTTCATTATCATAAAGAAAAAGATTATTCAAAATTCATTACCATCAGTCATTTGCTAAATCACACCTCAGGACTGGGTGACAATTTCTGGCCTCTTCTCAATCAGGTTATTGAAAATCCTGACAACCTTTTCACCTTAAGGGAGGCCATTGAATGGACCAAAACTCATTCAAAACCCAAAGCAGAACCCGGGAGAAAATTCCATTATACTGACACCAACTACCACCTCCTGGCCCTGATTGCAGAAAAAGCGACAGGCATGCCATTCCATGAGATTTTGCGTCGGTATATCTTTCTTCCCCTGGGCATGAACCTTTCATGGATGCTTCATCATTCAGTACCTGCAGAGGATCCCGGATTGCCCATGGCTGAGTTTTATTTGCGCAATAGGTGCCTGAACAACAACCGGGCTTACGCCAACATTGACCATGCCGGAGGAGGCGTTGTAGCTACGCTGGAAGACTTGCTGGTTTTCATGAAAGCCCTGGCAGGGAAAAAACTTTTAAGAAAAGAAACCCTCGCACTGATGATGAATGACACCGCAAGATTTGCCCTGGGCATAGACTATGGCTATGGCATCCAGCAAATAAAAACGATACCTCTGATCATGCCTGCAAAGTTCAATTGCTGGGGTCATATGGGTGCCACCGGTTCTTTTTCGTTTTACCAGCCCCAAACCGAATCATACATCATGGGTAGTTTCAACGAAGGCTCCTGGGAGAAGAAAGCCATCCGGTTTATGCTGTTGGATATAATTGCGCAACTGGCAAAAATAAACGATTGATAACCTGTAGAGCTGCTGCATCCGGTTATTCTTACTTCACCTTTTTGGCCACAGGCCGCGGCCTGCCCAGGTATTCTCCATGGAAGTATTTGCGTAGAAATGCCATCACGTTTCCATTGATAATTTTTTCAGAAAGCTCTTCGGGCTCAAATCCGTACATCAACTTTCTGATGTTATCGCGGTTGAGACCAATTTCGGGCAGTTCAAGGGGGCGGTGAAAAAACTGAGTGAGATGGGTGGTGATAGGAGTGAGATCTTCGTAGCAGGAATAGGGGTAGAGCGGTTCAATTACACCATCCATGTCAGTACCCAGGCAAATACAATCCCAGGCACTTTTGTTGCCTACGGCTCTTACAAAATGAAGAATATTGCTCATCACAAGCTTCACAGCCACATCTCTTACCCAATCACTATTTCCTGATTGTTTTGCCTTGTTAAGTTCTTTTTTGGCGATTCCACCCGGCAAACGACCGCCATGCAGCACAATACCCACCAGCCCACCGGAGCGGGCAATCACACGTGCTTCTTCGTCGCTCATGTTGATGGCTTGCCGGCTGAGGTAGTTGCGTTTCCATCGTGCAATACTGTCGGGGCGGTCGGACTGTTGCAAAGTTGCGTATCCACTCATAGCGGCATGACTGCATATAACGGGCAGTTTCTCCCCTTTTTTCCAGTATTTCTCTTCCAGCATTGTAAAAAATTCCATCCGGGCTTTCACGCTCATGTGCTTCACATCGGGCAATACTCTGCGCCCATTGGACTTGCTCAACAACAATTCCATCACATCGAGGCCCAGCCGGCTGAAACCTTCATTTTTTCCGTTGCGCTGATTCAGCAAATCATCCATACCCGGCTTGATGGAAGTACCGGATGCAAAACTTTTGGCATGCCCGGCAAGCAGATTGCCAAAGTGATGGCAGAAAGTAATAAACAGAGGCGTGTGCCTTCCGTGATTCCAGTGCTTCATATGAGCAATATTGTTTTCGAAATGAGGCATCAGCCGGTTGTATAATTCCGGCGCATCCCCATCAGCAACGTTGCGCAAAAAATCCTGATGCTCATGGTAATTTCCCAGTGAGTGAGCCCCTTCGATGGTAAGTACCGTAGAAACCACATTGTCCTTTTTCAGATTCTCTTCAAACTCCTGAAAATCGCCGGCAATGACCATTCGTTTATCTTTGGCCTGTTCCACCAGGAATGCATATTCATCCAGCAACTCTTCTGAATAGTAATCAACCCCTTTTTGGTTTTTGATCCGGTTGAAAACTTTTCGCACTTTCTCCAGATCAAAACCGGTAATGCAGGCAGCCAGATCGGGCATACGCCGTGTCCGCAAAATCAGGCGGATGAGGAAATGGTTGCGTTGGGGATCGAAAAAATTCCGCTCTACCGGCCCCATAGCCAGGAAAACTCCTTTCACATTTCCTGCCAGGGCCTGATCAAGATTGGATTGCGAACTTTTCCTGGTATTGGTGATGGCTCCCCTGAGCAACGAATTGAGATTGTAGCACCGCGCTGATTGGGTAAAAGACTTCCAGATACCCTTTTCTTTCCGTTCAGCCTCGCTGGCGTTCAACGGCTTCAATTGCGGATGGGCATGAATGTCGATGATAGCGTTCATAAGACCTGAAATTAAATTACCGATGGAATAAGTTGTTGTATTTTGCCAGAAAAGGGAGGATATTCCGTGCAATTTGTCACTAACACAAATTAAACCTTTAAGTTACTGCTTTTTCCCCATAAATTGAAATTTGCCATGTATTTAAACTCAGATTATCAGAAAAAAGCACTGAAAAACTGCACTGAGCAGAATGGGTTTATTACCCTCAAAACATTATTGACACCTCAAGGCAGCAATTAATCCAGCGAAAAAAACCATTTTCACATACAACCATGCACAATAACAATGAACTTTGTTGATACCTTTGTATTGGGTTTAATCAAAAAAAAAACAATATGTCTGTAATTCCGCAAATAAAATCCGCCTTGCGTTCCAAAGCAGTCCAAAAGAAGAAAGCCGGAGAGCTGGAAAGGTTTTTCCAGGCTTATCCCGGAGGGTACGGAGAGGGAGATACTTTCCTGGGAGTGAGAGTCCCCGACCAGCGCCGTATTGCCAAAACATTTTTCAGAGAAACTACCCTGGACGAAATATCTCAGTTGTTGCAGGAGAACGTCCATGAACACAGACTGACAGCAGTTTTCATTCTGGTACTCAAATATGAAAAAGCCCGCACAGAAGAAGATAAAAAAGCGGTGGTGGACACCTACCTGCAAAATATTGCCGGTATTAACAACTGGGATCTGGTGGATTCATCTTCCTATAAAATCCTGGGGCCTTGGTTGCTGGACAGGGACAAAAGGCTTTTATATGAATATGCAAACTCCGGTCAGCTTTGGTTGCAGCGCATTGCTATGATTACTACCATGCACTTTATCCGCAATCAGCAGTACGACGATGCCCTGCAGCTTGCAGAGATATTGCTCAACCACCCTCATGACCTGATGCACAAAGCTGTGGGCTGGATGTTGCGCGAAATCGGAAACCGTGATTACGAAACTGAATACCGTTTTTTGAAAATGCATTACCTACAGATGCCCCGCACGGCCCTGCGCTATGCCATTGAGAAATTTGACGAGCCGGTTAGGCAGGTATTTCTGAAAGGAAAGATATAACAGGTGCATCCATTCAGAATTTTAGGATTTCGCTTCCCGTTAACTACCTTGCCTTTTAAACATTCTTTTAAACGTTAAAGAATTCACAACGCTTTGGCGAATCAGATTTATTCCTATAAATTTGCACACTGTAATATTTTCACTTTGTAAATAATGTCAGATACAAATAACACCCCGGAGGCACCTTTTTGCCGCATAAAAAAAAGCTGGAGAAAACTTCAGCAACTGGACCAGGAGTTACGCAAACAAGCTTCCATATCACTGGATGAAGCCATTGTATTATGCTGCTTGTCGCAACGGTGCAAATGCCAGGGCAATGTGGCCGAAGAAACGGGATTGACTGCAACCCAGGCATCCAGAGTGTTGGGCAGACTGGAAGAAAAGGGACATATTGAACGAAGCATCGATGCTGCCGACAAACGGAAAATGATTTTCGACCTTACCCCCACCGGCCGGCAAATCCTTGAAAACATCACCCCTCTCGGGGTCAACCATATTGCATTGTAATTTTTTTCACAACTACTATATACTTATTTTTATATGAACATACTTATCATTGGCGGTGTGGCAGGAGGAGCTACCACTGCTGCAAGACTCAGAAGAAACGACGAAAATGCGAACATCATTATGGTGGAACGCGGAGAACACATCAGTTATGCCAACTGCGGCCTTCCCTACTATATCGGTGGCACCATTGCCGAACGCGAAAGCTTATTCGTGCAAACACCGGAAGCATTTTCCCAAAGATTCAACATCGATGTAAGGGTTCAGCAGGAAGTAATTTCCATCAACCCCGAAGGCAAAACTGCTCTCATCAGGAAGCTGTCAACCGGAGAGGAGTACGAGCAATCGTACGATAAACTGGTACTTTCACCCGGAGCAGAACCTGTACGACCCAACTTACCGGGCATTGATTCGGAAGGAATTTTCACCCTGCGCAATGTGGCGGACACCGACCGTATCAAAACCTATATTGAAGAACACAAAATCAAAAGAGCCATCGTGGTGGGCGCAGGATTTATAGGCTTGGAAATGGCCGAGAACCTCCATAAGCTGGGCATTTTTGTTTCCATCGTGGAAATGGCCGAACAGGTAATGACTCCCCTGGACTACAGCATGGCCTCGCTGGTACACCAGCACCTGAAGACCAAAAACGTTGAGTTTTTCCTAAAAGCCGGTGTTACCTCCTTCCGCAAAGAGAACGGTGGAATTGCAGTAACTCTGCAGAGCGGTCGTGTACTGCAAAGCGACCTGGTAATCTTATCCATTGGTGTGCGCCCCGACAGCCATCTGGCAAAAAAGGCCGGTCTGGAGCTGGGTAAAACAGGTGGAATCAAGGTGAATGAGCATTTGCAAACTTCTCATCCCGACATTTACGCCGTTGGTGATGCCATCGAATACCCCAACCCCATCACCAACATCCCCCAGATAACCTATCTCGCAGGTCCTGCCAACAAGCAGGGACGCATCTGCGCCGACAACATCATCCGCGACAACCAGCACAAATACCAGGGTTCTATCAACACGGCAATAGCCAAAGTTTTTGACATCACCGTGGCCTCCACCGGTGTTTCGGGCCGTACCCTGCGTACCAACAATATTCCCTACACCTCTTCCATTACTCATTCGGGTTCGCATGCAGGATACTACCCGGGTGCTATCCCCATGAGTATCAAAATCGTGTTTCATCCCGAAACTGGCAAACTCTACGGAGCGCAAATTGTGGGATATGATGGTGTGGACAAGCGCATCGACCTGCTGGCCACCGTAATCAAACACGGAGGCACCATTTATGATTTAACCGAGATAGAACATGCGTACGCTCCCCCATACTCTTCTGCCAAAGACCCGGTGAACATTGCAGGCTTTGCCGCCGAAAACATCATTACCGGCAGGGTAAAATCCTGTTCCTGGCGTGAAATAGAAAGGACAAGCAGCCAGGACACACTTCTGCTCGATGTACGTACTCCTGACGAATTTGCTTTGGGAACCATTCACAATGCAGTAAATATCCCCATTGACGAACTCAGAGACCGTATAACTGAAGTGCCCGCCGATAAACGGGTAATTGTATTTTGCGGCGTGGGATTGAGAGGCTATGTGGCATGCCGCATCCTAAGCCAGCAGGGGTATGACAACGTGGAAAACCTCAGTGGAGGAATCAAAACCTGGGAGTTTGCTATTCAGAAACAAAGCAACGAAGATATTTACGAGAAAGATTACGTAGGGCTGGACGACAACATCTACCAGAGCAAAGCGGTGGAAAAACATCCGGTGGCCGAACAGTTTGCCTCCCTGCAAATCGATGCCTGCGGATTGCAATGCCCCGGCCCCATCCTCAAGCTGAAAAACAGCGTGGCAGAAGCGAAGTCCGGCCAGGTAATAGAAGTGAAAGCTACCGACCCGGCTTTTGAATCAGACGTGAAAGCCTGGGCCAACATGACCGGAAACAAACTGCTCGAAGTATCGCAAACTTCAGGTGTGATAACTGCACGCCTGCAGAAAGGCTCATCTTCTGCCAAACCCTCCACGGCAGGCAAAACAGCCGATAACAAAACCATGGTGGTTTTCAGCGATGACCTGGACAAAGCCCTGGCCACTTTTATTATTGCCAACGGCGCGGCATCAACCGGAAAAAAGGTATCCCTGTTCTTCACTTTCTGGGGGCTGAACATGCTGAAAAAGAACAACAAACCGACAGTCAACAAGGATTTTATGTCGCGTATGTTCGATATGATGTTACCCAAAAACAGCAAAGGGCTGAAACTTTCCAAACTCAACATGATGGGAATGGGCGGCAGCATGATGCGCAACATCATGAAAAAGAAAAACATCGATTCGCTGGAATCGCTTATCGCCCAGGCACAGGAAAACGGCATTGAGTTTATTGCCTGCACCATGTCAATGGATGTAATGGGCATTAAAAAAGAAGAACTCATGGATGGGGTGCAATTCGGTGGTGTGGCCACTTACCTGGAACGCACCGAAGAAGCCAATCTGAACCTGTTTATTTGATCGTTTGGGGGACAGAAGTCATGCCTCACTTTAACGATCATCCCTCCAACAGGGCATAAGTGGTAGAGGGATAAACTCCATTAATTTTGCAAATAAGGGCGGAATATAGTAAATATCCCGCCCTTATTTCATCAGAAAATAATCTAGTTAAGTAATTGGT
>CAZBGI010000044.1:0-28819 GCA_964491395.1 uncultured Bacteroidales bacterium | reverse complement strand
AGCAAAAACCACTCCTAAACGAATGGTAGCAGAGTTTACCCGCTTCGAAAAAGAACACCGCAAAGAATTTGGAGAAATATTGGGTGTTGATGTTTTCATTGAAGGTGAATTTATCGATGTTGTAGGTACATCCAAAGGAAAAGGATTCCAGGGTGTAGTAAAAAGACACGGCTTTGGTGGGGTTGGACAAGCGACTCACGGCCAGCACAACCGCCTCAGAGCTCCCGGTTCACTGGGTGCATCATCATGGCCTTCAAGAGTATTTAAAGGAATGAGAATGGCTGGTAGAACCGGTGGAAACAGAGTTAAGATGATTAACCTGCAGGTAATGAAAATCATTCCTGAAAAGGATATTATAGTTGTTAAAGGATCTGTTCCCGGTCCTAATGGTTCATATTTAATTTTAGAAAGATGGAGTTAGCAGTATATAGCATAGATGGTAATAAAACTACCAAAACCATTGATCTTAGCGATAGCATTTTTGGCATAGAACCCAATGATCATGCTATTTACCTGGATGTAAAACAATACCTGGCCAATCAAAGACAAGGCACCCATGCCACCAAACAGCGGAACGAGATTTCCGGAAGTACCCGCAAATTGCGCAGGCAAAAAGGTACCGGTGCAGCACGAATTGGTGATATTAAATCTCCATTGCTTAGAGGAGGTGGACGTGTTTTTGGTAAAAAACCCAGAGATTATTCCTTCAAAGTAAATAAGAAAGTGAAGGGTCTTGCCCGCATGTCGGCACTTGCATACAAAGCCAAGGACAACAATGTTCTGGTATTGGAAGACTTTAGCTTTGAAGCGCCCAAAACAAAACAATATCTTGAATTGCTGGAGCGCTTCAATATGCTTGACAAGAAATCCTTATTGGTCCTTCCTGAAGCAGACAAGAATATCATTCTTTCTGCAAGGAATATACCCAAGGCCAGGGTGGCCGTTGCTTCTGATATAAATACTTACCAGATTCTCAATTCGCAGCAACTGGTATTTGTTGAAAGCTCTTTAAAAGAAGTAGAAAACACCCTTTTAAAATCATAATCATTATCGTTGGGTTGGAAAAAGATCGGCCCTAAAAAAATCTTAGAAAAATGAACGTTTTAATTAAGCCACTGATTACCGAAAAAATGACTGCGGTTACGGAAAAGTATCCCAATCGATTCGGTTTTGTTGTTGACCAACGGGCAAGTAAAAATCAGATAAAAGCCGCCGTAGAAGAAACATACAATGTTACGGTCGAAACAGTCAACACTATGAATTATCTGGGTAAAGCCAAAATGCGCTATACCAAAACCGGTTTTATGTCCGGCAGAAAAAACAGTATTAAAAAGGCTATCGTTACCGTTGAAGATGGCCAAATTATTGATTTTTACAGCAATATTTAGAATAGATGGCTTTAAGAAAATTTAAACCAACCACCCCGGGTCAACGCAACAAATTGATCAGTGCGTTTGACGAAATAACTACCTCCACCCCTGAAAAAAGTCTTGTGGTTGGAATAAACAAATCAGGAGGTAGAAACAGTAAAGGTAAAATGACCATGCGCTATATTGGTGGCGGTCATAAGAAAAGATTTCGTTTTGTTGATTTCAAACGAGATAAAGATGGAATTCCCGGAACTGTAAAAACCATTGAGTATGATCCCAACCGATCTGCACGCATAGCATTGGTTGTTTATGCTGATGGTGAAAAAAGGTATATACTTGCCCCCAACGGATTGCAGGTAGGACAAACGATTATGTCTGGTGAAACTGCTACCCCCGATTTGGGTAATACCATGTTTTTAAGTAAGGTTCCCCTGGGTACTGTTGTACACAATGTAGAACTCAAACCCGGACAGGGTGGAAAGATGGCCAGGAGTGCCGGTACCTATGCCCAGTTGATGTCTAGAGACGGCAAATATGCAATTTTAAAACTTCCTTCAGGAGAAACCCGTATGGTTTTGATTACCTGCAAAGCTACCATCGGTAGTGCATCTAATCCCGATCATATGCACGAGATGAGCGGTAAAGCCGGCCGTAGCCGTTGGCAGGGTCGTCGCCCCAGAACTCGTCCTGTTGTTATGAACCCGGTGGATCACCCCATGGGAGGTGGTGAAGGCCGCGCCAGTGGTGGACACCCCAGAAGCCGTAAAGGTTTGCCAGCTAAGGGATATAAAACCCGTAACAACAAGAAAGATAGCAGCAGACTTATTGTTGAAAGAAGGAAGAAATAATCGTAATTAACCGAAAAAAAATAAATTATGAGCCGTTCATTAAAAAAAGGACCTTATATACATTACAAACTGGAGAAAAAAGTGCTCAACATGGCCAGCAGTAGCAAAAAAACTGTTATCAAAACCTGGTCAAGAGCCTCGATGATTTCTCCTGATTTTGTAGGACAAACCATTGCCGTTCATAATGGCAACAAATTCATCCCTGTATATGTGACCGAAAATATGGTAGGACACAAACTGGGCGAATTTGCCCCTACACGTATTTTCCGTGGTCATGCGGGTAAAAAAGATAAAGGCAAAAAATAAATATACTAAAAAATGGGATCTAGAAAACATCTTAGGGCTGAAAGAGTCAAAGAAGAAAATAAGACTAAATATATTGCCAAACTAAACAATTGCCCAACATCTCCAAGGAAAATGCGCCTTGTTGCAGATATTATCAGAGGTAAAGAAGTTGACAAAGCCCTGGCAATCTTAAGATATACCAAGAAAGAATCAGCAACACGACTGGAAAAACTTCTGCTCAGTGCCATTGCAAACTGGCAATCCAAAAATGAAGGTGTAAGGATTGAAGAGAGCAATCTTTATGTAAAAGAAATTTTTGTGGATAGTGGAAGAATGTTGAAGCGTTTACGTCCTGCTCCCCAGGGTCGCGCCTACCGGATCAGAAAAAGATCCAACCATGTTACCATTGTCGTAGATAGTAAAAATACAAACAATTAAAGAAAATTCGAATGGGACAAAAAACAAATCCAATCGGACTTAGATTGGGCATCATAAAAGGATGGGACTCCAACTGGTACGGGGGAAAACGATACGAGGCAAAACTGGTTGAGGATGAAAAAATCAGAAAGTACCTCAACGCCCGTTTGGCCAAAGCAGGAGTATCCAAAATTATTATCGAAAGAACACTCAAACTTATCACGGTTACCATCAATACTGCCCGTCCGGGTATCATTATCGGTAAAGGTGGCCAGGAAGTAGACAAGCTAAAAGAGGAATTAAGGAAAATTACCCTTAAAGAAGTTCAGATCAATATTTCTGAAATCAAAAGACCTGAGCTGGATGCTATGTTGGTTGCCAATACCATTGCAAAACAAATTGAAGGACGTATTTCTTTCAGACGTGCTGTGAAGACTGCTGTTTCGGGCACCATGAGACTGGGATCTGAAGGTATTAAAGCTACTGTTTCCGGTCGTTTAGGAGGCGCTGAAATGGCACGTACCGAAACCTACAAAGAAGGACGTATTCCTTTGCATACTTTACGGGCTGATATCGACTACGCAACGGCAGAAGCGCATACTACCTATGGACGTATAGGTATTAAAGTGTGGATTTGTAAAGGAGAAGTGTACGGAAAAAGAGAACTTACTCCCTTCACAGAGGACAATACCAAACCCAAAGCAGGAGGCCCTGGTGGCGGAGGCAGAGACAGATTCAGAGGGGGCGGACGTCGCAATAAGAAATAAACGATATCATTTATTGTTATTAAAAAATTTACTGAATAATGTTACAGCCAAAGAAAACCAAATTCAGAAGGCATCAGAAAGGCAAAATGAAAGGCAACACCAAGAGAGGTGCTGAGTTAGCCTTTGGAAGCTTTGGAATTAAATCGTTAGATGAATGCTGGATTACCAGCCGTCAGATAGAAGCTGCCCGCCAGGCCATCACACGTCGTATGAAACGTGAAGGCCAGTTGTGGATTAGAATTTTCCCCGATAAACCCGTTACCAAAAAACCCGCCGAAGTAAGGATGGGAAAAGGGAAAGGTGCTCCGGAATATTTCGTAGCCAGAGTAAGCCCGGGTAGAATTCTTTTTGAATCGGAAGGCGTTACTTATGAAACTGCTAAGGAAGCCATGCGTTTAGGTGCTCAAAAACTGCCTGTTTTGACAAAGTTTGTTGTCAGAAGAGATTTTGTTTTTGAATAGTCAATTTAATTTAAATAATTTTTATAACTTTGCAGCCTTTTTGGAGAGGATCGTTGCAAACAAGCCCCACTGAAAAGGGCCTCTGTTTAAGAATTCACCTCTAAAGCATTGCAAGTGTAATGCTTACTGCTTTTATTTACGATCTAAATTCATTAATTAGATGAAGCCAAATGTAATACGAGAAATGTCGACCGGTGAGCTCAAAGAAAGGTTAGACGAAGAAATAAAACATCTTCAAAAGCTGAAGCTTAACCATTCTGTATCACCCCTGGAAAATCCCATGAAAATTAATGTTTTCAGGAAAACCATTGCCAGGATTAAAACCGAGCTCCATAGCAGGGCCATTGAAGAATCAAAAAGTAATGTATAGATAAATGGAAACGAGAACAAGCAGAAAAGAAAGAGTCGGTTTAGTAACCAGTAACAAAATGGAAAAATCCATTGTGATCAAAGTGTTACGCCGCGTTAAGCACCCCAAGTATGGGAAGTTTGTTAAAAAATCATCCAAATTTATGGCTCATGATGAAAAGAATGAGTGCAATATAGGCGATACCGTTCGTATAATGGAAACCAGGCCCTTGAGTAAAAATAAATGTTGGAGATTAGTTGAAATCCTTGAAAGAGCTAAGTAATTATGATACAACAAGAATCCAGACTATCAGTTGCAGATAACAGTGGCGCCAAGGAAGTTCTGTGCATCAGGGTGTTAGGCGGTACCAAACGCCGGTATGCCGGTATTGGTGATAAAATTATCGTTACTGTTAAAGATGCTATCCCCAGTGGAAATATCAAAAAGGGCACCGTTTCCAAAGCTGTTGTTGTCAGAACCCGCAAACACGTCCGACGTGCTGATGGTTCGTACATTAAGTTTGACGACAATGCCGTGGTACTACTGACGGCCAATGAAGAAATGAGAGGAACACGTATTTTTGGTCCTGTTGCCCGTGAGCTTCGTGAAAAACAATTTATGAAGATCGTCTCATTAGCACCCGAAGTTCTTTAATCCGAAAAACATTAGTAAATTATGCAAGCCAAATTACATATCAAAAAAGGTGACACTGTAAAGGCCATTGCGGGTAACTCCAAAGGTCAGCAGGGTAAGGTGCTGAGTATTGACAGGAAGAATAAACGGGCGGTTGTAGAAGGCCTGAATATCATTTCCAAACATACCAAACCTAATGCTGCCAATACCGAAGGTGGTATTATTAAGCAGGAAGCACCTATTCATATTTCCAACCTTATGTTGGTAGACGCAAAAGGTAATGCCACCAAAGTTGGCAGAAAGTTAAATGAGGATAACAAATCTGTTCGTTATTCAAAAAAGTCAGGGGAGGTAATTAAGTAATGAGCTATATACCAAGACTTAAAGAAAAATATGAGAAGGAAATTATTCCTGCTCTAACTTCCGAGTTCAGCTACAACAACGTAATGGAAGTTCCCAAACTTACCAAGATTTGTTTAAATCAAGGTTTGGGTATCGCCATTACCGATAAGAAAATTATCGATAACGCTGTAGAAGAAATGACCCTTATTGCAGGTCAAAGAGCGGTTCAAACCACCTCGAAAAAGGATATTTCCAATTTTAAACTACGCCGCGGCATGCCCATCGGTGTGAGGGTAACATTGCGTGGTAGCAAAATGTATGAATTCCTTGACAGGTTGATTGCTGTTTCTTTGCCCCGTATTCGCGACTTTAAAGGTATCAACGAAAAAGGTTTCGACGGACGTGGAAACTTTAGCCTGGGAGTAACCGAGCAAATTATTTTCCCTGAAATTGATATTGATAAAATCAATAAAATTACCGGGATGGATATCACCTTTGTTACCACAGCCAATACCGATAAAGAAGCGCATGCTTTACTGCGTGAATTCGGAATTCCATTTAAAAATGTAAAAAAATAAACTGTTCCGATAATGGCAAAAGAATCAATGAAAGCCCGCGAGCGCAAAAGAGAAAAACTCGTGGCCAAATACGCGAAGAAACGTGCAGAATTATTAGCTGCCGGAGATTATGAAGCGCTTCAGAAACTACCAAAAAACGCTTCTCCGGTTCGTTTACACAACCGTTGTAAACTTACTGGCAGACCCAAAGGATACATGAGACAATTTGGTATTTCCCGGATCAATTTCCGCGAAATGGCCAGCAATGGACTCATACCCGGCGTAACCAAAGCGAGTTGGTAAAATTTATAACTTTATTTTTTATTAGAAATGACAACTGATCCAATTGCAGATTACCTTACCAGAATAAGGAATGCCGTTAAGGCCAATCACAGGATTGTAGAAATTCCTGCATCTAATCTTAAAAAGGGGATCACAAAAATCCTTTTTGAGAAAGGGTACATCCTAAATTACAAATTTGAAGAAGGAACAGAAAACAAATTCGGCAACATCAAAATTGCCCTGAAATATCATCCTTCTACAAAAATTCCTGCTATCAACTCTTTGAGTAGAATCAGCAGACCCGGTTTAAGAAGATATTGCAGTCACAATAACTTGCCCAGGGTAATGAACGGTTTAGGTATTGCCATAATTTCTACTTCCAAAGGTTTAATCACCGACAAAGAGGCCCGCAAAGAAGGCGTGGGCGGAGAAGTAATTTGTTACGTAAGTTAAAAGGAAAGAAACTATGTCAAGAATAGGAAAATTACCTGTACAAATTCCAGCCGGTGTTACTGTAAGCGTTAATGACAAAAATGTTGTGAACGTAAAGGGCCCCAAAGGAGAATTAACCCAAGAAATCAAAGAAGGAATTACCGTTGCTGTGGAAGACGGTATTATTACCTTAAAACGTCCCACCGAGCAGAAAAAGCACAAAGCCCTCCACGGTCTTTATCGTGCATTGATAAACAATATGGTTATCGGTGTTTCTGAAGGATATAAAATCACTCAGGAACTTGTCGGGGTGGGGTACAAAGCATCCAACACAGGGCAGCTGCTTGAGCTGGGCCTGGGATATTCTCACAATATTTTCATCGAACTTCCCAAGGAGGTGAAAGTAGAAACCGTGACTGAAAGAGGTAAAAACCCGCTGATTATTCTCGAATCGTATGACAAGCAGCTTATCGGACAGGTTGCTGCCAAGATTCGCAGCCTGCGTAAGCCTGAACCCTACAAAGGGAAAGGTGTCAAGTTCCAGGGAGAAGTACTTCGCAGAAAAGCAGGTAAATCAGCTACCGGTAAATAATCTTTAAAAACTTTATTAAATCATCTGATAGATGGCGACAAATAGTAAAACAAACAGAAGACTAAAAATTAAGTACCGGGTACGAAAAAGAGTCTTTGGATCAGACGAAAAGCCCAGGCTTTCGGTGTTCAGAAGTAACAAACAGATATATGCTCAGCTGATTAGTGATAATAAAGGTGCTACTTTGGTTTCTGCATCCAGCCGTGAAAAGGTTTTTGCAGATAAAAAAGTACCCAAATCAGAGATGGCAAAAGAGGTTGGTAAACTTCTGGCTGAAAAAGCCAAAGAAGCCGGAATCGAAACAATTGTTTTTGACCGGAACGGATATTTGTATCACGGTAGAGTAAAATCCTTGGCCGAAGGTGCCAGAGAAGGAGGTTTAAAATTCTAAAGACTATGACAAACGCAAACGTAAAAAAAGTAAAATCCAGCGAGATAGAATTTAAGGACAGGTTGGTTAGCATACAGCGTGTCACCAAAGTTACCAAAGGGGGTAGAACCTTTAGTTTCTCTGCTATTGTTGTAGTTGGGAATGAAAACGGTGTTGTTGGCTACGGTCTTGGAAAAGCCAAGGAAGTAACCACTGCTATCAGCAAGGGTATTGATGATGCCAAGAAACACCTTATTAAGGTTCCGGTACACAAAGGCACCATTCCTCATTTCCAGAAAGGAAAATACAGTGGAGCCAATGTAATGTTGCGTCCTGCTGCCAATGGTACAGGTGTTATTGCTGGTGGTGCCATGAGAGCCGTACTGGAAAGTGTAGGGGTAACCGACGTTTTGGCAAAATCCCAGGGCTCCTCCAATCCCCACAGTGTGGTAAAGGCTACCATTGATGCTCTTACCAAACTCAGAGACCCCTTTACTGTTGCTCAGCAAAGAGGTATTTCTGTTGATAAAGTTTTTAACGGCTAATCATAACCGGTATTGTAAACGGATTCCTGCTTCAGTAATCCGTTTACAATGTTTTACAATCAAATATTTTCTTGCTCTGCTCAGCAGAGTTGTTAAAAAAAATATTGTTTTTCTCATGAAAAAATTAAAAATAGCACAAGTCAAGAGTGCGATAAAACGTCCCGAGAAGCAGAAAAAAACACTTCATGCTTTGGGCCTGCGCAAGCTTCATAGGCCGGTAGTAGTGGAAGGCACTCCCCAGTTAATGGGTATGATTGACAAGGTAAAGCATCTTCTGAGTATTGAAGAAGTGCAAGCATAATCACTTAATAGGTAATAATTTTTAAATTTGCATATAAAATGGATTTAAGTAATCTTAAGCCAGCAAATGGTTCAGTAAAAGCTGAGAAAAGGATTGGTCGTGGTCAGGGTTCTGGTAGAGGCGGCACTTCTACAAGAGGTCACAAAGGGGCAAAATCCCGCTCAGGTTACAGCAGTAAGGCCGGCTTCGAAGGTGGCCAGATGTCACTTGCCAGGAGACTGCCCAAGTTTGGTTTTAAAAATCGGTTCAGGGTTGAATATGACGGAATTAATCTTGATGTGCTTCAACAGTTGGTTGACAAAAAAGACATTAAGATCATTACACCGGAAGTTTTGATAGAAAATGGTCTTACATCTTCAAAAGATTTGGTAAAAATACTGGGTCGGGGGGAGTTGAATGCTGCCATTGAAGTAACCGCTCATAAATTTTCCGCCTCAGCAATCAAAGCCATTGAATCTAAAGGTGGTAAAGTAAACACTTTATAGATATAAGTAATGAAAAGATTTTTCCAGACACTGCAAAATATCTACAGAATCGAAGACTTACGGTTTCGAATCATTAACACGTTAGGAATCATTTTGATTTACCGACTGGGATCATATGTTGTACTTCCGGGTGTTGATCCTCAAATGTTAGATGCCCTTCAGGCGCAGACATCAGATGGTTTGCTCGGGTTGCTGAATATGTTTTCAGGAGGGGCATTTTCCAATGCTTCCGTTTTTGCCCTGGGTATTATGCCCTATATCAGTGCATCGATTGTGATTCAGCTTCTGGGAGTTGCGGTTCCGTATTTCCAGAAACTACAGAAAGAAGGAGAAAGTGGCCGTAAGAAAATCAATCAGATTACCCGTTATCTTACTGTAATTATTACAGGCGCACAGGCACCCGCTTATATTGCCAACCTGGCATCGCAGCTGCCCCGTGAAGCAATTACCCCTTTTGACGGAGATCCCGGAGCCTCTATGACGTTCTTTGTTGTTTCCTCAGTAATCATCTTGATTGCAGGAACCATGTTTGTGATGTGGCTTGGTGAAAAAATTACAGATAAAGGAATTGGTAACGGAATATCGCTCATCATTATGGTGGGTATTATTGCGAACCTGCCGTTCGCATTGTTTGGTGAATTTATTGCCCGGATGGAAGAAGCCGGAGGAGGACTTGTGGTTTTCCTGGTGGAAATTGTTGTGCTGATGGGCGTTGTTGTGCTGAGTATATTGCTTGTGCAAGGAACCCGAAGAATCCCGGTGCAGTTTGCCAAAAGGGTTGTGGGTAACAAACAATATGGTGGGGTAAGACAATATATCCCTTTGAAAGTAAATGCTGCCGGAGTAATGCCAATTATATTTGCCCAGGCTATTATGTTTATACCTATTACACTTGCAGGTTTCTCTGACTCCGAAGCCATGAGTGGATTCGCTGCTACTTTTTCTAATTTCCTTGGGTTCTGGTATAATTTTACCTTCGCTATATTAATTATACTCTTCACCTATTTTTATACTGCCATAACAGTGAATCCGAACCAGATGGCAGAAGATATGAAAAAGAATGGTGGTTTTATTCCCGGTGTAAAACCCGGAAAACGGACGGCCGAATTTATTGATAACGTAATGTCCAAAATAACACTGCCAGGATCAATATTCCTTGCTTTTGTGGCTATTATGCCTGCTCTCGTTAGTATGATGGGGGTTACCGGCCAATTTGCGCAATTTTTCGGAGGTACTTCCTTGCTGATTATGGTGGGTGTTGTACTGGATACATTGCAGCAAATCGAAAGTCATCTGCTCATGCGACATTATGATGGTCTGACCAAGTCAGGAAGAATTAAAGGACGTTCATCAATGGGAATGGCAGGTTAATTAAACCTATAATGATAGAATATAAATCCGAAAACGAAATAGAACTGATTCGGGAGAGTTCTTTGCTTGTTGCGAAAACTTTAGGTGAAGTAGCCAAAGTGATTCGGCCAGGAATTAAAACCATTGAGTTGGATAAACTTGCAGAAGAGTTTATTCTGGATAATGGCGCCAAACCTGGATTTAAAGGATATCATGGTTTCAGCGGGACCCTTTGTATATCGCCCAATGAACAAGTTGTTCATGGCATACCCGGTCATCGGGAGCTGGCAGAGGGAGATATCGTTTCAATTGACTGTGGTGTTTTAAAGAATGGCTTTTACGGCGACTGTGCCTATACCTTTGCCATTGGTGAGATAGATGAATCTGTCAGGCGGCTGTTACATATTACGCACGAATGCTTGTTGCTGGGAATAGAACAGGCAGTAGAGGGTAATACACTGGGAGATATCTCTTTTACCATACAAAATCATGCAGAAAATGCAGGATATACAGTAGTACGGGAGCTTGTTGGTCACGGAGTAGGCCGCAATCTTCATGAGGCTCCTGAGGTGCCTAATTTTGGCAAAAAAGGCAAAGGGGTGACTTTACGAAAAGGATTGGTTATAGCCATTGAACCTATGATCAATATTGGGAAGCGATTTGTTGTACAGGAAAAAGATGGCTGGACCATCCGTACATCCGATCGACAACCTTCGGCTCATTACGAACATACCATTGCGGTAGGAAAAGAAAAAGCCGATATCTTGACATCGTATTCGTATATAAGAGAAGCGCTCAAATCAAATATAAATAACACAATAATTATTGAATAAGTATGGCAAAACAAGCCTCGATACAACAAGACGGTACCGTTATAGAATCATTGGGTAATGCAATGTTTCGTGTTGAATTGGAGAATGGACATGTAATAACCGCTCATATCTCGGGTAAGATGCGTATGCACTATATTAAAATTCTGCCAGGGGATAAGGTGAAAATTGAAATGTCGCCATACGATTTATCAAAAGGAAGAATAACTTTTAGATACAAGTAATTAGTATAATCGGAACACAGTAAAAAACTGCCAAATGAAAGTAAGAGTATCGGTAAAAAAAAGAAGCCCTGAATGCAAGATTGTACGTCGCAAGGGCAGGATTTATGTAATCAACAAAAAAAATCCCAAGTTTAAACAACGTCAGGGATAATTTTGATAATATTTAATATAAAGAATATATGGCACGTATAGCAGGAATAGATATTCCCAAGAACAAAAGAGGTGAAGTAGCCCTTACCTATATTTTTGGTATTGGCAGAAGCACTGCCCAGAAAATTCTCAATGAAGCGGGTGTAGAATTGAGCGTTAAAGTTCAGGATTGGAATGACGATCAGATTACAACCATCCGTAATATCATTAGCGAAAATTATAAGGTAGAAGGTGGATTGCGTTCTGAAGTACAAATGAACATAAAGCGCCTTATGGATATTGGATGCTACAGAGGGATACGGCACAGAATCGGTTTGCCCCTGAGAGGACAAAAAACGAAAAACAATGCCCGTACCCGCAAAGGGAAAAAGAAAACTGTTGCCAACAAGAAAAAAGCAACCAAATAATTTAATCTATTTAATTGAAGCCACTTATCGAAGGATAGGTTGCTTGATCAGAGAAATATTGTAAAAATATGGCAAAATCAACCAAGGGAACACGTAGTACCAAAAAACGTGTTGTAAAAGTAGAGGCTGTAGGACATGCCCACATCTTTGCTTCTTTTAATAATATTATTATTTCCCTCACCAACAATAACGGACAGGTTATTTCATGGTCTTCTGCAGGGAAAATGGGCTTTAGAGGGTCCAAGAAAAATACTCCTTATGCTGGTCAAATGGCCGCTACCGATGCAGCAAAGACAGCTTATGATGCTGGCTTGCGCAAAGTGAAAGTTTTCGTAAAAGGACCTGGTTCAGGACGTGAATCAGCCATCCGTACACTGCACTCTGCAGGTATCGAAGTGATCGAGATCATGGATGTAACTCCGCTGCCACACAATGGTTGCAGACCTCCTAAAAGAAGAAGAGTATAATTCTCAACAACAAAAGATTTTATAAAAATAGTATTATAATAAGAATATGGCAAGATATAGAGGACCCCAGACAAAAATTGCGCGCAAATTTGGTGATGCGATTTTTGGTGCCGATAAAGCATTTGAAAAGAAAAAGTATCCTCCGGGGATGCATGGAGCTAATAAGAAACGGAAAAAGCAATCTGAATATGGAATTCAGCTCCAGGAGAAACAAAAAGCAAAATATACCTATGGTTTGCTGGAAAAACAATTTGCAAATGTATTTGAGAAAGCAAGCAACAAAAAAGGTGTTACCGGCGAAATTTTGCTCCAGTTACTGGAAGCACGGCTGGATAATGTTGTTTACCGTTTAGGAATTGCCCCTACCCGCAGAGCTGCCCGTCAACTTGTAGGACACAGGCATATCACTGTTAATGGTGATGTGGTTAACATTCCTTCCTACACATTACGTCCCGGAGACATTGTAGGGGTGAGAGAAAAATCCAAAAGCCTTGAAACCATTACAGATTCGCTCAGTGGAAGATCCAACGCCTTCGGATGGCTGGAATGGGATGAGCAAAAAATGGAAGGCAAGTTCCTGAATATGCCTGAAAGGGATATTATTCCTGAATCTATCAAAGAACAACTCATCGTTGAGTTGTACTCTAAGTAATAAAGAATTGAATTGAGTTATCGTAAAAATAAAACCCACTGATAAATGGCAATATTAGCTTTTCAAAAACCGGATAAAGTCATAATGCTCGAGTCTGATGGGAGCTTTGGAAAATTTGAATTCAGACCCCTTGAACCGGGGTATGGAATTACCATTGGTAATTCACTCAGACGCATCCTGCTCTCTTCTCTTGAAGGTTTTGCCGTTACATCCATACGTATTGATACTGTAGAACATGAGTTCTCCTCCATTAAAGGAGTTGTGGAAGATGTAACCGAAATCGTTCTTAACCTGAAGAAAATCCGGTTCAGACAAAAAGTTGAAGAGGAGGATAGTGAAAAAGTAACCATCAATATATCAGGTCAGGATGTATTTAAAGCCGGGGATTTGAATAACTCACTTTCTAATTTTCAGGTCATCAATACCGAAGAAGTTATCTGTCATATGGAACCTTCGGTGAATCTCAATATTGAGTTGACCATTGAAAAAGGAAGAGGGTACGTTCCGGCTGAAGAAAACAAACCGTTGAACCCGGTTATTGGGCAAATTGCAATTGATTCAATTTTCACACCGGTGAAAAATGTGAAGTTTTTTGTTGAAAACTACCGTGTAGAGCAAAAGACTGACTATGAAAAGCTTGTAATTGAAATCCTTACCGATGGCTCTATTTCCCCTAAGGAAGCGCTGAAAGAAGCTGCAAAGATTCTCATTTTCCATTTTATGCTTTTCTCTGACGAGAAGATAACCCTGGATGCTGAAGAAAAAGCAACCAGCGAAGAGTTTGATGAGACTTCATTGCATATGCGCCAGTTGTTAAAAACCAAACTGGTAGATCTCGACCTTAGTGTCAGAGCACTCAACTGCCTCAAAGCAGCTGATGTAGAAACACTGGCAGATCTTGTTTCGCTCAACAAACATGACCTTCTCAAATTCAGAAACTTTGGTAAAAAATCGCTTACTGAACTTGAGGAACTTATTAAAGCCAAAAACCTTAGTTTTGGCATGAATCTTTCAAAATACAAATTAGATAAGGACTAATTGAAATGAGACACAGAAAGAAAATAAATCATCTGGGAAGAAAAGCTCAGCACAGAAGTGCGATGCTTTCCAACATGGCTGCTTCCCTTATCATCCATAAACGGATATTTACCACCCTGGCCAAGGCCAAAGCCTTGAGGGTGTATGTAGAGCCCCTGATTACGAAGTCTAAAGAAGACTCTACGCATTCCCGCAGAACAGTTTTCTCTTATTTGCAAAATAAGCAAGCTGTGAGCGAGTTGTTCAGAGAAGTATCTCAGAAAATCGCTAACAGGCCAGGAGGTTATACCAGAATTCTGAAAACCGGCTTTAGAAAAGGTGATGCTGCAGAGATGTGCTTTATCGAACTGGTTGATTACAATGACAATATGTTGAAGTCAGCTGAGGAAGCAACCAAAAAGACCCGCAGAAGCCGCAGAGGTAAAAAATCATCCGATGCTACAGCAGAAAAACCTGCTGCCGCACCTGCTGCTGAAGAAAAAACTTCTTCTGAGCAACCTGAGGCGGAAGTGAAGGAAGAGACAAAAGCTGAAACTCCTGCAGAAGAAAAAACGGAAACTCCTGAGGCTTCAAAGGCAGAAAAGGAAGAAGACAACAAGAAAAAGGAAGAATAGACAGGTATTCATCTGTATCCTTTGAAAATGTTGTACTGATTATATGGGATTTTTTAACCGGTTTGTTGGGTTATCAACTTACAACCGGCACAACTTAAAAGAGGATAAAGTCAAAAAGCTTTATCCTCTTTTTTGTTTTTTTGATTTGAGGAATTTATTTCGTTTAAATAAATTTGTATACTGGAATTTAAGGATCAATTTTTAATTTTAAAATTATTATTATGAGCGCTATTTTAAATGTTCACGCAAGACAAATTCTGGATTCAAGAGGTAATCCAACGATTGAGGTAGATGTGGTAACTGAAAACGGGCTGATGGGCCGCGCTGCTGTTCCTTCAGGAGCATCAACCGGAGTTCATGAAGCTGTAGAGCTGAGAGACGATGATAAAGCGAATTATCTTGGTAAAGGTGTTCTTAAAGCGGTTAACAACGTTAACAATGTATTGAATAATGAGCTCAAAGGGTTGTTTGTTACAGACCAAAACCTCATTGATAAAACCATGCTTCAAATTGATGGTACTCCTAATAAAGCCAATCTGGGTGCCAACGCTATTCTGGGTGTTTCATTGGCTGTAGCTCACGCTGCTGCACAAGAAACCAACCAATACCTGTTTCGCTATGTAGGAGGTGCCAATGCCAACCTGTTGCCTGTTCCTATGATGAATATCCTTAACGGGGGTTCACATGCTGATAATAGTATCGACTTTCAGGAATTTATGGTAATGCCCGTGGGTGCATCATCTTTCAGCCAGGCTTTGAAGATGGGTACAGAAGTATTTCATAACCTGAAAGCAGTGCTGAAAAAACAAGGGTATTCAACCAACGTGGGTGACGAAGGTGGATTTGCTCCTAATCTTAAATCCAATGAAGAAGCCATTACTGTTATTCTTCAGGCGATTGAGAATGCCGGCTACAAACCGGGTGAAGATATTTTTATAGCGCTGGACCCTGCTTCAGCCGAATATTTCCTCCCGGAAGAAAATATGTATCATCTGCACAAATCAACCGGTGATAAGCTTACTCCTGCACAAATGGTTGACTATTGGGCAGAATGGGTAAATAAGTATCCCATTATTTCCATCGAAGATGGTATGAGCGAAGATGATTGGGATGGCTGGGGCTTGATGACCCAAAAACTGGGAGATAAAATTCAGCTGGTAGGTGATGATTTGTTTGTAACCAATACCCAGCGTTTGCAAAGAGGTATTGACCTGAAGGTTGCCAACTCCATCCTGGTAAAAGTAAACCAGATTGGTACTTTGACAGAAACCATGAATGCCGTTAGTCTGGCCAAAGAAAACTCTTACACTTCTGTAATGAGCCACCGTTCAGGCGAAACTGAAGATTCAACCATTGCTGATTTGGCTGTAGCTTTGGGCACGGGCCAGATCAAAACCGGTTCTGCCAGCCGTTCTGACAGGATTGCCAAGTACAACCAATTGCTTCGCATTGAAGAAATTCTTGGTGATACTGCAAGGTACCTGGGAAAAGATTTCAAATACTTCAGGAAATAGTCCTGATCGTAGTTTATATCTTTCAACAAAAGGGAGGCCCCAATAGGTCTCCCTTTTTGCATATTATTGCTCAATAAACCCGGAAAACCCATAAGAGGAATGATGTAACAGGTTGAATGTTATAATTGCCGGGTAAAATGATCAAACTATGAGCTCTTTTACCGGGGATTTTTGAAGTTTTACGTACCTTTGTACTTTACATTTATTTAATTATACCTTAACCTAAAATTAACATTGGTTCCGGTCAACTGGCATTGTAAAGTTTTATTTTTGCCATGCAAATTAAAACTCAATTTAAATGGACAACATTTATCTATTCTTTGTTATCGCCCTCTTCATTCTGGCCATTTCTGATCTTGTTGTAGGTGTTGGAAACGACGCAGTAAACTTTTTAAATTCTGCTATAGGCTCCAGAGTTGCTTCTTATAAAGTTATTTTAGGTATTGCCGGTGCCGGGGTCCTGATAGGGACCACTTTCTCCAGTGGTATGATGGAAGTTGCCAGAAGTGGTGTTTTTTTTCCTGACCAGTTTTATTTTAATGAAATAATGATTTTATTTCTGGCAGTTATGATTACGGATATCATATTGCTGGATACGTATAATACCTTCGGTTTACCCACTTCTACCACAGTATCTATTGTTTTTGAATTGCTCGGAGCCGCAGTTGCTGTATCTTTATTTAAGATTTATGCGTCAGCAGACAGTATCCAGGAACTAGGCAATTATATTAATTCAGCGAGGGCCTTAACCATTATTTCCGGAATTCTTTTATCGGTGGTAGTCGCATTTACGGTGGGTGCCATTGTGCAGTTTTTGTCCAGGATATTGTTTACGTTTAATTTTGAAAAGAATCTTCCCTATTTTGGTGCATTGTGGGGAAGCCTTGCTATTACTTCCATCGTTTATTTTATGCTTGTAAAAGGAGCCAGCGGATCCTCGTTTATGACAGAGCAGAATGTGCAATGGATCTCTGATAATACCTTTTTATTGTTGACCTCCTGTTTTATTGTATTTGGCGTTATTTCGCAATTATTAATTTCCCTTTTCAAGGTCAATATTCTCAGGATTATTGTATTAATAGGAACCTTTTCTATTGCCATGGCCTTTGCCGGTAACGACCTGGTGAATTTTATCGGGGTACCCCTTGCAGGTTATGAATCGTACCTGTTTTTTATCAATGACCCTACCTTGGATCCTACTACTTATACGATGGAGTCATTGCTTGAACCGGTTAAGACACCTACCTACTTTTTATTGGGAGCAGGGATTATTATGATACTTGCCTTATTCTTTTCCAAGAAAGCCCATTCGGTTACCCAAACAGAGGTGGATCTTGCCCGGCAAACGGAAGGATATGAAAGATTCTCTTCATCTGTTTTTGCCCGCACCCTTGTTAGAAAGTCTATGGATTTTAGCCAGGTATTGCATAAAATACTCCCAGGAAGTTTTTTCCGGTTTCTCGATAAGCGTTTTGATGAATCATTATCCAAAAAAAGAAAAAAAATCCGGAAAGATGATGCACATTTTGACCAGGTTAGGGCCTCAGTAAACATGTTTGTTGCCAGTATCCTGATAGCATTGGCCACTTCCTTAAAGTTACCATTGTCTACTACCTACGTGACGTTTATGGTGGCCATGGGGTCTTCCTTTTCCGACCGTGCCTGGGGTAGAGAAAGCGCAGTTTATCGCATAACCGGTGTAATTACTGTGATAGGAGGATGGTTCTTTACTGCTTTCACTGCCTTTTTTGCTGCTTTTCTCTTTGCATTATTCATCAGCTGGGGCGGTTTAACAGCAGCAGTAATTGCCATCATAATTGCTTTTGTTTTTGTTATCCGCACCAATTTTATTCATAAACGCAGAAGTGAATCCAAGAAAAAGGAAGAGGCCAAACTTACCCGCGAATGGGACGAAGAGAGCGTAATGAAAGAATGTAAGCTCAATATTAAAAATACTCTTCTGGTGGTCAGAGATGTTCATCCTGGTATTATTACCTCGTTTACACGGGAAGAACGCAAAAAACTTAAGAAAGCCAATAAGAAAATCAAAGAATTGAATGTCTATACTAAAGGGTTGAAAAAGGATGTATATATAACCCTGAAAAAGCTTGAGGAGGATTATGTTGATACAGGACATCATTATGTTCAGGTACTTGATTATCTGAGAGAAATTGCCCATTGTCTTCATTTTATCATTGAACCTTTATATGAGCATGTTGAAAATAATCATGCTACTACTATTCCCGAGCAAACCAAAGAACTTACCCAGTTAAGTAGTGGTTTGAGTGAATTATATGGAATGATACTCTCCATTATAGAGTCCAATGACTTTGAACAAGTGCCAAAGGTGATTGAATTGAATAATGCACTCGTGGATAAAATTGAGAAAATTAAATTGCTCCAGATTAAATTGATCAAAGCAGAGAAAATCGGTACCAGAAACAGTATGGTAGTATTTAATCTGCTTACCGAAACCAAAAATGTTATATTACACACGGTAAATGTTCTGAAATCACACAGGGATTTTTACCTTAAGAATGGGCATTGATAGATTGGGTTATCCCCGGTTTCTTGACATATATAACTTGTAAATTTATTTTGTCGCCTACACCAAAGGCCTGGAAAAATCTTCCAGGCCTTTGACGGCTTTGGTTCAATATAAAAGCGTTTCTTTTCAATATTAATTTATTGTTAAGCTAGAGTGCCCTGATTAGTTTTATTAATTTTGCAATCCTATTTACAGCCAAATAATGTGAGTGGTAAAAAAGAAAGGGGCCTTGTGAAGGGTTACAGTTGTCTTCCAGGAGTCTTCCTTAGAGGAGCAGAATAATAACCTAAAAATTTGTAAGATGAATTTTAGTTTTATTGATTTTCTGACCTTGTTTGGAGCGCTAAGCTTGTTTCTCTTTGGAATGAAGGTGATGAGTGAAGGCATTCAAAAGCTTGCCGGATATAAAATGCGCGAATTTCTCAGCGCCATGACCTCTAACCGGTTTTTGGGTGTATTGACTGGTTTTTTCATAACTACACTCGTGCAGTCTTCTTCGGCTTCTACAGTGATGGTAGTGAGCTTTGTAAATGCCGGACTGTTAAATCTTGTGCAATCTGTTGGTGTTATCATGGGCGCCAATATTGGCACAACAGTCACCGCCTGGCTGATTTCTTTTCTGGGGTTTAAACTCAATATTGAAGCGCTGTCGCTGCCCATTATCGGAATTGCATTCCCGATGCTTTACTTCAGTAGGGATAAAATTACTTCACTGGGGGAAACATTGCTGGGATTTGCCATTTTATTTATGGGATTAGGCTTGCTACAAAGTTCTGTTCCGGATTTAAGAGAGAATCCGCAGATGTTTGAAGCACTGCAAAACCTGACTGACTACGGGACTGGAAGTATATTAATATTTTTGGGGATTGGGACTATGCTTACGCTCGTGTTGCAATCTTCCAGTGCTACCATGGCACTTACCCTGGTTATGTGCAATAATGGATGGATTGGTTTTGAGCATGGCGCCGCAATTGTTCTGGGGGAAAATATCGGTACCACCGCCACGGCCAATCTTGCCGCACTCGTGGGAAATGTGCATGCCAAACGCACAGCTCTTGCCCATACCTTGTTTAATATTTTCGGGACTATTTGGATGCTTTTAATTTTCAGAATTTTTATCGGCCAAATTGATGCTTATATGGTGAGGATTGGGCTGAATTCCCCCATGGTAGATGCAGCAATGGTTCCATTTGGTTTGGCGGTTTTTCATACAGCCTTCAATATTACCAATACCCTACTGCTGATAGGGTTTATAAAATATATTGTGATGGGGGTGGAAAGAATTATTCCCTCCAAAGGAAAAACAGATGAACGACATCAACTGGAGTATTTCGGACAAGGCTTTCTCCATATGTCAGAGTTGTCTGTTTTGCAGGCCAAAAGAGAGACATTACGTTATTGTGATCTGGGCCAGAGAATATTCAACTTTATTCCCGAAATGATATATCAGACCGACAAAAAGAAATTCGCCAAGTACCTGGCACGGGTGAGCAAGTACGAAGAGATTACAGATAGGGTAGAGGTTGAAATCACTACCTTTCTCATCAAGGTTTCGCGAAAACAACTTTCTGTAAATGCTTCAGAGCAATTGCGCAGAATGAGACTGATTTGCAGTGAAGTGGAAAAAATCGGCGATATTTGTTTTAAAATGGCGACCCTGCTGGAAAAGAAAAAGGAAGAGAAAGCTTACTATACCCCCAAGCAAAGGGAAGCATTGGATAAAATGTTTGCCCTGGTCAATGAGGCTTTTGATGAAATGATGTTGAATGTGGAAAGAGGGGAAGTTTTTGCCAGAACCAACATTAACAAGTCTTATATGCTTGAAAAAAGAATCAATGAATTTCGCGATAATGTAAATATTGGTGTGATTGATGACCTGGAAAAAGGAGGGGCTCATGTAAAAAGTGGCTTTTACTTCAACAAAATGATTTCTTCCTGCGAAAAAGTGGGCGATTCTTTACTAAATATCAATGAAGCTGCTGCAGGGGTGAATATAGAGTAAAATTGTTACCTTACAGCATTCCGCAAGCCTAGTTTGATTGCCTTTGCAATGTCCTCAGCAGTGTCTTCTTCCAAATCGAAAAGGATAATATCGCCCACGTTCCATTTTCGAATCATAGGTTTGATCAGCTTTTCTCTCACTACCCAAAACTGGGCGGAACTATTGCTTTCCACTACTTTTTCAATGGCGGGAGCCCAACCCCGGTCATTGATTTCCATGGGACCCAGTTCATCTATAACAATAAGATCCGTGGGTTCTGCCATACTTTGCTCAATAATCCGGCATCCTTCTTGAAATCCTTTTTCTTCAAAGTAGAATCGGCCATAATTGGATTTTTGCTTGCCGGGGTGGGTGGAACATAAAGGCGTTTGCTCGCCTGTTTCTATATCCTTAATAGAATATGCATTGCGACGGCTGTTGTTGGTGTTGCCCAGGGTAAGAAAACCTTTTAAGGAAAACCCTTCTTCTTTAAGCTGTGAAACGATTTGACGGGTAAGGCTTGTCTTTCCCTGGTTTATCCTCCCGGTAAGAATAAAAACAGGTTTGCGTTTTGTTTCTGCCGCCCGGAAAGAATTTAGTAAAGCCTGAGAGCGGCCAAGCATGGTCAAGGTGAGTTGGCGATACGCTTTGATGCTCTGCGAGCGACTGTAGAACTCTTCCATTATACCTGGCAGGGCAGAAAAAGCCAGCTCCATTGATTGGTAAAGATTCTGAAAACCCTTGTTATAAAGCAGGTTTTTTACTACCGGGTTTTTAAGCTCTGCACTGATAGCTGCAAAGCAAGTGAGCAAAAGCAATGCCCTCATACTCATTGTGAATCCGATGGCAAATCCTTCCAGGCTGAAAAACTGCTCGAACCCGTTTTTAAAAACGGCCGACAATAATACAATGACTCCCAATTGTATCCACAGGGCTGGTTTTCTCAAATACCTCATATTGCCTGGATAACGCAGATAACCCAAAAGCAACACCATGAAAACCCCAATGGCCGATATCCATAAAGCACATTGCGTAATCATCAGCATACCTGCCACCAGCACAAAAAAACTCAGAAACAGCAGGAGTATGGAGTGATTGTTTTTGCGGGTGTGTTTAAACAGGTCGCTTTGACCGTGGGGTTGTACAGGCTGACAGGCAGTGCTCTGTGCCTGTAATTTTACATAATTTCGGCCCGTTATGAAACCCATAAAACCTGCCAGTGCACCACTGAAAAGATACACCACGCTAAGCAATACCAGGAGCCGGGAGGGGGGCAACTGTTCTACTCTCAATTGGCGGACTGCAAAAAAATACATGTTTTCCAGCAGCAATACAAAATCCCAGCCATATAGTATGAGCAAGGTAAAAGCCTTCTGCACCAGCGCGCTGAAAACTGCCAGTGCTCCACCCACCAAATAGGAAAACAGGTTCTTCCCCGTCAGGCGAATCATCATATCCAGGATAATGGCCTGGGAGAGAATGCCCATCATGGGGCCCAGGATGATGGCACTGGGCGAAATAGACTTCATCAGCGCACAAATCAATCCCGCCCGCCAAATCAAACCATGTTCTTTCCACAACTGGAAAAAAGAGATAACAAGATATACCGTGATAAATGAAAGAACAGATCCTGCCAGGGGCAACTTCAGGTTGTGCAGCAAACTTCCCAGTACAATCTCAACGGTAGCCCATAAGCTGCCCACTACAGCGGCTTTGAGCCATTTTTCGGAGAGTTGATTTTTGGGGTAGAACTGCATTGGGTTGAATCATTAATTGGTTATTGGTTTGAATGTTTAATCGTTTCGTTGTTCAAAAGGTTAAAGGTTTAAAAGATTGTGGCTGATCTTACTCAGCCTTATCCGCAATCTCTCATCCTTCCCCGGTAATGAAACTTCACTGTCGCTTAACCTCAGCTTATGTCTTTCCTGTAATTAACATTGGCAAATAGCTTTTCAGTATAGAACGATTCTTTGTCTATTTCGGGGAAAAAGGTTTTCAGCGGGGCTATGGCATCCAGTATTTTATATCGTTTTTCCTGCAAGGCTTTCTCCAGCGCTGTAGTGCAGCTTTTATGATAGTAGCTGGCCATGGTTTCTTTTAAACCCTTGTGCATGGGCATTACTACCTGCTGTCCGAAACTGTTTTGCAGAATGAAATCAAACAATGGGGTTTCGAGCCAGGGCAGGTCGCATCCGATTACCAGATGGTGCTCCGTTGTAGATTGCTTCAAACAGGCGTGAATGCCAGCCACGGGACCGCTTCCTGGAAAAAGATCGGCTACAGTGGGCAGTCCGGTAAATGAAAATATTTCCGGTTCATTGGTGCTGAGCAACAGTTGTCCGCAAAGAGGTTGCAAGGTTTCAACCGAATATTCCACCAGCTTCTTTCCCTGGTATTCAAACAGGGCCTTATTGCTTCCAAAGCGGCTGCTTTTGCCCCCGGCAAGGATGATACCCGTGGTTTGTTCTTTGGTGATGGGAAGCGTTCCTGCCATGTTTTATTCCTTATGATAGTAATTATTTGCTTGGATACTATGACAAATACCCATAGCTTTGGCGTTGAAATGATTTCTAATTGCTGTGCAAAACTAAGACTTATGCGGATTTGTTGGTTCATTATTTTTAATGTTTTTGTGGTTGTGTCTCTATCAGGACAACATACCCTGGGAATTTCATCGGCTGATTTCTATGAAAAGTATGCCCTGTTGTTTGATGATACCAATGTGGTAATTATAGACGGGCGAACTCCACAAATGTATGCTTCAGGCCATCTGAAAAATGCCATATGTATTGATGCCGATGATGAAAACCTTGAGGCTCTTTTAAGGGATAACGTCACCCGGGCCGATACAGTAGTGGTTTATTGCACTACCGTTAGACGAACCACACAAATCGTTCAATGCCTTGAAAGCTTTTATGAGGGGCGCATCATTTATATTCAAGATGGCATCAGCGGCTGGAAAACAAATGAACTCCCCTGTATTTTTACCGACAGTATCAACAGAGCGAATGATGTGGAGGGAAAGTCCGGCGAACCCTGAGTTTCAGAATCGCCTATTTCTGCTATTTCGTGCAATCCTTTTCCATAAAAAAGAAAGTAATTGTTATTTGCAAGTAATCATTTCGTAATTTTGCGAAATGATAAAATGTCTTTATCGGTAATTAATATCAATTAAATTATATAGCCATGGCATGGTTGGTAGATTATCTAGGAGGGGAAATTAACCCCTGATGAAATAAATAAGTAAAAACACGGTTGTTCAAAAGTATGTATTTCGTAATTTTGCGAAATGATAAATTGATTTCTAATTCTAACTTTAATATTACACATTATGATTATAAAAATTCTGGGAACAGGCTGTCCCAAATGCAAAAACCTTGAAAAACTGACCAACGAAGTGGTAACTGAAAATAATTTTGATGCAGAAATTTCCAAAGTAGAGGATATCATGCAAATCATGAACTACGGCGTATTGTCCACCCCGGGTTTGGTTATCAATGAAAAGGTAGCCATCAGTGGACGGGTACCTTCGAAAGATGAAATAAAAAAACAAATTGAAAAACATCAAAATGGTTAAGAAAGTAGAAATTCCGGAAGATTTGCAGGAGATTGCAAGATTTGCCAAGGCCATGAGCCATCCTGTAAGGGTGTATATCTTAAAGAAGCTTTCTCGCCTGAATGCATGCTGCTACAGCGGCGATTTGGTGGATGAACTTCCGGTGGGCAGGTCGGCTTTGTCTCAGCATTTGAAGGAATTGAAGCATGCCGGACTTATCCAGGGCGAGATTGAAACCCCCTTCATCAAGTATTGCCTGAACAAGGAAAACTGGGAAAAGTTGAAAAGTGCCTACGCAGCCTATTTTGATTTTGATAAAGAAACATTAGATATTGAAATTTAACTTTAACTTTAAACACTTGAATATGAGACAAATTCTGATTATTGGATTGTTAGGCTTTTTACTTTCTGCTTGTGGTCAATCTGCCGGAAGTGATGGTACTGCATCGGCTGAGACGTCTGCCAGTGATGCCAAAGTACAGGTTTATTATTTTTATGGTAAGATGCGTTGTGAAACATGTGTTACCCTCCAGGAAGTAGCTCATGAGGCTATTATGGAAAATTTTGCTGATAACAAAGATGTGGCTTTCCATGAGATCGACTTCTCCAAAAGTGCCAATGCAGCACTGGCAGAAAAGTATGAAGTTGTTTTCAGCAGCCTGATCATAGCCGACGAAAATGGATACAAAGATATTACCGATCAGTCCTTTGCCATGGTACTGGGAGATCCTGTCGGCTTGAAAGCTTTGATTGCTGCCGAAACCAATGAATTTCTAGAAAAATAATTATAACCTAACCTCTAACACTGACCGTTATGACAAAATTATTAGCCATTGCATTGATGATGCTGGTATGGGGGGGATCAGCCTTCGCACAGAAAATGGAAGTACTGTATTTCAAAGCTGATTTGGCCTGTTGTCGAGCTAAAGCCTGCGATGCACTGGAATCCGATTTAAAAAGCATCATGGAAAGCAACTTCAACGATGACAACATTGAGTTTACCACTGTAAAGATATCTGATGCAGCCAACAAGGCATTGGTGGAAAAATACAATGCCGGTTCGCAAACAGTGATTGTGCTTACTACTCAAAAAGGAGATGAAACCGATATCACTGATGTTGTCAGAAATTATTCACGCAAGCGTGACAAGGCAAATTTCGAAAAAGAACTTTTGGCTCGTCTGTTGGAAAACGATAAGTAGTTATCATTATGGAATATTTACAACAAATAGTAAGCAGTACTGAATTTCCGGTATTGGCAGCTTTTGTTTTGGGTATCATGACCGCTGTGAGTCCCTGCCCGCTGGCTACCAATATATCTGCCATTGGCTTTATCAGCAAGGACCTCACCAATCGAAGAAAAGTTTTTCTTAACGGGTTATTATACACCTTGGGTAGAGCTGTATCCTATTCTGTAATAGGGATTATTTTAATTGTTACCCTGAAAGAGGGGGCAAGTACGTATAAGTTGCAAAAAGCCATCAGTACCTATGGCGAACTTTTTATTGGCCCCCTCTTGATTCTTATCGGCGTATTTATGCTTGATTGGATCAAAATAAAAATCCCTTTTGCCAGCAAGTTCTCTTTTAATATGGAAGAAAGGGCCAAAAAAGGGAGCTTATGGAGTTCTCTTCTGCTGGGCGTCGTGTTTGCTTTGGCATTCTGCCCCTACAGCGGAGTGCTGTTTTTTGGTGGATTGATACCCTTGTCAGTATCCTCATCCGCAGGTTATATAATGCCATTTATTTTTGCCATTGCCACAGGGCTGCCTGTTATCATTTTTGCATGGATACTGGCTTTCAGTATTTCTGGATTGGGCACCGTGTATAATAAGGTGAAGACTTTTGAATACTGGTTCAGGCGGGTTGTTGCCGTAGTTTTTATTCTTGTGGGTATATATTATTTGTGGTTGATTTATATCAAATAAATTTTTTAAACTTACATTTCACAATTTTGCGAAATACTAAAATGTTTGTATGGAAAACAGAAAAGAATTAAAAATATTATTGTGGATTATTGTCCTGTTTGTCGTTGCATTTTTCTTACCCATTGAGAGTGCACGATTTATGACCGCCGTAGTGGCTACTTTTGACCTTGTAAAATGGTATGCCAGAGAACATGTTGTATTGTGTCTGTTGCCTGCTTTTTTTATAGCCGGGGTAATTTCTGTATTTGTCAGTCAGGGCTCTGTTTTAAAATACTTTGGTGCCAATGCCAAAAAGTGGCTGGCCTACACCGTAGCTTCCGTTTCGGGCACCATCCTGGCGGTTTGCAGTTGCACCATCCTCCCGTTATTTTCAAGTATTCACAAGCGTGGGGCAGGTTTGGGGCCCGCTGTAGCTTTCCTGTATTCTGGCCCGGCCATCAATATCCTGGCCATTATTCTTACGGCACGCATCCTGGGCTTTGAAATGGGTGTAGCTCGTATTATTGGGGCTGTTTCATTCAGTATAATCATAGGGTTGGTTATGTCGTTGATATACCGCAAAGAGGAAAAAGCCAAAAGAGAGGAGCAGATGAATATTCAAATGCCTCCCGAAAAACGTCCCATGTGGCAAACCTCTTTTCACTTTTTTACCCTGGTACTCATCCTGGTTTTTGCCAACTGGGGCAGCCCTTCCAGTGATGATACATCGAGTGTTTGGTATTATATTTGGGCTTACAAATGGTATATTACCGGGTTTTTCTCCTTGCTGCTGGCATATTCATTGATTTTTATCCTGAAAATAAAATGGCAATGGGTACTGGGCGCTGTTGTTGTAACGACTATTTCAGCTTTTCTGGCAACCCACTTTATCGCTGATGCAAAACTGGCTCCCATTGTGCCCATGTTGGTGGGAATAGCAGCCCTAAGCATAATTACACTTTTTGATAAGAGAGACGAGGAAAACAGAGAATGGACCCTGTCTTCCTGGGAGTTCACCAAACAAATTATGCCCTTGCTTGCAGTGGGTGTTATTACGGCGGGTTTCCTTCTGGGGTCTACTCACGATGATGTTGCTATCCCGGGAATTATTCCCAATGAATGGATTGCATGGCTGGTAGGAGGCAATTCTGTGTTCGCCAATTTCTTTGCCTCTATTGTAGGTGCTTTTATGTATTTTGCTACCCTTACAGAGGTGCCTATTTTGCAAGGTTTGATAGCTTCGGGCATGGGCAAAGGTCCTGCACTGGCATTGCTCCTGGCGGGTCCATCTCTTTCGCTGCCCAATATGTTGGTTATACGCGGAGTAATGGGAACCCAGAAAACACTGGTCTATATTACACTGGTGGTTATTATGGCTACCATTTCGGGTATGATTTATGGCACCCTGTTTTAATAGATTATTCAACTTAATACAACACAAATAAATCAAAAACAATTATATCGAAATGAAGACAACAGATAAACCCCAATACCAGGAATTTGCAATAGAAGGAGTAAAGCATGTCAATCCTGCCGATGCCCTTGAAGCCATTAAAAAAGGTGAAGCCGTGCTGATTGATGTGCGGGAAGAAGACGAAGTAAAGCAGGAATACATTCCGCTTGACAATGTGTTGAACCATCCCATGTCAGTTATCATAGAACGGTTGCCTTATATTGCCAAAGATCAGCAAATCATATTGGGCTGCCCGGGAGGTGTGCGCAGCTCCAAAGTAGCCAACCTGCTCAATCTGCAGGGGTACCCTCATGTAGCCAATCTCGACGGAGGATTTACCCTGTGGAAAGCCAAAGGTTTTCCTGTAGAAAGCAACATAACCTCTGTGGGCGGATGTGGATGCGGTTGCAATCCGGTAACCGGCGAAAGCAACGATGGTTGTTGTTAGAGAAACCTCCAAGGTTTTAGAAACCTTGGAGGTTTACACCTTCAACAATAGAAATATAAAACGAAACAACAATTCAATTTTAACCCTAAAAGAAGAGATGATGAAGACAAACATTTTTGTACAAATTTCGGTCCTGCTCGTATTGATGATTGGTATTTCATTAACCGGATGCAGCGGTAACAAAACCCAAAATGATGCGCAACAAGAAACGCAACAAGAAGCCCAACAGGTTGAAAATGAGGTAAGCCAGGTGCTTCCCGCAGCAGAAAAGGAAGATGAAAAGGAGAAAATTCTGGTAACCTTTATTGAACTGGGTTCGGTGCGTTGTATCCCTTGTCAGAAAATGGTACCTATTATGGAATCGGTAGAAGAGAAATATGGCGACCAGGTAGAGGTTGTTTTTCATGATGTGTGGACACCCGAAGGAAAACCTTATGGTGAAAAATATGGCATCCGCTCTATTCCTACCCAGATATTCCTGGATGAAAATGGCGAAGAGTTTTTCAGGCACGTCGGATTTTTTCCGGAAGATGAATTGGTGGAAGTACTCAAATCCAAGGGTGTAAAATAAATCCTGGTAAATATGATTAAAAAATTCATTGGCTTTTTGTGGGTCGTTTTTATGTTTGCACATTTGCTGCAGGCA
>CAZBGI010000043.1:0-29698 GCA_964491395.1 uncultured Bacteroidales bacterium | reverse complement strand
GATCCGTTGGCTAAAGCCAACGGCAATGGACAAGTGGTGCGACTTCAAGCTTCGAGCTTCGAACTTCCAGCTTTTTCATTATTATTCACTTTTCACTTTTAGTTTTTCACTTAACGCTAATCTTTTCCCTCAAAAACTTCCCGGTATAAGATTCTTTGCATTTCACCAGATTTTCAGGTGTACCCTCAAAGATCAGCTCTCCTCCTTTTTCTCCTCCTTCGGGGCCCAGGTCAATAACCCAGTCGGCCGATTTGATAATGTCGGGATTATGCTCAATAATGACAATGCTGTGACCATTGTCGAGCAGGGCATCAAAAGCCTTGAGCAAAACATGGATGTCGTGGAAGTGAAGTCCGGTGGTAGGTTCATCGAAGATAAACAGCGTTTTTTGCTGAGAACTCCCTTTGCTCAGGAAGGAAGCCAGTTTGATGCGCTGGGCTTCACCGCCTGAGAGGGTGCTTGAGGACTGACCTAACTTGATATACCCAAGACCTACATCCTGCAGGGGTTTTAGTTTTTCCGCAATTCTTTTGCCATTGGCAGGTTTTTCGGTGGAAGTTGCAAAGAAAGTGATGGCTTCATCTACAGTCATATCCAGCACTTCATGAATGGCCTTCCCCTGGTATTTGATGTCCAGTATTTCTTCTTTGAAGCGGGTTCCGTTGCAGCTTTCGCATACCAGGCTTATATCGGCCATGAACTGCATCTCTATTTTTACCTTTCCTTCTCCTTCGCATTCCGAACAGCGGCCCCCGTCGATGTTGAAACTAAAATACCCGGGGCTGTATCCCCTGGCTTTGCTGAGCGGGTTCTGTGCCCAGAGGTTTCTAATCTCATCGTATGCCTTGATATAGGTTACAGGGTTGGAACGCGAAGACCTTCCAATCGGATTCTGGTCGATAAACTCCACATCACTCAGAGAGCTGTAATCACCTGTCAGCAAATCATATTTTCCCGTTTTTTCGCCATACCCGCCATACATTTTTTTCAGGGCAGGATAGAGGATGGTTTTTACCAGCGTTGACTTTCCCGAGCCACTTACTCCTGTTATGACGGTCATGATGCGCAGGGGAATTTTTACATCAAATCCCTTGAGGTTATGTTGTCGTACGCCCTGCAATTCGATAAACTCTTTCCATTTTCTTCTCTTGTCCGGCACCGGGATTGTTTTGGAGCCGTTGAGATAGGCAGCAGTATAACTTTCCTTGTTTTTTATTAAACCTTCGTAGTTGCCCTGGTACATGATTTTGCCTCCCCGGGATCCTGCCAGCGGACCAATGTCGATAATCTGGCCTGCCATGTGCATAATGTCTTCATCATGTTCTACCACGATCACGGTATTGCCAAGGTCTCTGAGTTTCTTCAGAACTTTGATCAATCGCTGTGTATCGCGCTGATGCAATCCGATGCTGGGTTCATCGAGGATGTAAAGAGAGCCTACCAGGCTGCTGCCCAATGAAGTAGCCAGGTTGATGCGTTGCGATTCTCCCCCGGAAAGGGTGGAGGAAAGCCGGTTGAGGGTTAAGTATCCCAGTCCTACATCATTGAGGTATTCCAGCCGGTTGTTGATTTCTGTCAGCAATCTTTTGGCTATCTCCCGATCGTGTTTGTCCAGCGACAGTTGCTGAAAGAAGGTATGTAGTTCATCCAGTGGCATCAGCACCAGATCCGAAATGCTTTTCCCTGCTATTTTTACATAATTGGCATCTTTTCTCAGGCGCGTTCCTCTGCAGTCAGGACATGCTGTTTTTCCCCTGTAGCGGGAAAGCATAACCCGGTATTGAATTTTATAGGTGTTCTCCTCAATCATTTTGAAAAAGGCATTCAACCCTTCAAAATACTGGTTGCCTTCCCACAGTAGTTGCTTTTGTTCGGCAGAAAGCTGATAGTAGGGTTTGTGGATGGGGAAGTCAAATTTGTAAGCTGTATTGATGAGTTGTTGATTCCATTCGCTCATTTTTTCACCCCGCCAGCAAACAATAGCTCCGTCGTAAACTGATAAACTCTTGTTGGGAATTACCAGATCTTCATCAATGCCGATAATGCTGCCAAACCCTTCGCAGGTTTTACAAGCACCATAAGGGTTGTTGAACGCAAAAAGATTGGCTGAGGGTTCTTCAAAGCTCATGCCGTCCAGTTCAAAGCGGTTGGAGAAATACTCTTTGCTTTTTCCCTGCAGTGATTCGGTTTCAATCCAGCATTCGCCCTGTCCTTCGTAAAACGCGGTTTGTGTAGAGTCTCCTATTCTTGCTTTCAGGTCAGCATCTTCCGGGTCGACCGTAAAACGATCAATGACAATGGCCGGCTTTTCTTTGGGTGATTCGGTTTCCAGCAAGGGGAGCAAGTCGTCGATACGCAGAATTTTGCCATTGAACCGCACGCGGGTGAAACCCTGCTGCATCAGGATTGAGAGTTGCTGGCTGAAACTTCTTCCCTCCGACATATCGATGGGAGAAAACATCATTACTTTACTTTCCTGCGGCAGGTTCATGACAAAGTCAACCACATCAGTTACTGTGTGTCTTTTGACACGGTTGCCCGAAACCGGAGAATAGGTTTTCCCGATGCGGGCAAACAAGAGTTTGAGGTAATCGTAAATTTCGGTAGAAGTGCCTACCGTAGACCTGGGATTGCGTGTGTTGACTTTCTGCTCTATGGCAATGGCAGGGGATATTCCTTTGATATAGTCAACCTCAGGCTTGTGCATTCGCCCTAAAAACTGGCGGGCATAAGAGCTGAGACTTTCAACATATCGTCTTTGCCCTTCAGAATAGAGGGTGTCAAATGCGAGGGAAGATTTTCCCGAACCTGAAAGGCCGGTGATGACTACCAGTTGTTTTCTTTCGAGGGCCACATTCACTGAGCGCAGGTTGTGTACGCGGGCCCCTTTTATGAGGATGAATTTTTTGGGATCTAATTGGTCTAATGCGAGGTCTGAAATCATTCTTGTACTTTGGAAAAATAAATCCTGCAAAAATACTACATTATTACGGATTTTGCTATAGTGCAACGTGTTATTGTAATTCAGGCCCTGATGAAAAACACTCAATCAGCGGGTCGGATGGACTAAAATTTTTAAGCAGGGCCTAATGTAAACCCAACAAACAATCCTTAGGTGTGTTCAGTAGGTTTGTTCTGACAGATAAGGAAGATATTCGCTGGAGTTGGGCAGAAGCAGGATGAGATAAGCGGTCCAAAATATGGCAGGAGGGAGGGGGAATTCTGGAATAGTTGTTGTTGCATTGGGCTTGCATAAAATGGAGCATTCTTTTTTTTTTTAAGTTTATTTGTCCTCACAAAGCTTTTTTCGGTTGTATTAAATAGTTGTTTAGTGTGTCGTATGTGTTTAATGGGCGAAAAATAAATTTTTTTTTAATGTTTACACAATAAAAAAAAACAGTTATATTTGCTGACAATGTAATTCACTTTTCATTCACCTGGTTGTAAAACCCAAAAATATAGGAGGCGAACTATAGACAGAACTTTACTCTTGATTTAATCATTAACATGGAGGCCATTGTCATGAATGACCGTATAATTAGCGATCAAGAGCTAGTTCGCCAATACATTGCAGGTGATCACTCTTCACTGGAAGCTTTAATAAAAAAGCACCAAAGTAAAATCTTTTCCTACATCATGCTCATTGTCAAAGACAGGCATCTTGCTGAAGATATCTTTCAGGATACCTTTATCAAGGTTATCAATACGTTGAAAGCCGGGTCCTACAATGAGGAAGGGAAATTTCTTCCCTGGGTGATGCGCATTGCCCATAACCTGATAATCGATTTTTTCCGCAAATCCAAGAGGATGCCCATGGTGGAGAACAGCGAGGATTACGACATTTTTGAAACCCTGAGGATCTTTGATCAAACCATAGAGGATAAACTGGTGGTTGAACAAATACACAGGGATGTAAAAACCTTGATAGAGTATCTCCCCGAGGAACAAAAGCAGGTGTTGAAGATGAGACACTATTCCGACATGAGTTTTAAGGATATTGCAGAACAAACCAATGTAAGTATTAATACTGCTTTAGGGCGTATGCGTTATGCGCTCATCAACCTGCGCAAGCTGGTTGACGAAAAGTCTATTATTCTTACCCGGTAATGTTTATCGTCAACTGTTGTTGCCAAAAGCGGCCGATTCCATTTTAGGCCGCTTTTGTTGTATCTTTGCCGGCGCTTATCAATACGGCTTGTTTATGGTTTTGCAGATACACAAAAATGTTTCCCTGAAAGAATACAACACCTTCGGTTTGGAGGTGAAAGCAGCAGAGTATGCCGAACTCACATCCGTGGACCAGTTGAAGGAACTATCTTACTGGATACAACGGAAACACGTCCCCTTTATGATCCTGGGAGGAGGTAGCAATATATTGTTTACAAAAGACTTTCCAGGCCTGGTGCTGCGGATAAACATCAAAGGGGTTGAAACAGAAGGAGAAACCGATGATTTTGTATATGTGAAAGCCATGGCCGGTGAAAACTGGGAAGAGTTCGTGGAATATTGTGTCGCACAAGATTGGGGAGGGATAGAGAACCTGACACTTATTCCGGGAAATGTGGGGACCAGTCCTATGCAGAATATTGGTGCATATGGTGTGGAACTGAAAGATGCTTTCCATAGCCTTGAAGCCTGGGAGATTGAAACGGGCCGGGTACGCCGTTTTTCTAATGCCCGGTGCCGCTTTGGGTATCGCGAAAGTATCTTTAAGAAAGGGGCCGAAAACCGGTATATTATCCTGTCTGTATGTTTCAGGTTGTCAAAACGAAACCATCAAATCCATATTGGCTACGGCGCTGTAAAAGAACAGTTGAGCGCCATGGGTGTAAAAACGGCGGGCATTCATGATGTGATGATGGCGATTCAACACATTCGCAAAGCCAGGCTTCCTGATCCAAAGTTGCTGGGAAATGCAGGAAGCTTTTTTAAAAATCCTGTGATATCCCGAGAGGATTATCAGGAGTTAATCCGCAGGATACCCGAGGTTCCGTTCTGGGAAGCGGGGGCTGAAAAGATAAAAGTTCCTGCTGCCTTTCTTATTGAAAAGTGTGGATGGAAAGGGTACCGGGAAGGTGATGCAGGAGTCCATCATCAACAACCCCTTGTATTGGTGAATTTTGGAAAAGCTTCGGGAAAGCAGATATTAACCCTCGCCGGGAAAATTCAAACTTCCGTGGTGGAAAAATTCGGTGTGAAGTTGATTCCGGAAGTCAATATTGTTTGATGAGTACAAGGTTTCTAAAAAGGGTGCGGGTAATTCCAAATATGGTTAAAAGTTTGTGTAACCTGAGGAATTATTGCACTTTTGCAGCATCCAGAAAGAAAAGTGTTATCTCCCTTTTATAATATGATGAGGAAATTTGAAGTAATCAGTATAATTCTGATATTGGGATTGTTGTTGTACCGTGTATTCGTCGGTATTGAATTTCAAGTGATTTTGAGTGTGATGCTCACCCTGATGGCCATTTTCTACATGTGGTTCGGACTGTTTTTATTTAACCGCACTTCGCCGGTAGTATTGTTTGACAAATGGAAACGAAAGCAGTTGACGCGGTTTCAAATAGCCGGTAGTATAGGATTTGGGTTTCTTTATTCTTTTAGTTTTATTACCATCATGTATGCCGTAAATTTTTACGCTGCCATGGATACCATGATTTTGCTTGCCCTGATCTTCAACGTGCTTATCCTGGGCGTGTGTGCTTTTTATGGATGGCGTTACAAGGGGACAAAATCTTTTCTCAGGCAGTTTTTCCTTCGTTCATTTCTATGGGTGATACTACTCTCAGCAATCATGCGCATCCCGGTTGATCAGAGATTAGAAGTTCTTTACAAAGAGTATCCCGCATTTATAGAAGCCTATAATGACTACCGGCAGGACCCTGACAACCCGTCAACCCTGCAAACCCTAAAGGAAGAGCGGAGTGCTTTCAGGTAGGAATGACCCGGTGCAGGGCTTTGTTGTTTTCAGAGCCAATTATGCAGATGCTACCCTAAAAAAAACCTTACACCCTGCAAGCAAGCCTGCAATAAGTGTAAGGTTTTGAAGTATGTTTCCTGAATATTGTTTTTTAAACGTTCTGGATGTCTTTGGCCAGCCTGTCAAGTTTATCATTAAGGCTTCTGGCCAGGGTTTCATAGTCTTCTTTTTGCTTTAGTTTTTCGTTTACACCAAAGTAAAACTTTATTTTGGGCTCGGTACCACTGGGACGCATGGTGATGATACTGCCATCTTCGAGGAAAAACTGGATTACATTGGATTTGGGCAGTTCAATGAGTGTTTCAGTGGAGGTTCTTAAATCCTTTTCCACACTCAATTGGTAATCTTTGATAATGATAAGTTTGCTTCCATCTACTTCAGCAGGAGGTTGGTTTCTGAATTTATCCATCATGCTGTTGATTTCTTCCATTCCTGCTTTGCCCTTTCTGGTAATGGATATGAGTTTTTCTTTGTATAAGCCGTATTTTACATATATCTCGATGAGCAGCTCGTAGAGTGTTTTATCGTTTTCCCTGGCCCAGGCCATGGCTTCCGCAATTATTGCGCAGGAGATGGTGGCATCTTTGTCGCGTACCATATCACCAACAAGATACCCGTAGCTTTCTTCACCTCCTCCAATAAATGTCTTTTCACCTTCCAGCCTGCGAATGATATCTGCAATGAATTTAAACCCGGTTAGCACATCATAGCATGGGGTATTAAAATCCTGGGCAATTTCTTTGAGCAGCCCGGTTGTAACAATGGTTTTTACGATATATTCTTCTCCATGCAGTTTGTTTTGGGCTTTCCACTGGGAGAGCAAATAATAAATGATAAGAGAAGCGGTCTGGTTTCCGTTGAGCAGAACAAACTCATTGTCATGGTCTCTTACAGCAATGCCCACTCTGTCGCCATCAGGGTCGGTGGCCATCACCAAATCGGCATCTACTTCTTTGGCTTTGGCAATAGCCATGGTAAGGGCTTCAGGTTCTTCAGGGTTTGGTGAGACGACTGTGGGGAAATCGCCCCGTGGAATATCCTGCTCAGGCACATGATAAATATTTTCAAATCCAAATGCCTTGAGCAAATCAGGAACAACTTTTACACTTGCACCATGGATGGGGGTAAAAACGATTTTGAGATCTTTGTGTTTTTGAATGATGTCAGGAGCAAGTGACAAGGTGCTTAGTTTTTCAATATAAATTCTGTCGGTCTCTTCTCCAATCACTTTTATTAAATCCGGGTTTTTGTCAAAATTGATGGCAGTAACATCGGTGATGTTTTGAACCTCTTCAATGACATGGGTGTCATGCGGGGCTACCAGTTGTGCACCATCGTTCCAGTAAACTTTATAGCCATTGTATTCTTTGGGGTTGTGCGATGCAGTAATGATGACACCTGTATGACAGCCATAATGTCTGATGGTAAAGGAGAGAAGGGGAGTGGGTCTGAGGCTCTCGAAAAGATATACCTCAAAACCATTGGCAGAAAAAATCTCGGCCGTTATTTGGGCAAAATATTCACTGTTATCGCGACAATCGAAAGCGATGGCTGCTTTGGGAGTTTCCCCGGGAAACATTTTCTTGACATAATTGGCCAGTCCCTGAGTGGCCATTCCCACTGTGTATTTGTTCATGCGGTTGGTGCCTACTCCCATGATTCCACGTAATCCACCGGTTCCGAACTCCAGATCGCGGTAAAATGCTTCAGTGAGTTCGGTGGGGTTATTTTGGATCAGGTGTTCTACCTGTTTGCGTGTTTCCTTATCAAAATTTTTTCCTGTCCAGAGTCGGGCTCTTTCGAGAATGTTCTCGTCTATCTTCATAATGAATATTTTAGGTTGTAGGATAAATTCATTTCTTTCAACAAATATTTTCCACAAATATACGAAAAGGTAGCGTATTTGGAAATTATAATGTTGTACGAAACTTCATTTTAATACCTTCAAGGGCAGCAAACGTGCTGTGATGGAGCTTTTTATCCTTTCAGGAAGAATTCGCCGGATTCGGCGAATGAAGATCAGAAAAAAATAACCGGGCCCGATGCCCACAACAGGGATAAAAACAGGACTATCAGGGTCTGTTGCGATTCATGATCCGCTCGGCTTCATGATTTCCAAGGTTATAAGCTTTGGTGGCATATTCAAAGGCATTTCTTTTGTCACGCAGATTGACGTATGCCTGGGCAACGGTAAGGTATAAATTGCCCCAATCCTCATCGGACATTTTATATTCATATTTTTGAAGAAGATCTATGGCGCGCAGATAGTCGTTCACTTCCCTGCGGTAATCCCTGATTTTGTTATAAGCTACGGCTCTTCCCAAAAAACCATCCCAGTTCTGGTCATCGTGCATGATGGCTTCGGTGTAGTCTTCAATGGCCGAGTTAAAAGCCGCTGTGCGATTGGCCTGCATTTTTACATAAGCTCTGTTGATGAGTATTTTGGCCTTTTCCCGTTCATATTCTTTGCTTTCCTGGCTGTTGCGGGGTGCTTCATCTATTTTCCGATCGGTGATGCGGATGGCATTGGTGTAATCATTGATTAATCTAATGTAATCACGATTTTTGGCCTTGGGTTCTTGTTGTTCCTGAATCAAACGGATGGAACCCCTGAACTTTAATGCTTCGATGTTGTTGTTGTTCAATTCTATGGCAGTGTTGAGCTTCTCGAGTGCCTCTTCCAGGTTGCCTTGCTGAATTTGTCGTTCTGCATCGCGGGTAAGCTGGTTGGAGGTAATGATATCCTGGTTTCTTTCATCAATGGAAATGGCCATTTTTTGCAGCATCTCCCGCCCTTTATCAAATAGTTGTATAGCCTGGCGATATTCGTCATTTTCCATTTTTAAAAGTCCTTCTTCCATAAGCTTTCTGATGGCAGTGGTATCATTGGCTGATTGTGCCTGGGAAAAATGACTGGAAATAAAAAACAGAGGCAGAAATAATAAGAGGATGAAGGGAGAAATGGTGTTTTTTTTCATGTTTGACGCAGATTTGATAGCATAATTTTGGTTCATCTGTTGGTCTGATGTTTTTTCAGGTATGGAAGAACTGTCTGCAAAATTAATGTTTTTTCCGTTTATTTACGCTTCAATGGGTTATTTGTTGATCCTGATATTTTGGTCTTTAGAGGAATTTTTCCAGTTTTTCAATTCCGATACCTCTGGATCCTTTCAGGAGAATGATATGATTTTCAGGGGCATGTTCTTTCATCCATACATCCGCTGCGGCAGTGTCAGGAAATGTACGATAATGCTGCGGGAGAGGGGAAACGGCACTGAAATGCTTACCTATCAACACCACAAAATCATAGTGGTGCCCGCTGATTTGCTGTACTATTTCTTTGTGTTCCGATTCGGCAGTGTTGCCTAATTCGAGCATATCGCCAAGGATTACTCCCCTGGGCTGCTGAGAGTCAATTTGCCGGAAGTTTTCCAGTGCTGCTTTCATGCTGGTGGGGTTGGCATTGTAAGCATCCATGATAAGGGTGTTTTTTCCTGTTTCTTTCCATTGCGAACGGCTGTTGGAAGGGGTATAACGCTCGATGGCAGTTTTGATCTGTTGGGGAGGCACTCCCATATGCAGGCCAATGGCCACCGCTGCCATGATATTTTCGAAATTATAACCCCCTGTGAGGTTGCTTCGTATGTGCCATTGCCGGGGAGAGGATTCCTCACTCGCGGGTTGCTGAAAACTTACTTCCAAAAAGGGAGAAGCGGACACAATATCGCCGGAGTATTGGTAAGCCGGGTTTTTACCATAGGTGATACATGCTGAAGGATCAGCGTGACGGGAAAGAATCTCATTGTCGGCATTTAAAAAGATGTGGCCGTGATTATTCTGTAAAAACCTGTAAAGTTCGGTTTTGCCTTTAATAATGTTTTCAACAGAGCCAAATCCTTCAATATGTGCTTTTCCTATGTTGGTTATCATTCCGAAGGTGGGTTTGGCCAGGTTGCTGAGCATTTCAATTTCCCCCACATGGTTGGCACCCATTTCTATGATGGCCATCTGGTGTTTTCTGTTGAGCCGGAGCAACGTAAGTGGTACGCCAATATGGTTGTTCAGGTTTCCCTGCGTGCACAATGTGGTATACTTTTGAGAGAGAACGGCATTAAGGAGTTCTTTGGTAGTGGTTTTTCCATTGGAACCGGTAATGCCGATGACGGGTATTGTGAAAAGATCGCGATGGCGGGTGGCGGTCATTTGCAGGGTTTGCAATACATCATCCACCACCCAACACTTTTCATGGTAAGAAAGGTTTTTGTCATCCACTACGGCTATGGCGGCTCCTTTTTGAATGGCCTCAGCGGCAAAAAGATTGGCATCAAAGTTTTCTCCTTTCAAGGCAAAAAAAACAGAACCCTTTTCAAGGGTTCTAGTGTCGGTTGAGACGGAAGCCCCCTCAAGAATGAGCTGATGAATGTTCTCCACGGCAGATGAATGATCTTTCATGTATCGGGTATGATTGGAAACGTATATTTGTTAAATCAGTGAAGGAATAGCTGTCAATATAACTAAAAGGCTCAAGTGAGTAAAATTGTTTGTTGCCTGGTGAAATTTGAGGAAGCAGGTTGACCTGTATGCTATTATGATAAAACCCCATCTAAAAAAAGACGGGGTTTTGACGCATATTAAAGAATCCCAATATTCTTAATATCCAACAGGGCTACCAACTCTGGTCATGGCACATCGGAAGCCTATATCGCTTGTAGCCTCGTTTTGGTCAAGGAATCTCCTGTTGCCGGGGACAGCCCAATAAGGTCTGTCTCTCCATCCACCGCCCTTGTATACTCTTGCATTGTCGTCGATAAGGGAGGAGGTGCCATAATCGTACATCAGTCTTTCTTCGCCCACATTTTCCAGCGCATCAGGGTCATCGTAGAATCTGCTTGATCTCTGGTCACCGTCTTCATAGTTAATATTGTCGGCATACCGGTAGTTTCTTCTTGAAGGCAGGCGGGGATCACTTTCAGGATTTACATCCTCGTAGATGATTTGTCCGAGGCTGTCTTTGGGAACAAGCTGTCCTTCCTCATCGCGCAGGGGCGTTTGGAAAACATTACCACGGAAAGGCCTGAATTCTGCAACATTTTCATGGGAGAGTGGACGGAAAACATCGGCTACCCATTCATTTACATTGCCCGCCATATTATAAAGACCATAATCGTTGGGCCAGTATGCATAAACAGGGACTGTTATTTCTCCGGCATCATTAAGATTGCCTGCAACCCCCATAAGGTCACCACGACCTCTCTGGATATTGGCCATGATGGTACCCATAGAATTTTTCTCACTGCTTCTGATAACATGACCATTCCATGGATAGAGTCTTCTTTCTACAACTCTTTCGTAGATGGTGTTCCCAATAAGGCCCAGGGCAGCAAATTCCCATTCTGCTTCGGTGGGTAGTCTGTAGGCAGGCAGCAAAATACCGTCTTCACGTCTTACCCTTCTTTCGCCTGTACCTCTTGGGTCAAGATCGCGCAGGTTTCTTCTTACCAGTCCTTCATACTGGCCGGCAAGGTAGGCTTCTGTATTAAAGTTTCTTTCATTTGACTGTTCAGGATCCCACTGCAGGATTCCTTCGCGGATAAGGATCATCTCATTCACCCTGTCGGTACGCCATGAAGCATATTCGTTGGCTTGTACCCAGTTTACTCCTACCACAGGATAGTCTCTGTATGCGGGGTGCCTGAGATAGTTATAAACATAGGGTTCATTGTAAGCAAGTCTTTCGCGCCAGACCAGGGTATCGGGAAGGGCATTGCGAACCACCTCGGGGTAGGTTTCGCCAAAAACGCGGCTGAGCCAGTAGAGGTATTCTACATAGTCCACGTTTCTTACTTCTGTTTCATCCATATAAAACGAGGAAACAGTTACCCTTCGGGGAATATTGTTCCAGTCAAACATTACATCCTGTTCGGTACGACCCATCATGAAAGTACCCCCTTCAATAAATACAAGGCCGGGGCCGGTTTCCTGTTCCAGGTAAGGGGTTACTTCAAATCCCCCGGTGCGTGGGTCGTTGTAAGTCCAGCCGGTAGTGGGAGAGGATTCTTTACCGCAGGATGAGAAAAAGGCAACCATTGCCAATAAAGCGATTGCCAGGGGCAAGTTTCTGGGATTCCTTGTCATAATTGATTCTTTTGAAATTTGTACAAAAATAACTAAAAAGTTGGACAATTTAGTATCCGGTATTTCCTGTCAGAGGCCGGACAATTAAAATTCAGTAAAACACTTAATTCATGTGCGCCGCCATCGGCCGCTGAAAAGCCTGATAATGAGTAGTCATAGCTATAGCCTATGGAGTAATTCACCTGTTTGATACCAAAAGTAAAAATCAGTGAATTTGGGTGTTCAAAATTGTGACGAAACCATACTCCCGCTGTGAGGTTGCTCTGATGGGCATACATGCCATAATTGAGTCTGAAGAATCCTGCCTGTGCCTGAGCTATCAGGTTGGGAGAAAAAGAGATGCTTTTCTTCCCGGTTCTTCTTCCGTCCTGGGGCGCAAAATCGTATCCTAGCATAAAACTGTATTTTCGTGTCAGGGCCTGATCGCTGAAAATATCAACGGAGGGCTGACTCAAATGATGAACGGCTGCCCCGGCATAAAATTGTTCATTATATACCAGTATCCCGGTAGAAAAATCGGCATTGTGATGGCTCATGTCATCGGGCAGGGTTTCGCCTGAAACATGATTATGGTGTCCAAACGGGTTGTACTGATCCGGAAATACAAGGTTTTCGCTCCTCAGCCTGAAGTTTATCCAGGAGGCTTGCAGGCCCAGGTGGATATACCACTCGCGTGAAAACCGACCCTGCCAGGCATAAAACAATCCGGCCTGGCTATGGCTGAGCAAACCGGCCTGGGAATCATGTATCAGGTTTACACCCAATCCTCCCGACAAGCTTTCGGAGTAGGTGTCAGCCGAAAAACTATAGGTAGAAAAGGTGCCAAAAGAGGGGAAAGGCTGATTGCGGTAATTAAAAATAACCCGGGTACAACCTTTGGCTCCGGCAAAAGCAGGGTTGAGATATAGCGGATTGGCGTAAAACTGAGAAAATAATGCATCCTGTCCGGAAGCTTTTTTGCTTACAGAGAGTATAATCACCATAAATATAGTAATGGTAAACAACATTCCTTTTTTCAGGTTTGTTGTGTTTACGTGATTATTGATAGCGGGTTTCAACTAATTTTGCTTTATATGTTACTGCAAAGATGTTCCATGCAGAAGGAATATGAAAAAACAATTCTTCACACGCAAAACTAACGAAAAAGATGACAATTAATTTTATCCGGTCGTCGTGATATTTACACTGTAGCGTTCGAACAGGTAATCAATTGGCTTATCTTTGCATGACAGGAAGTAAAAAGAAAGTCTGGTGTGGTAGATTTATTGATATTTTACTCAGGGAAATGTTTCTGCAGTGAAATATTATTCCCGAAAAACCGTTAAAACATATCATCCGGTTCAACTTATTTGACAGACTGTATGATTTGCTTACATATTTGCCGTCCAGGATAGTATCAGGCAGGGTTGTTTTGCCGGGCTCATCTTATCAGAGAAATGTATAACATAACGTCATTTTCAATTACACTCAGCATGTATAGACTATATCGATACCTTTTTCTTTTTCTAAGTATCCATTTTTCTGCTCAACAGAATGTTTTATCGCAGGAAGATACCCGTCATTTTGATTTGAAGTGGGAGTCACCCCTGGGCCTTGAGGAGGGAAGCATATTAACCCCTTCCCTGTTTTTTGAAGGAGCACTGTATACCGACTCTCTTCCGCAGTTGCCGGTTCTGGTTCATCGTGTTTCCCAGGAAGTGCCTCATTTTATGTACGAGTTTGCCATCAGTAATGAAAAGATTGAGCCGGTGAGTGAGGAAGAGTCAATGATATTGGAGGAAGCAGGGTTTGAAAACCCGGAATTCAGGGTGTTGTCGGGGAGTGAAACTACCAGGGGCGAAACTTTTGGAAAAGTGCAGGTTACGCCAGTGAGAAAGCGGGACGGAGTGTTTGAAAAACTCATCTCTTTTCAACTGACCAAGAATCTGGTATATGATTCTTCCTATAAAGAGAAAAACAAGCATCAGTACCCCGATTCTTCTGTTCTGGCAACGGGTGAATGGTATAAAGTATGTGTAGATAAGGAGGGGGTCTTTCAACTTGATCATGGAGATTTGACCGAACTGGGAATGGATCCTTCGCAGATAAACAAGTCTACTTTTCAGCTATACGGGAATGGAGGCGGAATGCTGCCTGAGTCCAACGAAGCAGAACGGTATACTGATTTGCAGGAAAATGCCATTTGGGTGAGTGGTGATCCGTCGGGGTCCTTTGGCAGCGAAGATTATATCCTTTTTTACGGCCAGTCGCCTAACCGATGGAGGTATAATGAGGAAAACGATTTGTTTGAACATGAGATGCACCTGTACTCGGAAGAAACCTGCTATTTTCTTACCCACAGCCAGCAAGAGGGTAAAAGAGCCGAATTAAGGCCCAGTGTTGATCAGACACCTACCCATACGGTGACTGATTTTCACGATTACCAGCATTATGAGCGCGAATTGGTTAACATTATCGGTAGCGGAAAGTTATGGCTGGGAGAAATGTTTGATGTAACATTGAGTCGTGATTTTGAATTTTCCATGCCTGGCATTCAGATGCAACATCCCATGCATATCACCGTGAATGCTGCTGCCCGTTCATCCCTTTCCAGCAGTTTTGTTGTTGAATCGCAGGGAGGATCACGTACCTTTTCTATTGGTAGTATCAACATGGCAAGTACTACCAGTATATATGCCCGGCAATCTTCCGGGAAGCTGACCGTACTGCCTCAGAATGATGATTTTACCGTCAGGCTTACTTATAATCCCAATGTTTCAGGTTCAAGGGGCTGGCTCAATTATATTACCATCAATGCTCGTCGGAGTCTGACAGAAACCTCTCCACAGATGTTTTTTCGCGATCCTTCCGTAGCAGGAGCAGGCAATGTCAGCCGTTTTCAATTGAGCAATGTTTCTTCAGGCAGCCAGGTATGGGATGTTACCGATCCTTTCAACGTCGTCATTCAACAGTTGCAGGCCTCAGGAAGTACTTCCCATTTTACGGTGAATACTGATCAACTGCAGGAGTTTGTGTTGTTTCAAAATACCGGGTATCCCAAAGCGCGACTGGCAGGAGCGGTGTCTAATCAGAATCTGCATGGTTTGCCTTTGCATGATATGTTTGTTGTGGTACCCGACCTGCTGAAAGAACAGGCAGAACGGCTGGCAGCTTTCAGAAGAGAAAATGATGGTCTGACCATCAGTACTGTTTCTCCTCAGCAGATTTACAATGAATTCTCCTCAGGCGTGCCCGATATTGCCGCCATTCGCAATTTTATGAAAATGTTTTACGACCGTGGGCATGAAACCGGTGATTACCCGCGTTACCTGTTGCTCTTTGGTAATGGTACCTATGATAACAGAAACCTTCTGGGCTATGGTGGAAATTTTATTCCCACCTTTCAAACTCACGAATCTTTAAACTATAGCAGAAGTTATATTACCGATGACTTTTTCGGATTGCTGGATGATGATGAGGGGCTGGATGCTGAGGGTGCCATAGATGTGGGGATAGGACGCTTGCCCGTCCGCACGGTGGATGAAGCACGGTTTGTTGTTGATAAGCTATTGCGTTACGATCAGAGGATTTCCGGTCTTGATCCCGGCACCGACGATCCCCGCTTTGCCGGTGTAATCCCTAATTATGCCGACTGGCGCAATGTGATAACGCTGGTGGCAGATGATGAGGACAATAATGTTCATGTCCGGGATGCTGAGCGTCTTGCTGATTATATGACTACAGAGCATCCTGTTTTTAATCTGGAGAAAATATACCTTGACGCTTATGAGCAGGTTACCCTTGCCGGAGGTTCGCGGTATCCTGATGTCAACACCGCCATCAATAACCAGGTAAACCAGGGGGCTTTGCTCATCAATTATATTGGACATGGGGGAACCTTAGGGCTGGCACATGAACGAATCCTTACATTTGACGATATTTTGTCGTGGGGTAATTTTTATAATTTACCTGTTTTTATGACAGCAACCTGTGAGTTCAGCAGTTTTGATCAGCCCGACGCCAATGAGTTGTCCGCAGGTGTGCGGATATTTCTGAAACCCGACGGAGGAGCATCTGCATTATTTACTACTACCCGGCTGGCCTATTCAGGTAGCAATTACAACCTTAATTCGGCATTTATGAGCAATGCTTTTGTCAGCATGGAGAACGGAAAAATGCCCCGGCTGGGTGATTTGATTCGTATTTCGAAGGTAGAAAGCAGCTCGGCTTCCCAATTGAAGAACTTTGTGTTGCTGGGCGATCCTTCCATGCACATGGCCTACCCGCACTATCGTGTTGTTACCACGGAAGTACCAGATACCATTCGGGCCCTGGAAAAAGTTACCATCAGGGGAGAAGTGCACATGCCAGGGGGGGGTATCGATACAAGTTATGAGGGTGTGATTTATCCTACCGTGTATGATAAAAAGGGTGTTTTTTCCACGCAGGTCAACGATCCGGGAAGTTCTGCCCTTGAATTTGACATGCAAAACAAGATTCTTTACCGGGGTACTGCTTCTGTGGTCAACGGAGAGTTTGAGTTTAGCTTTGTTGTTCCCAGGGATATCAGCTACAATTCCGGGTTGGGGAAAATCAGCTATTACGTGGACGATGGGGAGTTGTTTGACGGGAATGGCTATTTTGATAATTTTGTTATTGCCGGCACGACTGATGAATACACGCCTGACAATCAAGGTCCCGAAATATCCCTTTACCTGAACAATGCCCAATTCCAGTCGGGCGATGAAACAGGACCCCATCCGCTTCTCCTGGCTTACCTTGAAGATGAAAACGGAATCAATGCCACGGGTCAGATAGGACATGATATTGTCGCTTTTCTCAATGATGATACCTCCAATCCTTATCTGCTCAATAATTTCTACCAGGCTGATCTGGATTCGTATCAATCAGGCAGAGTGGTATATCCGTTTTTTAACCTGAAAAAGGGAAATTACACCTTAACACTTCGTGCCTGGGATGTACACAACAATGTGTCTTCCCGAAGCATTGATTTTGTGGTTACCTCGCCGCCGGGCATTGAATTGACCGAATTGCTCAATTACCCCAACCCCTTCAGTGACAAGACCCGGTTTTCCATTGAGCATAATAAACCTGCCACCGAGTTGCATGTGCTGATAGAAATATTCAGCCTCAATGGTCAACTGGTAAAATCTTTTGACGAGAATGTATATGCCTCAGGCTTCAATATCCCTCCCATTGAATGGGATGGTACGGATGAAGGAGGCACACTGCTGGACAATGGTATTTATATATTCAGGGCATTTGTAAGATCGGCAGATGGCGAAGAAGTAGAACGAACGGAAAAGTTGATGATTCTCAGATAAGATCTCTCAAAGGATGCAGTTGTTGAGGAATAGTTGAAAATAAATCCGGTAAGTGAAACACGAAAAGTCACCATAGTTTTACCCCGGAGCTACAATAAGTGTAATTGAAAGGCGTTAATGATAATTGGAAAAGGCTGGCCGGGGTAAAGGCAGGAAGAGCGACCGGATGGAAGGAAAGATTGGTTGCTTTCTGTACACCGTGAAACCCTGAAAAAGCTTATTAACAGAACGTTAGTAAATGATAAAACGAGCAATAAGTGAAGAATTTTGCTCCATAAATATAAAAAAAGCCGTAAGTTTGCGGTTTCAAATTGCGAACAGCATTGTTAAATGTTTAGGTATTTCGCATATAATGTCACAAATATTCTTTTAAATCAAAATAAGTAATGACAAAATCGCTTTTCACACAAACATTAGTAGTGTCGCTATTCGTAGCATTTTTGCTCAATAATCCATTGTCTGCTCAGAACAGTGATACAGATATGGGTGATATTTTAGGGCAAGATGTAAATACCATCACCACTGCCGTACCCTTTTTGATGATTGCCCCGGATTCCCGTGCCGGAGCCATGGGAGATGCTGGTGTTTCTACCTCCCCTGATGTCAATTCCATGCACTGGAATCCTGCCAAATTTGCCTTTATAGATAAAGATATGGGGATGGCCCTCAATTATACACCCTGGCTCAGAACGCTGGTGCCGGATATCAACCTTTCCTATTTGAGTGGATTCAAACGCATTGATGAATTGCAAACTGTAGCTGCCTCGCTGATGTTTTTCTCCCTGGGAGATATTCAGTTTACCGATGAAGCCGGTTTGTCACAAGGCACCTACAGACCCAGCGAATTTGCGCTGGATGTGGCTTACGCCAGGAAACTGGGAGAAAATATTTCCGGTGCTATTACCATGCGGTATATCTATTCTAACCTTACCCAGGGGCAGGATGTACAATCTATGGAAACGCGACCAGGAATGGCACTTGCTGCGGATGTTTCGGCCTATTACCAGAGAGAACTTGACTGGAGACGCACTCCGGCAATCTTTTCTGCCGGAATCAATATTTCCAACATCGGAAACAAAATTTCTTATTCTGATGAAATCAATGCCAATTTTATTCCGATCAACCTCAGATTGGGCCCTACCCTTACCCTGTTGCTCGATGAGTTTAATACCCTTGCTTTTACACTTGACTTCAACAAATTGCTGGTACCCACACCTCCTATCTATGCTCGTAACCCCGATACCAATGAACCGCTGATTGATGACGACGGGAATTATGTTATTGCCGAAGGAAGCGATCCCCGCCGTGGGGTGGTTTCAGGTATGTTTGGCTCATTTACCGATGCCCCCGGTGGGTTCAATGAAGAACTCAATGAAATTACCTATTCCGCTGGTGTGGAGTACTGGTATGATCAGCAGTTTGCTCTCAGGGGGGGGTATTTCTACGAGCACGAAAATAAAGGAAACAGGAAGTTTTTTACCCTGGGTGTAGGATTGAAATACAATGTATTCGGAGTAGATTTTTCATACATTGTACCTGTAGCACAACGCAGCCCATTGGAGAATGTGTTCCGTGTTTCTCTGTCGTTTGATTTTGATGCCCTGGCTGCCCAGCAGGACAGGGGACAATAAGCATCGGAACCCTTCAGGAAAAAAATGAAAAAGCCGGCAGCTGAAGTATTGCCGGCTTTTTTATGGAGCTCGGTGATGTTCAAAACCGGATACACCCTTGTTAATTTCCCGACAGGGTTTGTTCTTTCCGTTACAGTGCTTATTTTTACAGGAAAATAAGGTGAAATTTAAATCTTTAACAAATGAAGTTGAAAGTGGGATACGGCTATGATGTGCACCAACTCGATGTGGGATATAAACTGATGATTGGAGGAGTTGAGATTCCTTATGAAAAAGGTTCGGTTGGGCATTCTGACGGGGATGTGCTGATACATGCTATTATGGATGCTTTGCTGGGTGCTGCCGGTTTGCGTGACATCGGATACCAGTTTCCCGACAATGACCCGTCGTTGAAAGGGATAGATAGCAAACTCCTGCTTCAGAAAACCCTGGACCTTATCAAAGAGAAAGGTTTTTCCATTGGAAATATTGATGCAACCGTGGCATTACAGGCTCCCAAAATCAATTATGCTGTACCTCATATGCAACAAATCCTTGCAGCCATTCTGGGTATTCCGGTAGCGGATATATCCATTAAAGCCACCACTACCGAAAAGCTGGGGTTTGTGGGAGAAGGAGCCGGAGTAGCGGCCCATGCGGTGGTGTTAATCCAGAAGTAAGAAAAGCTGGTTTTTTATGTAAGCCCGCAACGGTGGTTGAGTCCCGAAGCTGCTCTGCGTTTGCAATACCTTATATGTAAGATAGAGATCTTATATAGAGCTGCAAGGGTATGAATTACAAACTTACTTTTATCTTCTCAGGGTAAACTTTTCCCCCAGATACACTTTTCTCACCTGTTCGTCGTTGGCCAAATCTTCAGCGGTACCGGCTTTGAGAATAGAACCTTCAAATAACAGATAGGCCCGGTCGGTAATGTTAAGTGTTTCATGCACATTGTGGTCGGTGATGAGCACGCCAATGTTCTTTTCTTTAAGTTTGGTAACAATGGTTTGTATATCTTCCACAGCAATAGGGTCTACACCGGCAAAAGGTTCGTCCAGCAAAATAAAGTTGGGGTCAACTGCCAGGGAGCGGGCAATTTCGGTCCTTCGTCTTTCTCCCCCTGACAGGGTAATTCCTTTGCTCTTGCGAATATGCTGCAATCCAAACTCATCCAGTAAACTTTCCAGTTTGTCTCGTTGCTCTTCTTTGGTTTTATTGGAGAATTCCAGTACTGCCTTGATGTTGTCTTCCACACTCAGGGTACGAAAAACACTGGCCTCCTGGGCAAGATATCCAATCCCTTTCTGAGCCCTTTTATACATGGGTTCTTTAGTGATGTCTGTATTGTCCAGGAAAATTTTTCCTTCATAGGGTTTAATCAACCCTACAATCATGTAAAACGTGGTGGTTTTACCCGCTCCATTGGGTCCCAGTAATCCAACAATCTCTCCCTGGCTTACTTCTACCGAGACTTTGTTGACCACGGTTCTTTTCTTGTATTTTTTTATCAGATGATCTGTATATAACCTCATGCCTGGTTTATTTTATGTTCCTTAAAGGGTAAGGGGGTGCAAAGGTAGGGATTATAAGGATAAAAAGGGTCAATGTTTACTGTTTTCCAGCTCTTCCCAGAATTCAACGGCACGCCTCAGGTGGGGAATAACAATGGTACCTCCCACAATGTTGGAAATGGCAAAAACTTCGAACACCTCTTCCTTGGTTACGCCGTTTTCAAAACATTTTTCCAGGTGGTATTTAACACAATCATCACACCGGAGCACCATGGAGGCCGCCAGTCCAATCATCTCTTTGGTTTTTACTTCCAGGGCGCCTTGCGCATAGGTGTTGGTGTCGAGGTTGAAAAGTCTCTTGAGTACCAGGTTGTCAGCACCCAGAATTTTTTCGTTCATTTTTTGTCTGTATGCATTGAATTCTGCTATGGCTTTGCTCATATTATTCCTTCTTTTAAAATGTCGTGCAAATGGATCATTCCTAAATACAATTCGTTATCCATAACGAGCACCTGGGTAATGTTATTGTTTCTCATCAGCTGTAAAGCATCCACTGCCAGGGTTCCCCTGGGTATGGTTTTGGGGTTGGGGCTCATGATGTCACCGGCAGTAAGATTTTCCACATCCCGGCGGTTTTGCAGCATGCGCCTCAGGTCGCCATCGGTAATCATTCCCCTGAGGGAAGAACCTTCCATAACGGCTGTAGCCCCAAGCCTTTTGGTGCTGATTTCCAGGATTACTTCTCTGATATTGGCGTGGAGGGAAACAGCAGGTTTCAGATGGGAGTCCATAAGGTCGTCCACCTTCAGGTACAATTGTTTTCCCAGTGCGCCACCGGGATGGTACCGGGCAAAATCCTGTGCCGTAAATCCTCTGCATTCCAGCAATGCCATAGCCAGTGCATCGCCCATAACCAGCTGGGCCGTGGTGCTGGAAGTAGGAGCAAGATTACCCGGGCTGGCTTCCTTCTCTACCGTGGTATTGATGACCAGGTCAGCTTGCCTGAACAAAAAAGAATCAAGATTGCCTACCATGGCGATCAATACATTGCCCTGGGATTTGAGCATGGGTGTGAGTACTTTTATCTCCGGCGAGTTGCCACTATTGCTTATGCATAGTGCAATATCATCCTTCTGCAGAATGCCCAGATCGCCATGAATGGCATCGGCAGCGTGCATAAAGATGGCCGGTGTGCCGGTGGAATTGAGGGTGGCAACAATTTTGGTGGCGATAATGGCACTTTTGCCAATCCCGGTAATTACTACACGTCCCTTGCTGTTGATAATTTTTTCAACACATAGGGCAAAATCATCTGTAACGTAGTTTCTAAGATTGACAATGGCTTCTGATTCTATCTGAATGGTTTTCAGGGCTGAATTTTTTATTTCTGTTCTGGTTTTCAGCATTTTTGTTTTTATAAGATTAAATAACTTTGCGCACTCTTTTTAAAATAGTAAATTTACTTTACAAACCTACTTATTTTTTTGGTTGGAGGATGGGGAAAATCCGAAATTGTTTCCCTTTACCATGATGGCTCTGCTCTGATTGGGTTTCCCTTTTTGGGTTTGTACAATATTGCTACTAACACTAATTTTTATACACTGAAATAACATTTTGTATTCAATGGAGACCAAAAGTGAAGTATCTCTAAAAGGGCTGTTAAAACAAATTTTCGGCTTCGATAAATTTAAAGGGGACCAGGAGGCCATTATTCATAACTTGCTCAACGGAAATGATACTTTTGTAATTATGCCTACCGGAGGGGGTAAATCGATGTGTTATCAACTTCCAGCGCTCATTTCAAGGGGAACTGCGATCATTGTGTCACCCCTGATTGCGCTGATGAAAAACCAAGTGGATGCTATCCGCAATTTCGCTGCCTACGACAGTATTGCTCATGTATTGAACTCTTCGCTCAGTAAGCCCGAGGTGATACAGGTGAAGAGAGATCTTGCCAGTGGGCTGACCAAACTGCTGTATGTGGCACCCGAGTCCCTGACCAAAGAGGAAAACAGAGAGTTTCTCAAAACCCTGGACATTTCTTTTATGGCCATTGATGAAGCACACTGTATTTCAGAATGGGGACACGATTTCCGGCCTGAATACAGGAAAATGAGAACCATGCTTGAGGCTTTCGACAAGAAAATTCCGGTCATTGCCCTCACAGCTACTGCAACGCCCAAGGTGCAGCAGGACATCCTCAAAAACCTCAATATGCAACATGCCCGGGTTTATAAATCTTCTTTTAACCGGGCTAACCTTTATTACGAAATAAGAGATAAAACCGAAGATGTTAACAAGGAGATCATCCGCTACGTTAACCGGCATCCCAATAAATCAGGAATTATTTACTGCCTTAGCCGCAAAAAAGTGGAGGAGATGGCTGAAACCCTGCGGGTAAACGGGATCAACGCGCTGGCATATCATGCAGGACTCGACAGCCAGGTAAGAATTGCTACCCAGGACAAATTCCTGAGAGAAGAAATTGATGTGATAGTGGCTACCATAGCCTTTGGTATGGGCATTGATAAGCCCGATGTGCGTTTTGTGATTCACTACGATATCCCCAAGAGCCTGGAATCTTATTACCAGGAAACAGGCAGAGCCGGCAGAGATGACGGGGAAGGCAACTGTATTGCCTTTTATTCTTATGACGATATTCAAAAACTGGAGAAATTTTTGAAAGGGAAACCCCTTTCAGAACAGGAAATCGGAAAGCAATTGCTCCTGGAAACCGTGTCGTATGCCGAGTCTTCCATTTGCCGCAGAAAGTTATTGCTCAATTACTTTGGCGAGATTTATACCGAAGAAAATTGCGGAAGTTGTGATAATTGTTTGCAACCTGGAGAAAAATTTGAAGGAAAAGAATATATTTGCCAGTTGTTAGAGACTGTTTTGGCAGTGAAGCAAATTTTTAAAATCAAACATGTAATTAACGTACTCATGGGAAAAGCTACAGGAACCGTCAAATCTTGTAAACATCACCAGTTGGATATCTTTGGCAAAGGTGCCGACAATGATGAAAAATTCTGGCAGAATATTATCAGAGCGAGCCTTATAGAACGATTGATTGAGAAGGATATTGAAAACTATGGAACGCTGAAAGTAACCAAAAAGGGAAAAGAATATCTTGACAACCCCAAATCTATCAAGGTAAGCAAAGACCGAAAGGCAGGCGAGGCAGCCGATGGAGAAATCCGCGGAGGTGCAGCCAAAACCAGTGCAACCGACAAAATGTTGTTTGCCCTGCTCAAGGATTTGAGGAAAGAAATTGCCAAGAAAAATAACCTGCCCCCGTTTGTTATTTTCCAGGATCCCTCCCTGGAAGATATGGCCATTCAGTATCCCATCAAAATTGAGGAGCTGAAACAAATCTCTGGCGTGGGTTCAGGAAAAGCAGAACGTTTTGGCAGACCCTTCGTGGAACTGATCAAAAACTACGTGGAGGAGCATGAGATTGAGCGCCCCATGGACATGGTGGTGAAATCCGTGGTGAATAAATCGGGCATCAAGGTGTATATCATTCAGAACATTGACCGCAAAAAACCTCTTGAAGATATTGCCTATGCCAAAGGTCTGGAATTTGATGAACTGCTTACCGAAATTGAAAGCATTGTGGCGGCAGGTACCAAAATTGATATCCGGTATTACATCAATGAAGTAATTGACGAAGATAAGCAGGATGAAATCTTTGACTATTTCAAAACGGCTGAAACCGATTCATTCAAAGATGCCCTGGATGAACTGGGAGAAGACGACTTCACCGAGGAGGAGATCCGCCTGATGCGCATCAAATTTATGTCAGAAATGGGCAACTGACAAAGTAAGAGTTAAAAAATCATATACATTTAAAAAATAGCAGCACAGTAATGACAACGGAAAATCAGCAACCCACCCCGCAATCACAAGACCAACCTTCTGTTTCCGGCCGATCAGGAATTTCTAACGTAACCATCATCAATGTTGCCTTGCTGGTAGGGTTGGTGATGCTTTATGTCTTCCAGTTTTTTCCTTTACAACAAAAGTCCTCTGAGACAACTTCCCCTGAAGACCGGGAGGATATTGCTGCCATGGCAGATGCCCTTGCCGAAGGTGCGTTTCATATTGCCTATGTAAACTCGGATACGCTGATGGACAGATACGAGTTGGCCGTAACCATGCGCAATAATTTTGAGGCTGAACAACGCCGCATGGAGAATGATTTGCAAAGCAAACAACAATCTTTTCAGGAAGAGGTGGAGAGCTTTCAGCGACAGGCACAGTTGGGACTTATAACCCGTGAACAGGCCCAAACCAAAGAACAGGAATTGATGCTGCAACAACAGGAACTAATGGAGCTCAATGACACGTATGCCAACCGGTTGATGGTTAAAGAAGCCGAGATGAACCAGGAATTGTATTTGAAAATAACAGATATCCTGGAGCGGTTTAACCAGGAAATGGAATACGACTACATCCTGGGATTTACTCCCGGAGGAGGAATATTGTATGCCAAAGAACAGCATGATATCACAGAAGAAATTCTTACCATGTTAAACAGCGAATATGATGCAACTAATTAACCGGGTTTTCCTTGTCATTTCTTTCGTGTTATTGATTTCGATTGCCAAAACGCAGGAAAGTGGCAAATATGCCCTTGTCATTCATGGTGGGGCAGGTAATATTCCACCTGAATCTATCAGCGAACAGCAGCATGAAGCCTACCTCAATAAACTGGCAGAGGCCCTGAAAACCGGCGAGGAAATTCTTGCCGGCGGAGGAAGCAGCCTCGATGCTGTGGAGGCAGTGGTAAAGGTGCTGGAGGATTCTCCTTTGTTTAATGCCGGGAAAGGTGCGGTATTTAATCTGGAAGGAAAAAATGAACTGGATGCCTCCATCATGTGCGGTAAAACCCATAATGCTGGAGCTGTTACCGGGCTTACTACCATCAAAAATCCCATTTCTGCCGCCCGGGCAGTGATGGAAAAATCTCCCCATGTTTTTCTCTCCGGTAAGGGAGCCGAAACTTTTGCTTATGAAAACGGAATAGAAGTAGTTGATCCCGGATATTTTTTTGACCAGCGACGCTGGGATCAGTACCGCCGGCATATTCGTGATAATGTAAACCAACGCAGAGGCTACCTGGATGAAAACCTGAAAATGGGTACCGTGGGGGCAGTTGCACTCGACATGGATGGAAATATCGCTGCTGCAACTTCCACCGGAGGGATGACCGGCAAAAGATATGGTCGCATTGGTGACAGTCCTGTCATTGGCGCGGGTAACTATGCCAGCAATCTTTCCTGCGGAATTTCTGCCACGGGTCATGGTGAGTTCTTTATCCGCAATATGGTTGCTTATGATATTGCTGCCCGCATGCGCTATGCCGGGCAAAGCCTGCAGGATGCTGCCACGGAAGTTATCAGTGTAAACCTGGTTGAACAACAAGCCAATGGAGGTATTATTGCCATTGACAAGGATGGTAACATCGTAATGGAGTTTAACACCACGGCGATGTTTCGGGGATTTATTACATCGGATGGTGAACGAGGGGTTGCGATTTTTGAATAGCCTGGCTCACGAGAATTCTTTCTGTGCAGGCTTCATAGGTTTGCAGCAGGCGATTGCCGGAACAGAAATGACCTCGCACCTTCCGATTTGTTGACAGGACCGTTCTTGCAGAGGGCAATCGATGGAATTTTGAACATTGATGTTTTGTGATTATGGACTTAAATCTGTATGCTAATTTTACCGCTGCGATGATCGCCATTGTCAATCCCCTGGGTTTGCTCCCCCTTTGGTCGCAGTTAACCAACGATTTGGGCAAAAAGGAACGCAGGGAACTTGCTGCGATGCTTATAGGTACCGCGGTTTTCATCTTATTGTTATTTCTAATTTTTGGTAACGCTATTTTAGCCTTCTTTTCTATTGAAGTGCCTGTTTTTCAAATTGCCGGTGGCATTTTATTGCTTTCTACCGGTATATCTATGGTGAATGGTAATATATTCCAGATAGAGAACAAACAACCCAGGGAAAATGAAAAACATCCTTACCATCTGGTAAAAACCCGGTTCAGGGAAATTCTGGTGCCTTTGGCCATACCCATGCTTTCAGGCCCGGGATCATTGACTACCGTTATCCTTTTTGGACACAGACTTGATTCTGTTCCTGATTATTTGGTATTATCCGGATTACTGATACTGATTCTGCTTATCCTGTTTGCTGTATTTGTTTATGCTGAAAAAATTGAGAAAACAATCGATCCCATCATTTTCAATGTATTGACACGGCTTTTTGGAATATTGGTGGTTGCGATATCCATTCAGTTTATGATGGAGGGACTGGAAGAAATTATTGCAGGGTGGGGGCAGGAAAACGTGTTGTAACCTCCAAAAAGGTTCAGCATCCGCGGTCCCGAAAAAATATCCCTCCTTTGATGTTTAATTCAGAACCAGTTGTGTGGAAATAATACCCCTTTTGTATATTTTTTTCATCAGCCTTTCTTCTCCGTGATCCTCTGGCTCTGAATCCTGAAATTTTACAGATCTAAAAATGACCTGGCATAACGAAAAGATATTCAGTGTTATATCCTTTTTGTCAACGGGAAAAGAAAAGATTATCTGCTGTGCTTTTCATCTACTACAAAATCAGGTATGCTGTTTGGTTTTATTGTAGACAAATAAATCCTGTATGACAGATTCGATAATGCCTTTACTTTATTATGAGGGTGGTGATTGAATACCTTGTTTAAGTTCCCCGGTTATTTGTCTGTCATAGCATGAGCGGTTTAACTATTGCGATTCAGCAAACAACCATCCTTTTGATTCCTGCAATAGTTAATGCGTTGAGATTTATTGTTTATGTTAATATTCACTAAATTCAGAAAGCTATGTTACGTTGGGTCATTGTATTTTTAATCATTGCGCTGGTAGCAGCGTTGTTAGGTTTTAGTGGTTTAGCGGCAGGTGCTGCAGCCATGGCAAAAATTGTATTTTATATCTTCCTGGTATTGCTGGTCATTTCTTTGATAGCAGGACTTGTCAGAGGGTGGCGATAACTGCAAACTTTTACATAAGGCTTGATCATATTGTTAATGCGGAATAGTAGGACCTTTAGGGTTTTATTATTCCGCATTTTATAAATACAGGAAAGTGATCAGAACCGATAGAAGGCAATCGCTTCATTTGGGTTACTCTTAAGCCATGTGAAATAAAAATGTGGTCCAGGGCCCATCGGATAACAGGAATTTTAGCGTGAAAGGTATTCATAAATCCTCTTCCCTTTCTGGGATCTTTCATCTGTGCTATTTTTGTGAATTGATTGGAGGTATCTGACCATGCCACATCATTCAGGTCGCCCATGACAACATGGGGCAGGTTTTGTTCTCTGATTCTTTTGCCCATAATAATAAGTTCTTTATCCCGAGGCTTTGAGGTGTCTGCCTCGTCGGGCGCAGGGGGTTCGGGGTGCAGACAGCTAAGGGCTATCTTTACCCCGTTTTTTTCCACTATTCCATGGATGGAAGGTACCTCCTCTTTAACAATGTACTCTATTGAGGCATTTTGAATAGGGATTTTTGAGTAAAGCAGCATCCCGTAAGTATTCTCTAAAGGTCGTTTTACCTGGTGCGGATAGTCCGACATCACCGTTTCCATTGCATCTGCCCACCATTGATTGGTTTCTACCAGTAAAACAATATCTGATGAATAATTGACAATAAGCTCTTTTAGCTTGTCGCACTTTCTGTTTGACATACGAACATTTGAAATCAGAAAAGAAATATGTGCCTCGGTGTTGGGATCTGAATCAGGTATTTCCTTTTTTGAAAAGGGGAAATAGGGGGCAATATAGGAGAACTGGATGGCAAAGGCCAGCAGGGAAAAGGATAGAATAATCCAGGAAAAAGCATTTCCCTGGAACCAAATAATCTGAATGATGATTCCCGGAGTCAGTAAGGAAATGATCTGCAGCCTGGGAAAGTCAAAAACTTTTATCCACCATTCTTTTCTGAAAAGCAGGGCCATTGCTGTAGCAAGGATCAGGATGATGGATAGTATCTGTCCAGCTATTAACATAATGTAATTTTTTTTTTAGGTTTACTGATTGTCGTACTTTACAAAATCTTCATGAAAATAGACCAGTTCCACGCCCGCATCCCGAAACATGATTTCTGATTCGCTGCCTGCATGGTATTTCTTTTCGCATACCACCCTTTTGATACCGCAATTGATAATGAGCATGGCACAAACCCTGCACGGGGTCATGCGGCAGTAGAGCGTGGCACCATCAATGGAAATTCCGAGTCTGGCAGCCTGTGAAATGGCGTTTTGCTCCGCATGCACTGTGCGCACACAATGCATGGTGATACGCCCATCTTCGTGCAACATCTTTTTCATCTGGTGGCCCACGTCATCGCAATGGGGCAATCCAATGGGCGATCCCACATAGCCGGTAACCAGGATTTGTCTGCCGCGGGCTATTACGCATCCGCTGCGGCCGCGATCGCAGGTGGCACGCTTGCTCACCGTATGGGCGATTTCCATAAAGTATTCATCCCAGCTGGGGCGGATGTAAGGGGTGTCGGTCATGGTTTTTTTTGGGGTTTAAGGGTTTGTAGGTTGAAGAGTTTAGAGTTTACGTATTATCACCCACCACTTTTTCTATCTGCTTGTGCAGGTTTTCCAGGCTGCCGTTATTCATAATCACATGATCGGCTTGCCGGATGCACTCAGAAAGGTTTTGCTTGTTGGGGTCGTCGGAGTGCATCTCCCGTTGTTCGTTGCTTTGAAAAGTGTCGAAATCGATATTGTCAGTTTCTGAATTTCTCAGAACAATGCGTTCATAGCGGGTTTGAATATCAGCATCCACGGCCAGCAATACAAAGCCCTTTTGCTTTCTGAGCGAGGCAATTTCTCCCGGTGTACGAATACTTTCTATGATGCAATCCTTGCCCGTAGACCGGGCCATGTGATACAACTCTTCGATGATGTATGCGGGGCCATGTTCTTTGCGCAGCTCATTGGCTGTGTGGGTCAGGGTGTCGCGGTTTACCTGTTCTCCTCTTTTTTTAATTACTTCTGCCAGGTATCCTCTTACCGAAAAATGGATAAATCCTTTTTCTTTTACCAGGTAATCTACCACGGTGCCTTTCCCTGC
>CAZBGI010000042.1:3028-30377 GCA_964491395.1 uncultured Bacteroidales bacterium | reverse complement strand
CATTTGCGGACTGCAAAGGTAGAGAGTTTTTTGTTTTTGACAAGGTTTTTTTGAAGTTATTTTACTTTATTTTCTATTCGTTTGGCTTCCAAAACAATAAAGAAGTAAAAAAATCAAACTCACCCGCACACATCAAAAAAAGAGCAAAAGGGCATCAAAGATAAGAATAATAATTTAAAATCAAGCTAAATTATTGCTGTTTTTTTTCACCATAAATTCAAGACCAACCGTTCCCAATCTAAGAGACAGCATGTTAAGATGTGAGGTGATATTATTCTGTTAATCTGCTTATGATTGACTCAATAGTTACCCCCTCGGCTTCTGCTTTGTAATTTCTTACAACGCGATGTCTTAAAACAGACTCGGCAATAGCATTGACATCCTCTATATCCGGGGAATACTTTCCATTGACCGCTGCATGGCATTTTGCTCCAATAATAAGATACTGGGAAGCTCTGGGTCCTGCCCCCCAATGAATGTATTCCCTGGTGAAATCGTTGGTCATAGGTGAACCAGGTCTTGTTTTAGAAGCCAGGGAAACAGCATATTCTACCACATTATCGGGAACAGGAATCTTTCTGATAAGTTTCTGAAAGTAAAGGATATCTTCGGCAGTAAGAATTACATCCAGGTTTTGCTGAGCATCAATGGTCGTATTTTTCACCACGCTTATTTCTTCTTCGTAACTGGGGTAATCAAGCCAAACATTGAACATAAACCTGTCGAGTTGAGCTTCAGGCAAAGGATAGGTTCCCTCCTGCTCTATGGGATTTTGGGTAGCCAACACAAAGAAGGGGTCATCTAATTGATAGGAAACACCGGCTGCAGTAACCGATTTCTCCTGCATCGCCTCCAAAAGAGCGGATTGCGTTTTGGGGGGAGTTCGGTTGATCTCATCGGCAAGGATTATATTGGCAAAAACGGGACCTTTGATAAATCTAAAGGTTCTGGATTCATCCAGGATCTCAGTACCAATAATATCAGAAGGCATCAAGTCGGGGGTAAACTGAATCCGGCTGTATTTCAATCCCAGGGTGTGGGCGATGGTATTTACCAACAAGGTTTTAGCCAAACCGGGAACGCCTACCAGCAAACAATGACCTCTGCTAAAAATAGAAATGAGAACTTTCTTGATTACTTCGTCTTGCCCTATGATAACTTTGGCTATTTCTGTTCTCAGCATTGCATACTTTTCAGCAAAAGCATCCAGGGCTTCAACGTCAGATGTATAATTCATATATCTTATGGTAAATCAGTTGAAAAATCAAAAAAAGAATTATTGAGCAACACTCATATTCTTCATCCAGGGAGCTGTAAAGTTGCAATCCTGAAATTCTTCATTGATAACAATATAAGTATTTTCTGCCTTGGACCTGACCCATTCTTTCACTACGTTCTTCTTTTTCTCATTCAGGGCAAGTTGTTGAATAAAATCATAATCACCTTCGAGCGTTGCAGGGTGGGCTTCGTTACGGTGTGTAAGTTTTACAATCCTGAAAGCCTGACGACCGTCTTCAGTCATCATAGGCTGGGGAGTAGTAATTTCACCTACTTCAAGTTTATCGAGCGCAAAGAAAAGGTTGGATTCAATTTCTTCATTCTTAAAACGGGTGGTATTTGTATATGGGTTAATCATGACTCCGCCACTCATTTTACCGGGATCGTCTGAGAATTTCTTCGCTGCCTCCTCAAAAGTGATTTCATCATTATTAATCGCAGTTCGTATACTGTCTAAACGAGTTCTGGCCTCTGACAACTGCATAGATGACAGTTTGGGTTGCATCAGGATATGCCTCACATTAATTTGCTCTCCTCTCCGTTCAATCATCTGAATGATATGCAGGCCCGCCTGTGTTTCAATAATTTCAGAAACTTCTCCCGGTCTCAGACTAAAAGAAGTGGCTTCAAACTCACTATAAAGTTCACCTCTACCATAAAAACCAAGCTCACCTCCTTTTCGGGCAGATTCCGGGTCTTCCGAATAAAGAATAGCCATGGTAGAGAAACTTTCTCCTTTGAGGATTCTTTCCCGGATTTCTTCGAGCCGGTTGCGTGTTTCGGCTATTTCTTCAGGATCAACCTCAGGCTTAAGAACTATCTGGGCCATTTCCATTTCACTTTCTACAACGGGAATACTGTCAGCAGGCAACTTCGTGAAAAAACTTCTGACTTCAGAAGGGGTAATTTTGACGTTCTCGGTAATTTGAGATTCCATCATCTGACTCAATTCCTGTTCCCGTATCAACGGTCTGAATTCATCTTTTAGTTCCTCAATGGTTTTTCCATAGTAGGCTTCCAGCTGCTCTCTCGATCCAATTTGCTGAATAAAAAACCTCAAGCGACGTTCCAATACTTGTTCGACCTGGAATTCAGATACTTCAACACTATCAATCACTGCCTGGTTGAATAATAACTTTTGATACAACATTTCATCCAGCAATTCGCACAATGCATTGCTTCCAAATTCAATTCCTTGTGATTCAAGCTGTCTTTGCTGGTTGTGTAAATCAGACCTGAGGATGGCACTATTGCCAACTACAGCCACGACCTGATCAATCACAACAGACTCCTGCGCGAAAGAAAGACCTTGAAACATTAATAAAAAAGTTATACTTAAAAACAAATTCTTTATATTCTTCATATTCGGGTGATTACAATTTCTTATTTAGGAGAACTAAAATATTTCGAATGCATTGTTCTTTACTGCATCTCTGTATACACGTTGTCTGAAATCATTAACAAGCTCTTGCTTACGATGGTTCAGAATGATAGCCTTAATATTATCAGCCTGGAAAGTCAAGGGAGAAGGACTTCCTTCAAGTTCATAATCTCTGATATAAAGAAAGTACCGATAATACTGATCATTAAGTTCTACAAATTTGTTGTTGCGTAAATAGGTTGCATGATTGGAGGGGTTCAGCGGAACTTCTCTCAGAACATCGGTAAATATAAACCAGGACTCCTGGTCAAGAAAATATCCAGCTGCATGATTGAGACAATACTCCTCCAATTCTTCCAAATCCTCAGGCTCTTCTGATCTGATGAGGTTCCTGATCTGATTGATATCGGGAGCATCAATGGGTAATTTTACAAAATTGACCTGAACAATATTATCGCGCAACCGGAATTCATCCTGGTGGTTTTCGTAATATTCTTTCATTACTTCCTCAGTAATCACGGTATCAAGTTCCTGCGCAATCAGTTCATTTTCATATGTAAAAACAACCAGTGAGTTTCGATAGTTCTGGATTTTGCTCTCAAAATCAAGCTTCTCGCTGCTAAGGTTGTTTTCAGCTTCCTGCAGATATACCTGTTGCCTGATCCAGTTTTCAATGTATCTTTTAACAATCACTGCACTATCGGAGGGGTTGGTACCCGGAGTAACCAATTCTGCAAGATCGGATTTGTACAGGTGTTTGTCGTTAACTCTGGCCACCCGGTCGTCTCCACGCCTTGTATCAATCAAATTACAGGAGGTGAAAATGAATACCAAAAAGATTAAGCCTATATTTTTGTGCATTATGAATATGATATGTATGTAAATTGTTCTGTCTGGATAGCATACCCAAGGAACAGCATCGTTTGGGGATGCTATTGCTTTTTCAGGGTGTTAAGTGCATCACGATTTAAGGTATACGAGTATTTCTCTCTCAATTCTTTCACCCACATTTTTTCAAGGTAATTCTGATAATCAGCAATAACCAATCCTCTTACTTCACTCAGCTTCTTGGGTTGTGCCGGGAGGAATTCGTTAACCCAAACTACATGATAGTTGTTATTGTGTTCTATAACCTTGCTAATACCTCTTTTGGTTGAAAGGTTCTCCAGAACAGGCTTTTCCTCCTTTTCAAAAACCCCTGTATCCGCGGATACCTCTAACTGAGAACCCTGATTAAGAGATGCCAGTAGCTCTTCTGAAGGCATATCCTTGCGATGGGCTCGTTTGATTTGTCTTCTTCCTGATTTCGCAGCACGTTCGTTATCGAAAGTATAAACAACAGCATCATACCTGTCTTTCCACATATAATCTTCAATGTTCTCCTGAAAAAATTGCTTCAGACCCGCTGTGTCTTTCATTGCTTTACTCCAAACTTTCTGATCCGTAAGTTCAAACAATAAGATTCCATCATGATATTCATTCATGATTTTTTTAAATTCAGGATACTTTTCGGGTAGAATTTGCTCCTCATAGTCCAGGATGGATTCCTGCCTGAAGTTATCATACATTGAACTCACGTAAGACCTGATGGACTCAGGGGTTCTCATAGTTTGGGTATCACTGATATAGTTGGCAAAATCTTCACGGTGGTATTTCCTGTCAGCAAAAGAAAACAGCACCGCATCTGCATTTTCACTCATCAGCTTTTTATCCCATTTTCCCTGAAAAACAGAGCTATCCACCTTTTCGAAAAAAACATCGAGATTTTCAGGTTTTTCTACAAAGTTGTATTCCTTTTTTAATCTTTCCACCACAACCTGCTGACTTAAAAAAGCCCTGGAGTCCCGACCGATTTTATTTTTCAGCTCTGTCATGGCCTCCTCTTCAGAGGGTATTTGTTTTTCAAGCAACCGGATAATATGCCAGCCATATTGAGACTGCAGGGGTTCAGAAATGGCTTTTTCATCACTTAGCTGCGCAATGGCCTTGATAAATTCAGGGACCATTCTGTTGGAAGTAAACGGAGGTAACTCCCCTCCTCTTGCTCCTGATGCTTTGTCATCAGAGAACCGTTCAGCAAGAGATGCAAAATCTTCCTCCTCTTCAATCCTTTGGTGGATTTCATTGATTTTGTCTTCAGCTTGTTTTTTTTGATGCTCATCTGCATTTTCAGGCACTTGCACCATGATATGCGCTACTCTGGCCCTACCCATAGCAGGGAGTTTATCTGTAAGTTTTATCAGGTGATAACCAAACTGGGTGCGCACGGGCATGGAAACCTCCCCAACTTCCAGGTTATAAGCCACATTCTCAAATGGATAAACCATATCGAGCACGGAGAAATAACCCAGGTCGCCCGAGTTACCTCTCATGGCAGGCCTGTTGGCAGTAGCAGGCATCCCCTTGGCGGAAGGGTCTTCGGAATATTCAAGGGCTACCTCTCTAAAGCTTTCTCCCTTATTGATTTTGCTTCTGAGCTCCATAATACGGTTCCATGCCTGCAATGTATCTTCAGGAGAAGCGTGCTTTTCGAGGTTGATAAGAATATGTGAGGCTCTCAAATCCCACTGCATCCGCTCATAAGCCTCTTCCAGCAATTGATTGGAAACTTCCTGATCTGTCAGGTAGGGTTGAGCCAGTTGTTCTCTGTATTCTTCCAGTTCATTTATAAATGTAACCTGGGTGTCAAGCCCCAGTTGCATGGCTTCATAAACTTTCAGGTTGAAGTTGACAAAGAGCTCCAGGTATTCATCAATAGATTTGGGGTCAAGTACCTGAGGATTCAGGTTATTTTTGGTGTAAACATATTCAAATTCGGAAATAGTAATTTCGCGATCGTTGATTTTCAGCAATACAGGGTCATCTGCTTTTACAGCACCCTCCAAAGAGAAACTTAAAAAGATGCCAAAAATAATGTAGGATACAATTATTCTTTTCATGTGTCTCATGTAAGTTTGTTGTTTTGTTTGAAGTGAATGAAATTTACTATTCAACACTAAAAGAAACTGTTCAAATCAACTTTTAGTATTTATTGTCTTGAATAATTTGGTGCTTCACGAGTAATGGTGACATCATGTACATGACTTTCCCGGATTCCGGCGTTGGTAATCTGAATAAAGGAAGCATCCCATAAAGCATGAATGTCAGCAGCACCGCAATACCCCATACCGGCTCTGAGTCCACCCGTCATTTGATGTATCACTTCTGAAAGGGTTCCTTTATAGGGCACCCTACCCACGATACCTTCAGGTACCAGTTTCTTTACATCATCTTCCACATCCTGAAAGTAGCGGTCTTTGGAACCTGATTGCATAGCCTCCACAGATCCCATCCCTCTGTAGGTTTTATATTTCCGTCCTTCGAAGATGATGGTTTCCCCGGGAGATTCTTCAACACCGGCAAACTGAGAACCTGCCATGATACAGGAAGCCCCTGCAGCCAGGGCTTTTACGATATCGCCGGTAAAGCGGATTCCGCCATCCGCAATTACCGGAATGCCTGTGCCTTTCAGTTCCGCGGCCACATCTTGTATGGCTGTGAGCTGAGGAATCCCCACACCTGCAACAATTCTGGTAGTACAAATGGAGCCGGGGCCGATGCCCACCTTAATCCCATCAGCACCTGCATTGACCAGATCGCGGGCAGCAGCTGCTGTACCGACATTACCGACGACCATGTCCAGGTCCGGAAATTTCTTTTTCAAATACCGGGTCATATCAATGACTCCTTTTGAATGACCATGAGCAGTATCTATGACGATACAGTCCACCCCTGCTTTTACCAATGCATCAACACGTTGCTCTGTATCGGCAGTTACCCCCACGGCTGCGGCGACTCTTAATCTTCCTCTCTCATCTTTACAGGCATTGGGGCGCTCTTTAATTTTCAGAATATCACGATAAGTTATCAGACCTACCAGATTATAATCTTTATCTACCACCGGAAGTTTTTCGATTTTGTGTTTTTGCAGAATTTCTTCAGCAACAGAAAAGTCAATAAATTCAGTAGTAGTAATAAGATTTTCCCGGGTCATTACACGGCTCACCGGTTTAGCCATCTCTTTTTCGAATCTCAGATCCCTGTTGGTTATGATACCTACCAATCGGTTGGCATCGCTAACTACGGGAATTCCTCCGATTTTATATTCCTTCATAATCTGCAAAGCATCTCCTACCAAAGCATTTTCATGAAGTGTTACCGGATCGATTATCATTCCGTTCTCCGACCGCTTCACTTTTCTTACTTTATTGGCCTGCTCTTCAATACTCATATTTTTGTGCAGGACACCTATTCCCCCTTCCTGAGCCATGGCTATAGCCATGCGAGATTCGGTTACGGTATCCATAGCAGCCGAAACAACAGGGATTTTAAGCGAAATATTTCTGGAAAAAAATGTATTCAGAGTCACTTCCCGGGGTAAAACTTCAGAATAGGCAGGCACCAGCAAAACGTCATCATACGTAAGACCTTTGCCGATAATTTTTGGGGATTGGTTTTCCATGGATTATGCTGATTTATTTAAAGTGCAAAAGTATTAAAATTTGTTGAGCTCCCATCTAAAAAATCCAAAAATACCAATACCTCAACAGTTCTGGTTAACTCAAATAAAACCAAACAAATAAAAGATGAAAATGCAGGTGTTTTGGCAGGGTTGGTTATCTGACCAATAAGACTGTTCCTCGCCTTTCCGATTCATTTCCTTTCAGATCGTCAAATCTGAGCACGTAAGAATACACTCCCGCAGGCGCATCGGTTCCATTGTGCCTGCCATCCCACGGGTGGGCAGGGTCATCAGAAGTAAAAACCGGCTGGCCCCACCTATTGTAAAGAGTTAATGAGTAAGTTGAGGGGCTGAAGGTTGCAAACATCGGCTTGAAAACACGATTTTCGGGTATTTGACTGGAAGGATTGAAGGCATTGGGAATAAACACTTCTACTTCTCTTATGATGCGTGCAGTGTTAGAAGATACTGTATCAGTGAACCCAAATGGATTACCTGCTGCTTCAGTGGCCTTCAGTCGGTAAGCAATATCCTCACTGAATGATTCCTGCTCAATAAAACTAATATCATCGTTGTACATTCCACTTCCCGGGTCCAACACAGCAAGGGTTTCAAAATCAGAAGATTCTCCTATCCGTCGCTGAACAAGGTATTCATCAACACCTTGTTCCCATCCGGGGTAAGCATTCCATTGCAATTCGTTGATTGTCGGAGTAATGGGCTCAGCCTGAAGATAAACAGTAGCTACTTCACCTGACTGCCATACCCTTGTACGACAGCTGTCAAGAACTTCTATTTTATATATTTCCTTCTGCGATGATGCACTGGCAGAGAGATCAGTCCAGGCAATGGTTTGCATACTGGTTTCGAGTGTATCCAAGGGGAGAAAATTGCCGGTATCCTGATCCTGTCTTTGGATAACATAAGCAGGATCGGGCACTGTATTATCGGCATGAAACAGAAGCTCAACGTTGTCAGTCCCTTCTTCCACTGTAGCTTTTCTTACGAGAAAAAACTGAGGCTGGGGTAAAAAACTAATTTCTGAACAAAGAACGTTGGAACTGGCAGTTATTTCTGTGCCCGGGATTAAGGCTTGTATTTTGAAGCAGTACGATCCAGGTTCCTCTGCAGAAATGACGGCCAGGTTTTGTTGCCCGTCGGTTTCGAAAACAGGAAGAAATTCACCCTCATTGTATGAAAGGTTTACCCGGTAATTCTCAAAGGGCGAAGGCAATGGTTCAGGGTTCCCGGCTGTCGTTTCAACACCGTAGCGATCCCACTGCAAATAAACATGTTTCCCGCAAATATCAGGGGTCAGGGTTTTAAGATAAACATTCTGATGAGCTTCATCTCCTGCTACAATAATGTCCCCATTGGTTTGCCATGCCACTACGTAGTAGGAATATCCGCTTAATTGGGTATCGACCCCTTCATCTATGTAAAAAGACTGATCTAAAGGAACCGTAGCGATTACATTATGTGCGCCGGAAGTTCTTCCGTGGATTTCAATATAGCCTTCTTCGTATTCCGTTTCCAGCGTCCACCCGATGATGATGCTGTTCTCATCCCACACACTAACAGAGTCGATGGTTATGGTAGATTCCTGGGCTATGACTGAAGCCGGGAAAAAGCCAGTAAGGATCAACGCCCAAAGGCCTGTAAGGGTTATTTTATGGTAAATACAACCCGTTAGTGAAGATAAGTGATTTGGGATTGAACACACAATCAAGTCTATTTAGAATCAAGCATACAGGTATATAACAAAATTGCGGCAAAAATATTTTATCCCACCACAAGTTCTGTCATGTTTTCTTCATGAAAATATTTTTCTGCAGTTTCCTGAATATCCCAGGAAGTTACCCGGCTTAAAAGAGGTAAGAATTCTTCGTAATGATCATAGGTAAGATCAAAAAGATGCATTTCCCTGAACCTTTCCATCTGCATAAAGGGCCCGTCGAAAGACCGGAGGAAGCCGGCAGAGACATAATTTCTCAACATGGCGAGTTCATTGTCATGCACTTTTGCTGATCGCAGTTGCCTCAACTCGTGATAAATCTCATGAAGTGCATCGTCTTTTACCTCTTTGCCCACCTGGGTAGTAATAAAAAAGTAGGTGGCTTTAAGCATAGCTACGAGAGCCGAATTGATTCCGTAGGTATAGCCTTTTTCCTGCCTTATATTGCGCATAAGCCGGGAACCAAAGTATCCACCCAGCAAGGTATTGGTAATGGAGGCCAGATGATAGTCAGGATGGTGCCGGTTGATGGTTATTTGCCCGATTCTCAATGAAGCTTGCAGTTGGTTTTCCATGATCATATGCTGCTTTTTCAGGCCGGGTTCAACGGGAAAATCCAAATCCTGTTTTTTGTGGGTTGAGACAGGCCACTCGTGCTTTTGAAACTTTTTGTTGATCAGCTCTACGGTATCAGAAGGAAAGCGACCGGAAACAAAACACATACAATTGGAAGGCTGTAAATACCGATGATGAAAGGCTACAAGATCATCTCTTTCAAGTTTGTCAAAATCTTCAAGTTTGAGTATTTTTCCATAAGGATGATTTTTCCCGAAAACCATCTCAGCAAAATGTACCCTGGCTAAATGTTGCACGGTTTGAAGATTAACCCTGTGCTTTTGCTTCCTGTTATTGAGCAAGATTTCAAGCTCATTCTCCGGGAAAGTTGCCTTGGTAACAATCTCAAGCAGTAAATCCAGAACCGGTTCAAAGTGTTTGGTTAAGCAGAAAAAACCCACAGAAATGAGATCTTTCTGCGGTTCTATTTGCAAACTGACACCATAAAAATCCCACAATTTGTTGATTTCGGCAGAAGACCGTTCCCGGGTGCCGCTTTTAAGTAAGTTGGCCGTGGCGTATGCCTGCAGCGGTTTATCCTGATGAGAACTCCCCACGTTAAACAGCAATTCAAACTTAATAATATCCTGGTTTCCTCCGTTCATCAACCATACAGGAACTCCATTCTTCAAAACCCTGGCTTCAGGTTTAATGATATTTATCTTATCAATAAGATTTATAGGGGGTGCAAGGCTTCTCATGTTATCCTTTTGCATAAAGCATTCTCTGTTTTCTTTATTTGTTTTTTGCCAGATAATTGAGTTCAGAAACCCTTTCGGGTTTGAATATTTCCCTGGCATGATGCATCACCTCGTCAGGAGTAATGGCCAGATACTTTTCAGTTTGCCGGTTGAGCAAATCTGCATCGCCCAGTAATTCATAATAAGCCAGATTCATGGATCGGGAAAGGATTCCCATTTCTGCAAAAGTATTGGCAGCTTCCAGTTTGTTTTTCACTTTTTGCAGTTCATACGCTTCTACCGGATGATTTTTCAGGTTATTAAGTTCCTCCCAAATACTCTCTCTGGCAGTATCCATGGTCTGACCGGGCAAAAGTTTTCCGGATATAGCAAGAAATCCTAAATCGAAACTACCGGTTATCCAGGCGTTGGCTTCACTGAAGATTTTTCGTTTCTTAACCAGGTTCTCTCTCAAACGGGAAGATCTACCCCCGGCAAGTATATCAGTAATCATATCGGAAGGATAGAAATTATCATCCATTCTTGTGCCCGTGTGGAATGCCATGTATATTTCGTCGTGAGGAACATCTCTCACCACTTCCCGTTTTCTTGCGGAAGTTTGTGGGGGTTCCTGTGGCAGGTTTCTTTTAAAATCGGGTGCAGGAGGAATATCTCCAAACCACTTTTTCACCATGTCCATGGTTTCTTCGGGTTGTAAATCGCCTGAAAGCACCAGCACGGCATTGTTGGGCCTGTAATACTTGTAAAAAAACGCTTTCACCTGATCAAGGGTGGCATTCTGAACATGGTCTATACTTTTCCCAATGGTAGTCCACTGATAGGGATGTATTTTATAAATCAAAGGTCTGAGTATCATCCATACATCACCATAAGGTTGGTTAAGGAAGGATTGACGGAACTCTTCAGATACCACATTTTTCTGCACACGCAGTTTCTCTTCCGAAAAAGCCAGTTCAAGCATTCTATCTGACTCCAGCCATAAAGCTGTTTCCAGGTTATGCTTTGGAATGGTTAAGTAATAATTGGTTATATCATTATTGGTAAAGGCATTGTTTTCTCCGCCCGCCAGCTGGAGTTCATTATCGTATTCCGCAATATTCGCAGAACCTTCAAACATAAGATGTTCGAAAAGATGAGCAAATCCGGTTTGCTCAGGATGTTCATCACGTGCGCCCACATGGTAAACAATGTTCAGCGCCACAAGGGGTGTTGTTGCATCATGATGAATGAGAACTCTCAGACCATTGTCAAGCACAAACCTTTTAAAATCTACCATAAACCTATCTAGTTTTCTGTATTATTCCTTGTCTTCTTTTATCGGTCATCAACAAGCACAGGGAAACAGCCGTACCCCAAAAATTGTTTACCCTTTTGAGTAGCATGCTTTGCACTGGACTATACATAAGCTCATCTGTTGCTACAGCCATATAAAGATATCCGCTTTTGAGGAAGGTCTTGTATCTGTAATCCATTTGAAATGTTGCAGAAAACGTTCCTCTGCAGGAATCTGCTCGGGAGGAAACAAATTCGAATCGGAATTGGTGAAAAGAATGATCTCACTAATCTGGTTTTCTTCAAGCAAAATCGTGATATCAGTTGAAAGAGATTTATTGATTCCCAGAAGTTCTTCATCCTCATCTTTTGCATAATAAAGTGCTTCCCCATTTCCAAAAACATCAATTCGCACCAATTCGTTTTCATCAAAATATCCAACAATCTTCCTTCCTTTGATTTGATTGAATGCTTCTGCATCTTCCTTAGAGGCAATAAAAGCGGCATTAAAAAGATGTATAGACTCTACCTGGTTGTCATCAGCAGTTTTCACCTCGATCCTTTCTGCTGTTAGCTGGTGATTATTTGACCAAATCACAGGATTTCGATAGAGATAAATCGTGGAATCAGAAAAGTTATACACGATAGAATCTGCCAGACCCTGTAAATCTGTTCTGTAAAATTTGGCTTTGTTCCATGCCTGCAACAACCGGACATCATTCTCTTCATCGTTAACAGACCGCAAGGTATCGGCATGCATAAACAGGGAATCATTCTGTGCAACAACCGTTAATACAGCTTCCACGGTGACTTCAGACAAGTGCTCATTCTCAAAATGCTCGGCCAATTGCCCGGTGACGAAAGTATTCTGGACGGAATCCTTGAGAAGAACATTGCCGGTGGCTCTCCCGAATCCTTCGTTCCTGTCATAAAAAAGACTATCACCGGATAGAAATTGTTCCTCATTGGTAAAATAAGCGTCCTTGCTAAACCGTGCCAAATCATTCTGCGTATCGTACCATCCGTTTTTACAGAAGATGGTATTTTCATCACTTACAATGGTAGTAGGCCCGAAAAACCAGGTTATTTCGGTCAGAGTATTATAGCGTAAAGTGTCGGAGTCCATCACATAATCCGGATTGACAAGTTTTACACTGTCTTTGAAAAAGAAATTCTTTTCATCGGCAAAATAAAATCCCCAGATACTGGTAAGGGTATTTTCCAGGTCCACAATTTTACCCCCTTCAAGATAATTGGCCGTATTAGACTCCAGATCATAAAACAAATGCTCAGTAGTAAGTGTCATTTGGTTATCCAGCAATCTTACGTTTCCATGAAGTTCTGCCATGCGTGTATTCCCATTATAATAAAGCTTATCGCCATATATTTCGATACTATCGTTTACATGGATAAAGACGTTACCATAAGCATTAAACCGGTTATCATCGGTAAACTGCCATGCACTATCGCACCGCATGGTAGCTTCCTCCTGTTTGAACCTGACATCCCCAATCAATCTTCGTGCATCGGCAGCCACCTCTTTATCGTAGCGAATATCTGTGGCACGGATCAATTCCACGCGCGTGGTTTCCTCCTTTTCCTGTGCAAACGCTATAACAGGCAGGATTATAAAAAAAAGCAGTATAAAACAGGTGTTGATTTTGTACATTCTTGCATGTGATTAATTACATCATTTCACGGATGTATAACAACTATCAGGCCTTGATTATTGTTTTCCGATATTTAACCCGGAAAATTTCCAACAATAATCCCGGCAAAGCTAAAGCAAATTTACATTTGCTCAGCTGCCAGGATTATAAAAACGTTGTAAATTAAACTGATTCTAATTGCAATCAGACAGAATCTGGGGCATCAAGGCGTATTTCTTCTTTCTTTATCTTTTCTGAAATCAACCCAATATTCGGCAATAGAGGCCTTGATCTCTTTGCGCAGCAAAAGAATACCAATCAGGTTGGGAACCGTCATCAGGGCAATCGTGATGTAAGAAAGCGTCCAGATAATCGTGGTATCGGTGAAGGCTGCCAGGAAAAACGCCAGCACATAAGCAATCCGGTAATGCAACACATATTTTGTTCCGAAGAGATAGGTTACTGAGCGGTCACCATAATACGACCATGAAATAGCGGTAGAAAAGGCAAAAAGCAACAAACCAATGGCTACAATATACTGGCCAAAGCCACCAAGGAAACTTCGGGTATAGGCCTCTGCCGTCATCGGAGCACTATGAATCAATGATTTGCCCGAGAAACTCACAGAAACATCGGCATCGCTTGTTCTTCCTTCCGAAATTCTCAATGTGCCCGAATATGGCACACCTTGTTGGGTAACCAACACATCTTCAGCAATAGAACGTGCATGCAGGATCGTAATTTCTTTGTTGACTTTCTCATTGATTTTTCCATCTACAATTTCCAGGTCGCCTGTAAAGAGGGGAAGTTCCATCCTGCCATCGAAGAACTGAAACAGTTTATTTACGTCTTCAGGGTTCTCCTGATCATAATGCTCTGCCAGGATTACCTGGTCAGCCCGCTGAAAATCATTCTGAATCTTATCATTCCAAACGCCGGAAGACAAAAGAACCAATCCGGTAAGGGTGCAGATAAGAATGGTATCGATAAAAGGTTCGAGCAATGCAACAATGCCTTCTGATACAGGCTCATGTGCTCTGGCAGCGGCATGGGCAATAGGTGCAGAGCCCTGCCCTGCCTCATTGGAAAACAACCCCCTGTTTACTCCCCTGTTAAAGGCATATACCACAGAAGCACCCAGAAAACCACCTGTTGCCGCTGATCCTGAAAAAATATCAGCGAAAATGGAAACAATAGAAGGTATGATATTATCATAATTGTAAAATAAGACGGCAAAAGCGCCCAAAACATAGATCAATGCCATGGCAGGAACCAAACGGGATGTAACCTGTGCAATTCTTTTAATGCCTCCTAAAATGACAAATGCAAGCACTACCGCCAAAATGGCTCCCATAAGAACAGGTGAGATGCCAAAAGTGGCATGCATGGCCCCTGCAATGCTATTGATTTGAGGCATATTTCCCGTACCAAAAGAAGAAAGAATAGCGGCAGCAGCAAAAAATCCCCCCAGCCATTTACCGGTATGGATAACTTTTTTGTTGGGAAGGGTAATATTCAACCTTTTCTTCATGTAATACATGGGTCCGCCGGCTATTCTGCCCTCACTGTCCAGTTCACGATATTTATGAGAAATGGTCACCTCAACAAATTTGGTGGTCATCCCCAGCATACCGGTTACCAGCATCCAGAACAGCGCTGCAGGACCGCCCAGATGGATGGCCAGTGCAACACCGGCAATGTTTCCGGTACCCACTGTACCTGACAGGGCTGTTGTTAATGCCTGGAAATGAGAAGTATCTCCTATGTCATGCTTCATATCGTACTTTCCGGATACCACCTTCAGCGAGTGTCCGAAATACCGAATCTGCGGAAATCCCAGGTACAACGTGAAAAATAATCCTGTAAACAGCAACAGATATACAAACCAGGGTCCCCCTCCAATATAACTGTCCAGTAATAATAAAAAATCATGAAGTTTTTCCATACTATAATATTCTACAAGGTTACATGTTATGTGGTCTCGTCATTGAGAACGGTTATTTATTATGCCGAAACATTGGTCTATATTATTTTATAATTCCTATTCCGTGGAGAAAAATGATGGCAATGGCAATAGGAGCAATAAATCGCACTATAAACAAAAAAGCACTGAACAGCTTGATCTTAAGTGCCCCCTTATTGGATAACTCCTCTTTCACTTCTACTGATTTCATATACCAGCCAACAAACAAAACAATAAGCAATCCGCCCAAAGGCAATAAAATGTTAGAAGCTGTAAAATCCAGGGTGTCAAAGATGTTTCGTCCGGCGATGGTTACTCCCTCAAAAGTACTCCACGACAGGGTACAAAAAACTCCGGTAAAAGCTGCTGCAACCGCAGTAATAATTGTACCCTGCCGTCTTTTAATCCGGAATTCTTCCACCAGAAAGGCAACCACCACTTCCATGATAGAGATGGAAGAGGTAAGGGCTGCTATGGCTAGCAAAATAAAAAAGGCCAGGGAAACAAAGTACCCACCGGGTATTTGCTGAAACACGCTGGGAAGTACCATAAATATCAGGCCGGGGCCTCCTTCTTCAGGCTGCATCCCCAGGGAAAACATGGCAGGAAAAATGGCAATACCCGCAAGCACGGCAATAACAACATCAGCTATACTTACTTCAAATGCAGTACCCGAAAGATTGGTCTCTTTGGGAAAATAGGATGAATAAGTAATCAGTGCCCCCATCCCGATGCTCAGAGAGAAAAAGGCCTGTCCCAGGGCATTGAGTATTACCCCGGCATCTATTTTGCTGAAATCAGGTTTAAAAAGAAAACTTACCCCCTCAAATGAATTAGGAAGGGTGAGGGAACGGATAGACAGTGCGATGAGCAGAAGCAACAAAAAAGGCATCAAAATTTTTGAATATTTTTCAATGCCATGTTTCACTCCTGCTAGAATTATAACTGCCGTAAGAACAATAAAAACTAATTGCCATATAAGCGGTAAGACCCCTGAAACCTGAAACTGCTCAAAGATATAGGTAAGTTCGGTGGTTCCTTTGCCATGGAAGGCATTGATAAGTGAAAGATACACATAATGCAGGGTCCAGCCTGCGATGGTACTGTAAAAGGCTAAAATAACAAAAGCCGCCACAATCCCCATTATACCCACTACAGGCCAGGCGGTTCGCGGTGCTGATTTTTTAAAAGCACCATATGCATTGCTTTTGCTTTTTCGCCCGATGACAAACTCAGATAACATGACCGGAATACCCAACACAAGGACAAATCCCAGATACACCAGGAGGAAAGCGCCTCCTCCGCTTTCCCCCACAACATACGGAAACCTCCATATGTTGCCCAGACCAATTGCAGAACCTGCTGCGGCAGCTACTATTCCAAACTTACTGGAAAATCCATCTCTTTTTCCTTGATTGTTGGTATCCATAATCACGGTGTGTGTTTAAAAGTATGTATTCTACTTGGTTTTTTTTGAAAGGCTCAAAAATAAGAAAAATACTCTTAGAAACAGGAAAGGGGATACAAGGTTTTTATTTTTACCGTCGCAATGAAAAACCAGCAATACATTAAATTACTAATGCATACCGGCATTGAACATCGAAGATGGCTATTGGATAGAGGTTTTCTGATAGGTAATCGTGTAGAATTGCACGGATATCAAAGTATTCGGGAATCGCAAACGCTGCTATACTTCTTTATTATTATGGCAGTGCGTTGATAATATTGCCATTGTTTATGATGATCACCTCTCCTGTCTTTTTCTTTTTACGCCAGAAGGCAATTCCCCGCGATGGAACAGGTTCAATAATCACTCCCTGCCAATAATGTTCACTATACATTGCATTGGTAATCAGTCCGCCATCTACAACAAGTTTTGCACCAGGCTCCAGGATAATCCGTGCCTGAGGCACCATCTCCAGGGTTCCTGTAAGATGGAGAGTCGTTCCTGATGTAATTTGTATGTCCTGGTAAAATTTTTTGTTAAAGCTCCATTTCTGGCTCGATTTTACCTTATAAGGTTGCTTTGAGTAACCCCATGCGTATTTTCGCAGGCTCGTCATAGCGAGGGAGCGATTCATACGGCCCATCTGAAGCGGAGTTATGCTTCCCGAATCTCTATTCCCCCCCATGATATTATTGGTACAGGTAGTTTGAGGATCATTGATGTCACAATCCCATTTCCCCTGGTGAAAACAAATATCACAATCAGACCTGGTTTTCTTGCACCAATCCTGCTTTTCAAACCCAAACAGGTCAAAGAGAAAATCGGGATGAGAAAACCGGCAATATTCTGAACCATAGGGATGGCGCAAGGCAAAAGAATGTCCCAGTTCATGGGCTATATGAAGCATAAAGGCCCAGTATCCATACTTGTATTGATCGGCATCCTGTCGCAACAAACTAACCACGTAAGAGTCTTTATCCATGTTCCGCCCTGAAGGGTAGTTCGCATAACCAGTGGCTCCGGCACAATAACCCGATGTAAGGTGAATATTCAGAAATTGCCTTTTGTGAGGATGTTGGTCGAAAACATAATGATTAAGCTCCGAACCGGCTCCACAGTTAACTTCATACAATTCGGAATTTCTGTAGTAATCAACACCCATTAGTTGAAACTGAATATTGCTGTTGCGCAGATATTCAACTCCCTCTACAGGTGATGAGGGCGGCGGATTATGAGAAAACATCCGGTTCAATCGTTCTACCAGTTCATACAATTTTGCATCAACATATTCCTCATCCGTAAATATTCCGGTACCATCATCGCGCAGCCATATATTGAAGGTCAGGTATACTGTTTTGGTCATCTTGTTAAGCGGTTTTCCCGGAACATAGTTCTTCTGATGAGAAAAGAAATCTCCCGCATCAACCACATGTTCAAGAGAGTCAACCCTTTTGCTATCCTGGAAAGCAATACCGGAGAATGCACTGAAAGGAAAAACAATTCCAGTGAAAAAAAGTAGCAGCCATAAAAAACCGGTTCCGGATTCAGACATGATTGTTTTTTTTACAATATTAGATTTCAGTTGTCATCTGATTACAATTTAATTAAATAGGTCAGATAGAGCTCGCCAGCTAAATTGTTGCACAGTTCCTATATTTCGGTGCGAATTATAATCATCCCGTTGGTGTTCAGATTCTGGTCATGGCCCGGTTCATCTCATACAAAAAAGATTCCAAACCCGTAAAAAGTTTAGTCAGCCAGTTCTTCTTGAACTCCTATCCGATTTTTTTTTCTTCCCAGAACGCCCATCTGACTGAAATAAAAACTTGCACAATTTATCTTTTTATAGTAACTTAAGGCTTTCTAATCAATATATTGAACATTTCCGACTAATCAACAACATCCTCCCAACATTCGATCTTTCAATAACTAATTTGGCATGGGCTGGAAAGATTATTTTTATTTCTCAAAAACGGAAAGAAGTGGAATCACAGTTTTAATTCTGCTGATTGTAGCCGTCATTTTGTTTCCATTTGTTTATCATAAACTGGTACCAGAAAAAACCTATGATTATAGTGAATTTGATACAAAAGTAAGGCAGTACGAAGAAATGCTGGCGGATTATCACATGGCCCAAGAACAAATGGAAGCTGCCAGAGCTCTTGAAAAACTTTCCGCCTCCCACACCCGGGCACAACTTACTCCTTTCCCCTTCGACCCGAATACACTCAACCAGGAAGAATTTTTGGAAATGGGGCTATCCGAAAGAGTTGCTTCCAATATAATTAATTACAGAAACGCCGGAGGTCAATTTCGGTTTAAGGAGGATGTTAAACGAATCTACAGCATCAATGAGTCATTGTATGCACAATTGGAAGGATTCATCGAACTTCCCTCAAGAACGGAATACTTTGAACGCAAAACTCTCGAAGAATCAAGAACAAAAGAAGAATTGGCTGAAAAGAAAACAGATGCTTCATCTCCGGCTTCTATCCTCATTGAAATCAATAAGGCCGACACTACCCAATGGCAGAAAATCCGGGGTATAGGTCCGGTTTTCAGCCGCAGAATAACTTCTTACAGGGATTTGCTTGGAGGATATTACTCCCTGAATCAGTTGCTGGAAGTATATGGCATGGATACAGTTCGTTATGAGCAAATTGCACCTCACATAAAGCTGGACAGCATACAACTAAAAACCATTAACATCAACACTGCTGATTTTGTTACCCTTGTAAGGCATCCTTATCTGGATCGCAATCAGGTAAACTCTATTTTAAAAATGCGCGAACGACATGGGCTCTACAGCTCGGTGGAAGAGATAAAAAAATCGCAACTGATTGATGACAGTCTTTTCGATAAAATAGCCCCTTACCTGAGCGTTACCGATCCTCCATCTGAAACTGTAAATGAGGAATAGATATGCCGGAGATTTTTATCGGGAACTAAAAAAACAGCCAAACATTAAACAAAACCAAAGGCATCTTGTTATTTAGACAAAGACTAAATTAAGATAATCTGAAACCTATTTTTCACACTTAAACTTATGGATCATGATAACAAAAAAAAGCATTATGAGATTCAGTGTGGTTATACTGGCTTTGTTCTTTTTTGCCTCCTGCCAGCAAACCACAGAAAGAAATGAGGAAACAGAAGAAAGTACAGAAAGTACAGAAATGACAGAAAAGAATGAATCACAAGTAATGAATGTTGAACAACAAATAAACTTAACTATGAAAGACGGAATGCACACTTTAGATCCATTACCCTATGCTTTTGACGCACTTGAGCCTCACATTGATGCACGCACCATGGAAATTCATCATGGCAAGCATCATCAGGCCTATGTAAACAAATTGAATGATGCTATAAAAGATACAGAACTGGCCGGCAGGGACCTGGAAGACATTTTCCAGAATATGAGCCAACATCCCACAGCAGTAAGAAACAACGGCGGGGGTCACTGGAATCACTCGTTGTTCTGGCAACTTCTCTCCCCTGATGGTGGCGGCCAACCCGGGGGCAAATTACTGGAAGAAATTAATGCACAATTTGAATCTTTTGACAAGTTTCAGGAGAAATTCAACACCGCTGCTGCTACCCGCTTTGGAAGCGGTTGGGCATGGTTGGTGGTAGATGCCAACGGAAAACTTCAGGTGACCAGCACGCCTAATCAGGACAATCCGCTGATGGATGTTGCTGAAGTGAAGGGTGTACCTATCCTGGGTCTCGATGTTTGGGAACATGCCTACTATCTCAAGTATCAGAACCGCAGACCTGATTATATCAACAGTTTCTGGAATGTTATTAACTGGGCTGAAGTAGAAAGACGCTATAGTGAATTGGTGAAGTAGTTTTATTGAAAGGTGATTTTTAGGAAAGCCGGCATGTTTGTGCCGGCTTTTTTTGTGCAAATAAGCAAAGTACTACCTTACAACCGAACTTTTCTTTTCTGGTTTTTTTGTAAGATCGTTTTAGTAGTTTTGCGCCAACTTTTTCCCGGTGAAATGTGATTGCATTTTACATGATTCAACGAAAAATATCCGAATAGCTGATTATTCAACATGGACTGCCGGAAAATCATACATATCGACATGGATGCTTTCTACGCCTCTGTAGAACAACGCGACAATCCGGCCTATCGTGGAAAACCCATTGCCGTGGGAGGTGGCGGTGAACGGGGAGTTGTGGCAGCAGCCAGTTACGAAGCACGTAAGTTTGGCGTGCATTCGGCCATGTCAGGCAAACAAGCCCGAAAACTGTGTCCGGATATAATATTTGTAAAAACCCACTTTGATAATTACAGAGCCATATCGCGACAAATCAGAAATATTTTCCTGGAATATACCCCCCTGGTAGAACCTCTTTCGCTTGACGAAGCGTACCTGGATGTTACCCATCCCCTGAAAGGAAAAAACTCTGCGACCCTCATCGCCCATGAAATCAGGGAAAGAATTTACAAAGAAACCGGATTGCGTGCTTCAGCCGGAATCTCGTACAATAAATTTCTGGCCAAAATTGCCTCTGATGTCAACAAGCCCAATGGCTACTTTGTCATCCAACCAAAAGATGCAGCGAAATTCATCGAAAAACTACCCATCGAACGCTTTCATGGCGTAGGTAAGGTTACTGCTCAAAAGTTTAAAAACCTGGGCATTCATAATGGGTACGACCTGAAGAAGGCGGAAATAGCTTTCATCGTCAAACACTTCGGAAAAAACGGCCTTTTCTTTTACGACATTGCCCACGGTAACGATAAACGGAGCGTGGAGCCCGACCGCGAACGCAAATCAGTAGGAGCCGAGAATACTTATTCCACTGACCTTGTCAAACCCGAAGAGCTTAATGAAGCCATCAGAGATATTTGCCAAACGCTGTATGAAAGGTTGGTAAGAGCCGGGGTGTGGGGGTTGACGCTCACGGTGAAAATAAAATATCACGACTTTGTCCAGATTACCCGCAGCAGAACCTTCACAGAGGCCATCACCCAAAAGGAGGAAATGGAACAAATCTCCTGCGAAATGCTCCACGAACACAGGGAAAAAGACAAACCCATCAGGCTGCTCGGCGTTACTTTTTCGCAACTGGAATTCACAGGAAACCGGGTGGGCAAGCAACTGAAAATTCCTTTCAGAGATTATCCGGAAAGAGTGTAGGAAGAGGCTGTCTTAAAAAAATGGTACTGCTACTATTTTAGTGGATAAGACTATATTTTGATAATAAATTAGATGCAGATCGTCCGGAGACAGAAGACCGAAGACGGAAGAGAATCCACTTCGGTCTTCTGTCTCCCGTCTTCTGTCTATACCAATTGAATCAATGCAACTTGTAATTCTTTCCAATAATAGTGCAGTAGAACTAAAAAAATAAGACAACCTCTTTCAAAAGCTTACCGCAGGTAAAATCATTGAATAATAATCCTCTCGGTAATTCTTGAGATCCGGCTTTGCACCACCACAAAATAAAGCCCGGCAGGGAAACCCGAAAGTTGATTCATTCTGTGCAATACAGTGCCTGTATTGTCGGCATATACTTGTTCACCCAGCAACAACCGCCCCTGCAGGTCCATGATATGGATGGTTACCGTTTCGTCAGGTTGCATATTGGAGATGCGCACATTCACTTCTCCGTTTCTTACCGGGTTGGGATACACCTGCATCAACGACGCCACATCTTTGCGAATCTGCACGGCCACCAGTCCCACGTACTCAGAAGAACCGTCAAAATCCGTCTGCTTCAACCGGTAATAGGAAATGCCGGTAAAAGGTTCACTATCGTAAAGCTCGTAATGGCGTATTTCGTTCACCGTACCCGCTCCATTCACATAGCCGAGGGTTTCAAAGTGGTATCCGTCCCTGCTCCGTTCCACCGTAAAGAAATTATTGTTGGTTTCAGAAGCAGTGGCCCACTCCACGAGCACCTCGGATCCTTTTACGGTAGCGGTAAAGGAAAGGAGCTCGACGGGGAGTGGGTTGTTGGAGAAATTGGAGTTATCGCTGGCGAAGGTAAACAGACCTGTACCGTCAATATTACCTGATGCGATGTAACCGGAATTATCATCGAATGTATGGTAAAAACTCTGTCCCTGATCTCTCCATTTATTTTCGGAAGTATACCTTCCTATCAGTAAACTTCCCGGATCAGTAATATGGCTAAAAGCAATGTCTTCATAATACAAATGAACTTTCCCGTTGGGAGTGTTTTTGTTCACCACGGATTCCAACTGCCAGTATTCAAGGGAACTGACCCTTTCCAGAGGAACCTCCACCTGCTCGTAATCAGGTGTAGTGGTGGGGAAGTATTGGGCCTCGAGTATGGTACCGACAGGTAATGAAGTATTTGGCACAAAAGCGATACGTCCTCTGCGACCGTCGTTACCAACCGGAAAGATAAATTCACCGACCCCTTCTTTTTGCAGGGGGCCTTCAATGTAACGCTCTAAAGAAGAACCTGTAATTTGGGCTGTATTAAGCAAGCGCAATACATTGTCGCCTGAGGTTCTTACATTTCCTTTGATCAACTCAAGCTTAGTTGCAATCTGAGTGGAACCCTCGATTGTAAGACCCTGGGGATTGTCTAATCTTAGTACATTCAACCGGTTACCATCGGTAAAGTTCCCCACAATCTTTTGTTCAGCTGTTCCGGCAAAGATCAATCTTGCGTTGTCATCAAATCCTTGTATGAAGCTTGCGTCATTTTCAAGGATTAGATCACCCTGGATAGTGATGGTCACTTCATCCTCGTTATCAAAGATAGCCTGTTCTCTTATTTCCAGATTATTGAATAAGAAAAGCTCCATTGCCGGCCAATTATAATGGCCGGTACCGGAAAAGATCAACTTATTTATATGTCCATCCTGTGGCAAGTATGTGGGATCAACTGTAAAACTATTATTTCCTGTATATTCAAAGGTTCCTTTCCCTGAAGCGGCAAAGTTATCGTAGCGACCCACAGGAACAGAAGCAGTTTCCAGTTTTACGGCACCTGTACCATCTACTACACCCAGGTAGTGACCTTGGGTAGCACCGAGTTCAAGGGTTCCGTCAATAAAGGAGCGATAGGCAATTCGCTCATCTTCCGGAACAATGATGGTGTGCCCTTCCATAATTTCAATAATATTTCCTCTGGGCCCTCCGGAAGGAACGGGTTCCTCGGATTCGTCATTCCCGGGAACATTCTCCCATGCAATGAGATCTGTCCAGTCATTGCTTAAACCCGTGGTACGAAATCTTAATACTCTGTCAGGGATTTCAGAACCAGCTGTATAATCTCCTGTAATATCATCTACAGGATCAGGAAAGTCGTAAATAAAATAATTATCATCTTCAAAAACTTTTCCCTCCGTAAGCGGGGTCCAGTATTCGCCGGAAAGCCATGCCGGATAATAATCTTCCTCTGCTCCTTCTACATCGCCCTGAACATAATAAAAACGCAACTCCCCTTTAAAGGTGGACAAACCGTTGGATTCTACCACCCAATTATACTGAAGATTATTTGGATCATCTGGCGGAATAGCAACATGCATTTCGTTCAGAGGTACAATATCCAGATAAGGTGTAGCAGGATTCTGGGTGGCATTAATTACTACCGGAGTATATTTTCCGGTTACACCAAAAGGTACCAGGAAATCGCCAGTACCACTGATAAAGATTCTCACCCCTGCAGCTGCAATCGTTCCTGATGTTTTGATCATTTTATCAGGGGAGAACCCATTGGGACTCGTGATGGAACTTCCTGCTCCCAGGGAAAGTCTCTGCCCCTGTATATCAAGGATGCCATTAGTAAAAACAAGTTCATTTTCTATAGCCAACGAGTTATTGAGCCTTACGCCGCTGCCATTGTTAATCTCAAGTCGCCCTACACTTCCGTTACCGGAAATATGCTGTTGTGCAGAACCGGAAAATTTTATTCCGCCGGTGGTTTCATTGCTGAAATGAGAGGCATGGTTGACCAGGTTGCCTTTCAAATCGATTTCAAACCCACTGTCGATAAGAGTACCCGATAACAGTTCAAGATCTCCATTCACGATAAGTTGAGTAAAAGACTTATCTTCTCCTTCACCCAAACTTAAATTATTATCTACATTCATCACCAGGTTATGGAAAGAGGTGTTTCCGGATTTAACCTGAGATACTCCATTGAATGTAACCGTCGAGCCGGATCCTGAAAAGGTTCCTTCATTGATAAAATCACCCTTCAGGAATAGATCCAATTGGTTCGTATCAAAAGTTTTACCGGAAAGAATATGCAACTCGCCATTGATGGTTAGGGGTTCGGAACGCAATTGTGCTGTGAAACCGTTACCACCACTGATTATTACATTTGGCAATGGCCGTGTAGACTTGATGCTCAAAGTATTGTTGCCGGGAGTGGAAGAATGCCCGAAATAAATGGTTGCATCCTCATCCAGCAGAAAATCCGCAGGGTCAAGCAAAAAAGAGGCTTCGGCTTCGGATTCATTATGCCCCCGAACGATGAATAGTTCTCCTCCTGTCATACGGAAAGAGCCGTTTTCCGTTACTTCAAATACGCCTCTGTTGATAGTAGGAGCCGCATCTGTTCCGACCCATACTTTTCCACCTGTTTGCCTGTAACTTAATATTGCAGGATTAAAATTTTCAGGTCTGCGGATTTGCCCCCCAACGCTTAATTCTGCATTATCATGAATCTCAAGGGTTGCCTGACCATCGTTTCCGTATTCAATATAGGCATTGCTACCCGTCATGATCAATTTTCCTGTTTCCCGGATTTTCAGCAAACCATTAAGGCTGATTCCTTTCGCACCATCTACATATGCTTTTGCATCAGATAAAATTAAACCGGAACCTGGAGAGATGTAAAATGGAGATTCATCTCCTGTATTAAGATTCACCTCTATGCCAGCATCGTTCAGTTCAAGAATACCATGCTGCAAAACAATGGGTTTGAAAGCACCTGAAGCATCGGGATTAAGGGTAAAGCTATCATTGAATGCAAATGAGTAGTTCTGGTTGATTCCTTTGTTCATGACCAGCTGATAAAATGCAGGTGCATTTCCACCGGAGCGGCTATAGGAACTATTCTGTTGCCCTTGCAGCGAAAGAATGACCCTGGTAGTATTGCCGTTGATAAAGAGATCCAAATTCCCTGCGCTTTGAATGATATCTCTTTTTGCAATAAGGCGGTGTTCAGAATTGCTTGTAACGTTTTCAACAAAAATACCACTGTTGGTATTACCTGTTAACAGGATATCATTTTCTACAAGTACAGTCCGGGGATTGTTTGTGGCACGAAAAACAAGTTCTCCGTTGCTAACCGGAGCCTCATTGCCCGCAACTAGGTTCCCGATAATGGTAAGGTCACCGTTTGTTCCTGTTGACAACAAAGCACTGGTATTGTTCTCTATCCGAAAATCTTTCTTTATCAGCAGATCAGCATCAGGCAACTGGAAGGAAGAGGTCGCACTAGTGGGCCCTTTAAGAATCAGGCTGGGATAAACAACGTAATTATCAGGTACCAGGTAAGAGCTATCAGCAGATGCCTGATAAACAAACTCACTTCTTTCTCCTTCATTAAAATCTCCCAGATCAGCAGAAAGAGAGGGCGTATTACCGTCCATAGAAACAACTACAGAACCTTCTCCTGAAATGTTACCTGGTGCTACTACTATATTTCCTGTAAGTCGAAGTACGGGCAATTTTACTGAAGGATCGGAATGAAAGATGATTCCTCCTACCAACACAGTAGTATCAATTTCAACCACATGATAACTTTCCGGGTCTTCAGGATCGCTGAAGCCAATCTGCACCAAATCCCCGGGTTGGGGAATTTTACCTCCCGTATCAGCATCTCCGTTATGCCCGTCAAACGACCAGGTGGAATCTTCATTCCACGATGCCGGGCTGTCTATATCTGTTTTTATCCTGCTGTAAAAAACCTCAACCTCACCAGCAAATTTATCTATATGACCAGCGGTATATTCGCCTTGTTCTAAGGGAAAACCTGAATCAAAAGTCAACGAACGGGCAGCCTCATTATAATTATCTTCATGCTCTGTAAATCTGTCGAAATTGACTACTTTACCAGGCACAAAATTATCCGGAATCGTATCGGGAGCCATTCCATCAGGATGTTGAAAAACATAACTATTTACGTCAGGAATATTGGTTACATCACTATGCCTGATGCGCCAGTACATGCGCAATGCCCTATCAGGGTCATCATTGGCAAGGGTAGGCAACTCCTGTCCTACGGTATTTACCTGCACAAATACCGGCTCGGTTACGTTTACGTAATTGGCTGTCAACGGCGCATACCTTGCATTGGCACCCATATAGACACCCAAAGGAAACTCAACGACAGTATCGCTTGCAATACGGCGAATCAACCCTCCATCGGAATGATTCCCTGTAGAAACTATATGTGTATCATCGCCAAAATCACCTGTAATATCTCTTGTTACAGTGACCTTGAACGTCCGGATATCAAACACCCCTTCGGTTAATATCAGGTTATGGATTACCGGGATATAGTTATTATGTAATTTAACTCCTGCAGGATTGTTAATTTCCATTCGCCCAAAATAAGCTGTATTGTTATTAATTGGCATGAAAATATTCTGCTGATCACTTCCTCCCAAAATCAATCTACCGGGTTCAAATTCATTACCAATGGCATCATGGTTTTCCACATCACCCATTAGACGAAGCGGCAGATAGCGATAATCAAGAAATCCCCGCTCTACTTGTAAAAAATTGTTTATGTCTAAAAACGGGGTAGTGTCCTGACGAGTTAAACTTAGCAAGATCAACTCGTGGGATGATTCCTC
>CAZBGI010000042.1:0-2928 GCA_964491395.1 uncultured Bacteroidales bacterium | reverse complement strand
CTGATTTTGGTCGGTTCTACCCCATAAATAAAACAGGTCAGGTTCGGAGGCTTTAAGCTGAAGTGAATAAGTTTTATCCACTCCCTTGTTAATTTCAATACGGTAAAATTCAGTGCGCGCATTAATCTGAGCGGTCTGGTCCTGGGTGGGATGGTTAAAGATGGTTTGTACATACCCATTATCGGGAGTCGAACTGTAGGAAGGCTCTGTAAGATTGGCAAACCTGGTTTCTGCATTAACAGTGAGATTGCCCCGAATGGTAAAAAAGTGTTGAGCATTACCAGTTCCGGTAACCAGTTTAACATGCTGTCCACTGTTGGTGGTTTCTGCAATACGTACATTTCCTTTCACTGTAATCCTGCGGGAGGTATCAGTGGTATCATTGATGTAAAAAGTCCCCTTGTCGATGTGAAAGTTACCATTGATATTTAGATCAGCTTTTAGGGTTATGGAGGATGCCAGACTGGAAAGATTAATATCCAAATGGTTAAACGTCCTGGATTCATCAATGGTAAATGAAGAACCATAGTACTCCGTAATGCCTCCTCCTGCAGAGATGAACTGAGTCGCATTACCACCGGGAAAATAATCACCCATAATCCTGATCCTTCCCTGCCCGCGTATAGTGCTCCAATGATGTCCTTGCGTTGAACCGATATTGAGACGACCTCCAACTTCAATGAATAGATCATTATTCATATAGTCATCTTCGGTGATGGTGATGGTATGTCCGCTTTTTATAACGATATTATCATACTCACTTGTTGTCGACATATTGGGCGTTCCAGATACATTGTTCTGGTCTTTCCACATCAGGGAATCATTCCAATTACCCGTGCCTTGAGAAGTCCAGGTTTTGATCATAAATTCGGATGCATCACCAGTATACCGTCCGATGGTATAATATCCGGTTTTAAAACCTTCATCGGGAACACTAAAGGTTGCCTGGTTATCAGCTACACTGGCAAAAACAGAAGGAACCATAGTAAAATCTGTAGCACTTTCGGTGTCCTTATACAACAAAACATAAACGTTATCATAACTGGGGACAAGATCATCATCAACATCAAAATCAAAAGTCATTTTGACAGGTGTATTTCCTGTGTCAACATACCCGTTAGTGCGGCGTTCTATACGCCAAACCCGGTTCCAACGGTCATCCACCTCTTCGAGATTACCCAAACCGCTTGTTTCAATACCATGCTCTGTGCCATCATGCCCTGCAAATACAAATTCATTTACCTCATTGAATCCGTTTTCAAATTCTGAGAGGTAAAGCCCACCGCCACCACCGGTGGTTTCGCTATGTTTTTGCAACCCATCGGTGGTTCCTACGCCAATAATGTCATGATCAAAATCGCCTGGGGCAAACATCTGATGAGCACCAATGTCTAATCCGTATTTAATGGCCAGCACATTTTCCACGATAAGCCGTTGTGCATTGTTCAGGCCGGTGCGGTACATCAACACTTCCGCCACATCACCGTCAAGATTCCGGTTATCACCATCATTAAACCTGCCTAATCTAACGGGTTCACTGTTTGTGCCGATCGCTGTATTATTATTGGTTCGGGAACCTGCCTGTGCTCCATTACGAAATACAAATTGTTGATTACCGCTCAGATTCCCGTTAAACATTCCACTAATGATAACTGAAGAAGAGGTATCCAAGGAAACGTCAGATTCCTGCGAAACGGATTCAACATCAAAACGGAATTTGTTTTTGTGATAGAGAAATCCAAATCGGTTTTGGTCATCATGATCCGCTCTTTTGGTAAGAAAAGCCTGTGTGCCTGTCCCATTAAGTTTCATGACAAAAAGGATGGTAAGTCCATCCATATTGTTCAGATTGAAGGTATCGGCAATTTCCATAAAATGAGAATTCCCATTGAAACGCACCACGGGCCGGTTATTAAAATCATTGCCACCGTTGGCAACAAAAACCGGTTGATGGGTAGCGTTCTCCTGAATGGCATCATTACCGCTCTCACTAAAATCCGGCCACGAGTTCACAGGATCATTATTGTTAAAGCCGGACGATAAATCTTCGGCTCTTAGCCAAATCACTTTTTCTTCGGAAGTGAAAACCCCACCAATCCCGGGTTTGGAGTCCTGAGAAAAAACTGAAGATGTGGCCATTTTCATTACCAGCATCACAAAGAAGAGGATAAAAGGAGGGAAAAGTACAGAATTTCTCATGTTTATTCGGATTTGTTTTACTTGCAAATAGGGGTTTTTGTCTGATTAAACCAACAAATTCCCCCATAAAAATACAAACAAACCCAGGCCCCACCAATTGGTTTATATCCTTATTTATTGAATGGGGTAATTACGTACAAACCATAGTATTTTTAACTTATTTTATGTTTTCGTTTTTTCAAGGAACAAAAAAAAGGGCTGAAAATCAGCCCTTCCAGAGAATTATCAAGATTTACCTATAGATCAACTTGTTTAACGGACAATTATTTTTACTTCGTCAGTTTTATCGTTGGTTCTCAGGTTAACCATTACCACTTCACCAGAATAATTGCGGGGAAGGTTGATAGAAATCTGTTGTACAAAATCTGCTACAGGAGCAATGCGGCTGTATAGGATACGTCCCTGCATATCGGCAACGGTCATTACAGCACTGGGGTCCTGGTTCCGGAACCATATTTCCATATTTTGTGCACGGGGTACTACCCGGATGATTTCGGTATGAGAAACAATAGAAGAGAAATTAACCGCAACGGGAGCAAAATACTCGTACTGTCCGTCGAAGTCGGTTTGCTTCAGGCGGTAGTAAGATACCCCTTCGATGGGATTGCTATCGGTATAGGTATAATCAATCACATAATTGGTATTTCCTGCACCATTAACAAATGCGAGAGGTTCCCAGCTGTTGCCATCAGTGCTGCGCTCTATGGTAAAGAAATCATTGTTGATTTC
>CAZBGI010000041.1:26745-30906 GCA_964491395.1 uncultured Bacteroidales bacterium | reverse complement strand
AACTTGCATAAACAACCTTATTCATTTCCTTTTGAGAGCGCACTGCTCACGCAAGTTTCATCAGAAAATAAATTAGTTAAGTTTTGAATCCGATAGAACATACATGTGCTTACTTCTAGCTTTGCTGATGGAATTAACCCATCGGCAAGTTCGTTATTTGGTTCATCAATGATGATTATTGTGCAACGTATACCTTTTCACCCGCCATCCATGTTTCCAGAACCGGCAGGGTATAGATCTCACTGGCATCTACTGTCATCAGGTCGGCATCCATCACTACAAAATCAGCCAATTTTCCTTTTTCAAGGCTGCCGCGTGTATCCTCCTCGAAGTTTGCTTTGGCAGCCCACAAGGTCATACCTTTCAATGCTTCTTCGCGGGAGAGTCTTTGCTGAGCATACCAGCCCTCTTGAGGTTGTCCTTTTTCATCCTGTCGTGTAAATGCTGCATGAAAACTGTACAAGGGGTTGATTCGTTCCACTGGAAAGTCACTTCCATTAGGCAACCATCCCACCTGTTCCAGTAAATCTCTGTATGCATAAGCCCCCTTAATCCGCTCTGCTCCAACCCTGTCTTCTGCCCATGCCATATCGGATACAGCATGAATGGCCTGTATGGAAGGAATGATTTGGTAGGTGCCAAACATATCGAATTCAGCAGAATCCACCACTTGCGCATGTTCTATACGCCAACGTAAATCGTTTTTCGGTTCAATATATTCTGCATACATATTGAGCATCAAACTTGTGGCTGAATCGCCGATACAATGAGTGTTGACCTGAAAACCATTTTCGAAAGCAAGTTCACAGGAGCGATGCATCAACTCTAAATCATCTACCAGCAAACCTTTTGTATCCGGAGCATCGCTGTAAGGTTTTTTCATCAATGCTCCCCGTGAACCTAAAGCACCGTCGGCAAATAACTTAACAGAACGAACAGTCAGCTTATCGGTTTGGTAAGGTCCCTTTGGCAGAAAATAGTCAAAATTTTCCTCTGTGGGATTTACCATCGCATACACACGGATATCAAGTTCTCCTGCTTGTTGTAAGCTATCCAATAACAAGATACTTTCTTTGGGTAAGCCGGCATCACAAACAGAGGTGAGTCCGACAGCAAACATATCATCCTGCCCCCTTTTTAGCAATTCCACCTTTTCGCTGGCTGTAGGTTCGGGGATAACAGATGATACCAGAGACATGGCTCTGTCTATAAGCAAACCGGTGGGTTTGCCGTTGTGAAGTACAATTTCACCCCCTTCCACCTGTGTTTCGGCATCAATTCCGGCAAGTTGCAATGCTTTGTCATTGGCTACGGCGGCGTGCCCGTCAACACGCACAATATAAACGGGAGTATCAGGAAAGGCAGCATTGAGCAAATTGTTGTCGGGCATGTTCTTGATTTCAAAAAGGTTCTGATCCCAGCCTCTGCCCTGCAACCACTCTCCCATCATGGTTTCCTTTTTCCTATCCAGTCTTTCCACAATCTCTTCCATAGAGTTGGACATCCATAAATTGGCATGCATAAGATTCATAGAATAACCTGTAAAATGACTATGGGGATCCATGAAACCAGGATAAACATATTTCCCTTCTAAATCAACCGATTCGGTTGCCTCAAAGAGAGTTAAAATATCATCGTCTTTTCCCACGGCCAATATTTTTCCCTCTTTTATTGCCATTGCTTCAGCCTGCTGAAAATCAGCATCTACCGTGTATATTTTTCCATTATGGAGCAATAAGTCGGCTTTCTGTTTGTGGGTGCAGCCAAAGGTGAGCATAGCAGCTACAATAACCGGAATAATAAGGAATTTCTGCATCTTACAAAAATTTGAGGTTGGTTAATATCTCAGAATTTACTTCTGTATTAAGTTGATTAATTTTCAACGAAATTAATCATTCCTGAAAAACCAAAGCCCAAATATTTAGTACAGTTTAAAATCTTAATTATTAATTACAGCTGCTAATAGTGATATTCAGGAAAGCACTCCTGTATTCCAGCCTCGTGGCAACCTCATTCAATGCCTGGTATATAATTTTAATGCGAACGGATTCATTACATTCCTGAATGTTGCATCAACAGCCTCTTTAACAGCTTGCTGAAACAGAATCGCAGCAGGGTTGGATTCGGCTATTTTCCGGTTACTTCATTTTCCTGATGGGTAATAAATCTTTTTTCATTCTTTGTTGCTTTTCAAATAACCACGATTCAATGAGGGTTTCAACCCACCTGCGCACCGTGGGTTACCAGGCTTTCAATTCATTCCGTAAGCAGATGATTCTTACCAGAAAAACAACCTAATGTTAAGTGTATTTTCAAATTCTTGCATAATGCTCATGGTATAACTTGGAATTTATTAAACCTGAGCAATGAACTTGTTAAGCATCAATTATGCATTACAAGAATGAATTAAAAACTGGCTCCATTTTTAAGGTTACCAGATAAGCCGTCAACAACATGGTTAATCAGTAAGAAGACAAAAATCCTCATACTATTATTGGAAATACCGAAAAAAAGCTACATTTTTGCGCAGCCAATTAAAAAAAAATAATTCTATGTCAAAAAATACGGAAAACAAAAAGGAGCAGGATTCCCTATCTGCTTCTGAGGAATTAAACTCTCAACCTCCTGCAGCTAAAGGGTTTCTTGGCTGGGTGGAAAGAATGGGAAACAAATTGCCCCACCCTTTCTGGATGTTTGTCTGGATATGCATCCTGATAGTTGTGGTGAGCGGGATTACGGCCTACTTTAATGTAAGCGCCATTGATCCGGGTAAAGGAACCAGTGTGATGGCACGTAGCCTGATATCAGGAGAAGGCTTACGTTGGTTTTTACAGGAAGTAGTAACCAATTTTGCCCATTTTGCCCCCTTTGGCCTTGTTCTGGTTATGATCATGGGAGTGTCAATTGCAGAGCAGAGTGGGCTGTTGGCAGTTGCCTTGCGCAACGTGGCTTTTGCTGTTCCCAAAAAAGTGGTAATGCCGGTCATTTTTATGCTGGGAGCTTGTGGCAATATAGGTTCCGATGCCGGAATTGTCATCATTCCGCCCATTGCGGCGCTGATATTTTCCAAGATGGGACTTCATCCCATTGCAGGACTTGTGGCAGGATATGCCGGCGCAACAGCAGGTTTTACGGCCAACTTTTTTATTGCCGGTACCGATGTGATGCTGGCCGGAATCACCACCCAGGTTTCTTCAGCCATTGACGGGGGTATCGAAGTCAGTGCAACTGCCAACTGGTACTTCATGATAGTTTCTACCCTTGCCCTTGGTTTGGGTGGTGCTTTTATTGTAAGACGATTTACCATTCCACGCTGCAATGCTTTTGCGGGTGCTGAGATGCTAAGCGAAGCCGACCTTGCCAAAAACCAGGGAATGACTGAAGAAGAAAAAAGAGGTTTAAGGCATGCGGGCATCTCTTTGCTTATTTATATTATTGTGATTACTTTACTTGTTGCACCCGCCTGGGGCCCATTGAGAGATCCGGAAACAGGCAATATTGTTCCCTCTCCTTTCCTCAGGGGGCTTGTTCCCATTTTGTTCTTCTTCTTTGCCATTCCGGGTTACTATTACGGAAAAGCCACCGGAACCATTGTGAAATCCAATGATATACTCAAGCACATGGAGTTTGGAATGAAAGGACTTTCGGGTTATATTGTGCTGATGCTGATTGTTGCTCAGTTTATTGAGTTGTTCAGCTGGTCGAACCTGGACAAAATAGTTTCCATATTCGGTGCTGAATTTTTGCAATCCACAGGTCTCACCGGGCCTGTATTGTTCACCGTATTCATGATCATTGTCGCCATACTGAATATATTCCTGGGAAGTGGCTCAGCCAAATGGGCCATCTTTGCTCCCATTTTCGTACCCATGCTGGCACAGCTAAATTACAGTCCTGCCTTCGTGCAACTGATGTATCGCGTTGGGGACTCCATTACCAACTGTGTTACTCCCTTATACGTTTACTTCCCTCTGTTGCTGGGTTGGATCAACAAATATGACAAACGGATAGGAATCGGGACTGTGGTATCGCTGCTAATACCTTATGCGGCCATTCTTTTCGTTATCTGGGTCTTGCTGCTGTTTGTATGGTATGGACTCAATCTCCCCATCGGTGTGGGTGAAGGAATCTACATCAACTAAACACACAAAACAAAAAAAA
>CAZBGI010000041.1:0-26645 GCA_964491395.1 uncultured Bacteroidales bacterium | reverse complement strand
GCAATAATGACAATGAACCTGGTTAGTTGCCAACTAAAACCCAAAGAAGAATTAACAGAAGGATATCCGGCTTATCACGGAAAAGACCTTGGGGTAAGCTACACACCCCGGAAAACTACTTTCCGCGTGTGGGCTCCTCCCGCTGAAAGCATTATCGTAAGGATATTCGATCAGGGACAAGATGGTAACATACTGGAAACCCTGGAAATGAAAGAAGATGTGCAGGGCACCTGGGTCCTGGAACTGGAAGGAGATTGGAAAAACAGGTATTATACTTACCAGGCCACCATTGATGGTGAATTGATGCAAGAGGTTCCGGATCCCTATGCCAGAGCAGTAGGGGTAAACGGCGACAGAGGAATGATTGTGGATCTGGCATCCACAGATCCTGAGGGATGGGAAACAGATGAACGTCCTGAATTGGAAAGTTTTTCCGACATGATAATCTGGGAAATCCATGTAAGGGACTTCTCCATTCACCCAAGTTCGGGTATTGAAAACCAGGGCAAATACCTGGCATTTACTGAAACGGGTACGCTCAGCCCTGAAGGGGAGAAAACCGGGATTGACCATCTGGTAGAGTTGGGTATTACCCATGTGCATCTGCTGCCGGTATATGATTATGCAACAGTAGATGAAACCCGCCTGGATGAGCCACAGTTTAATTGGGGATATGATCCTAAGAACTATAATACTCCCGAAGGATCGTATGCAACAGACCCTTACGATGGTAACGTTCGCATAAAAGAATTCAAACAAATGGTGCAGGCTTTGCATAATCAGGGTATCAGGGTAATTATGGATGTGGTTTATAATCACATGTACGATGCTTCTGCTTCTGCTTTTGAAAATCTTGTTCCAGGATATTACTTCCGCATGAACCCAGACGGTACTTTCAGCAATGGTTCAGGCTGTGGAAACGAAACAGCTTCTGAAAATACCATGATGCGCAAATTCATGGTGGAATCGCTCAAATACTGGGCACAGGAGTATCATATTGATGGTTTTCGTTTTGACCTGATGGGGCTTCACGACATTGAAACCATGAACCTGATTCGTGAGGAATTGCACGCCATCGACCCCACCATTTTCCTTTATGGTGAAGGATGGACTGCCGGCGATACTCCTCTGCCCGAAGAGAACAGGGCTGTTAAGGCACATGCATCGCAACTGAATGGTGTAGCGGTTTTTAGTGACGATATAAGGGATGCTATTCGTGGCCCCTGGTGGGAAGGAAAAGCGGCAGGTTTCATGGCAGGCAAAACAGGCCTGGAAGAGAGCATCAAGTTTGGAGTGGTTGCCTCAACAGAGCATCCTCAAATCAACTATCCCAAAGTGAATTATTCGGATTCGCCCTATGCTGATAACCCTTTGCAAACCATTACCTACGTTACCTGTCATGACAATCCCTGCCTGTGGGACAAAATCCTCGAAACCTGCATGGATTGCAACAGGGACAACAAAATGGATTTACAGAAATTTGCCAATGCCATTGTACTCACTTCACAGGGGGTTCCACTTCTCCATGCCGGTGAAGAACTGGTGCGAACCAAATATGGTGAGCATAACAGCTACAATTTGCCCGATTCCATCAACCAGTTGGTTTGGCATAATAAATATTCTTATAGAGACATTTTTGATTATTACAGCGAACTCATCAGTCTGCGAAAGAATCATCCTGCCTTTCGCATGCCCACCACAGAAATGGTAAAGCAGCATCTCAGATTCCTTGAAATCAATAAACCCCTGGTAGTTGGTTTTCATATCGGAGATAATGCCAATAACGATTCCTGGAAAGACATTCTCGTATTTTACAATGCCAACGCAAAAGATGTTGATGTTTACCTGCCAAAAGGTAACTGGGTCATTGTCGCCACAAAATATTCCATCGAGGAGACCGGATCAACTGTGAATGGATATAATGAGTTGCAAACCGGATCAACTACCATTCCCGACAGATCTATTATGATACTGGTGGACAGGGCAAGTATTTAGCCTTTGCAAACAAACGTCACATACCGGATTCTTTGAAAAACAAAAAGCTGCTTCTGGAACCAAAAGCAGCTTTTTGTTTTTTCAACTTATGCAATGTCATCATTCCAACAAACGATTGGTAAGATTCTCCCTGATCATACGCCTTAGCTCTAATTGCCTGTTTTCGACAGCACGCCGGGAAGCAGGGCGATAAAATTCAGCATATTTAGCTTGCGTTGGATTGTAATTGATGTCGTCCATGTCTCCGGTTACATCAATACCAAAACGCATCGGAACCGGGGAGTCAACAACAGAAATGTGGTAATTGAAGCTGAGATCGAAATTGTGCCGCCCTCCTACTACAGCTTTATACCTATCCATAACGATGAGAAACGGATAGATATCAATCTCTTCCCTGAAAATGGTAAACTCAGCAGAGAGTGAATCTACCCGGTTTTCTGCCCGATGACTAAACCTAAGGGTTCGGGCAATCTCACTGAAAGTTTCACCATCCATTAATACCAGGTTTTCTCCCTGAATAGATGATGCACCCCGCAGGGTAGATTTCTTGACATTATACAATGAATCCAGGTAAGTTTCAACCGCAAGATGGAATTCTCCTTTTCCCTTAAATGAGCGCAACATCGGCATCAAAGTATCAATATCAGGAATCATTTTAAGCAGTCTTTCAATCTCAATATCAAACATATGGTAGTCCATCCCTAGAAAAAGATGATTCTTCCTGGGAGTACGATACATGGCTGTGAGCTGCATTCCCGCGGCAGGAGTTATAAACTTCAAATCATCCAGCAGCAGAATTCCGTCGTACACCCTTACCTGCCCGGTAATATTGCGGGCTGTATCTACCCCAAAAGTAGCGTGTTTAATGTCGGTTGTGAGCAAAAAGTCTATTCCCTGTGGAACGATATACGGCCCACCCTTGTCAGTATTTTCCTTGTCAGGGTCGTCTTTTTCCTTCATTTCAGGGTCAGGGTCTTCTGTTTTCTCTTCCTGCTCTGCTCCAAGTCCGTTGGTGAGATTCATTAATTGCACAACATCGGTGCTTTGAGAGGAAAACTTAAAGTCACCCCTCAGAATGGAATCGCCCCTGAAATAGGAAAGCATGTTCACCAATAAACCGGAAAGTTCAAAATCCGACTGATCAATGATCATTCTGCCATGTTTCACATCCAGCCTTTCAGGCTCAAAATCCATTTTAATGGAAGGAATTCCTATTGTATGCGTTAATGCAGAGGACTCAATAACACCTCCTTCCATCTCCATAAAACCTTTTACGAGCCATTGCAAAAAGATATCACTCTCGCTTTCATCATTCACAATATCAGTATCCAGCACCAGGCTTTGCAATGTTAACAAATCATCACCCATGCGGGCATGAATCGTTTCACTGCTGTATACCAGTTTAATTTCAGGGTTTAACAGATTCTGCTTTCCAGGATTTACAACAGCACTTCCTTCGGGTTTTCTCAACGCCAGTTGCATGGTATCTATGCTTGCCGCCAGTGAATCCATTGCAAATCTAATGAAAAGGTCAGGGATGCGGGTAGTATCTCTCACATCCGATGTTTCCACGGCAATACCGGCATTTACCAGATGGACACTTTGTCCGTCGGGAGTCCCCGCCCATAAGTTAACGGCACCGATGTCCGCAAGGGCAAAACGGGTATTGGAGGATGATGCATTTTGATTGGGCAGGGCAAAAGCCAGCTGCATCTTGTCGGTCCGGGCCCAGATACTGTCAAGTGATACATCAAGATCAGAAGCAGCCATTTGGCCCGAAATTTTTATCCTGTCCAGGTCCATGGACTGAAGCTGGCGCATGGTAAAATCAGTAATTACCTGCCCTTTCAGCCTTCCTTTTAAACTTGCATTCAGAGAATCGGGAATAAACGGGTTAAATTCATTGAGCAGAAGATTTGCATCCGTGGCAAGATCGGCATGTATGTCGGTAAAAAGTTTTTTTATTGTTCCTTTGGTACTAAAATCAGATTCAGGTGTTTTGCCGCTGAATCCCTTTACTTTTACGTAAGACAAGTCATTGTCCTTCAGATTGGTGTATATATTTACTTCACCGGCTAATTCGCTTAAAGGAATGGGGTATTCATCATAGAGAAATTTACCCTCACCCAACGTAAAATGAATGTCCAGCCATGGCATTATTGTATCGTTGTATATGCCTTTAATATTGCCCTCTGAAGTGATAATCCCATCCAGATCCATTCCATCGAAGTAATGCAGAAATGGTGGAGGAATGAGCTCCAGGATATCTGAGAAAGGCCAACGGGAAAAAGAATAAACAATATCGGTGTCGATATCGCCACCAGGGGTATCGCTGACAAGGGTTCCATCTACCATCAACCCAAGTCCATCGACTGAAAACATGGCCTCTTGCAGGGAAATTTTTTGGCGGGAGGGTACTATTTCCGAAGGTACCATCATGGTTACCTCTGCATCAGAAAGGTAGGATTCACCATTCCAAACAAAAGAGATATTGGATCTCTGCAAATGAATGCGGCTTTCAATCCTGTCTCTTTCAACCTGGGCATGAATCTCTGCAAACAGGTTTTGCAGTCGGGAATGAATCTTTAAGGTGTCATCAATGTAACTAAGATTTATGTTTCGGAATTCAATAACCCCGGTATCCAGGAACCCCAATTGAAATTCTGTTTCTGGTTCTTCTACCTTCGATGTATCGGTTACAAACACATCAAAGTTGAGATTTCCCTCCTTATTGACATAAGCATTAATAGTTCCATTTTCCAGCCTGATATCGGAAAGTACAATTTGTTTTTTTCTGAAATAAGTTCCTGCATCAAATACGCCAATGAGCCTGTCTACATTTACCAGCGTATCAGAAGGAGCGCCGGGAAAAGGATTTAAGAGGTTAAAATTTTCGACACTCAGACCCAGTCTGGGAAAAGTACTGAAGAAAGTAAATTCCACTTTCCCGATTCCTACCTGGCAATCAAAAAAATCTTGAGCCTGATTATTCACTACCGGACTGATTCTTTCCGGAGTAAAGACAAACCAAAGGGCAAAACTTATGGAAGCAATCGATAAAAGCAGGACGGATAAAAAAGCAATCAGAATAGGTTTAAGATATTTCCTCATTTGTTTTTCAGGTAAATGGGTTATTGTTCCTCTCCCCGGAAAAGAAAACTAACCGGTAAAAATCAGGGAATGGTAAGCCGGGCAATTAACCAGACACTTTGGTAAAGGAAAACTGTTTCCCGAAATCATCCTCATAATTGAGCGTGGTTGCCGTAAGTTGTGTTACGAAATAAACTTTAGGCACGGTGGCTCCCATTTCCATGATATGTATTTGTTTAAGTTCAGCACCAATTAGTGTCCAGGTGAATGACTGGGCTTCATCCTCCTGTACATCATCTCCGGTATCCCAAGTGCCACCGGTACCATCCGCAAGGTATTTATAATGCAATGTACCTGATTGCCACGTGCCAATTAACAAAGCCTCATCGAAGAAAACTTCGTCTTCCTCGCAGGAAACAAATACCCCTAAAACCAATAAAAACGGAATTAAAAAGAATAGTTTTCTCTTCATTTATTTGAATTTAATGAACCTATTTTATACAAGCTACTGGAGATTTAACTTCCTGGAAAAATCCACTTCCCCAGAAATTAATTCAAGCCCAGTTTTTCGAAAGAACGAAAACACTGCATCGAAATTAAATAATTTATTTCTAAAATGGACTGTTGATAGGTTGTGCAAACTGAAATTAGGATTTTTGCCATGATGCACACCACAACCATTTGCTTGTTTTTCAATTAGCAAAGGGATTGCAGGATTAATATCCTGCCATGAAAGAAATAAATACTTATTCACAGTCCGTAGAGAAAGGATTAATCGCACCCGGTTTTTTTTGAATATTTCCTCTCTCATTAACATTCGGGATAGGTTGAGAAACCTGATCATAAGCATGCCTGGGCCAGCAGTTCAGCAATATCCAGATTGGTGGTTTTTTCTTCCTCTTTATACTTCAACCCGTCGGTGAGCATGGTCATGCAAAAGGGACAGGATGTAGCAACAATGTCCGTATTCATGCTCAATACTTCCTCCGTTCTTTCCATGAAAACCTCCTTATCCCCTTTTTCTGCTTCCTTAAACATCTGGGCACCTCCTGCACCACAGCAAAGGGAGAAACTTTTGCTACGTGGCATTTCCACTCTTTCCAGTCCCAGAGAGTCGATGATAAAGCGGGGTGCATCGTATTCTTCGTTTCCGCGTCCCAGGTAGCAAGGATCATGAAAGGTAACTTTTTTACCCTTTAACAGGGTTGGGTCAGGCTGTAAAAGTCCCTTTCGGATTTGTTCAGCGATGTATTGCGTGTAATGAATTATTTCATAATTTCCTCCCAACACAGGATACTCATTTTTGAAGATGTTATAGCAATGAGGACAAATACAGATAATTTTTTTTACCTCATACTTATTCAGGGTTTCCATCACTTGTATAGCCTGCATCTGGAACAGCATCTCATTACCGGCCCTGCGAGCCGGATCGCCATTGCAGGTTTCTTCGGTTCCCAACACAGCATAGTCTGTTTGCAACTTGTTGAGTAAGCGGGCAAAAGCCCTGGCTACTTTCTTATATCGGTTATCAAACGCTCCGGCACAGCCCACCCAGAAAAGGTACTCTGGCTTTTTTCCTTTTGCAAAAACATCCGACATTACAAGGACTTCTGTTTTGGTGGCTTTTTCAGACATATTTTTTTCTTCAGTTGTGAAACGGGTAAAAGAATGAATTAAAAAATTTCATGATTACATCAGAACCTGGTTCTTGTTTTTCATCCGGCGAAAAAAATTACTCGGTCCATTTCATCCGGTCTTCATGCGAATATTGCCATGGAGCACCATTATTTTCCATATTGGAAAACATGGCGTTCAATTCCGCGGGTGCCCGGGATTCCTCCATTACCAGATATCGGCGCATATCTACTATAAATGTAGGATGATCGATATTTAGCGGGCACTCCTGCGCGCAGGCCATACAAGTGGTACAAGCCCATAATTCTTCCTCTTTGATGTAGTCTCTGAGAAGCATTTTACCATCATTATACTCTTTGTCTTTTCTCAGACCGGGACCTTTTTCATTCATTCTTCTTCTGAGATCCACAAATATTTTACGGGGAGAAAGCTCCTTCCCGGTAATGTTGGCGGGACAAACCGAGGTGCACCTGCCACATTGGGTGCAGGCAAGGGAATCTATGTAGTTTTTCCAGGTAACATCCTCCACATCAGCCACACCAAATCTTGCCGGAACTGTATCTTCCGGAGCAGCAGCAAAGGCTGTGTCAGGGTTCATCATCAATTTTACCTCTTCCTGTATTTTTTCCATGTTGGGAAGTTTGGCCAGGGGTTCGGTTCGGCTTAGGAAAACATTGGGAATGGAAACAAAAATGTGAAAATGCTTGGAATAAGGAAGAATATTGGCAAACACGAATACCAGCAAGATGTGCGCCCACCAGTTGCTTTTATAAAGGGTGTAGGCACTTTCAGCAGTCACACCTGAAAAGAGAGGTGCCAGAAGAGAACTTACCGGGAAGGCTCCGGCCACAGTTTCGGGTTGCGACACCAGGTAAAAAATATTCTTACCCATCAGTGTAATCATCAGGATGAAAATCAATCCCAGCGCAGCATAAGCATCATAATGATTTCTGGCTTTGAGTTCTTTCCCTTCTAAACGACCAACATGCAGTATTACTCTTCTTACCAGAAAAACAACCACAAAAAGGGCTACTATCCAGGCAAAAATATCGGCTGCGCCCACCATGAAACTGTGGAAAAAGCCCAGAAAGGCTAAACTTTTACTCCCACCGGTGATGCCATCAATTACCATTTCAAGGTTGACAAACTGGATGGTAAGAAAGCCCCAGAAAACCATTGCATGTAGAAATCCTGATAAAGGAAAGCGAAAAATTTTATCCTGCAGAAAAGCTGTCTGAAGAGTCATTACCAGGCGCTTTCCAATTTCACGCACAGGATAGGCGGGTTTGGTAATCCGGAAGTAGGCAATGATTTTGCTCAGGGTAAATGCAAAGACCCCCAGGGCTACAAGGAGTATAATACTGAAGACAATTTGCTCCATAAAAACGGATTTTAATGTATTTCTGGTGATAATAACCACTATCCATAACCGGAATTAACCGATTGCAAGACAAGCTGAAAACAAAAATACTTTAAAATCCGTGCTATTTCTAAGAAAAACGCCTGTTTAGTCTAATTTAGAAACAGACTGAATAAAGCCAGGTAAGATCTCATGGGCATCTCCAACAATGCCATAATCAGCAATTTCAAAAATCGGGGCTTCATTATCAGCATTGATAGCCACAATGGTTTTGGAGCCACTTACACCCGCAATATGCTGTACTGCCCCTGATATTCCCACGGCGATATACAGGTCTGGCGCAATAGTCTTGCCCGTTTGCCCCACATGTTCTTCATGGGGTCTCCATCCCTCATCCGATACAGGTTTGGAGCAGGCAGTGGCTCCATTAAGCACGGAAGCAAGTTCTTCAAGGGGTTTCCATTTATCGGGTCCTTTCATCCCCCGGCCTCCTGAGACAACGATGGAAGCTTCTGTCAGCAAATTCTCTGCAGCCATTTTGTTTACATCCAGCACTTCAGCTTTAGGAGCTGAAGCAGCTTCCGATGAAGAGAATTCTTCCCATTCACTGTCTACAGGCTTTTCAATGACCTCGCAGGCATTGCCGTTCAGGCTCAATATTTTAGTCGGGGTAAGAATATCTTCATAAGCATAGGCCTTCCCATTAAATATTTTCTTTTTTACCACGAAAGGATCTGTGGATTTTGGCAAATCTTCTACTCCCGAAACCAATCCGGCTTTTAAGCGCACCGAAAGCCGTGGTGCGATGGCTTTGCCGGTAAAAGAATTGGCCAGAATTAAAATTTCTCCTGATTCCTTTTCAAAAATCTCTGCCAGCAAACGTGTATACACCTGATTTTCTAATGTATCAGCCCCCGGGTTGGGGCAATGAATGATTTTATTTGCCCCCAGTTTGGAGAGCCTTTCAAGCGCTTCGCGCGAAATTTCCCCTACAGCGACAGCAACAACTTTCTGCGATATTTTATCGGCAAGCTGCGCAGCATAAGATACAATTTCGTAGGACTGCTTTTTTAACTTGCCTTCCAGGTGTTCAGTAAAAACGATAATGGACATAGTATGAAAAATTTATTTTTTAACCCAAAAGTATTTAATTCATCTTACAAACCCTTATATCACCTTGGCGTCTTTTCTCAGCGCCTCAGCAAGCTGGTCAGTTTCATCAGGCTGAAAAAACCTGCATGACCCCTTTGGCTCGGGATACTCGTAAACCCGGGTTTGGGTATAAGCCTCAGCGGAAGTACCCTGAACCACTTTCAGTGGTTTTGTCCGTGCCGACATTACTCCTCTCATGGAGGGAATGCGCGGATCAATGGCGATTCCTTTTTGTCCGACGGCCAGGAAGGGAGAAGCGATTCGCAGAGTTTCCTTACCGGTTTCCTGTTCTCGTTTCACCAGAAATCCTCCATCTTCCAACTCTATGGCAGAAACCGAAGAAACCGAATACAGATCAAGGAGTTCTGCCACCATCCCTCCTACTGCCGAACTGTTGTAATCGCTGGATTCAATCCCACACAAAACAAGATCATACTCCATTTCCTGCAGGGCAGCGGCAAGTTGCGTGGCAACACCAAAACTATCTGATGCTGCAGCATCTACCCTGACGGCTTCATCTGCACCCATAGCAAGAGCTTTGCGCAGCGTGGGTTCGGTAGTGTTATCTCCCACATGTAGAACCGTAATTTTGCTAATTTTCCCATCTGATGCTTCTTTCATTTCCAATGCGCGGGTAAGCGTCAAATCATCCCATGGATTGATTACCCATTTCACTCCATTGGTATCAAGCTGTTTTAGCTCTTCATCGAACCTGATTTTGGTGGTTGTATCAGGTACGTGGCTTATACAAACAACAATATGCATGATTTTTTTAGTTTTGATTTTTCTTGGTTTGTCTATCTCTTATCAAAGATAAAAGAAATTTATTCTTAGACAATAGATAATTGAAGCTTTTAAAGAATAATAACTATCTCATGAGTTATAGGAAGAGAATCACTGCTATCAACAAATCAGGTGTTTTAATAAAAAAGAACCTCAAGCCCTCAGAAACATTTTTCTTACCTTTAACACCCATTAAAACGAATGTTATGCTGAATCCCGTAAAGAAAATTGCGGCTGTTCATGACCTCTCAGGTATAGGCAGGGTTTCATTGACTTCTGTTATCCCCATTCTCTCCAACATGGGAGTGCAGGTTTGCCCTCTGCCTACGGCCGTTTTATCATCCCACACGCAATATCCTGATTTTTATAAAGTTGATCTCACAAATCACCTAAAACCCTTTATTGAGCATTGGAAACAACTGCAACTACAGTTTGACGCTATCTACAGTGGTTACCTTGCCTCAGCTTCCCAGGTGGAGATCGTGGAATACCTTATCGATACATTTTATAAAGAGGATATGCTGGTAGTGGTGGATCCCGTGATGGGTGACAATGGGAGCCGTTATGCATCCCTGGGCATTGACCTGGTAGCGGAAATGCAGAGGCTGATCAAAAAAGCCGATATCATTACGCCCAACATGACAGAAGCAGCATTTCTACTGGATGAAGAATACCGGGAAGAGATTGATACAGAAACAATAAAAGAATGGCTTAAAAGACTTTCAGCAAAGGGGCCAACTACAGTAGTCATTACCAGTGTACCTGAACGCCTCCAAAACAAAACCACCTCGGTTATTGCCTATCAGAGCAAAACCCAACGGTTTTGGAAAGTATCCTGTCATTACCTGCCTGCCAATTATCCCGGTACGGGAGATTCATTTACCAGCGTCCTCACCGGAGCTCTGTTACAGGGAGACAGCCTGCCCATTGCCCTGGATCGTGCCGTCCAGTTTATTTCCTACGGGGTGAGATCTACTTTCGGTCATTCCTACGATACACGGGAAGGTATTATCCTGGAAAGAATCCTCAAAAACCTCGATAACCCTGTGGTGATGGGAACGTATGAGTTGATGGAGTAGTTTTGACAGAGAGCAGTGAAATGAAAAGAGAAAAGTGAAAAGTGAAAAGTGAATAGAGAAAAGAGAAAAGAGAAAAGAGAAAAGAGAGTTCATGCCCTGACTAAAGTTTATTTCTTTCCTTTTAGATAATTACAAATTATCCAATGTTCAAAGCGGCATTGCAACCGACCGGAGGGAGCTCAACGAAGCTAAATGCCGCTTTGCGGAGTTCGGTCTGAAATTTTAATGTAAAAGCTGATATTGTGCATAATAGCGACAAAAATATTGTTTTGGCAATTTTTAACTTGTTTTTGGCTGCCGAAATGATCTACTTTTGTACCCGTGTTTCAAACACGACTCTTTGGCAAAGATGTTTATAAAGAAGAGCGGAGAGAACAGGCTCTGTGATGCTCTGGCAACCCACCCTCCCGGGGGAAGGTGCCAAAACCTGCCTTAATTCAAGGATTTATAAACGAATACTAAAACAATGCAATCAAATTTTTCCGCTTTATTTTTTTCTATCTGTAAGGGTTTTTCCTTTACTGATAATGCTGCATTAATTTCACTGAATACTTTCCTTTTTAAGGTGCACATGGCTATGCCCATGCCCGGTTGCTGATGAGTTTTTATCAGTAGCGGGCCATTCCTTCATCTCTTTTCTTTTCTTAAAAGCAAAAGAAGGTTTGCTTTGCTGTAACCGGGCTTTTCTGCCTTAAACCGAAATACAGACTTCTTAATTGATTTTCATCAAAAGCTTTGAGCTGATCTCCAACTGTATTTCTGCAACTTTTCTATTATTTTTTTCATTTAACACAAGAACATAACCATGAGCAATAATCAATTGAATTTCGAAACTTTACAACTTCATGCAGGGCAAGAACCTGATCCTACAACCGGTTCAAGGGCAGTACCTGTTTACCAAACCACTTCCTATGTATTCAACAACTCTGAACATGGGGCCAATCTTTTTGCCCTGAAAGAGTTTGGCAATATTTACACCCGCATCATGAACCCCACCACCGATGTTTTTGAAAAACGAATTGCCGCTCTGGAAGGAGGCGTAGCCGCTCTGGCAGTCTCTTCCGGACAAGCGGCACAATTTATTGCCCTGAACAACATCCTGGAAGCCGGGGATAACTTTATTACTACCTCCTTTCTTTATGGTGGTACCTACAACCAGTTTAAAGTAGCTTTCAAAAGGCTGGGTATTGATGTACGGTTTGTACAAAGCGATAAACCCGAAGAATTTGAGAAGCTTATTGATGAAAACACCAAGGCCATTTACACAGAAACCATTGGAAATCCGGGCTTCAACATTCCGGACTTCGAAGCGTTTGCTGCCCTGGCCAAAAAACATGATATCCCGCTGATAGTCGATAATACCTTTGGTTGCGGAGGATTCCTCTGCCGTCCCATTGAGCATGGAGCTGATATTGTGGTTGAATCTGCCACCAAATGGATTGGCGGTCATGGCACCAGTATCGGGGGTGTCATTGTGGATGCTGGGAATTACAATTGGGGCAATGGCAAATTCAAGCAATTCAGCGAACCGTCGGAGGGTTATCACGGTTTGGTCTTTTCTGAAGTTTTTGGTAAAGACAGCCCTTATGGCAACGTCGCCTTTATTATTCGTGCCCGAGTGGAAGGATTGCGCGATTTTGGTCCTGCCATTAGTCCTTTTAATTCATTTCTGTTGCTACAGGGAGTAGAAACCTTAAGCTTGCGCGTACAAAGACATGCTGATAATGCACTTGCGCTTGCCCAATGGTTGAAAACACATCCCAAAGTGGATAAAGTGAACTATCCGGGATTGGATTCCAGTCCCTATCACCACCTTGCCAAAAAATACCTGCAGCGGGGCTTTGGAGGAATATTAAGCTTTACCCTCAAAGGAGAAAAAAACCAGGCCATCAAACTGGTGGACAGTTTGAAGCTTGTCAGTCACCTTGCCAATGTGGGAGATGCGAAAACACTTATCATTCAACCTTCTGCTACCACTCACCAACAATTGTCGGATGAGGAACAACTGGCCAGCGGAGTATTGCCTAATCTACTGAGAGTTTCAACAGGAATAGAACACATAGACGATATCATTGCTGATTTCGAACAGGCGCTGAATAAAATATAACCATTAACAGGTTGTTATGAAAGTGATTACCGGTTGCCTGGGGGTTCGATAAACTCATCATGCCATTGGAAACGACAGCGGGTTATTATTGATATACCCGCATAAACAGGTGTCAAAGTGAGCCAGTCGAACTGCTCTGCGTCGGGATAACAGCCGGCTTTTAATAAAGCTCCCAAAACAATTTTCATCTTTAACTCTACAATAAATGACAAACCAGAATAATAAGCAGGTAATAGGTCTGTTTGGCTTCGGCGTAGTTGGCGAAGGTTTACACCACGTACTCAAACACAGCCATACCACCCACGCCACCATCAAAAAAATCTGCATCCTTGACCCCGGAAAAAAACGAAGTCTGCCTGTAAAGCACTTCACCCCCCATGCGAATGATATCCTCGATGATGCGGAAATCAACCTCGTGGTGGAGTTAATCAATGATTCGGAAGATGCCTTCAGGATAGTTTCTCAGGCTCTCAAAAAAGGAAAAAGTGTGGTATCGGGCAATAAAAAAATGCTGGCAGCTCATTTGCCTGAACTCATTGCATTGCAGGAAGAAACCGGCGCCGCCTTGTTGTATGATGCTTCTGCTTGTGGCTCCATTCCTGTTATCCGCAATCTGGAAGAGTATTACGACAACGACTTGTTATTGTCCATCACCGGGATTCTTAACGGCTCTTCGAATTTTGTTTTATCCAGAATCTTTAATGAAAACAAAACTTATCACGAATCGGTAAAAGAAGCTCAGCAACTAGGCTTTGCCGAAGCAGATCCCAGCCTGGATATGGGGGGATGGGATTCGCTGTACAAATTGATCATACTGGCTGTGCATGGATTTGGAGCATTGGTACCCCCCGATGATGTATTTGTATCAGGCATTTCCAATCTGCAAGCCAATGATATCCGTTTTGCCCGTGAAAAGGGTTACAAATTGAAACTGGTGGCACAAGCCACCAAAGTCAACGGCAAAAGATTTAATCTGATGGTCATGCCCAGGATGGTGACCGAGGATGAGTATATTTACAATGTAGAAAATGAATACAACGGTGTTATCATTGAGGGTTCGTTTTACGAAAAGCAATTCATGTTTGGGAAGGGTGCCGGCGGGCATCCCACGGGCAGCTCAGTTTTATCCGATATTACAGCCCGTATGCATGGCTACCGGTACGAATACAAAAAAAGGAAGTATTTCAACATCCCCCAACACACCAATGATGTTACAGTTAGAGTTTACTTAAGATTCAAAAACCTGTTGGATTTCAGTCATTTCGAATTTGAAGAAATAGAGGAAAAACTTTCCAGCCGCGATTATAATTATGTGATTGGAAGGATAAAACTCTCCAATCTCATTGCTGTTCGCAAACTAATTCAAACATTGGATGTTTTCCTTGCGTTTTTCGAAGAACCCAGTGTAAATGAAGCGGCTAAAGTATAAAAGAAAAGGGATCTTTTGTACTTTTTACCCATACCAAAATGTGATTGTATGACCATACCCGAACTCATATCCCAAAGCAATGGCAGTCGCCGAATCAGCTATGAATTGCTTCCTCCTGTAAAAGGGAGCAGCATAGATTCCGTTTTTGCCACCATTGACAAGCTGATGCCGTTTAATCCGCCTTTCATCAATATCACTTACCATCGTGAAGAAATATCCTTTATAAAACAAGCCGATGGAAGCCTAAAGCCTTCAGTGGTAAGAAAAAGACCCGGAACTGTCGGGATCGCGGCCGCCATTCAGGCCCGCTACAAGGTAGATGTAGTGCCACATATTATATGTGGAGGATTTTCAAGACAGGAAACCGAGGATGCTTTGATCGACCTGGACTTTCTGGGTATCAAAAATCTTTTGGTGGTAAGGGGGGATGGTGACCGGATAACGGGTAGATTTAAGCCCAATCCGCAGGGACATAGAAATGCATCAAGTTTAATTGAGCAAATCATTGCCATGAACAATGGAATTTATCACGAGCAGTACGTCGAAAATCCTACCCATACCCATTTTTCTGTGGGTGTGGCAGGGTATCCCGAAAAGCATGCCGAATCACCCAATGCCGATGAAGATCTGTTCTTTCTGAAACAAAAAGTAGAAAAAGGCGCAGAATATATTGTTACTCAGATGTTTTTTGACAATGATGTTTTCTTTAACTTCGTAAAAAAGTGCAGAGATGTCGGCATAAAGGTTCCTATCATCCCTGGCCTTAAACCCGTTAGCATCAAAGAACACCTGTATGTTTTGCCCCGAACCTTTAACCTTAGTATACCTGCTCCCCTGGTAAAAGAGATGAACAAATGCAAAGACAATGCTGAAGTACGTGAACTGGGCGTTGAATGGACCAGCAACCAGATAAAAGAACTCATGGACAACGGACACAATTTTGTACATATATACACCATGGGAAAAGTAGACCATATTTGCCGGATATCAGAGAAAGTGTTGTTTGACAAATAGAAATCGTGATAATTTGAAAATACTGAATCAATACAAAACATTAGGCCATGTCAATACATCTGCATCTCAAAAGTTTATTACAAGAAAAGATTCTCGTCCTTGATGGCGCTATGGGCACTATGATTCAACGTCATAAACTGGAAGAGGAAGATTTCAGGGGTGAAAGATTTGCCCATCTCAAGCAAAAAATAAAAGGCAACAACGACTTGCTGTCCCTCACCCAACCCGACATCATTCAACACATTCATGAGACTTATTTAGAGGCTGGTGCAGACATTATTGAAACCAATACTTTCAATTCCACATCCATTTCCATGGCCGACTATCAGATGGAAGATTTGGTATATGAGATCAATTTTGCCGGAGCACGCCTGGCCAGAAATGCCTGCGACAAATTCAATGCACTGACTCCTGACAAGCCCAGGTTTGTTGCAGGAAGCATCGGACCTACCAACAAAACTACTTCACTATCACCCGATGTAAGCAGTCCGGCCTTCAGAGCCATCAGCTTTGATCAACTCAAAGAAGCCTATCATGAACAAATCCGTGGTTTGATGGAGGGAGGAGTTGACATCCTCCTGGTGGAAACCATTTTCGACACCCTCAATGCCAAGGCTGCCTTAATGGCCATCCAGCAATATCAGGATGAAAAAGAGGTCAGGATTCCTGTCATGGTTTCCGGAACCATTACCGATGCCAGCGGCAGAACACTCTCAGGACAAACCACGGAAGCCTTCCTCACTTCCCTCTCGCATATGGAGCTACTGAGTGTTGGATTGAATTGTGCCCTGGGGGCTGAACAACTCAAACCTTTTCTGGAAATTCTCAGCCGGATGGCTCCTTTTGCCGTAAGTGCCCACCCCAATGCCGGCCTTCCCAATCAGTTCGGAGCATACGATCAATCTGCCCGGATCATGAGGAACATCATTGAAGGTTTTCTGCAAGACGGATTGGTGAATATCATAGGAGGCTGCTGTGGTACTACTCCGGAGCATATTGAGCAGATTGCAGAATTGGCCTCTCAGTATTCTCCACGCATCATTCCCGAGCCCAATACAAATACATTGCTCAGCGGTCTCGAACACATGGAAATCCGGCAAGACTCCAATTTTGTTAACATCGGGGAACGCACCAATGTAGCTGGTTCGGCAAAGTTCGCCAGGCTTATCAAAGAGGAAAAATATGAAGAAGCACTCACCGTAGCTCTGAACCAGGTTGAAAACGGCGCCCAGATCATTGACGTTTGCATGGATGATGCCATGATTGACGCTACCAAAGCTATGACCACATTTCTCCATTACATAGCGGCAGAACCCGACATCTCCAAAGTTCCTCTGATGATTGACTCCTCCAAATGGCATGTGATTGAAGCAGGATTGAAATGCGTGCAAGGCAAATCCATCGTCAACTCCATCAGTATGAAAGAAGGTGAAGCAGAATTTATCAGGCAGGCAAGGCTTGTAAAGCAGTATGGGGCAGCCGTGGTAATAATGCTTTTTGACGAAAAAGGGCAAGCCGATACTTATGAACGAAAAATTGAAATTGCAGAAAGGGCTTACAAAATTCTCATGGAAAAGGTTGCTTTTCCTCCCCAGGATATCATTTTCGACCCCAATGTGCTGGCCATCGCCACAGGCATCAGCGAGCATAATAGTTACGCCCTTGATTATATCCGATCCTGCAAATGGATCAAAGAAAACCTCCCGCATGTTCACATTAGCGGAGGGGTGAGTAATTTATCCTTTTCTTTCCGGGGCAACAATCTGATACGTGAAGCCCTGCACTCCGCCTTTCTGTACCATGCCATCAAAGCGGGCATGGACATGGGCATTGTAAATCCGGCACTGTTGCAGGTATATGATGAAATACCCAAAGAGCTGTTGCGCCTGGTAGAAGATGCTGTTTTGTTCCGGCGAAAAGATGCTACCGAGCGGTTGTTGCTCTATGCCGAACAAGTGAAAGACCAGCAGGAAAACAGGAAGGCAGAAAAAGATAAGGATGCATGGCGCAGCCTGGAAATCAGCGAGCGCTTATCGCATGCCCTTGTTAAAGGGAAAGATGAGTTTATAGAACAGGATGTGGAAGAGATGCGTCAGCAGATGGACAAAGCCCTGGAAGTAATTGAAGGGCCCTTGATGGATGGCATGAATGTAGTGGGAGATTTGTTTGGCTCGGGTAAAATGTTCCTCCCACAGGTAGTAAAAAGCGCCAGGGTGATGAAAAAAGCCGTTGCATGGCTTACCCCTTTCATTGAGGAAGAAAAACAACAGCATGGCGATGTTTCCAGTGCCGGTAAGGTGTTGCTTGCCACCGTAAAGGGCGACGTACACGATATTGGAAAAAACATTGTGGGGGTGGTTCTTGCCTGTAACGGTTTCGATGTAATCGATCTGGGGGTAATGGTTCCCTGTGAAAAAATACTCCAGGTTGCTCGTGATGAAAAGGTAGATATCATAGGGCTCAGCGGCCTGATTACGCCTTCACTGGACGAAATGGTACACGTGGGCAGCGAAATGAAAAAACAAGGTTTCACCCTGCCGTTGCTTATTGGCGGAGCCACTACCAGCGTGCTCCATACGGCAGTTAAAATTGCACCGTCTTACGACCGTGGTGTTATTCATGTAAAAGATGCATCCCGTGCTGCCAAAGTGTGTAGTCAGCTTATCACCGAACACAAAGAAAAATTTATAGAAGATACCACCCAAAGTTATCGTGAACTGGTAGATGATTACAACAAACGCAATGCACACAAGCAATATCTCAGCCTTGAGCAGGCCCGGAAAAAAAGATTCCCGTATGTGAAGGAACAGGCCAATATCACCCAACCGGCCCAACCGGGAATTCATGTGCTGGACAATTTCCCTCTTGAGAAACTTGCAAGCTACATCGACTGGACCTTTTTCTTCTATGGATGGGAAATAAAAGGAAAATACCCCGAAGTGCTGGAAGACCCGCTGAAAGGGCATGAAGCACGCAAACTTTTTGAGGATGCCCAAAATCTGTTGCAACGTTTCTACAAAGAAAACTCATTAAAGGCAAGAGGTGTAGCCGGTATTTTTCCGGCCAATAGTGAAGAAGAAGATATCATCATCTACCATGACGAGCAGCGCGCTCAAGAGAGAATGCGCTTCAATTTCCTGCGTATACAGGAGACAAAAGACGAACCGGGTAAATTCAACCTTTCCCTGGCAGATTATATTGCCAGCACTGAAACCGGAATTGAAGACCACCTGGGTGCATTCGTGGTTTCCATTCATGGTGCCGATGAAGTGGCAGAGCAGTTTAAGCAGAAGAAAGATGATTACAACAGCATTATGACCAAAATGCTGGCCGACCGCCTTGCCGAGGCTTTCGCTGAACTGTTGCATGAGAAGGTGCGTAAGGAATTCTGGGCCTACGATACGCGTGAACAACTTAACCTGGCTGAACTGCTCAAGGAACGTTACGAAGGCATACGACCCGCATGTGGTTATCCTGCTTGTCCGGAACACAGCGAAAAAATCAAACTGTTTGAACTGCTGGATGCACAACAAAATACCGGAGCAAGCCTGACAGAAGGGTTCAGCATGGTTCCCGGAGCCTCAGTATCGGGATGGTACTTTGCCCATCCCCGTTCACGCTACTTTAATTTGGGAAAAATCGCTAAAGATCAGGTGCAACTTTACGCATATAAAAAAGGAATTTCACTCCGGGATGCAGAAAAGTTGCTGATGCCCAACCTGGGATACTGATTTTCCGGATATCTGTGGCTTTGCCACTCTTATTCCCGGCAACAGTTGTAGCAAACTGTGAATTTTTATTCCCGTCAATTTCTGCGGAATGTGCATCCTATTTATTCCGGTATTTTTTACCTACCTGGCTATCTGCATCTTATAAAAACAAAAAGACCTTTCTTAAGTATTGGCACAATTCTTCATGGCTATTGGGTGTAAAAATAAAAAAACACGGAATTATGAAAAACTACATTAAAATATCTGTAATTGTGCTGGCAGGTCTGTTCATGGCTTCTTGCAATCAAAAGCAATTGGAACAACAGGAACAACAAATATCTCAACTGTCTGAAGAAAACGAAAAACTAAAGGAACAAACAGAAGAACAATCTTCAAGCCTGAATGAATTCTTTGAGAGCATGGCCCAAATCAGGGAAAACCTCAATGACATAAAAGTGAAGCAAAATCTTATTTCAGAGGAAACCCGTGATAAAGAAAACATTGGTGAGGATATGCGGGCCCAGATTGAACAAGACCTGGAAACCATCAGCAGCCTGATGGATGACAACCGTAAAAGGCTGGCTTCTCTGAACCGCCAGGTAAGGAATTCCGATGTGAAAATTGAAGAATTTGAAAATATCGTTGCCAGCTTATCAGAAGAAATAGAACAGCGAAATATGGAAATCAGCACGTTGCGCGACAACATGCACCAGTTGAACATTTCCAATGAAGCCCTGGCAGCAAACATCGAAGAACTGGAAGAAGACCGAAACGAAAAGCAACAGGTTATTGAGGAAAAAACTGAATTGCTCAATACTGCCTATTACGTATTTGGAACCAAAAAAGAGTTACACGATCAGGAAATCATTGACAGAAAAGGTGGATTGCTGGGTTTGGGTAAAACAACTGTAGTACAATCAGACCTGCCCAAAGACTATTTTAAAAAGGTAGATATTTCCCAGATGGAACAAGTACAGGTTCCCGGAAAAATCGCCAGCCTGTTGAGTCTGCATCCTGCCGGCAGCTACCTGGTTGAAACGGATGAGGAGGAAGAAACTTCTATGATATTGATTGAAAAACCTGACGAGTTCTGGAGCAACACCCGTTATTTGATTGTAAGCATCGAATAAAATACATGTAAACCACTACCTGTATGTTTGTTTCCTTAGGCCATTCTGTTTTTTCAGAATGGCTTTTTTTTATCAGAAGCTTTTTATCAATTCCTTTTGACAATGATAAAACAATTATACCTATTTTTGTAATATGTAGAAATAAATATTTTGAAATTTTGCACCTTTTTCCGCAGTATCTTTGTGTAGAATATTAAACAGCTAACAATTTTTGGGTATGAAGAAAATATTGATTGTAGAAGATGACATCAGCTTTTCTGTAACACTTAAAACCTTCCTCACCCGGCAAGGTTATGAAACTGCAGAGGCAAGCACGTTCCAGAAAGCCCTTGAGAAAATTTCTTCCGAAAAGTACGATGTCATCCTCACGGATTTCAGACTTCCCGACCATGATGGTATTGAGCTGTTGAAAATTATCAAGGAAAAATCTCCCGGTTCTCTGGTTATACTCATGACAGCCTATGCAGATATTCGCATGGCTGTGCAGGCCATCAAATTTGGAGCTTACGAGTACGTGGCCAAGCCCGTAAACCCCGATGAATTATTGTCGTATATTAAAAACGGGTTGAAAAAAGTGACAGAAGAGAAACAAACTCCTGCCCCGGATAGCCCGGTAAAATCCCAGACACGCTCCAATAATCAGCCTGAAAATTACCTGGAGGCCAGCAGCAAAGAATCCCGCTTGATTCATGAGCACATCAACCTGGTGGCATCGACTGATTTTTCCATCATTATTCAGGGAGAAAGTGGTACCGGGAAGGAGTTTATTGCCCGCAAGATTCATGAAAAAAGCAAGCGCAGTCAAAAACCCTTCGTTGCGGTGGATTGCGGCTCCTTATCCAAGGAACTGGCAGGAAGCGAGTTCTTTGGTCATCTCAAAGGTTCTTTTACCGGCGCCATTAACGACAAAACAGGTCAGTTTGAAACGGCTAACAAGGGCACGCTGTTTCTGGATGAAATCGGTAATCTCTCTTACGACATCCAGATCAAACTGCTCAGAGCCATCCAGGAAAGAAAAATCAGAAAAATCGGGAGTAACAAGGACATTCCGGTGGATGTAAGAATTCTTGTGGCCACCAATGAAGATTTGCAGCAGGAAGTTAAAAACGGAAATTTTCGCGAAGATCTTTTTCACAGGCTCAATGAATTTAGCATCAATGTTCCTCCCCTGAGAGAGCGGAAAGAAGACATCCGTATGTTTATTCACTATTTTCTGGAGAAAGCCAATGAGGAGCTGGAAAAAGAAGTTACCACCATACCCGAAAGCATTATGAACATATTGCTCAATTACAGCTGGCCGGGTAACATCAGGGAAATAAAAAATGTCATCAAGAGAGGTGTTCTTTTGTCCAGGGGAAATGAACTGGATAAAAATGCGCTTCCCCGGGAAATTGTTTTCACCTCCGTGATGGAACAAACAGAAGTACCTGAAACCGATGAAAGCAATCTGAGAGTACAAACGGGAAAAACAGAAAAGGAAATCATCCTGGCCACGCTCCAGAAAACCCGGTACAACAAATCCAAAGCAGCCCGTTTACTCAATATAGACCGCAGGACCCTTTACAACAAACTGAAGCTATACGGTATTTCGCTTGATTAATCAACCGATTGCAGGTGTTCCTTTTCCAAAGCATCGGCCAGGCGAGAAGCTGATGCGATCAACCCTTTTATATTCTGTTTGATTTGTTCTTCGGTAAGTGTTTGCCGTTTCAACCCATTGAGCTGGCGGAGATATCCTATGGATTCTCCTGCCTTCAGCATCTCAAACATATTCGACATTTTGTGCACAATGGCCCCCAGTTCTTCCTTATCATAATGATCCTGCTGCATTTGAAGCTTCCGGATGTTCTCCCGGGTATCCTCGGTAAAGGTTTTCAAAACTGTTGACAAGGCTTCAGAATCGTTTCCGGTAAAAGCTTTAAGGCTGTTTAGATTGTATAATCCTTCAATCGTTTCCGAAACACGCGTTCCGGCCTCTTTCCGGGGTATATCTTTATGAATAGACGTCCCTGTTTCCGGCAAGGATTGTTTGAGCAATGCACGTATTTTGTTCAGCAGCAATGCTTCATCCACGGGTTTTACCAGAAAATCGTTCATCCCGCTTTCGCCTGCTTCCTTCAGTGTCTCATCTGTCACATCAGCGGTGCAGGCCAGAAACGGAGTGGTGGCATTGATCCCATCGGTTTGAGCCCTCACTTGTTTTACCATTTCAATGCCGCTCATTTCCGGCATCTGTATATCAGAGATGACCAAATCAAACTTTTGCCCCTGAAGCAATTCAAGAGCCTTATAGGCATTCTCAGCTTCAACAAAGAAAATGCCTTTATAAGGAGCAAACAATGATCTGAAAAGCAAGCGGTTTAGCCTGTCGTCATCCACCATCAAAATGGAAGCTCTCGTTTCCGGCTGAATTCCTGCCTTAGGGCTTACTGCAGATACAGCCGGACTCTCAGAAATATTCAGGGGCAGATGCACAGAGAAGACAGAACCTTTCCCTTTCTGGCTAAACAATTCAATATTTCCCCCCATGAGTTCCACCAGCTTTTTGCTGATAGACAGTCCCAGGCCGGTTCCTCCATGCAGTCTTGTAGCCTGGCTATCGCTCTGAGAAAACTCATCAAAAATCTTTTCCTGTTCTTCTTCAGCTATTCCTATTCCCGTATCGGCTATGCGCATATGCAAATAAGAGATCCCGGGCTCTTCTTTCTTCACAAAATCAGAAAAAGAGATTTTCACCGATCCCTGGTGGGTAAATTTAATAGCATTAGACGCAATATTGATCAATACCTGTTTGATTCTTAAAGCGTCACCCATCACCTCAGGATGATTCAGTTCTTTATAATCAATATGAAAATCGATTTTTTTCTCAAAGGCCATTACTGACAGGGTATTGTAAACCTCCTGCCCCATTTTTTTAAGATTCAACGGTATCACTTTTAATTCAATTCTTCCGGCCTCAATTTTGGAAAAATCCAGGATATCATTGACAATCCCGAGCAAATGGACTGATGACTCATGAATGGCACCGGTAAAAGTCTTTTGGTTTTCAGGGACATTATTTTTTTGCAGCTCTCGTGAAAAACCTATGATACTGTTCAGCGGAGTACGAATTTCGTGGCTCATGTTGGCCATAAACCGTTGTTTTACCTGCACCAGCTCTTCTGCCCGGGCTTTCTCCTTTAGCAACTGTTTTTTATAAAACCGGCTTTTGTTGATATCATTGACAAACAACCAGGAAAACAACAATAAGATAATCAGGGAAACCACTACAATAGCAAAAATCCTTTCAGTAGTCAGATTTACAGTGGTATGGGCTTCGCGTGCCTGGCGCACCATATTGTCTTGTTCATAATCTTCAAGCTGGGTTATAAAGTGCCATATTTTGTCCATCACTTTTTTATCATCCAGCAGCACATTGTTTTCCATTCTGCGAATATTTTGCTGCCGGGCCAGAACCGATTCCATCATGCGGGTCATGGTGTTTTCTATCTCTGCCTTCAACTCTTCGGTATCGCGGTAAATCATGATGATGGAATCGGTTTGAATTTGATGAACCAATTCTTCAGCCTTCTCTTTTTCAGCCATTCGTCTTTCTTCCTCCCGGTCTTCCTGGCTTTTACCAGAAAAAAAGTTCTTCACCCTGTCAAAGAAGTTATCTTTTTCACGGTTGATTTCTTCACTGCTGTATGTTGTGGTATCAGCAGGAGAAACATCAGTGATGCTTTGATGGGTAACCTCTCTTACCCTGGTTTCCTGTTCTGTCACCTGCAGAATTTCTTCCAGCGCCTTTTCATAAAGCACTGAATTCTGGTCCAGCCTCCTGATTTGTAAAAACTGATCGAGCAACCGCGTTTTATTGAGCAATTGCAGGTTGATAGAATCGATGGTTTCAATGATAAATTCATCATCCCCAGCCAATTGATAAAGAGAGTCCACCCGGGTATTGATTACTGAAAGCTCCTCAAAGTAAGCATCCAGGTATGACTCACGCTCATTAAGGGTATACGCCCGTATATTGCTTTCGGCATTATAAATAGAAAAGATAATATCATGAAGCAGGGCAATACGGGGATTGGGTTGTGCAAGGGTGTCGGCAGAGCGGGTAAGTTTCTGAAAACTATCCAGGGTAACGTACAACAGAGAGGCAATCAGAACCGCCATAAGGGCATAGCTCAGAAACACTTTCGTTTTGATACTTCTCTCTGACTTGGCTATGGGACGGATTTTCATCATCATGAAATAATAATCTGGGTAACATTTCGTATCCGGAAGCAAACCTGTTCCTTCAACATGAGATCAAAAGTACAAATAGTTTGCCTGAAAATCAGTTTTTCCATTTCAGGACAGTTTGCTGCCTTCTCGAAATCAAAAGAGTAGCAGCAAATCTGTTCAAAGTGATGAATTATACCCCAGAAGATGAATTTTTTTTCCCATACCGGGAGCATACTTTCAACCCAACTGAGGTTGTAGATACAGTTTTGGCTTTGTTTTCAGATTGGAAACACACTACAATTAAAATATCTTTGTACCCTTATTGACAAACCTTATAAAGATCTCAACTTTTCAAACTTTCTATGCTTACTACATGTCCGCTTTGCCAATCCTCTTCTGAAATTTTCTTTCAAAGGAAAAACCGGATTTACTATACCTGCCCCAATTGTGGTTCTATTTTTCTGCCACAAGAGCTGTTGCCTCTATTGCACGAAGAAGAAACCCGCTACCGGGAGCATAACAATGATGTAAACAATCCCGGATACCAAAAATTTGTCAGCCCTATCGTTCAGGCGGTAAAAGCAGATTTCACCCCCCGACATAAAGGTTTGGACTTTGGAGCCGGCACCGGCCCTGTGGTCACCAAACTCCTTTCTGATGAGGGTTACAGACTAGAGCTTTACGACCCTATTTTTCACAATCACCCACACCTGCTGAAACAATCCTATGACTTTATAGTTAGCTGTGAGGTGGTAGAACATTTTCATCAACCTGCCGGGGAGTTTGCCCGGCTGAAAACAATGCTTAAAGAGAAAGGGAAACTCTATTGCATGACCTCACTCTATGATGATACTATCGACTTCAAAGGCTGGTACTATAAGGATGATTTTACACACGTGATTATTTACAGGGCAGAAACATTTCGTTATATCCGGGAAACTTTTGGATTCTCTGATCTGAAAATTGAAAATAACCTGATAGTATTGACGCAATAATATTTACCATGGAAAATTTCTGGAATGAACGCTATAAAAGTCCTGAGTATATTTACGGTGAAACTCCCAATAAGTATTTTCAGGAAAAGCTGCTAAAACTTAAACCAGGCAGAATTTTACTCCCTGCAGAAGGAGAAGGGCGCAATGCCGTTTTTGCAGCACGCATGGGTTGGGAGGTCTTTGCTTTTGACTACAGCCACCAGGCCATGAAAAAGGCACAACAACTTGCGGATAAGCAAAATGTTAAGATCCACTACCAGGTGGCCGACTTCGCACATGTCAGTTATGAGGAAGAATCCTTTGATGCAATAGCCGTGATATTCGCCCATTTCGCCCCGGAGGAGAAAATGGAATTTTTACAAAAAATGACTTCTTTGCTCAAACCCGGCGGTATCTTTATCATGGAAGTATTCAGCAAAATCCAGTTGAAGTATCAAAAGATAAATCCAACTTCCGGCGGGCCAAAGCACCCGGACATGCTTTACGATACAGAGGAATTAAAGCCTTGGACTTCAGATTTTCTAATCCATGAGCTTACTGAAAAGGAAGTGGAGCTGCTGGAAGGTTCGCACCATGCGGGATTGGCTTCGGTAATCAGGTTTTGGGGTAGTAAATTATAATTACTTGTATTTTTACCATAAAGATATTGTATTTATCTGTCTCCCGTTTTCTGAATAAATTCTCAGCTGATAATACAACTTTCATTAAGATAGATGGTAATTGACTCGTGCCTTGCAATATGGGTGTCCCAATTCTTTCTTTCTTCTGCTTTTTGCTTGACCAAAAAGCAGCAAAAAGTCAAGGCTTCGGATTTTTTCCGACAAGTCTGAAGCTCACTTCGCTGGAAGTTTGAATGTTCCGCAAAACTTAATTATCTAGCTTTTATTAATGATTTCTGTTTTTGCGAAACTGCAAACTTCCCCAAAAGCTCCGTTTCGCTTCGACTTGTTACCG
>CAZBGI010000040.1:0-31260 GCA_964491395.1 uncultured Bacteroidales bacterium | reverse complement strand
TATCAGGGCAAGAACCTTCTGTTGTTTGCTCCGAAAAAGTGACGGTAAGTGTGTTATTACATAGGTCGGTTGCTTGTATCGTTTCGGGTACAACAGGGACATTGTCGCAAGAAACAGTTACATCTTCGGGCATATCCTGACTCCAAGCCGGTTCCGTGTCGTTTTTGAGTACCTCCAGCTGATGGGTATCTTCTATGGCTGTTCCATAAGAATCGGTAACGGATACGGAAACATTGTTCACAAAACTATCACCGATAAGATTTTCTTGCGTTACTGAATGTACCAGGTGATAAATCCAGGATTCATTGCGATCCAATATGCCATTGCCATTGTCGTCGCCTGATACAAAAACAGGATTACCATCTGTATCGGGAGTAGAAAAGTTAATATCATCCACAGCAACATTTCCTTCATTTTCCAGAAGTATTTCCAGTTGGATCTCATCACCTTCAGTGCAATAGTTTGTTTGTGTGGTCTCGCCATTAACAGACACGAGTGTTTGACTCAGCACAATGTTGGGTTGAGAAATCGCAATACCCAGCAGCACATTGCATTCAGCATCACCTGCCTCAAAAAGAGATACCGGTATAAGTGCAGGAGTGGAGGATTGAAAATGACCATCGGGTAATGGTTCATCCAGTTTTAATATATAGTTTCCTACCTCAGGAACCTCGTAAGAAATATCCACATAATTGATGTTGACTCCGTCACCACTTCCTCCTGATAAAGCTCTTATTCTCAAGGTTGTATTGTCAGAAATGTAATCAGTGATATCAATTTGTAATGTTCCTGCACCCCCATTTTTTATATTTAATAATTGAAAGTACGTGTCTCCTGAACCGTTGTTTCTGGAGACTTCAATGGAAATATCGGGGTTGCTTCCCACTCCGGCATAACCCATGGTGAGCTCTGCAGAAGTAGCCTCCGAGAGGTCAACCCTGCGACTTGCCTGTGAGTTATTGTTTCTTAATCGCAATTGTTGGGATTGGAATGTGGTATTTGACCCTCTTTGCCAGTTATTTTTCCAGTTGTGGGTGCCATCGTTTCCTGAGGCGTTGTTGGCGGAAAATTCATCTCTTACATTACGGGAATCTGTATAGGGAGGAAGGCTGAAAACATATGATCCGTCAGTCTGGCTTTGTTCAGTTGCAACAAGGGGATCTTCCATGTTGATGATCCCGTTGTTATCTAAATCATGATAAAGATTGAGGGTGATGTCTTCCAGACCCGATTCACCGGTATCCAGGTTTCCATTGGCATTCAAATCATTAAATACTCTACCGAAAATGTTATTCATCCCGTCAGAAGAATAGCAATCCATGCATAAGTCGTCTGAAACATTTACAGAAATAGAGGCAATATTAGATTCCAGTCCAAAAGCATCCGTCACGATGAACTGGGTGGTTGATGTCCCCTGGAAACCTTCGGCAGGATTGAAAACGAGATTTTGCCTGTTTCTGTTGTAGACAAATGAACCTTCACCCGGAATCACCAGGGTATGAACATGTTCTTCTGTGGCAGGGTTCAGATCCAGGGAGTTGAGATTGATAAAATTTAATGCCGTACCGTGGGCATTTACATTGTTCACCAGGTTGATGTCAACAGTTTGTTCGGTACATGTGGCAGCTGTTATGTCATAGGCTGTGGGAGGGGTAAGGGATGAGGTGTCATAAGCGGAAATTTTCAGATCTCTGATTTCGTGGAAATTTCTGCTTCCTCCGGTACTGGAAGAAAAACCCAGTCTGAAAGCTTCCGGGGGAGTTTCATTATATTCAAAATTGCTGAGAATGTGGTGGGTAACAGTAGGAGTGCCTCCGGTAATAATATCCAAATCGATATAAAAACCTCCTGCATCATGGGGTTTGAGTCTTATAATTACTTTGCGGTATTTTGCATTGGCAGGATCGGTGATGCGTTCTGATCCATCCACATCAATAGTAAAGTTAAAGGGTGCCTGGGAAACCTGCACATGGGTAAGATAGGGGTAATTGCTGGGTGTAGTGCCGTTTCCGTTTCCTGCACCTCTCAGGGTTACACTTTGAGAGCGCTCCCCGGGGCCACCCTGCCTGCCTTCTGAAGGATTGGAGAAGTTGCCATATTCATCTAATCCCAATCCCAGGTAGGCTTTGCTCACACCGGGAAGGTCGGGGTTTCTTTGTGCATAACCCAACGAACCACCAAACCCTCCTATCTGGAAAGGGTCTGCTTCCGCATCAAAAAGGAAAAAAGCAATTCCATCAGCACCATTTCCTCCATAGGTAAAATACTCAAATTCAATTTCCAGACCCGCACTGGGTAATGCAATCCCACTGCTGTAAGCAAAGCCTGTTTGATTGCCTGCATTGCTGGTGAGCCTGAGCACTCCATCGCCTTCAGGATCCAGGGTGCCTGCCGTAAGAAATGCCGGATTGGGATTACCTCCAAAGAAAAAGCCTTCTGCCGTGGAATTTCGAAAACTCTCTTCAAAAGGCAGCTGAGCCTTTAGAGGATTCATAAGCATGAACAAACAAAGCAGCATGACCAGTTGCATGACAATACAGGAACTTATGGCACTGGTTCTTTTGCTGACTGTTAAATCTGATGTCAAATTCATGATGAAGGCATCAGCAAGTTTTTCGGAAGAAAAATATGTGTTTTTCATCTGTTTATAATTTGTTTTTTTTATTGATCAGATGGAGCTCGCCAACAACATTGATCACCGACATGTAAGGCAGGTAGGATCTCATCATCCGCGTGTATGTCAATAACTATTGTTATGGCTCGGTTCACTTCTTTGGGTATTAGTTTTACTTTTTCCTTTTGTCTTTATTTGAGAGTTGCATCCGTGTAAACACGTAAACAATGGTAGGCAAATATACGTAATTATTGTTAGATGTAACAACTTGTATGTTTGTGAAACGGATTATAAAGCAATGGGTTATGGTAGTTTTTACCTGGTTTTGTCTGGGAAATCACTTGGCGGGATTTTACACATTTTACCTGCTGGAAGCAATCCTGATTCTCACTTTCTTTTTTGCATAAAATAACAATTGTCTGATAATCTGAATATTACGAGAGGGCAAAAATTTCTTGGTCGTAAAAAAACACCTGTTAGAAGGTGTAAAGAAGCTATTAACAACAGACTTACAATCCTTGTAAAAATTAAGAAAAATTAACTAAAAATGTTTTCCACACCTCAGTTGAAAAAAGGGTGTTTCAGGATTTAATGGAGAATATTTACAAGATTAGAATGAAAATAATCGATCAAATCCATTTGAATGCTGTTAAATGGTTGCAAAGGTGAGAATGAAAAAAAGTTCAGGCTACCCTGCCTGAGAGATGCAGGGCAGATGGGAAGTCAAAGATTTTCCCAGTATCCGGAATCAGCCACATTTTTTGCCGGGTCAAACAATAAAGTGGAATTTCGAAGGTAGACCGGAGAGGGCAGGTTGTTGCTGAAAACACCTCCCGTACCCAATCCCTGCACTTTGTTGGGTTGTAAGGTATATACCCATTGGGCGATAGCACTTAGCCCGATATTGGATTCCAGGGCAGAAGTGACCCACCAGCCGGTTTGTGTTGCTTTGGCAGCAGCAATCCACTCTTCGCTTTTTTCAAATCCTCCCAGAAGGCTGGGCTTTAGGATGATGTAACGGGGGCGGATGTGCTCAAGGAGTTTTAGTTTTTCCATTGAGGAATGTATTCCGATAAGCTCTTCGTCCAGTGCAATAGATATGGGTGATTTTCTGCACAGTTCAGCCATTTCATCTGTTTGGCCAGTTTTGACAGGTTGTTCAATGGAGTGAATATGGAATTCAGCCAGCCTCTCAAGTTTTTCCAATGCCTTATCAGGGGGAAACGCACCATTGGCATCCAGTCTTATCTCCAGCTCATTTTCGGGAAAACGTGAACGAACGTTGGTAAGCAAAGAAATCTCTTCCTCAAAATCCAATGCTCCCACTTTGAGTTTAAGAACTTTGAATCCCTGATCCAATTTTTCCTGTATGCGCTGCTGCATTTGATCAAAAGACCCCATCCATATCAATCCGTTGATGGGTATTCCTGCTTTTCCACGGGTAAAATCAGAAGGAAAAAGTATTCCTGTGGGCGAATGTTGCAAGTCAAGTTTTGCCATCTCCAGTCCGAACCGAATGGAGGGAAGAGTTTCCAGGGATTTACCGCCAGGGACGTGCCCGGAATTAACAGCATCAATAACTTCCTGTATTTTTTGCTCATATCCGGGTTGATATTCAGGATTCAATCCCGGAATAACTGAGCATTCTCCCACACCTGTATGATTCTCATCCTTCAGAATAATGAACCACGACGGTTTGGAATATAAAGTACCCCGAGAGGTTTGCCCCGGGGTGATAAACTGCAATTCCTTTTTTTTCAGATACGCTTTCATGGGGTGCAGCTCATTAAATCAGCATACCAATTCCGAAGGTAACAGCGAAAAGAAGGGTGGCAAGGGCCAGTCTTTTCAGTTCAGGATAAAGTTCCAGAGGGTCTCTGTAACGGAATACTGCCATCACATTGCGGTAAAATAAAGGAAATGCCAGCAGGAACAAAAACTGATAAGCGGAATGATAATTGAAAATTACGTATAGCGGGCCCAGTATGGCAGACACGATAATAAGGGCGAGGTGATAGTATTTGGCACGCTGGTTTCCCAACCATACTACAAGGGTTCTTTTGTTGGCTTTCTTGTCGCTTTCATAGTCGCGTAGGTTGTTGAGGTTCAATACTCCGGCGCTAAGCAGGCCGATAGCAGCTGCCGGCATGGCATGCCAGGGGTTAAAAGTACCGGTATGCAGGAAATGTGTTCCCAATACTCCCAGCAAACCGAAAAACAAAAACACCGAAATATCGCCAAATCCTTTGTACCCATAAGGGTTCTTCCCTACGGTATACTTTATTGCTGCAAAAATTGCAGTAACTCCCAGCACCAAAAACAGCAGGATAACCCCTGCATCCTTTCCGCTGGCACCCAGTCTGATAAGGAGCAAGCCACTTACTAAGGCCAGTATAATGTTGATCAAAATTCCCTTCTTCATTTGGGATGGGCTTATCTCACCACTCTGTACCAACCTCCTGGGGCCAATACGTTCCTCATTGTCTGCTCCACTTGCATGATCACCATAATCATTGGCCAGGTTTGAGAGGATTTGCAGTAACAAGGTGGTTGTAGTGGCAAGGATAAAAATACTCCACCTGAATTCACCCTCTGACCAGGCAAGGAAACTCCCCATGAGAGGGCTTGCCAGTGCCAGGGGCAAAGTCTTCAGTCTTGCCGCCTCCATCCAGGGTTGTAATTTTTTCATAGAAGTATTTTTCATTGTATAATAACCTGGTTGCCACTTGTTTTATTTGCAGAATGAGAACGCCATAAAATGGTTTTCCTTACACACCCAAGTAATGATCTACGGAAACCTGGGGTATTTCTTAAAATCAGGATCGCGTTTTTCAAGGAACGCATGCTTGCCTTCCTGTGCTTCCTCGGTAAGGTAATACAGCAGGGTGGCATTCCCTGCCAGCTCCTGGATTCCAGCCTGGCCATCCAGCTCGGCATTCAATCCTACTTTGATCATGCGTAAAGCCAGCGGGCTGCGCTTCATCATTTTTTTGCACCATTCCACCGTGGTATCTTCCAGCTGATCAAACGGCACTACTTTGTTTACCATACCCATCTCGCGGGCTTCTTCAGCGGTGTACTGGTCGCAGAGAAACCAAATCTCTCTGGCTTTTTTCTGTCCTACATGGCGGGCCAGGTAAGAGGACCCAAACCCTGCGTCAAAACTACCCACTTTGGGTCCGGTCTGTCCAAAGATAGCATTTTCTGAGGCAATGGTAAGATCGCACACCACATGCAATACATGGCCGCCTCCTATGGCATACCCATTTACCATGGCAATGACAGGCTTAGGCAAGGAGCGAATTTGCTTCTGCAAATCCAGCACGTTGAGCCGTGGCACACCGTCTTTTCCTACATAGCCGCCAATGTTTTTTACATTCTGATCGCCACCGCTGCAAAAGGCTTTGTCTCCTTCCCCGGTAATAATTACCGTGAAGATATCATCATTTTCCCTGCAGATAACCATCGCGTCGCGCATTTCCTGAATGGTATCGGGCGTAAATGCATTGTAATACCGCGGACGGTTCATGGTAATTTTGGCAATGCCTTCAAAAAATTCAAATTTTATTTCGCTGTACTCTTTCAGCGTTGTCCAGTTTCTTTTTGTGCTCATTTGTTTTGAGAAATATATTGATAATATTGTTTGAATGTTTTGGCGGAAACATCTCCCGCTGTTCGTATATGCAAAACAGCAGGGCGGGCATATGGTTTAAAAAAGTTCTTTAAAATTTCTTCCAGTTCACTTTCATTTTCTGCTTTATTATAAGCAACTCCAAACGCTTCACATAGTTTGTCCATTTTTACCTGGTGAGGTGTTTCAAAGAAATGGCGTATGGGGTTGATGACCGGAGAGGTGTCAATGAGTCTGAAAATATTGCCCCCCTCGTTGTCGATTACAATGATACGCAGATTGTCAGGCAATTTATTGTTCCACAAGGCATTAGAGTCGTAAATAAATGCCAGATCTCCCACAAGGGCAATATTGGGTTTTGGGCTGGCCCAAGCGGCCCCGGCAGCGGTAGATACACAGCCGTCTATTCCGGAAGTTCCTCTGTTGGAAAAGTAGTTTACCTGGTTATGGGTGGGAAACAGCTGAGAATACCTTACCGGTGTACTGTTGGCAAGGTGCAGGTTGCTGTTTTGCGGCAGCTGATCCAATATGGTTTTATAGGCAGAAAGATCAGTGAACGATACATTATCCATAAAGCGTTCGTGTATTTTTTTCAGGTTATGGTGTATCTTCATTATCCTTTGAGGGTAAGGGTTTTCCAGGGGGTGTTCGGTTAGTAAGTTGCTGAAAAAATCAACCGGCTCCATTCCAATGGTGCGATTGAGCGACTGAAATGTGTCGGTTAACCGTTCTTCTGTCCCAACATGCCAGTGATTTACAGGTTTGTAAGTACGAAGGTACTTTTTCAGTCGTTTGGAAACTACCGGACCTCCAAGGGTAATAAGCAGCCCGGGCTGTAATTCTTCTTTTTCCTCGTCGTTCAAAAAGGCAATAAAACTATCCGGTGTATCTATACTGCCTTTGATTTTCAGGTTCGACAGATTTTCGTTGATGATTACAGCCTGGTTATTCCTGATGAGCGATTCCATCAAACCGGAAAGTTCATAATCCTCAGCAGACCGCATGCCGCATAAAATAAGTCTTTTTCCGGAGGCTTGCCACTGATGTTTCAGAGAGGAGATGTCAGTTGGAGATAGTATGGGTTTGCCGGGGAGCGAAGTAATTGCGGCGGGGGGAGTGGTTACTTCCGGTAACGGTTCGTAAAGGGGTTCTCGCAGGGGTACATTGATATGCACCGGACCCCACGGGAGGGTGGTTGCGGCAATAAGGATTTCAGAGACTTTTCTTCTGAAAAGCCACAAATCTTCCTCTTTTTCCGTTTCTACCGGAACTTCAGTATATTCTTTGATGAAATTGGCATACAATCCATTTTGCCGGATGGTTTGTCCATCATTCTGATCGATCCATTCTGCCGGCCGGTCAGCGGTAATTGCCACCAGGGGTACCTTAAGATAATAGGCTTCAGCCAGGGCCGGGGCATAATTGACCATGGCGGTGCCGGAAGTGCATATGAGTGCCACGGGCTGTTGCAGTTGTTGTGCAAGCCCAAGTGCATAGTACCCTGCCGATCGTTCGTCGGTAATGCTGAAGCAGGTGGTTTCTTTAAAACCCGTAAAGGCAAGGGTAAGGGGTGCATTTCTCGATCCGGGAGAAATGATAGCATACTTCACGCCAAGGGCATGGCATAATCCGGGCAGCTCGCTTATTCCCCTTCTGATGGACGGCATAGGTTTAATTTTCTTTGAGGGATTCTACAACTGATTTCAGGGTATTCATTTTGTTCAGGGTTTCTTCCCATTCCTTTTCCGGCTCAGAGCCTGCGGTAATGCCTGCTCCCATATAGTATTCCAGTTTTTTCCCTACTGCTTTCATGGAGCGCAGATTAACGTATATATCCCATTCCCCGTTCATGTTCATGGGGCCGAGGAAGCCTGAGTAATATTCTCTGCGATGTTTCTCCATCCCTGAAATCAGCTCTATGGAGACATCTTTAGGCAATCCGCAAACCGAAGGGGTAGGGTGTAATTCTTTCAGAAATTCTACTGTTTGATTTTCCAGTTCTTCCAGTGGAAAAGTAAAGGTTGTTTTAAGGTGCTCAACACTGCCCGCCGGGAAGGTGTCGGGACCCTTTTTCTCAAAACCGGTAATATTCCGTTTTTGCAGAAGGTCCTCAATGTAACGGGTAACAATGAGTTGTTCGTCGAGTTCTTTTCCTCCCCAGGGTTGCTGGTTGTTTGTCTGTGACTCTCTTTTCCGGGTTCCTGCCAGGGAAACAGTGGTAGCCTTGCGATCTTGTATCAACAACAGGGGTTCAGGGGTAGCTCCAAGCCATAACCCTGTATCAGGAATATATACAGCAAACACAAAAGCTTCCGGATAAGCTTTGTCTAAGGACTGAAAAAACGCTGCTGAATGAAAACTGGCTGGTTTTTCCTCTCTGTGCGTACGGGATAGCACAAGTTTAGAGATGGTATGTGCTGAAATAATGGCTTTTATTTTTTTTACCTGTTCCATAAACTCTTCCTTGTCAGCAATATAATTGTTAGTCATTGCCATAAACAAGTTCTTTGCAGAGGATTGGCCGTTTTCTTCAGGGATTATATTCCTGTTTTGGGGTTCTGAAAAATTATCCCCCTCAACAATGAGATCGGGTTGAATGATCCGGATGGGGGGCCCTGATTTTTGATCAAACGGGGCAAAAACAAATCCTTTTTGCCCTTTGAGCTGACTGATGTCAAAAAACCGCAAGGGGTTGCTGGTCCATTGCAGCAAAGTAACGGGGCCTGTTTTGCCGGGCACACGATAAGTAGCAAAGGCAATGTCATTGTCCAATGCTAACCGGTGGAGCTTTTCCAGGGTTATGGCTTTTGTTGCGATCGGATCCATCAGGGTTTAGGTTTTTTCAATAATCATATTGGTCAATCTACATACCGAAATCTTTTTTCCTTCTTCATTCAGAATAAGAATGTCCCACACATGGGTTCTGGTTCCTTTATGTACCAGGGTAGCCGTAGCATTTACCCATCCATGAGTTGCCTGTCCCACATGGTTGGCGGTCATTTGCATGCCTACCACATTGTATTTATCATTATTAATCAAAGCAATGGAGGCCGCACTTCCCACCGTTTCTGCCAAAGCCAGGCTGGCTCCTCCATGCAAGATGCCCATAGGCTGCCTGGTACGGTTGTCTACCGGCATGCGGGCCTTCAGAAAGTCCTCGCCTGCATCGGTAAATTCAATACCCAGATGCGCTACCAGGGTATGGGCGCAATATTCGTTCAGTTTCCTGATTAATGTCATGATTGAAAAATTAATATGTGCAAAATTACAATTTTTTTAATGTGGCTCTTGCTAATTCATTTAAGCAGAGAAATTACTCCCAATACAAGGTATGGGTCTATGATTTAAATAAGAGGCTCTTTTTTGTTAACACAACATTTTCCGGGAAGGAAAGTTTTTAAGGCTTTGCGATAGGTTGCAATTTATTGAAAAATAAACAACCCCGGAATATGTATTTCGGGGTCGTTTATTGGGTTTGAGTTTACAAATTTTTATTCTGCCTTATCGATCTTATTGGGCAGTTCAAGACCATAACCCGAAACTAAGTCTTCACGCTTAAGCAACCAGGAAAAAACCAAACCTGCAATACCCAGGAAAGCCAGCATAATCAGGGTAGGAGTATAATTGTATACTGCGGATCCTCCTGCTGCCAATGTTTCTGCAACACCCGGATTGGTGGAGTCAAGTACGATTCCAATGAGCCAGGGGAAGACCATTAAACCAATGGCCTGAATAGTAAACATAGCCCCATATGCAGTACCAATTTTGTTGGTTTCCACAATTTTGGTCACTGCGGGCCACATTGCTGCAGGAACCAACGAAAATGCAACTCCGAGAATAAACATAGGAATGTAGGGTGTTAAATTGGTAAAGGCAAACATCAAATGCACGGCAATTACCAGGATGCTTCCATATATCATCAAAGAGGCAGATTTGCCCTTATAGTCACAATAAAAGGCAAATATGGGTGTAAAAACAAGCGTTCCAAAAGGCAATATGGATGAAATATCTCCTGCAAGAGTTGGGGGCATGCCAAATTTGTTAATCATTAAATCGGGTGCATATTTCATGAAAGGAAATACTGCGGAGTAAAATAGTACACAAAGCATAGAGATAAAAATAAAGCTACGGTTACTCAGCAACTTCCACAAATCTGAAATTTTAAATTCTTCCGTGGGGTCAATTTCATTATTTTGTTGTACTTCCCGGTCAAATTTTACATCCCAAATCGTGTATATCAGAAAAGCCAAAAGTCCAATTCCCAGCAAAAGGGCTCCAAACCATATAGGCATGGTCCAATTTTGCCATAATGGAGTAGTCTGGGTACTGTCTACAATTAACCTTGGCGAAATAATCATAGCTGCACCCATTCCCAGGCGTCCAATTGCCACATTCATCCCCAGTGCCAGGGCAATTTCTTTTCCTTTAAACCATTTTACTATCACTTTTGAAATCACCACAATGCTGGTTTCTGCTCCCAATCCAAAAAGGAAAAAGCCCAGAGAGGTAACTTTTAAGGCAGGTGAATAAGCGGTAAGGAAAGAGTTCATAAAGTCATAACCAAAACCTCCCTCATTGAAATAGGGTGTCGCCCCGTAAGCGGTAACAACAGCGCCTAAAAACTGAATAAAAATGAAAGTAAAACCGGTGCTCCGGATTCCCATTTTATCCAGTATAATACCCCCAATTACAGCCATTAAAAGAAATACATTAGGGATTGAATAAGCTGCCTGGAAGAAACCATAGTCAGCAGAAGAAAATCCCAGTTCTCTTTCCATCAGGAATTTTAGGGGAGAGAGGGCATCATAAAAATAATAGTTGGTAGCCATTGTAAAACTCACAAGCAACATGATTCCCCACCTGGACCAAGCAGAGTCGTTAATTCGATTTTTTAGCGTCATTTTACTTTTTGTTTGGTGTCTGTTAATTTAAGAGTTAGATAATGCTTACATATTAAACCAAAAAGAATAATTTATCCGTTTTGCTGATAACTTACCTTACAATGCTCAGTTAAATCTGAATGAATTTTCTTGCTTTCTCAAGGGCTTTATCCAGACCATCCGGATTTTTGCCTCCCGCGGTAGCAAAATGCGGCTGACCACCGCCACCGCCCTGAATTTCTTTGGCAAGTTCCCGCACAATATTCCCGGCATGCAGGTTCTTTTCCTTTACCAGGTTGTCGGAAATCATGACCGTGATACCCGGCTTGTTTCCTGCATGGTGCCCTATTACCAGGAAGAGGTTCTCCATCTGCTTTTTCATCTCAAAAGCCATGTCTTTGGCCATACCATTATCAACCTCCAGTTTTACGGCGATGAAATTTACGTTACCCAACTGCTGAACTTTTTCTTTCAGTTCGTCTAGCATATTCATGGCCTGTTCTTTTTGAAGCTCCTGCACTTGCTTGTTGAGCTTTTCATTTTCCTTCTGCAGCTGTTCTATGGCTTTGGTAACATCTTTGGGGTTTTTGAGTATTTCGCGGGTCTGGTTCAGCACGGCAATTTTCTCATTGACAAAATCCTCTGCCAGTTTACCGGTTACAGCCTCTATCCGCCTGATTCCTGCGGCAATGGCTCCTTCATTGGTAATCTTGAACAGACCAATTTGCCCTGTGGCATGCACGTGCGTGCCGCCGCACAGCTCTGCGGAATATTCGTCGTCAAAGGCAATCACCCTCACCCTGTCACCGTATTTTTCTCCAAATAAGGCCATGGCGCCCATTTTCCGGGCTTCCTCCATGCTGATATCGCGGTGTTCTTCACGGTGGATGTTGGCCCGGATGCGTTCGTTGACCAGGCTTTCAATCCGGGCAATTTCTTCATCAGTTACTTTGGCAAAATGGGAAAAGTCGAACCTAAGTCTTTTTTCATCCACCAGTGAGCCTTTCTGTTGTACATGATCTCCCAGCACCTTTCTCAAAGCAGAATGGAGCAGGTGGGTGGCACTATGGTTGTTTTCTGTTAACCGCCGTTTACGTTCATCAACGGTGGCCACCAGTTTTTTGGGCCATGTGGTCGGAACCTTGTCGAGAATATGGATCCATAAATTGTTTTCTTTCTGCGTATCCAGGATGTGCAGTTTTACTCCTTCTGCCTCCAGCGTGCCACGGTCACCGACCTGTCCGCCTGATTCGGCATAGAAAGGGGTTTGATCCAATACCAGCTGGTAAAGGGTTTTTCCTTTGGTGGTTACTTTTCTGTAACGCAAAGGGGTTACTTCGGCCTGTAACGTTTCGTACCCCAGGAAAACAGTCTCCGAAGAACCGGGATTTACTTCAACCCAGTCAGCGGTATCTATCGTAGCAGCGGCCCGGCTTCTTGCTTTCTGCTGTTTCATTCCCTGTTCAAAACCTTTCATGTCAACCTCATAGCCTTTTTCCCGGGCCATAAGCTGGGTGAGGTCGATAGGAAAACCATAAGTGTCGAACAATTCAAAGGCAAACTTCCCATCCACTGTTTTTTGATCGGGATGAGCACTGATATAGGTTTCAAATTTCTGGATGCCTGTGGCCAGGGTTTTCAGAAAGGTGTTTTCTTCTTCGGCAATCACCCGTGTGATGAGATCTTTTTGTGCCGGTAGCTCGGGGAAGGACTGACCCATGTTGTCAATCATGACAGGCACCAGCTCATGCATGAAAGGCTCTCTGAAATTCAGAAAGGTGTACCCATAACGCACTGCCCTGCGCAAAATACGACGAATAACATATCCCGCCTTGTTGTTGGAGGGAAGCTCTCCGTCGGCTATGGCAAATGCCACCGCCCTGATATGGTCGCTGATAACGCGCATGGCGATATCATCATCCTGATTTTGCCCGTATGTTTTGCCGGTTAAAGAAGCCAGTTTCTGAATGTAGGGCTGGAAAACATCCGTGTCATAATTAGACTGCTTGCCTTGCAATACCATGCAAAGTCTTTCAAACCCCATCCCCGTATCAACATGTTTGGCCTTAAGGGGTTGCAAGGAACCATTGGCCAGCCTGTTGAACTGGATAAAAACCAGGTTCCATATCTCAATTACCTGTGGGTGGTCTTGATTCACCAAATCCCGTCCTGAAACCTTTGCCTTTTCATCCTGGTTGCGAATGTCAACATGAATCTCAGAGCAGGGTCCACAAGGGCCGCTTTCGCCCATTTCCCAGAAATTATCTTTTTTGGAACCGTATAAAATCCTGTCTTCCGGAACAAATTGCTTCCAAAAGTCTTTGGCTTCTTCATCCGGTTCCATTCCATCTTCCTGGTCTCCCCCAAAAACGGTTACGTAAAGGTTTTCTTTGGGGATTTCCAGAGTTGTAGTCAGTAGTTCCCAGGCCCATTCAATGGCTTCTTTTTTGAAGTAATCGCCGAAACTCCAGTTGCCCAACATCTCAAACATGGTATGATGGTACGTGTCGTGTCCTACCTCGTCGAGATCGTTATGCTTGCCTGAAACCCTGAGACATTTTTGTGTATTGGCTACGCGAACATTTTTGGCTGGAGAGTTGCCCAGGAAAATATCTTTGAACTGATTCATGCCTGCATTGGTAAACATGAGTGTTGGATCGTTTTTTACGACCATCGGGGCAGAAGATTCTATGAAATGGCTTTTTGATTCAAAATAATCCAGAAAGGCTTGTCGTATCTGAGTAGAATTCATTGAAAATGAGTCGTTTTTTAGGTGTTTTGTAGGATAAATTTTAGTAAAATCACTGACAAAATTAAATTAATTTTATTTAGTTTTGTAACTAATTACTTTCGGGCCACGTAAATAAAGATGGTTACCAGTAATTTAACAAATTTTTTTATGTCCGGGGAGGGCAAAAGACAGGATATAGAAAAAGGATAAGCTATAATTTATGACAAAAATCAAATACCAGTTTAACACCAAGTCATTAGCTGTAGAACCCGTCAGGGAAACATTCTGGGATAAAGCAAAAAGATTTCTTCGCATTGTATTGGCAGGCATGGTTTTTTCAGTTATCGTGCTGAGCATCGGATATACATTTATGGAATCTCCCAAGGAACGAATGCTGCAAAGGGAGATTGATCAATTTAAAGAAGTTTTTCAGGAAGTAAATGGCCAGCTTGAGCTATTTGCATCCGTACTGGAAGACATTGAACACCGTGATGATCAGATTTACCGTGTTATTTTTGAAGCAGAACCCCTGCCGCGTACCGTAAGAGACGCCGCCTACGGGGGGGTAGACCGGTATGAGCAATTCGAAGGATTTGATAACAGTGAGTTGATAGCTTCAACCATGAAAAGGGTTGATCAGCTTGCCCGTAAGTTGGTTGTGCAGTCCAAGTCGTATGATGAAGTTTTTGAAATGGCCAAGGATAAAGCTGATATGCTTGCGTCTATCCCCGCCATTGTTCCCATTGAAAAAGGAACTCAGAGGTTGGTTTCTGGTTATGGAATGCGTATTCATCCTATTTATAAAACCCTTCGCATGCACAGCGGTGTTGACTTTACTGCTCCAACCGGAACGCCCATTTATGCTCCCGGCAATGGCGTTATAAAAAAGGTGGAGCGTAACAGGCACGGGTATGGGCTGATGGTGGTTATTGACCACGGGTACGGATATGAAACACTTTATGCTCATATGAGCAAATTTGAAGTAAAACACGGACAACAGGTGAAAAGAGGCGAAATTATTGGTTATGTGGGCGATACCGGCGTTTCCACTGCACCTCACTTACATTATGAGGTAATACGGCATGGAAAAAAAATCAACCCGGTCAATTATTTCTTCAATGACCTCTCTCCTGAAGAATTTGAATATATTATTGAAGTGGCCTCAAGGGTGAATCAATCCTTGTCCTGATAGGTTTCTCGCTGCACTTTCAGCAGAGTAATGTAAGGTAAAAAATTGAAAAGCCCGGATTTCCGGGCTTTTTTGGGTTTACTTATCAGGGATTGGTTGCTTCAGAAACAGGCTTTCTCTCAATAAGGCCATTGTCGTGAATTATCAGTTCTGCGTCCGGGAAGTCTTCGCTCAGCAGTCTCTGCAATGTTCTTAGGGCCCTGTTACTAATGTCAACAATAGGAACCCCTCTGCCGATTTGTCTTATGGAAGTAATTTCGGCCATGATAAATTCTCCTTCTCTGTTGGTATGCACTTTGACGATGGGGGCAATGCCATTTTCTCCGCGGAGGTTAAAGCGCGCATAGGTGCAAAAATTGCCCAGGCTGTATATGATGAAGCGGTCTTTGTACAAATCAACCGAACGGGTAACATGGGGGCCATGTCCGAAAACAATATCTGCACCGGCATCAATCACCTCGCGGGCAAAGTTGCATACATTACCCCGGTTCTCGCCATAATACATCTCGGTTTCACAAGGTACATTCTGGTGGTCCGGACCTTCTGCTCCTCCATGAAAGGAGACAATCACAATATCTGCCTGTTGTTTCAGCTTGCTCACTATCTGCCGGGCATTTTCATAATCATGAATGCTTACGGTCCCCACATTGGGCGAAAAGGCTGCCATGCCAAATTTTATTCCGTCTCTTTCCACTAAGGTCATAGGGTATTCCAGCGTGCCTGCAAAAGCCATTTCTGCTTCCGAAAGGGCTGCCGCAGTAGTTTTCCGGCCTTCAGAACCAAAGTCGCCGGTATGATTGTTTGCCAGGCTTACCATATCAAAGCCGGCATCTACCAGATTGTATATATAATTTTCAGGTGATCGGAAGGCATAGCACAGGTCGGGATTGTTGCACCGTTTCACAGTTCCTTCCCCATCAAGTAGTACACCTTCCAGGTTGCCAAAGGTGAGCGTGGCATTTTCCAATACCGCTTTTACGTCTGCCAGCAGGTCACGGCCATCATTGGGGGGCAGATACGATTCGTCCGGAAAATTGGTTCCCATCATGATGTCGCCCACCCCAATCACCGTAATAATATCAGAAAAAAGTTCCAGACGGGGCATCTCCTTTGGCCCGGGTGCGGCCGGGCTGACTATTTTAACAGGAGGAGGAGTAATGGTTACTTGCACTCTTTCCGGTGGGGCAGATCGGTTTCTTCGTTGAGCATGGGATTCTGGAAAGGCTAATGCCAGTAGTATTATGATAGTGATTACAATTTTTATCTTCATAGGAGAGGCGTGCTTGAAAACGGAAACAGCAAATATTATTTTAAGGTATCAAAGTTACATTTTTTAAACATTTCTGTTCTTCTTAAGAATTGTTGAAGTATATGATTTTGTTTTTCTAATTTTACATGCAGGTAAAAAAAGTGGGTTCGGTTTTTAAATACGGAATTTATGGATAAAGAAGAAAACGTAGCCAGGATTTATTACACCATAGGAGAAGTGGCTGCCATGTTTGATGTAAACACTTCCTTGATTCGCTTTTGGGAAAATGAGTTTGACCTTATTCAGCCCAAAAAAAACAAAAAGGGAAACCGGCTTTTTACCCAGAAAGATGTGGATAATTTTCACCTTATTTATAATCTGGTAAAAGAGCGGGGTTACACCCTGAAAGGGGCAAAGGACAAGCTTCGCAAAAACCCGCAAGATAGTTTGCGCGAATACGAAATTGTCAAATCGCTGAACAAAATTGAGCGATTTCTGAGGGGGATAAAAAAGCACATGGAGCCGGGAAACTGACCCCCCATTTATACAATCCGTTTTTTCCAGTGCGTGGAAGTAGTCATTGCCAAAAGAATTGTGCTTGTTACATAATACGGATAAACAATAGCCAGCAATGGATACCATAGCAGAAGCATTTTTCGGGATAAAAAACGGGCTACCTGGAAAAGCAGGATGCTGTCTATAAAAAGCTTAAAGAATAGTATCCCCAGCAGTGCAGGTAGGAGTACTGGCCAGCCTATGGAAGCAATCCCTCCCATGGCAATAAAAATATTCAATCCTGCTACCACGGCTCCTGTCATTTGAGTGAACCTGTCATTATAGGCCGCAGACTTTCCTGCCCACCGTACCCTCTGACTGAAAAATTCCCTGAGGGTTCTGGCAGGGTTCGTATATACCAGGGCATGGGTGTTTTTAATGAACCGGATCCTGGTTCCATACCGCCTTTTAAATGCGTGCAAAAGGAAGACATCGTCTCCCGAGGCTTGTTGCATTCCCGCCACCTGGTGTATTACCTTTTTTCTGGCTTCTTTTACAAAAGCCAGATTGGCTCCGTTGCACATAATGGGATGGTTGCATCCTGCTGCTCCGGCAGCAGTGCCTGTGAGGCTCATAAATTCAAGGGTTTGCAGGCGGGAATACAGTCGCCTGGTGCCATCTTCAATGGTTACCGGGCCTATGACCAACTTTGTGTCGGAATTGACAAAGGGCAATAATAAGGTTGTGAGCCAGTCTTTTTCCATCCTGCAGTCTGCATCGGTGGTAACAATGATGTCGCCGCAGGCTTTGGCTATCCCCCTTTCCAGTGCAGCTTTTTTGCCTTTTGTATCTGCAGAGCGGGAAAGGATAAGATGAAAATTGTCTTTATCAGCAATGAAATTGTTTACCAGTACGGGAGTCTGGTCGGAAGAGAAATCGTCAATGATAATTACCTCGTAGTGGTCGTCCGGATATCTTTGAGCATGAAGACAATGCAACAGGGTAAGGATGTTTTTTTCTTCATTGCGCACGGCCACTACTACCGAAGCCCACAGCCCGGAAGGTTTTGGAACGGAATGGTATGTTCTGTTTTTTTTCCACCCTGTAATGAAGAGGCTGATGAGAATCACATAACTACTGATAAGCAGCATCCCTGCGATGATAATGGCAACATACATTACTCCTTGTTTTTGGTCTTGTTCAGTTCAGAATTAAGCCCAAGAAATCCTCCTGTCAGCGCTGGTATTCCCAGGTTTATGGCCCAAAGCAATGATGTGGCTGCCAGTACTGGCATCTCAAATGTCTGGGATTGTGCGGGTGTAAAATAAAGGCCAAATACCAGCACAGCTACTGAGCCTCTCACTCCCAGCTCCCAGATGGCTGACAAGGGTATCAGGGTCATGAAAAGATAAATAATGGCAATGAGACTGAAAGCAGTGAAAAAAGGGATTTGGAGCCCGAAGAGGGTAATGAGCAGGTAAAACTGAAAAGAAAAGGTACAGTATCGTAAAAAACTTAATCCGGTTAACCGGGAAAAATCTTTGGCAGAAAGCAGGGTGAACACATTTAGCCGGTTCTGTATTTTACTCCTGAGGGTATTTCTGCGGAGGTTTTTTGCCCGGCTGATTTTGAGAAGAAAAACCAGGCAGGCTAAAATAACTATTCCTCCTGTTATTCCGGCCCGTAAAAACCATGAAGGGCTTGCCATTTCAGGTGCCACAAGTTTGTAATGAGATTGCATTTGTGGCAGCATGATAAAAACAGCCGTTACTCCGGCAAATATAGTAATAAAAAGCTGGCTGAGACTTCCCGCTGTATTAAGAAGCAGACCCGAAAAACGGTTTCCGGGTTGCAGCCAGTAGACTCTGCCGGCAAATTCACCTGTTCGTTTGGGTGTTATCATGCCCAGGCTGATGCCGTATAAAACTGCATGCATGACTTTGTTCCATGACTGGGGCTGTAATTTTTCACTTAACATTTTCCATTTTGCCACCTCGAAAGCCCAGTTTACAGGCATCAGAAGAAATGCCAGGCCAAGAGCAAGCAGCCTGGAAGGGGTGATATCCAATGCGGTTTTCCAGATTATCCATTCTTTTTCACTGATGCCGGTGAGGATAAAAATGATGTAGGAGACTGCCGAAAGTGCAATGAGAATCCTTACAACAGGCAGAAGATTTTTATGTACATTTGCCCCTAATGGAATGCTGTTAGTGATCAGGCGCATAAATTTTAAATAGTGACAGAGAAAATCATTTTAGGAATTGACCCGGGCACCAATAATATGGGGCTGGGTGTTATTGAGGTCAAAGGTAGTAAAATTGAAATTATTACCATGGATATCCTCAAACTCGACAAACTCAAAGATCATCCCCTGAAGCTGAAGAAAATTTTCGAAACAACCCTGCGTACCATCGATCATTTCCATCCCGACGAGCTGGCCATTGAAAGTCCTTTTTACGGAAAAAATATCCAATCCATGTTAAAGTTGGGCAGGGCACAGGGAGTAGCCATTGCCGCTGCATTGTACAGAGACATTCCCGTGTTTGAATACTCTCCGCGTAAAATCAAACAATCCATCACCGGAAAAGGAGGAGCCAGCAAAGAGCAGGTAGCCGGTTTGCTGGCAGGCATGCTATCCATGAAGGCTATTCCCGAATATCTTGATATTACCGATGCCCTGGCCGTGGCAGTTTGCCATCATTTCCAGGGAAAAGCAGAAGTGGGGGGCGAAAGCTCTTTCAGTGGATGGAAAGCTTTTGTGAGCCAGAATCCCCACCGGGTAAAAAAATAAGCCTACACTTTGGACGCTATGCGTTCGGCAATCATCTTAAATTCTTCCTCACTGAGTTTGAGCTTGGGCTTTTTGAAATCAATATCATAAATGCTATTGATAGGCACAAGATGTATGTGTGCATGGGCTACTTCAAGACCGAGAACAGCAATACCTACCTTCTCGCACTGGATACATTTTTTGATGGCCCGTGCTACCTTTTTGGCAAAAAGAAAGAGTTGCTGGTATTCTTCATCTTCAATATCAAAAATATAGTCTGTTTCTTTTTTAGGAATAACCAGCGTATGGCCTTTGGCCAGAGGGTTAATATCCAAGAAGGCAAGAAAGTTATCGTCTTCGGCAACTTTGTAGGCAGGAATGTCTCCTGCAACTATTTTCGAAAAAATGGTTGACATGATGGGAAATGGTTTGGTGAACAAAAATGAAATAACGTGCCCTAAAAGTAAGCAAAAAGCCGGCAGTTAGGAAACCACCGGCTTAAATTTTTTATTTACCACGGTGCTATCTTCCTACTTCCAGGATTTCAAAAGTAAGCAATCCTGCAGGTACCTGTATGTCAACTTTGTCCCCGGTTTCTTTTCCCAGCAGACCCCTGGCTATGGGGCTGCTCACAGAAATTTTTCCGGATTTAATATCTGCTTCATTCTCAGGCACCAGGGTGTAGGTCATCGATGCATTGTTTTTGAGGTTCTTGAGTTTCACCCTTGAAAGGATGGAAATTTTGGATGCATCCAGTTGTGATTCGTCAATTACCCTTGCATTGCTCAGCGTATTTTCCAGCTTGGAGATTTTAAGCTCCAGCATTCCTTGTGCATTTTTGGCAGCATCATATTCGGCGTTTTCAGAAAGGTCGCCTTTTTCCCTTGCTTCTGCAATTTGTTGCGAGATTGCAGGTCTTTCTACTGACTTGAGATGTTCAAGTTCCTCCTTTAGTTTGTCGAGACCTTCTTGTGTAAAATACTTAACCTCGTTCATGATTCTATTAGTTATTGTTTAACACTGTCCCTGCATATGTTTCAGATTGGAAACCGATGCCAGATTATCAGGGAACAAAACTTGTTTTAATTAGCTATAAAAAATGATTCTTGTTGTGAGCCCTTTTGTGGGGTTATCTTTTCCTGGTAATATTGTTTTCAGTCTGGGGCAGAATGAGTGAAATTTGATTACCATACCGGGTTTTTTAAAAGCTCGCAGCAATTTTTTGGGGGCCTGGAAAAATTGCGGAGGCGTGATGGTGACAAAAACATCTCCCCGAACGAATAATAAAATCGTCCGGGTTATTTTTCTGTATGTCAGTGTTCCTGCCATCATGGTGTATAATATCTACTTTTAAAAAACATAAAAAAATTAGCTGGCAGCCTGTATATGCTTAAAAACAAACTGACAACTACATACATCCGACTTAACTTCCATAGAAAGGTTTTGTCGGGAGGATAATTTTAGTATTGCAAAAAATGCAAACAGGTTTTAGCCGTTTGCATACGCAAATATAAGCCTTTTTTTAATGGATATCAAAAAAACCAGGGAAAAAGATTAAAACGTTGTTTTTTTTAGGGGTTGTTTTTGCCGATAAAACTCAGGAATATTTCCTGTTGATAATTTCTGAATAAATGACGGCCTTTCTTGGGTCAAATTCCAGATCGGCAACGGGAACAGCCTCCTCATCCAGATCCATAACATTGATTTTGGAATCTTCCTCCAGGATTTTCTGTTCTTTTTCCTCATGTAATTTGATAAGATCTTCCAGGGTTTCCACTTTTCCCTCAGCAGAAAATTCAAAATCTTCTTCAATAGCTTGTGCTCCTTTAAATTTTTCCACTTCATCTGCCTTCTGCTCTCCACCGAACCTGTAATCGCTGTCTGTGGCCTCGTCGTAGCTGTGCTCTTCGGTATAGGTGGGCCGGGAAGTTTTTTGCACTTCAGGTTGGGAATCCGGTTGTTTTTTCGCCCTGGGTTCATCTGTACCGAAAAACTCTTCCAGCAAGTCTTCAAAATCACTTTCTTTTTTATCGGGGGAAGGCTCAGATTCAACAGGTTGTGGCTCTGAGCGATTAGGCTGAGGTTGACTTTGTGCTTGTTTCTTTTTCTTCTGCCCTCCAATAATGCTTATTATAAGCCATACGATAGCCAGTATGATATATAAAACATCTTCCATAGTGCAAATATTTTTCTAATAGGATGATTGGTTAGCGTCTTCTGAAGATAGCTTTGTACCACCTTTCATAAAACGGTTCTTTTCGATAATTGTTTACCCTTCTGCTTTTCCTGCGGGTTTCTTTCATTCTTTTGCGGGTATCCTTGCTTTGGGCTTTGATATGATCCTCTTTGGCTTTCTGCATGGCCTTCTCTCCCTCCATGCGACGCTTTTCCTTTTTCTTTTCCGTTTGTCGCTCGGTTCGGGCTGCTTTGTATTGAGGGCCACATGAGCTCAAAGGCAAAAGCAAAAGTAATGCAATTATTACATAATACCTCAAGGATTTTGACTGTGGCATTGGTTTTGTGTTTTTTGTTATCTGTTAGTGCAGAACAAAGTTAAAAAAAAGACTGTATCTTTGCATGTAAACAACGAATGGGTTATGAGTTTATTTTTCAGCCATTTAAAAAGGATTGCATTCCTGTCTGTATTCTTCCTCACGATATCGGGTTGTTCAAAGGATGATAATCATCCTGTTCCCCTGGTACCCGTGGAGTTTCGGATCAACACCGAATTTCAGTACATTGAGCTCAACAGTATAGGTGGTTGGGTTAATGTGTATGGCGGCTTTGGCGGGATTGTGATATACCGGGTGTCGGTAGATGAGTTTACCGCATTTGACAGGGCTTGTCCCGTACATCCTCATGACCAGGACGCAAGATTGGTGGTGCAAGACCCTCCCATTGCCCGATGCAATGTTTGTGAATCAACCTATCTGCTGCTCGACGGCTCACCCGTGTCAGGCCCTGCACGCCATCCGCTGCGCCAATACAAGACTGTGTATACAGAACCCTATCTTTTTGTTTCCAATTATTAAAAAAATAATAAACGACCGGTTTTTTAGAGAACAAAAGAAAACGCTACCCGGAAATCAATCCTGATAGCGTTTTTTTATAAACTCCAATACATTGCCTCACATCAAACAGGAAAAATATTGCATGTTTGATTTATCGTGAGGTTTTAGTATCTGTAGTGATCCGGTTTGTAAGGTCCACTATCTTTAACTCCAATATATGCTGCCTGCTCAGGAGAAAGTTTGGTGAGTTTTACACCGATTTTTTCCAGGTGCAGCCGGGCAACTTCTTCGTCCAGATGTTTGGGCAAGCGGTAAACACCCACCTCGTAGTTGTTTTTCCAGAGTTCTATTTGTGCAACCACCTGGTTGGTGAAAGAGTTGCTCATTACAAAAGACGGGTGACCGGTAGCACAACCCAGATTCACCAGGCGCCCTTCTGCCAGCATGAAAATCTCATGGCCGTCGGGGAAAATGTATTTATCTACCTGAGGTTTAATATTCAGCTTCTGAACGCCAGGAGTAGCATCAAGCTGATCTACCTGTATTTCATTGTCGAAGTGCCCGATGTTGCAAACAATGGCTTGATCTTTCATTTGCTTCATGTGTTCAACGGTAAGAACATCCTTGTTCCCGGTAGCGGTCACAAAAATATTTCCTTCATCCAGGGCATCTTCCACGGTTTTAACTTCAAAACCTTCCATGGCGGCCTGCAGGGCACAAATGGGGTCAATTTCGGTAACAATTACACGGGCCCCGTAGCCACGCATGCTGTTGGCACAACCTTTACCCACGTCGCCATAACCGCACACCACTACAACTTTGCCTGCAATCATCACGTCGGTAGCTCTTTTGATACCATCGGCCAATGACTCGCGGCAACCGTAAAGGTTGTCGAATTTTGATTTGGTAACCGAGTCGTTTACATTGATGGCAGGAACCAGCAATTCCCCTCTTTCCATCATCTGGTAGAGGCGATGCACACCGGTTGTGGTTTCTTCGGAAACTCCTCTCCAGTCTTTTACCATGCGGTGCCATTTCTGATCATCTTCTTCCAGGGTCTTTTTGAGAAGTTTTAATATTTCAGCCTCTTCACGGCTTCCGGGCGTTTTTTCGATCGAGGAGGGATCTTTTTCTGCCTTGTATCCCATGTGCAGAAGCAAAGTGGCGTCACCGCCATCATCCACAATGAGTTGCGGGCCTTCTCCGTTGGGGAAAGTGAGTGCCTGATCAGTACACCACCAGTATTCTTCGAGTGTTTCGCCTTTCCAGGCAAAAACAGGAATGCCTCTCCTGGCAATGGCAGCTGCAGCATGATCCTGAGTAGAAAATATATTGCAGCTGGCCCATCGTACGTTGGCTCCCAATTCTACAAGGGTTTCAATAAGAACAGCCGTTTGCACGGTCATGTGCAGCGATCCCATGATCCTAACATCTTTCAGAGGCTTCTCTTTTGTGTATTTTTCGCGCAATGACATCAAACCGGGCATTTCTTTCTCGGCGATTTCAATTTCTTTGCGGCCAAACTCTGCCAATGAGAGGTCTGCCACTTTATAAGCAAGCGGTGTATCCGTGATAACTTTTTCCATTCTGATTATTCATTTAATTTTTATAATTTTGCAAAGGTAACACTTAAAAGGTTAAGTGAAAAATGCCTGACAAGCTATATTAATACAAATTCAATTACGCATAGGTTCAAAAGCGTTGACGAAATTTCCGGCCCGGTTGTAGGTTGGTGGATTTGGTTCCGCTGTTTTGTTGTCCCCTAAAAGTAAGAGAATGAGTCTTTTTCTGAAAAAAAATATCGAAGATGCCTCTATTGGTGTCTGGGAGATTAAAGAGAGCGTTGATGAGTTGTATGAGCAGCTTACCTTATCTCCTGAAGAAGAGAGAGTTTTTTCTTCTCTCAAAACGCCCACCCGCAAGCAGCACTGGCTGGGCTATCGCATGATATTGCCCTACCTGGTCAGAGAGCACGAGTTGAGTGCCATCTCCTACGATACGTATGGCAAACCTTTCCTGAACAATGGTGTAAGACACATTTCCGTCTCTCATTCGGGGAAGTACTCAGCCCTGATTGCGAGTCCGGTGCATTCGGTAGGAATCGATGTGGAGAGAATTGACACCAAAATACAACGGATTAGCCATAAGTTTCTCACAGAGCAGGAATTGTCTGAAGTGGGCAGAGATCTCTCCATTGAAGCCCTTTATGTAATGTGGGCAGCCAAAGAAACTCTTTATAAACTTCACGGACGAAGAGATATCCTGTTCAAGGATCACATATATATCGCTCCGTTTGTTCCCCAGAATGAAGGGTTGGTGTATGGTACCATCAATGCAGGAGATGGTGAAAAAGTATATGCTGTTCAATATCAGCGATTCGAAGATTATATTCTGTCTTATGCCATCGATCGAAGCCGTTTTTCTTATCTTTGACAGGTGCTATTAATCATCGTCTAATCCAATTTCCTGTTTCATGTCCGATTTGATCTATCCAGCAATTCAAACTGCCGCCCAAAGGCAGATGAGGCAACTGGCCGTGTTGATAGATCCTGATAAGATGGATGCAGAAAGACTTCCCGATTTGGCAGAATTGCTCAATATCAGCAAGGTAGATTACGTGTTTGTTGGGGGAAGCCTGATGACCGGCAGTTTTTTCAATGAATGCACCCAATGGCTTAAAGCGCATGCCGAAGCACCGGTAGTACTATTCCCCGGCAGTTCACTTCAGGTTCACCCTGCTGCCGATGCATTGTTGCTGCTGAGCCTTATTTCGGGACGAAATCCGGAATTGCTTATAGGCAATCATGTTGCCGCAGCACCCCTGCTCAAGTCGTCAGGGTTGGAAATTATACCTACAGGCTATATGCTTATTGAAAGCGGAAAACTTACTTCCGTCGTGTATATGAGCCATACAACCCCCATCCCTTCCGATAAACCCGATATTGCCATGTGTACTGCCATGGCAGGGGAGATGCTCGGCATGAAACTTATTTATATGGATGCCGGAAGCGGTGCAGGCCGTCCCGTAACTGCTTCTGTTATCAGGAGTGTGAAAAAAAACATTTCTATCCCCCTGATTGTGGGGGGAGGTATTCGTTGTAAGGATTCTGCGGCAGCCGCCTGGAAGGCAGGTGCCGATCTGGTGGTGGTAGGCAACGCTCTTGAAAAGGATCCTTTATTCCTTGTCGATTTGTGTCGCGAGAGGGATTTGGTGAACAATGTAAAAGTATAGAAGAGAGTTCACCTGTTCGAGGTCGTGCCGGGTTTTACACCTGTGACTTCAACCACTCAATCTCTTCTTTCCATTTGCCCGGTTCAGGGGTCTCCAGAATAATGGGGATGTTATTCAACCTGGGATCTTTCATCATTCGCGAGAAGGTTTCAGCGCCCAAAAATCCTTCGCCAATACTGGCATGGCGGTCAACTTTGCTTCCCAGCTCTTTTTTTGCGTCGTTGAGATGAATCCCTTTGAGGTATTTCATCCCGACAATCTCATCAAATTCTTGCCATGCTTCTTCATAGCCTGTTTCAGATGCAAAATCATAGCCAGCAGCCCATCCATGACAGGTGTCAATGCATACTCCCACCCGTGATTTATCGTCAATCAGTTCAATGATGCGGGCCAGGTGTTCGAACCGGTATCCCATGTTGCTGCCTTGCCCGGCAGTATTTTCAATAACAGCTGTAACTCCTTTGGTTTGTTCCAGGGCCATATTTACCGATTCGGCAATGCGCAGCAGACACTCGTCTTCGGAAATCTTTTTCAAGTGACTACCGGGGTGAAAATTAAGCTGGGTGATGCCCAGTTGCTCACAACGTTGCATCTCATCCAGAAAGGCTATACGCGATTTTTTCAAACCCACTTCTTCGGGATGGCCCAGGTTGATCAGGTAACTGTCGTGGGGGAGTATCTGATCGGGAGTGTAACCATACTTTAGGCAATTGGCTTTGAATTTTTTGATGTTTTCATCGGTGAGAGGCTTGCCCATCCACTGTTTCTGGTTTTTGGTAAACAGGGCAAAAGCGGTAGCTCCGATGGAGGCTGCATTAATAGGAGCATTTTCTACTCCTCCGGAGGCACTTACGTGAGCGCCAATGTATTTGTTGTTTTGCATAAAGGGCATAAGTTTTTACGTAATCAATAAGGCAACATCAGGAAGTGAATTTGGTTTATTCTTTGGCTGTTTTTCTTCTGACCATTTGACAGGTTACTGATTGGGGACAAATTTTTGGCAGCGTATTCCTGTATGGAAGGTTTGCATAATGGACCCACAATCGATGAAATAGCGATATCATTCATCCACGACGCTGGTTTGGACTCGTCATTCAGGGATCAGTGAGGATATGACTTAAGTTCATGCCTTCCCTAAAAAACCCGGGAAAATATTTCCCGGGTATAAGATTCATTGCCAATTATTGTTGATTCAAATCATTCCGGACGTCGATACCTTACGGGTGGTTCGGGGTCGGATGGATGTTCAATGGCTTCCGTTTCCAGAAGTTTCAGCGCTTCCTCCACGGCTCTTTCCAGCTGCGGGTCGCGGCCTTGAATGAGCTCCCCAGGCGTTTGTTCTACCTTAATATCGGGTGCTACACCCTCCGCTTCTACAGCCCATTCACCTTCAGTATCAAAGAAACCACCCCTGGGGGCCATCATACGGCCGCCGTCGATAAATGAGGGGGTATCCCAGATTCCTACCAGGCCTCCCCAGGTGGTAGTGCCAATGATAGGGCCAATGTCTGATTTACGAAACATGTAAGGCAGCAGGTCGCCGCCTGAGCCCGCACGTTCATTGATAACCAGCACCTTTGGTCCCCAGATTCCGGCCATGGGAGTGGTAAAGGGTTTGCGGTCTGCTGCTTTGGAATTGAAATAGCCCTGTAGTTCCCTGTTCATAACATCTATCATGTAATCGGCAGCAGACCCGCCACCATTATTGCGTTCGTCAATTACGGCTCCCCGTTTGTTTTGCTGGGCAAAGTAATACCGGTTAAAGAACTGGTAACCCAAACCACTGGTGTTGGGTACATACACATAAGCCAGCTGACCGTCGGACAGTTCATCCACTTTTCTGCGGTTTTCTTCTACCCAGTGCATCATCCTTAGCTGGTTTTCACTGGCCACGGGTACTACTGTTACCATCCTGGAACCTTCAGTTTCCGGCTTGCTGTTTACCCTGAGGCGGGTCTGGCGGTTGGCAGTAGCTTCAAAGTATTGGTAAATATTTTCGGTGTCATCCACCGCTACCCCGTTTACTTCCAACAGGTAATCCCCTTCATTTATATCAATACCAGGTTGTGAAAGTGGGGCTTTCAGGCCGGGGTTCCAGTCTTCGCCGGTATAAATCTTTTTAAACCGGTAATATCCGTTTTCGGCCTCATAGTCAGCACCCAGCAATCCTACAGGGATGCGTTCCACTTCAGGCAGGTCACCCCCGAATACATAGGAATGTCCTACAGCTACCTCGCCTCCCATTATTTCTACCACATAGTTCAAGTCGCGGCGATGATTTACATGATCTACCCAGGGGCGGTACCAATCATAAATGTCATCCCACGGAGCACCGTGTATGTTGTCCACGTAAAGGAAATCGCGCTGTAAGCGCCATCCTTCACGAAAAATCTGTTTCCATTCCTCCTGGGGTTCAATGCGCATGCGCATGTTGTCGATGGCTGCCAGTTTCCCATCGCCAGGCTTGTGTTCTTTCCCTGCAGTTTCCACGATACCCCAGTTGGAGCCGCTGCGATAGAGCAGCGACTTGCGGTCGTGCGAAACCTCTGCCTCGTTTACATTGTCCATGAATGTTTCAGATTTCCTTTTTTTGAAATCATAGCGGTGAAGCTTCTGTCCGGGTTGATGGGGGATGTTTTCAAAGTAAAACACCATATTTTCAGGTCCGGCCAGCAAGCCCGGATAGTTCCTCAGGGGGATGTCTGCCGCTACAATTCTTTGCATCAGGCCTTCGGCATCAATTTGTACGGTGACTTCATCGGTTTTGGAATCATCGTTTTTCTCTTCATCCTTACCGTCTTCTGCATTCTTCTCCTCATCGCTTTGGGGAAGAAGGGGTGAGGCGTCTTCTTTGCTCAGTACTGCCAGATAGAGGGCGCGGTTTACCGGCTGGTTGTAGGAACTCATATCAAGCCAGCCGGTGTTTAACCCATAATCAGTGCTGGCCAGAAAATACAGGTATTTTCCTGATGCATCCCATACAGGAGTAATGGCATCGGCCATGCCATCGGTAACCTGAATGCGCTGTCCGGTTTCCACATTGTATACCACAATGGCTTTGAAAAGATTCTCCAGCGTATGGGCATAAGCTATCCATTTGCTGTCGGGCGACCATACAGGATTCATGGTACGCTGGGGCCTTACATACCGATCGGTATCCACCCGCGTGACTTCGCCACTGTCGATATCCACAAAGTAAAGGTTGAGGTGGGTATCCGTATAGCTGATGTATTTGCCATCGGGCGACCATGCCGGCCTGAAAAAATAAGAAGGGTCGGGTAAATCAATGGTCCTGGGGGTGTTCATTCCATCCTGGCTGCCGATCATCAATTGATATTCTCCGCTTTCATCAGAGAACCAGGCAATCTGGCTGCCATCGGGCGACCAGATGGGAAACCTGTCAGCAGCACCACTTGTGCGTGTGATGTTGCGCCAGTCGCCCTGTTCTTTGGGTACGGTGAAGATGTCGCCGCGATATTCGAACAAGGCGCGTTGTCCCGTGGGGGACAGGGAAGCATTTTGCAACATGTTGGGTTTAACGTCTTCCCATCTGTGGCGCGACCCCGGGAAATCGGCTTTTACATGTATGGTAAGCTTGCGGCTTTCATCCGCTTCAGGCTCAAGGATATGCAAACTTCCGCCTTGCTCATACACAATGACTCCTGCACCCGCACTGAGATTCTTTACATCAAAATCTGAATGGAAGGTTTCTTGTTTTAACTCGCTGGTGGCCATGTCAAAAGACCATATATTGGAGGCATAATCGCGTTCTGACAGGAAATACACTACATTGCCCAGCCAGATGGGACTCATATGCCGTTCATCATCGGTTTGCGGGGTCGTGATTAAGGAATAATCTTCCAGGTCCAGTATCCAGATGGGTTTGGCTTGTCCGGCGCGGTAGTTCCTCCACTCAGGGTCAACAAATCCTACTTCCTGATAGGCAATGTAGTTTTCATCAGGAGAGATTTGTCCGCTTGCAGCCCTGGGAACGGGAAGGGCAGTGGGCATGCCCCCGTCCTTGTGTATGGTGTAAAACTTAGATTCCATGGTAGGTTTTCCTTCCCTTGCCGAAACAAACAATACGTGGTTTCCGTCGGGCGTCCATCCCATCACCTGGTCATTACCGGGATGCCAGGTGAGGCGTTTGGGCTGTCCGCCCCGGGCGGGCATTACATACACATCAGAATTTCCGTCGTACTCAGCGGTGAAAGCCAGCAGGCTGCCATCAGGAGAAAAATGGGGGCGGGTCTCTGCACCTTCATTGCTGGTCAATCGTCGGGCATCGCCCCCGGGGCGGGATACTTCCCACAAATCATTGGCATATACAAATACTATATGGCTCTCATTGACCGTGGGTTGGCGTAACAATAATGTCCCTTCGGCATGCGCATGGAATTGCAGCATACCCGAAAAAAGCAGGGTTAAAAGCAGTAAAATCTTTTTCATGGGTGATATTTTTTAAACTTTAGTGATAAAAGAGTGAAATTAATACGATAAAGGTATGGATTTTTTTCTGCTGGAAGGAAACCGATTGCAGTTGGCAGCATTGTTCTGCCTGAGAAAGAAGCATATGTTTCTGTCTGTCAGAGTCCTGAAAGACATTATCTTTTTCACTTTTCCCACCATCTTAAAAACACCGAATAAACAATAATGAAAAGCGTAACAAAAACACTCACCACGGCAGAGGGGAGAGCAATCATGGGTTCGCCCTGGAAAAAGGTGAAAGCCGCCACAGCAGAGAAGGCGCTGCTTTTGGTCGTCATCATAAGCGTGCTGCTGATGATCATGCCACGGTTGGCACCACTTCTGGCCATGATGATATGGTAAAGAAATCCCAGCAGATACATGGAGATGAGTAAGATTACCGACATGATGAGCACAACCCCGGGTTCGGAAAAAAACACACTGCTGCTCATGCCCATGATAGGCGTGATTACCAGGAAAAAGCCCCATTTGATGACCGTATCACGATACTTTTCAACCGTGGGCAAGACTTTCGGATGGCGCAGGAAGCGACTTATGATCAATGGGATAATAATGAGCTGTACCATGATGTTGAAAATCCTCAAGGGATTGATCAGAGAATCTCCCAGGAAAATCCAGAGAATAACCGGGGTAAGCACCATGGCGATAAAATGGAGTCCGAAAACCCCGGTTACACTGAAGTTATTGTCTCCCCTTAGCATGGCGGCAAAGGGAATGACTGAAGGGCCGGGAGGAGCCGCAGCCACCAGGATAAAACCAACATAGTAAGGAAAGTAAGGGTGCGCAGGATTGTCCGAAAAGAACAACCATGACAATCCGATAAGCACAAGCCCGAAGAGGATGAAATTCAGAAACGTAGACCAGGCAAGGGGATACAGTGCATTTTTAACGGGTATCCAGCTTTTGAAGCTAAAGCCGGTGGTAGCAAACACCATCACAAAGGCCAGGGTGAAAACGGATATCTCAGCCA
>CAZBGI010000039.1:0-32315 GCA_964491395.1 uncultured Bacteroidales bacterium | reverse complement strand
TTCTTTTTCGAAGCGGGTAAACTCTGCTACCATTCGTTTAGGAGTGGTTTTTGCTTTGGCAAAGTGTCCTTTCAAAGCCTTGCTTGTGTTCTTCTCCTTTTTCTCATCAAAAGCCAGCTGAATGGCTTCATAGCCATCTATTTCAGTGGTTTTAACCTGGGTAACAACACAAGGACCAGCTTGTATTACTGTGCATGGGATGTTTTTACCAGAGGCATCAAACATGCTGGTCATACCAATTTTCTTTCCAATTAATCCTGACATTTTTCGGAGTTTTTTCTTTACGCAAATTTGCGGTTTATACTTTAATTACACCTTTATCTCAACCTCTACACCACTGGGAAGCTCTAACTTCATCAAGGCATCTACAGTTTTGGAAGTTGATGAATAAATATCCAGCAATCTTTTGTAAGAACTTAGCTGGAACTGCTCCCTTGATTTTTTGTTTACAAAGGTTGATTTCAGTACAGTGAAAATCTTTTTGTTAGTGGGCAAGGGAATGGGGCCACTAACAACTGCACCCGTTGACTTTACAGTCCTCACGATTTTTTCGGCTGACTTGTCAACCAGGTTATAATCGTAAGATTTCAGTTTGATACGAATTCTTTGACTCACGGTTTATACTATTTTAATTAATGTTTATGCTTTAACACCAGTAATTTTCAGAATAACTTCATCTACGATATTTTTGGGAGCCTCGTCATAGTTTGAGAATTCCATAGTAGATGTTGCTCTGCCAGAAGTTAAGGTTCGCAGCGAGGTAACATACCCGAACATTTCTGACAAGGGAACTTTGGCTTTTACAACCTGCATATTGCTGCGCGATGATATACCTTCCAGTTGACCTCTGCGACGATTTACATCGCCTACTACATCTCCCAATGATTCTTCCGGGGTTACGACCTCAAGTTTCATGATGGGTTCCAGCAGAATTCTTTTGGCTTTTTTGCTGGCTTCTTTAAAGGCTATCCTGGCTGCCAGTTCAAATGACAGCGAGTCGGAGTCAACGGTATGATACGATCCGTCAAGCAATGTAACTTTCAGGCTATCAACAGGATAACCCGCCAAAGTACCATTTTGCATGGCTGACTGGAACCCTTTTTGCACTGAGGGGATAAATTCTTTGGGAATATTTCCTCCTTTAACTTGATCAACAAACTGGAGTCCGGTTGTATTTTCATCAGCAGGACCCATCTTGAAAACAATATCAGCGAATTTACCCCGCCCACCACTTTGCTTCTTATATACTTCTCTGTGCTGAACTTCTGAAGTAATCGCTTCACGATAGGCTACCTGGGGTGCACCCTGATTACATTCTATTTTAAATTCTCTTTTAAGCCGGTCGATCAATATTTCAAGATGTAACTCCCCCATCCCACTAATAATGGTTTGGCCGGAGTTTTCATCTGTTTTCACTTTAAAGGTAGGATCTTCTTCAGCCAGTTTGTTAAGTGCCATGGACATTTTGTCAACATCTGCCTGGGTTTTAGGCTCTACGGCAACACTAATAACTGGCTCAGGAAACGACATGGTTTCCAGCAATATAGGATGTTTTTCATCACAAAGCGTATCCCCGGTGTGAATTTCCTTAAAACCTACGGCAGCACCAATGTCGCCTGCTTCGATTCTGTCAATGGGGTTTTGCTTGTTGGCATGCATTTGCAAAATCCGTGAAATCCGTTCTTTCTTGCGTGTGGAAGCATTCCACACGTAAGAACCCGATTCTAATACTCCACTGTAAACCCTGAAAAAACAAAGTCTTCCCACATAGGGGTCGGTAGCGATTTTAAATGCCAATGCCGCAAAGGGTTGTTTTGTATCGGTAAGTCGCTTTTCTTCGCTTTCGCTCTTGGGGTTGATTCCGGTAATGGAATCCACATCTACAGGAGAAGGCAGAAACCTAACCACGGAGTCGAGAAGCATCTGTACACCTTTATTTTTAAAGGCTGAGCCACATAAAACAGGAGTAATCTTTAACTCTACCGTTGCTTTTCTAATAGAGGCAATAATCTCATCTTCCGAAATAGAATCGGGATCTTCCATAAACTTCTCCAGAAGGTCTTCACTTTCTTCTGCACAACCCTCGATAAGCTTCATGCGATACTCTTCCACGGTATCAACAAGATCATCCGGAATCGGTACTTCAACAAATACGGTTCCCTGCGACTGCTCTTCCCACTCAAAAGCTTTATGGGTAATAAGGTCAACAACGCCACGGAAGTTCTCCTCATATCCAATCGGAATTTGCAAGGGAATCGCATTGGCGCCCAATCTTTCGCGAATCTGTTCTAAGACAGTGAAAAAGTCGGCACCCGCACGGTCCATTTTATTGATAAAACTAATACGAGGGACTTTGTACTTGTCTGCTTGTCTCCATACAGTCTCAGACTGAGGTTCTACCCCGCCTACAGCGCAAAACAATGCGATTGCACCATCCAGTACCCGCAGTGAGCGTTCTACCTCAACGGTAAAATCTACGTGGCCGGGCGTATCGATAATGTTGACTTTGTACTGATTATTATTGTAGTTCCAGAAAGTAGTGGTGGCAGCAGAGGTAATGGTGATACCCCTTTCCTGCTCCTGAACCATCCAATCCATTGTGGCCGAGCCATCATGGGTTTCTCCCAGTCTGTGGTTAACACCGGTATAAAACAGTATACGCTCGGTGGTGGTAGTTTTACCAGCATCGATGTGCGCCATAATACCAATGTTGCGTGTATATCTTAAATCTCTGGGCATTGAAGAAACAGTATTGGGGTATTAATATTATTTGAATTAATTTTAAAATCTAAAGTGAGAAAAGGCTTTGTTAGCATCAGCCATACGGTGTGTATCTTCTTTCCTTTTATAAGCTGCACCTTCTTCTTTGTATGCAGCCATAATCTCACCGGCTAATTTGGCAGCCATGGTTTTTTCATTACGCTTGCGAGAAAAGCGAATCAGGTTTTTCATCCCGATAGACATTTTTCTCTCAGGTCTGATTTCTGAGGGAATCTGAAAAGTAGCACCCCCAATACGGCGGCTTCTTACTTCAACATTAGGCGTTACGTTTGCCAATCCTTTTTTCCATACTTCCAGCCCGTCTTCTTTGGTTTTCTCGCTCACGATATCTATTGCATTATAGAAAATGTTGTAAGCAAGGTTCTTTTTTCCTCTGAGCATAAGGTTATTGACAAACCTTGTTACCAGGGTATCGTTAAACCTTGGGTCTGGCAGCAGAATTCTTTTTTTTGGTTTCGACTTTCTCATTTATCCAAAAGTTTTAAATCGCTCTGATTCTTAGATTATTTTTTTGCTTTAGGTTTCTTGGTTCCATACTTGGACCTTCTTTGGTTACGACCTTCAACACCGCTGGTATCGAGCGCACCTCTGATAATATGGTACCTGACTCCGGGTAAATCTTTTACCCTGCCACCACGAATCAGCACGATTGAGTGCTCTTGCAGGTTATGTCCTTCACCGGGGATATAAGCATTCACCTCTTTACCATTGGTAAGCCTTACCCTGGCAACTTTTCTCATTGCGGAGTTAGGTTTTTTGGGTGTTGTTGTATAAACCCTAACACATACTCCTCGCCTTTGGGGGCATGAGTCCAAAGCGGGTGATTTACTCTTATAAGTCACCTTTTGGCGTCCTTTACGAACCAATTGTTGGATTGTTGGCATACTTTGATTTTAAAATTATTATGTAAAAACTTCTCTATTATTGGATTAGATTCTATTCAAGCATTTTTAAGGGAGTGCAAAGGTACAAACTTATTTTTATAAACCAATAGGGGCTTATCAAAAAAATAGTTTTTTACTCCCGGAAACTCAATTTCGAATATTACAAAAACTGTTATGTTATTTTTCAGAAATGTGAAATTACTGATTATCAGTAAAATTCTTTTTCCGCTTTAAGGGGCACAAAGATAGCAAAGATTTGAAAATGAGCGTACAGTTGTTGATAAAATTTTCAATGATATCTGTAAGCTGCTTTTTCCATATCCTGCAGGTTGCGGAATTTTACGGGAGGATTCAGGTGTTTTTCCAGATACTTGTATATATTAAAGCGTATTTCACGGCCCTGGCTGTGATCCATCCTGTCAAAAGAATGCCCGCCGGGAATATCCTGGAATATCTCATATTCAAAACTTTTGTTGAGGGCTTTGAGCCGGTTGATAAGATTTTCTACTTCCAGAACATGTACATCTTCATCAATGGTATTGGTGTGAATCAGCAAAGGAGTATTCAACTTCTGTGCATGATATATCGGGGAGCGCCTGCGATACTCGTCAATATTTTCATGTACCCTTTCTCCTATATGGTAATCTGCCGAATAGTAATCTTCGTAATCCTGACGCATGTAGCCCATGCGTGCCACGAGATCGCTTACCGGAACACCGGCAAAGGCACAGGTGTAATTGTCAGGATTGCTGAAAATATTCATCAGGGCAATCATGCCCCCATGACTCCAACCCACAATACCTACACGATTTTTATCTACGATGCTGTAATTCTCAAGCATAAACTCACGGCTAATGGCTACGTCCTGGTTTTCAAGCCCGCCATAATCTATGCTTTCATAGGTCAATCGCCCGTAGCCGGTGCTGCCTCTGTACTCCGGGGCTACAACAATATACTGTTGAGCCATCATCTCTCGGATAATGTGTGTATAATAGGTATTAAAATCGCCATGTACGCCTCCGTGGGGCAAAACGATCAGAGGATACTTTTTAGAAGGATCGATGTCTTTGGGGATGAAAACATAGGTCCAGAACTTAATAGGATTTCTTTCAATATGGGTCTTAGCAGTTTCATGGTCACGGGGAGGAGCACCGGCCAGAAAAACCTTGTCTACATGAGCAAGATCTCCTACCCTTTCAAACCATAAAACATCATCTATTTTCTTCTCAAGAACATCGAGTCTGTGACGAAGATTGTAAAAGTGATTGTCAAGCGACTCTTCTATTTCTTCATTCGACTGGGCATGTGCAACAAAAATCTGGGTACATAAGGTAAAACTGATCAAAGAAATCAGAATGGAAAAAATAATGGTTCTGTTCATTTTTTTAAATTTAGGAATTTCTGTTTGAATGGTTTCGTATGATGATTTGTTTTGTATTCCTTTTTTCTAATCTTTCTGCCGGGTATTGATTTTCAATTACCCAATATTTTAATTTCAACTCTTCCTTTTCTTTAATCGTTCACTTCCCTCTTTTTAGCTATTTATTTTTTATGAGGATAATGTTATTATGGCCACACACGTTTAATTGGTAAAATTATAAAATTCTGTCAAAATATTCTGTCACACTACAACGGATATCTGCAATATGCCCCTGCTGAGTTATCAGTCAGCATCTATTGATGGGCTGAAACAGCAGGGCAAAAAGAACACTGCAATGTTTTTAAAGTATCATGGCAAAGCAGCAGTTGACAATACAACTTGTGCACGAGAAAGATTCCTGGAGCTGTTTCAGAAGATAAGTTGACGTATGACCCGACATGAAAAGAAGTCCTTTGGGCCAGGAACCCATTTTGCATGGAAATCGGCAGTTGTTCAGATTTTCTTTCCTGCAGATAAAATGAGAGCAAGCCGGGTTCGTGAAACCGGAGCAAAGCATGGTTATTATCTTACCAATAAACAATTAACACAATTCCCTGGTAGAATACTTGAGGAGTCCCACAAAGCTTTTTCAAAAACTGTATCTTTGCGCTTTGAACAAACTAAACCCTATTATAACAGTTTATTAAATGATTGATTTTTTACAAGAATTGAATGAGCCCCAACGACAAGCGGTTGAGAATACCGAAGGACCTGTGATGGTGATTGCAGGTGCCGGCTCAGGAAAAACACGTGTATTAACTTACCGCATAGCCTATCTGCTCAGCAAGGGAGTAGACCCTTTTCATATTCTTTCTCTTACTTTTACCAACAAAGCTGCCCGTGAAATGAAAGAAAGGATAGCTCACCTGGTGGGAGCTTCAAAAGCAAAATCACTTTGGATGGGTACTTTTCACTCCATTTTCTCCAAAATATTGCGTTTCGAAGCCGACAAACTCGGCTTTCCATCCAATTTCACCATTTATGACACAGATGACTCCAAGCGATTGATAAAAACCATCATCAAAGAACAACAGCTTGACGATAAAACCTATAATGTATCCTATGTTTTGGGGCGAATATCCAGTGCCAAGAACAATCTTATTTCTGCGGTCGACTACAACGAAGATGCAGAAATCCAAAGTTATGACATCCAAAACCGGAAACCTAAACTGGGCTTAATTTACAGTCTCTATCAGCAAAGACTTCGCAAAGCTTCAGCCATGGATTTTGATGATCTTTTGTTCAATACCAATGTATTGTTGCGCGACTTCCCTGATGTATTATATAAGTACCAACTCAAATTTCGCTACATCCTGGTGGATGAATACCAGGATACCAATTTTTCTCAATACCTGATAGTAAGAAAACTGGCCGCCAACAATGAGAATTTATGCGTGGTAGGCGATGATGCGCAAAGCATTTATGCTTTCCGGGGAGCCAACATTCAAAATATTTTGAACTTTAAAAAGGATTATCCGGATAACCGGATCTTCAAACTGGAACAAAATTACCGTTCCACACAGAATATTGTCAATGCTGCCAACAGTGTTATTATCAACAACAAAGACCAGATAAAGAAGAAAGTCTGGACAAGCAATGATGAGGGAGAAAAAATAAAGATTATAAAAACTGCCAGCGAGAACGAGGAAGGCTTGTGGGTTGCCAACAATATTTTTGAAACAAAAATGAACAAGCAACTGTCCAATAAAGACTTTGCCATCTTATACCGCACCAACGCCCAGTCTCGTTCTATGGAGGAAGCACTCAGGAAACTCAATATACCCTACCGTATATATGGGGGTGTATCTTTCTATCAGCGAAAGGAAGTCAAGGACTTGCTGGCCTATTTCCGGCTTATCCTAAACCATAATGATGAAGATGCTTTTTTGAGGATTGTAAATTTTCCGGCACGCGGAATAGGAAAAACCAGCCTGGACAAACTGGTCGTAACGGCCAATGAGAATCAACAACCCCTGATAGCAGTAGCGGCAAATCCCGATCACTACCAGCTTGAAGTAGGCGGTGCAGTAAAGAAACGACTTCAGGAATTTGTGATGCTTATCAAAAGTCTCAGCACGCAAATCAACTCCTACAATGCCTTTGAAATGGGCAAAAAAATTGCTTCAGAAAGTGGGATACTCCGGCATTATCACCAGGATGAAAGCCCTGAGTCAGCCAACAGGAAAGAGAATATTGAGGAACTGCTCAATGGATTAAAAGACTTTTCAGAAATGCCCTCTGATGTGGAAGGAGAGAATACCATGCGTACACTGGATATTTTTATGCAGGACATTGCCTTGATGACCGATGCAGATCTGGACAAAGAAGACCCGACCGATACCGACAAAGTATCGCTGATGACAATACACTCTGCCAAAGGACTCGAGTTTCAAAACATTTACCTGGTAGGAGTGGAAGAAAACCTCTTTCCATCGCAGATGTCGCTGACCTCAAGAGCTGATCTGGAGGAGGAAAGGAGGTTGTTTTATGTAGCTGTAACCCGTGCCATGAACCACCTCACCATTTCTTATGCCGAAACACGGTTTCGCTTTGGACAATTTACCATTTGCGAACCCTCCAGGTTTCTGGATGAGCTGGCCCCTGAGTTTGTTATCAATACAGCCACCCAACAACCCGGCAAGAAACAGGGATGGACCAAAGAAAGCTTTGCCGAAAGCAGGAAGGGCTTTGCTGCTACATCGCAGGAACAGAGTGGTACTTCTCAACAGAATGGACCCCAGGATAGTATGTTTGAAAGTGTGACAGCCGAAAAACTTTCCCCTGGTTTAATGGTGCAACACCAAAGGTTCGGGATGGGCAAAGTAGAAAATGTAGAAGGCGCGGGTGAAAATGCCAAAGCCACCGTTGTCTTTAATAATTTCGGGAAGAAACAATTGCTGCTCAAATTTGCCAAACTTAAAATTTTAAGCTGACAATCATATTTTTGTATTTATTTTCTATCTTTGTCTCATGATTTTTAGCCCAACTGTCACTTTTTAATTGTATCCGAAATTTCTGCTTTTATCTCTAAGTACCTGTATTGTTTTGCACTCCGCCTGACTATTACAATGTTTATCCGAAAAACCCCGCCTTTAAAGAAGGTTTGCTTAAGGGTATCTGAGACCATTATCAGTAATTAAATATATCAGGAAAGATATCATTAAAACGACAAACTTATATTTATTCATATTCTCAAACCCTCCAACTCTTTCCCTTGCGGAAACAAAAAGAAATAATCTAACCTATCGATTCATTTTATGGAATATAATTCAGAGCGATCGAAAATGAATATTTCCGAATACGGAAGAAATATTCAAAAAATGATTGAATATATAATGACCATTGAAAGCCGCGAAAAACGCAATCAACTGGCCAAAGCAACCATACAGGTAATGGGACAACTTAACCCTCACCTGCGCGATATCAATGATTTCAAACACAAACTCTGGGATCATCTTTTCATCATGTCCAATTTTGAACTCGAAGTCGACTCCCCCTACCCTATCCCTTCAGAAGAAACATTGAAAAGAAAACCGGAAAAGTTAAAGTATCCGTCCAACCATATAAAATTCAGGCATTATGGACGGCACATTGAAGAAATGATTGCCAAAGCCAGTGAATATGAAGAAGGGGAAGAAAAGCAGGTTTTGATAAAAACCATTGCCAATCATCTGAAAAAATCCTACCTCACCTGGAACAGAGATTCGGTTTCCGATGAAGAAATTGCATCACACCTTGAAATACTGTCTGAAGGGAAACTCAAGCTCGACGATAGTATCAAACTCAATAACACACAGGAAATTCTGGCCAAAACCAGTGGCCCCATGCCTGGTAGCAGCAGTGGAGGAAAAAAGAAAGGCTATCAGCAAAAAAAACAATCCTCCTCAAAAGGGGGTTCCCACAAAAAGCAAAAAAAACAGTAAACAGATAATTTCAATTGGTATTTTGCAGGGTTTGCTGTTCTTGAAAATACAAAAAACAACCCGAAAATTTGAATTGTACCAGCCTGTAACTCCCTTTACGGGCTGATTTTTATTTTTTCACAACTTAAAACAAGTGAAATGGGATCTTTTGAAATTCAAGGTGGCCGAAAACTGAATGGCGAAATCACTCCCCAGGGAGCCAAGAATGAAGCATTGCAAGTAATATGCGCTACATTGCTGACCAAAGAAAAAATCATTATTGACAACATCCCCGATATCATTGATGTAAACAACCTGATTGAACTGTTATCAGACCTGGGAGTGAAAACCGAAAAAATGGCACCCGGGAAATTTTCTTTTCAGGCTGATCCTATTGACATTGATTATTTGCACTCCGATGTATTCAGAAAAAAGGCATCCCGGCTAAGAGGGTCGGTAATGATAGTAGGCCCCCTTTTGGCACGATTTCAGAAGGCCTTTATCCCCAAACCCGGAGGAGACAAAATTGGCAGGAGAAGACTGGATACCCATTTTACAGGACTTCAGAAACTGGGGGCTGACTTCCGGTATGATTCTTCTTCAGGATTTTACAGTATCAGTGCTCAGCAACTGAGGGGCAGTTACATTTTACTGGATGAAGCCTCAGTAACAGGCACAGCCAATATTGTTATGGCGGCAGTACTTGCCAGGGGAACCACGACCCTTTATAACGCAGCTTGCGAGCCCTATTTGCAGCAACTTTGCAGGATGCTCAATAAAATGGGAGCCAAAATTTCAGGTATAGGATCCAATTTACTCACAATCGATGGAGTACAGGAATTGTCAGGATGTTCCCATACTTTGTTGCCCGACATGATCGAAATTGGAAGTTTTATTGCTTTGGCAGCAATGACCCAAAGTACACTTACCATTAAAAATGTACAATTCAACCAACTGGGAATAATTCCCTCTGTTTTTGGTAAACTTGGGATTGAATTTTCACTTCAGGGCGATGATATTTTTATCCCTTCACGGGAAAAATATACCGTTGAAAATTTTATTGACGGTAGTATTTTGAGTATCAGCGATGCCCCCTGGCCGGGTTTTACTCCCGACCTGCTCAGTGTTGTGCTGGTATCAGCCATTCAAGCCCAGGGCAGTGTTCTTATCCATCAGAAGATGTTTGAAAGCCGGCTCTTCTTTGTTGACAAGCTTATTGACATGGGGGCACAAATCATTTTATGCGATCCTCACCGGGCTACTGTTATTGGACTCAACAGGCAATATCCGCTGAAAGCACTTCAAATGACCTCACCCGATATCCGGGCGGGAGTAGCGTTGCTTATTGCCGCCCTGAGTGCTGAAGGAACAAGCACCATCCACAACATCGAACAAATAGACAGAGGATACCAGCAAATTGACAAAAGACTCAATCAACTTGGGGCCAGCATTCAAAGAATTTAAACTCATCTGCCATTTTGACTTAATTGCAATTATGGCCTGCACTTTGCGTGATGTGAAGTTGCTTTTTGAATAGTACTAACCCAAAATACCCATAGGATAACATGACAAAGAAAGACAAAGACATTCATAAGGAAAATATTTTGCATACCGAAAAAGAAACTGACGAAAAGTCACAAGAAACAATCCCGGCAACTGACAATCCATCAGAAATTCCTGAGGAAGATGCTCAAGGGGAAGTGATCCCAGAAAACCATGAGAAAGATGCCGCCCCGGAGCCAGAGGATAACCCGGAAGAACAGGAAGTTGACCCTAAAGATATTATGATAAGACAACTAGAAGAAAAGAACAAAGAGCTCAATGATAAATACCTGAGGCTCTTTTCCGAGTTTGATAATTTCCGCAAGAGAAATATCAAAGAAAAACTTGAACTTACCAAAATGGCTTCTGCAGATATTACAGAAGCTGTCTTGCCTGTAATGGACGATTTGGAGAGAGCCTACAAATCAGCTACTGAAAATCCTGACATCGAAGCACTAACAGAAGGATTGAACCTGATCAAGACCAAATTGAAAACCACCCTGAAACACAAAGGCCTGGAAGAAATCCCCACCATCGGAGAAGAATTTAACACTGACTTCCATGAGGCCATAACCCACATGCCGGCCAGCGATGAAAAAGACAAAGGAAAGGTAATTGATGAGGTGCAGAAAGGTTACTTGCTGAATGGAAAAGTATTGAGATTTGCAAAAGTAGTGGTTGCCAACTAAACCAACTAAAAAGATAAAAAATGTCGAAAAGAGATTATTACGAAGTACTTGAAATATCGAAGAACGCAACAACCGAGGAAATAAAAAAAGCCTACCGGCAAAAAGCTCTCAAGTATCATCCGGATAAAAATCCCGGGGATAAAGAAGCTGAGGAAAAGTTTAAAGAATCGGCCGAGGCTTATGAAGTCCTGAGCAATCCCGAGAAAAAAGCCAGGTATGACCGTTATGGCCATTCTGGTTTGGGCAATGGCGGCGGCGGTTATGGCGGCGGCTTTGGTGGCGGTATGTCGATGGATGACATTTTCAGTCAGTTTGGAGATATTTTCGGCGGAGCATTTGGCGGCGGATTCGGCGGTGGAGGATTCAGCAGCGGTGCCAGCAGAGGTCGCAAAGTAAACAAAGGCTCCAACCTTCGTATCAAAGTAAAATTAACCCTTGAGGAAATTCTGAAAGGGGTAGAAAAGAAAATAAAAGTATCCAAATACGTCGCCTGTAAAAGCTGTAAAGGAAATGGTGCCAAAGATGGCAGTGCTTTCCGCACTTGTTCTACCTGTAATGGAAGCGGAAGAGTTACCCGGGTTACCAATACTTTCCTCGGACAAATGCAAACTACTTCTTCCTGCCCATCCTGCGGTGGAGAAGGACAGATTATTACTGAAAAGTGCAACACCTGTTTTGGCAATGGCGTTGTAAAAGATGAAGAAGTTATCTCTATCAACATTCCGGCAGGAGTAGGTGAAGGAATGCAAATGTCCATGAGTGGAAAAGGGAATGCAGCCGCCCGCGGAGGTGTACCCGGAGATTTGATTGTCCTTATTGAAGAAGTCAAACACGAGCATCTCATCAGAGACGGCAACAATTTGCTCTACGACCATTATATCAGTTTCCCCGATGCCGCCCTGGGAACAACCATTGAAGTTCCCACCCTGGAAGGTAAAGCACGAATAAAAATTGAACCCGGCACCCAGTCCAATAAAGTATTGCGACTGAAAGGCAAAGGGCTACCATCGGTCAATGCCTACGGGCGAGGTGATTTGCTGGTAAATATCAATGTATGGACACCCCAGCATATCTCGAAGGAAGAAAAACAAATTCTTGAAAAACTGAGGAATTCTGAAAGCTTTGCCCCCAAACCTCCCAAAACGGACAAAAGCTTTTTTGAACGAATGAAAGATTATTTCCAGTAATACTGGAGACATTCAGATTACGCTCTTATTTGAAGTTTGCCAATGCAAGAGCAAGGCAAGCATTCCGGTTTTAATTGCAAATTCAACAACAAATCCATGCAATACATCTTTCAGGCTGAAGAGGTTTCAAAAAAATATGATCAACATCAGGCATTATCTCGTGTTTCTGTCGAAATACCTCAGGGCGAGATTTTTGGTTTGCTGGGTCCTAACGGAGCCGGCAAAACTACCCTTATTCGTATCATCAACCAAATCATTGCCCCCGACAGGGGCAATTTGCTTTTTAACGGGGAGAAACTCAATCCTTCGCATATCAAAGATATCGGCTACCTGCCTGAAGAGCGCGGATTGTACAAAAAGATGAAAGTGGGCGAACAGGCCATGTATCTGGCCCGGCTCAAAGATGTAAAACCTGGTGATGCCAGAATTTTGCTCAGGCAATGGTTTGAGAAATTTGACCTGATGCCCTGGTGGAATCGAAAAGTAGAAGAACTGTCGAAAGGCATGCAGCAAAAAATTCAGTTCATTGTTACGGTTTTGCATCAACCCCGATTGCTGATATTTGATGAACCCTTCAGCGGGTTTGATCCCATCAATATTAATTTGCTGAAAGATGAGATTCTCAACCTGAAAACGCAGGGAACCAGCATTATCTTTTCTACCCATAACATGAGTTCTGTAGAGGAGTTGTGCGATCATATCGCACTGATAAACAAATCGGAAAAAATACTTGATGGCAAACTTGAGGACATCCGCAAATCTCACTCTTCCCAAATCTATTCGCTCAGCATCAGCGGCCAGCAGAAAGATTCCGCTGCGCTATTTGAGCCGGTGGCAGAAGTTCTGGAAGACCAAACGCAAAGAGATGGTGCGAAAAGTATCAGGGTGAAAATCAGGAAGAACCATACAGCCAATGATTTGATAAGGCATATATTGCCGCAGGCTGATTTGCACAGTTTCCACGAAGAATTGCCTACCATGAATGATGTTTTCATCAAAACGGTAACAGGAAAGTATCCGCATGAGCGGAACAATGGCTTACACATCTAATATCTATCAGATAATACAAACGATCCTTCGCTTTTAATCGTTTTTGCTCATGAAGAAGACCTTAACCATATTAAGAAGAGAATACCTTAGCCGCGTAAGAAAAAAATCATTTATCGTGATGACCCTTTTAGGCCCCTTATTGCTGGCTGCCTTGATGATAGTCCCGGTATTTATCGCACAGGTTTCAGATTCGGATTATGAAGTAGCTGTAGTGGACAATACGCGCTTGTTTTATACGGAATTTAAAGATGCCAACAATGTAAATTTCACGGATCTTAACGTGGATATCGACCTTGCAATCGAACTATTGAAGGAAGAAAAATTTGATGCCGTCCTGCATATTCCCACAACTGCATTTCATGCCCCTTCCTCTTTACGGCTTTTCAGCCAGAAAGCCATCAACATGAATGCAAAGCTTTATATCGAAAGCATCCTGGAAAATGAGTTCGAAAGCATGAAAATGGCCCATGCAGGAATCGATACAGATGTATTGCGTGCAACTGAAACTCCCATAAGTATTCAGGCCATAAGGTTGCTTCGCGATGGGCACGAAAAAACTGATTACCCCGAGGTAAGCATGATATTGGGCATTATCGGTGGTATTTTGATTTATTTTTTCGTGTTTCTGTTTGGTTCGCAGGTAATGCGTGGAGTAATGGAAGAAAAGACCAACCGCATCGTTGAAATAATTGTTTCTTCAGTAAAGCCCTTTCAGCTCATGATGGGAAAAATACTGGGAATAGCCCTTGTAGGGCTTACCCAGTTCAGCATATGGATCATTCTAACTTTTGCTATCGTGACAAGCGTGCAAACAGCCATGCCTGAAACTTTTCGTTTCACACCCCAGGAGCAGGTGTATATAACAGGCTCACAATCCTTAAACCCTTCAGAGTTGCAGGAAAGGATGCAGGAAGTACAACAACATAATACTACTGCCGGCCAGGTCTTGGAATCACTGGGTGCCATAAACTTTACGGTGATGTTATTCAGTTTCATTTTCTATTTCCTGGGAGGTTATCTTCTTTACGCTGCCTTGTTTGCAGCCATCGGAGCCGCTGTTGACAATGAAGCAGACACCCAGCAATTTATGCTTCCCATTACCGTACCCATGATTTTCTCCATCATCATGGCTCAGATGGTCATGAACAATCCTTTTGGCCCGGTAGCCTACTGGCTCTCCATTATACCCTTTACATCTCCCATCATCATGATGGTGAGAATCCCTTTCGGGGTTCCCAACAGTGAAATTCTTGTTTCAGCAATACTACTCATTGCCGGGTTTCTTGCCACCACCTGGCTTGCTGCGCGGATATACCGAACCGGTATTTTAATGTACGGAAAAAAAGTTTCATGGAAAGAAATATGGAGATGGATAAAATATTAAAGACAACCTTCTACTGCGCCATCCCAACCCTCAATAATTTTAATTAACACATCAATAATCTTTTTCATCAGATGGTTTTTTATCTTTGCATAAGCCATCCACAATTGTAAACCCAAATATAATCCCATGATAGCAGCAATAATTGATTGTGGAACCAATACGTTCAATCTGTTAATTTCTGAATTTCATCCCGACGGACAATACCAGATTCTTCTCAACACGAAAAAAAGTGTAAAACTGGCTGAAGGAGGAATGAAAGACAATAAAATTGCCCCTGCAGCCTTTCAGCGAGGTATCAGTACTTTTCTTGAACTGGTTAAAATGACCAAAGAATACAAGGTAGATACCGTGCAGGCATTTGCAACCTCGGCAGTCAGAAGCAGTCAGAACGGCCCCGATTTTGTGAAAAAGATTCTGGAGAAAACCGGTATCATCATCCAGGTGCTGAACGGAGATACGGAAGCCCAATACATTTTCAAGGGAGTTAACCTGGCTACCCAACAACTTAATCAACCTTCCCTGATTATGGATATAGGAGGAGGCAGTACTGAATTCATCATAGTAGAGGAACAAGAGGTTATCTGGAAGAAAAGTTTTGATCTGGGCGCTACACGGTTATTACAGGATTTTAAACCTGAGGATCCTGTTACTCCTGAAAATATTGAGGACCTCAAAAAGCATTTTAAAGAAATGCTTCAGCCCCTGGCAACACAATTGAAAAAAAATCAGGTGGAGAATCTTATTGGCTGCTCGGGTTCCTTCGAGTCACTGGCCGATATGATTCTTGCACAAAAACAAAACGAAACAAATTACGGCAAACTTTATGCCTTTGATAATGAAGATTTCAAAAACATATACAAACAATTGCTATCCAGCACTGAATCTGCAAGGAAAACCATGCCAGGTCTTGTAAAATACAGGATAGACACCATCGTTTATGCAAGTATTTTTATTCGGTATATCAAAAAGCGGTTTAAAATTGAAAACATGTACTATTCTTCCTATGCCCTGAAAGAAGGTGTATTAGCTGATATGATTCACAATAATGTTGCCATATAAATCATTCCAAACTCCCAATCTATGCCCAGGATATTAGTAATTGACGATGAACGAAGCATACGCAATACGCTTAAGGATATTCTCGAATATGAAAAATACGAGGTAGACCTTGCTGAAGATGGCTTTGAAGGACTTGAAAAAGCCACAAAGGTAAAATATGATGTCATTCTTTGTGATATCAAAATGCCGAAAATGGATGGAATGGAAGTGTTGGAAAAACTGCTGGAGCAAAATTCTGATCATACGGTAGTGATGATTTCAGGACATGGAAATATAGAGACAGCCGTAGAGGCCATAAAAAAGGGGGCATATGACTTTATATCCAAACCCCCGGATATCAACCGGATGTTAATCACCATCAGAAATGCCCTGGACAAAACTGAACTGGTAACCGAAACCAGAGTTTTGAAGCGCAAAGTGAGCAAAACCTATGATATGATTGGGGAATCGGAAGCCATCAATCAGATAAAAACCATGATTGAAAGGGTTGCTCCTACCGATGCACGAATTTTCATTACCGGCCCCAATGGTACAGGGAAAGAACTTGTGGCCCGTTGGCTTCACGAATTAAGCAATCGCTCCAAAGGCCCCTTTGTAGAGGTTAATTGCGCCGCAATTCCCTCTGAACTTATTGAAAGCGAACTCTTCGGCCATGAAAAAGGATCGTTTACCTCGGCCATCAAGCAAAAGAAAGGAAACTTTGAACTTGCCAATGGGGGCACGCTTTTCCTGGATGAAATAGGCGACATGAGTCTTGCTGCACAGGCCAAAGTATTGAGGGCCCTGCAGGAAAACAAAATCCAGCGCGTGGGTGGAGAAAAAGAGATTCCTGTAGATGTAAGGGTTGTAGCGGCAACCAATAAAGACATTCAGAAAGAGATTGAGCTGGGAAATTTCAGGGAAGACTTATACCACAGATTAAGTGTTATTCTCATAAAAGTGCCCTCACTTAATGAAAGAGAAAAAGACATCCCTGTTCTGGCCGATTATTTCCTGCAACAAATCATTGCAGAGCACGGAATGCCTCAGAAGACTTTTGAAGAAAAAGCCCTTCATTCATTGCAACAAATAACCTGGACCGGCAATATCAGGGAGTTGAGGAATGTGGTAGAAAGGCTGGCGATACTATGCGATAAAACCATAACGGCTGACGATGTCAAAACATTTGCGCAGCCCCTCAGCGCAATCAAAAACAATTAGTCCCCCACCGGCTCGTTAAATTACCAGGCTGATTCTATCAAAATACAAATCCAATCTTCAGGCTGTTGAGGAAATAGTGATCGTATTTTTCATCGCTTTTCACTCCATCGAGGTAGTGGAAAATGGTATTGCGCCATCCTAACTCATAGCCGATTCGAAGATTGTTGGTTATTTTTACAGAAAAGCCTCCGCCAAAAGGAATCACTGGCTGCACCTGGCTGTAATCATCCTGCGTGGTAATTAGTCGGTCGTCCTTGTCGTAAATGCTTGCATCGCTAAAAAACACCCCAATACCTACAAAACCATATAAATCGAACAGACTTCGCGAGAGAGCAGGCAAGCGGAATTCCGTTTTGGCATAAAACTCAAAAATATCGTTATTGAAACGCATGGCCTCACTTCCCTCCGGCACAAATTCTCTCTCAGCTTTCAGATTAGCGAAATTCATTCCCAGGTTCATGGCAAACCATTCATTCATAATATAACGGCCATAAAATCCCCCTGCCATACTATAATTCGTGGTATGATACTCCGTAAATTCATTAATGGGAAAATCTTTGTTGCCGGCTATATCAGAAATAGCATGAGAGGTACCAATACTTAAACCCAACTCCCAGTAACCGAGTGATTGATGTTGATCGCGCAGCGATTTCTGCAAAGGAGGCTTAGGATTATTTTTTACAGCATTGGGATCATTAGAGCTGGGTGATTGGTTATCTCCATTATAGGAGGTAGGTTTTTTGCTGTTGCTTTTGGGAGGTGAATGTTTCTTGGGCTGTTTGCCTAAGCGCTCAGAACGACTGCTTTTCTCTGCATTTGTTTTAGAGCTGAAACCCAGCAACCGACGTAAAAAATTATCCTTCCCCGAAAATAGCTCAACAGCGTACTCCTCTGAAAGCTGTGCTTCAGCTACCTCTGTTTTCTCTATTAGTTGATCATCAGTTGAAGCTTTTAGAGTAAATGCCGAAAGTAAAACCAGGTTGAATACAATTATGCCCAGAAAAAATGCATGCGGGCGAAAAGAAGTTGACATGGTGTTTTCTTTTGGTTAATTGATGTAGATTATGATTGTTTTCCGGCATCAAATATAACGAAAAAAAACATTTCTGACCAATAAAATGCTACCCGCGAAAAAGAAGCGGTATCAAAAGTATCTAAAGGTCATTGAGCTAGCAGGACCGATATCTGATTATTAATCATATACACACTTTGACAAATGCTCTACAGAACAATCGGCTGATGAGACAGCCCATTGGTGAGTGAGCTTTTTTCACCAGCGTCGTCGGGTTTGATCAATAAAGTAAGAGATTTTCACACTGCCGAAATAGTAACTGTCGCTTCCCCGGCTCCAGGGCCGGGTAAAGCCATCCAGATAGTCAAAGAAAGTTTTTCGCCAACCTACCTCGTAGCCAATTTTCCAATCTCTGCTAATGGAATAATTCAATCCCAAACCCATGGGAATGGCGGGCTGATAACTGCTGTAATCATCCCAGGTGAAATCCGGAGGAGCAGGATCGGTTATGGTAAGGTTTGGATTATGATAAAATCCTGCCAAGCCTATGAAACCATACAAATCCAGTGGAAAATTAAAAGAACTTGCCGGGATATAGACTTCATAAGTAACTGCAAGTTCTACTACATTGTTATCAAAATAAAAATCCCGGTTTCTACCGGCAATGGAATCCGCACCATGTACTCTTCCATAATTTAAAGATGTTTTTACTGCAAATAAAGAGTGGAACCTGTAACGGGCAAAAGCCCCTACATTCATACTGGTAGTACTCCACTGTGTATTGAGGAAAGAGGGCCTTTGATCAATGGATGTGCCACTTACATCAGTCAGCGAATGGGCAGTGCCCAGGTTGCCTCCCACTTCCCAACCCAGAGAACGAAGGGCAAGCGCACGCCTTGAAGGCCTGAGGGGTCTGCGGGTACCTCCCGGAGGCCGTGACTGACTTGGAGGCTGAAAGGTGGATCGCTTGCTAAACACCGGCGATCTGCTCTGACTCTCACCTTCCAATGGAACCAACATGAATAACAACAGTCCCAAACAAGCAAATAAAAAAGACTTCATTGACATTATTTTTTTTGTTTAACTTTTAATCGCTCACTAGCAGATAACAAATATACCTCTTTCTCCAAAGTCTTAACAAGTAAAAACACTGAAATTACTATAAAAGAAAACCATCAATCTCTTCCTACTTGCAACAATTGTATAAAAAGTGCCAAACAATCGGGGATAGAAATGTATCTTCGTTAAACAATCTTTTTATACCATACTAAAAGCATTTTTATTATCTTGTAACCCAATTCGAGTTATAAACCGGGCAATACCTGAATATATGGAAAAACGAGACATAACCATCACTCCTTTCAAAATTATGATTGTAGATGATGACCCATTAGTAGTAAAGGCACTGGAAAAGATTTTGTTCAAAAGGAATTATCTGTTTTTTAGTGTAAATTCCGGGGAACAAGCTCTGGAAATGATAAATGAAATAGCACCCGACATGGTTTTACTGGATGTTTTTATGCAGGGCCTTTCGGGTTTTGAAGTTTGTAATGAATTAAGAAAACGGGGCATCACTCGCAAAATTCCTGTAATTTTTCTCACCAGCAACGACCAGACCAGTGAAGTACTGAAAGGATTTAAAAACGGGGCGGTAGATTACATTATAAAACCTTTCAATGCCGAAGAATTGCTGGCTCGGGTACAAACCCATCTGGAACTGAAAAAAGCCAGGGAAGACATCAGGATGATGAACATCATTAAAAGCAGATTCTTTTCTATAATGACCCATGATATTAAAGATGCATTAACAGGCGTAAAAGGAGTGGCTGAATTTTTACATGATGAGTTGCAGCATAAAAAATCCAATATAGAAGAAATAAAAAAATTATCGAACCTCTTGCTTGCCGACAGCACAGAATTATATCAGTTTGTAACCGGTCTGATTAAGTGGGAGCATATAGAAACGGAAACAACCTACCCTTCCATCATTCCATTTTACGCAAAAAAGATGATGCAGGTTTTGCTGCAAGAGATGGAGCCCATGCTGAAAGAAAAGAATATTTCAATGAAGCAATCCATACCCGATAATCTTATCATGTATACTGATCAGCAGATTTTAAAGGATATTATCGCAGAATTGATTAAAAATGCGGTAAAATATTCCTACGTGGGAGGAGAAATATTTATTGCCCTGGACAAAGAAAAGAAAATGAATAGAATTTCGGTTGAAGATTATGGAGTAGGAATGGAGAAAGAGGTGGCGGAAAATGTTTTCAGGCTCGACACGCCACATCCTAAGACCATAGGCACCCGGAATGAAAAAGGAATAGGCCTGGGGCTGGTTATTTGCCAGGCACAGGTTAGAAAAATAGATGGTGAAATTTACATGAATCCCGAAAAACAAAACGGCGTCAAAGTAACGGTAAATGTTCCTGATTTGGAATGACTCTTGATAATAAAGGAAAAGATCCTGAAGAGCCGGGATTTTTTTCTTGCACGAGGCCCAAAACCGGCTCCTACACCAAACCCCTTAATCTACCATTAATTATGAAAATGTCGATAAGAAACATCTCCATCTACCTGGTTGTTGCCGTAGCAGCCATGGCATGCAGAACCCAAGAAAATAAGTCACTTCAAAAGAACGAATCCATGACAGAACAAAGTGTAGCAGAAAATAACAACAACTTTGCTTTCGACATATTTAATGCGGTGAATACAAAAGAGGAACCCAATGTCGTAATATCTCCCTTCAGCATTTCTACAGCTTTGGCAATGACCTATGCAGGGGCAGCTGGAGAAACAGCAGAACAGATGGCCCAAACCCTTCACTTTCCTGAAGATCAGAACAGCTTTCATCCCACATTCAGCCAATGGATGCAGCAAATTCAACAAACAGCAGGCGAAGATAAAAAGTTGCAAAAGGCCAATTCACTCTGGCCCCAGGAAGACTACCATTTCCTTGAATCTTATTTTCAGATACTGGAACAATTTTACAACACTACACTTTACGAGGTAGATTACACTGGAAACCGTGAAGCGATAAGGCAAAGAATCAACCAGTGGGTTATGGATAACACCAACAACCAGATTGAAGAACTTATCAAACCCGGTGTACTTATTGAGGACACCCGCCTGGTGTTGGTCAATGCCATTTATTTCCTTTCCGATTGGAGAATTGCATTTGATGAAAAGGGAACCCACGACAATACTTTTTTTGTTTCACCAACCAACAAGAGACAGGTTCCTTTCATGTTTATGAAAGATACCCTGGCCTATTTTGAAAACCAACAACTCCAGATGCTTGAACTAGAGTATGAAGGTGGAGATTTTTCCATGGTAATTGCATTGCCTGCCGAGGGCCATGATATCGACAAACTCATTGCTGACATGGATGCTGCTTATTTTTCCGAACTAGCCGGCAACTTTTCAAAGCAAGAACTGGAGGTATACCTGCCATCTTTTACCATGCGCTCTTCTTTTGACCTGGAAAAAACCATGTCAACAATGGGTATGCCCTTGGCATTCAGCAATCATGCTAACTTCAGCAAAATGACTGGAAAGCAGGATTTAAAAATCGACAAAATCATTCATCAGGCCTTTGTAGATGTTAATGAACAGGGAACAGAAGCGGCCGCTTCCACAGCAGTAGCAATCATAAGGAAGTCTGCAATGGTGGGCGAGCAACCCACTGTTTTCAGGGCTAACAGACCCTTTCTGTATTTCATAAAAGAAAATCGTCACCACTCCATCCTGTTCATGGGAAAAACCGGAGACCCCTCTTTATAAAAAAATGGGTTGGGTTATAATACGGTGAGGTTGATGAAATGTTTGCAGCTAAAGCACTCGGTTTCCCGGTCATTGGACCCTATCACCAGCAACCTGTCTTCGGCATATTCCTTTATCAGTTGCTGATACCATGATATTGACTGTTCATCAAGGTTGGAGCAGGGCTCATCAAGAATAACCAATGGATTGTTGCTCATAACGGCCAGGATAAGCTTCACCCTTTGCTTCATTCCCGAGGAATAATTCTTAAGGGGTTTATCTGCATTTTTGCAAAGTTCGGAAAGATCCACCAGTGAATCTACTGTTTTTTCCCGGATAAAGGGCTTGAACTTTTGATGAAAGGCCAGGATTTCCCGTAGCGAAAATTCTTCTATCAGGTCAAGATGGGGAGATGCAATGCTCAAGTAACGAAAAAGATCTGCATGCACAATTTCCTTCTCATGATACCATTTAACCGTTCCCTGGCTGGGGCTTAGAAACCCTGAAAGTATTTTGAGCAGGGTGGATTTTCCGGAACCATTATTACCCAGAATACCCCAATGAGCAGGTCCATTCAATTCCAGGTTCAAATCCCGGAGAATCCAATGATAATTGTATTTCTTGCCAATATGATCAAGGAAAATCTTCAAATTAAAAAAATGTATTTTTCAGTTAAGACACACTTTCTGCTGTTTCCTGAAATTGAGTAAGAAAATATACATGTAAACAGTTGACAAGAATACTGCTGCAAAATCCGAACGCCTTTACTCCTTGTTAAAAGTATAACCTTTCATGATTCCTCTGCTCGAACCTGTAATGAAAGAAATGATTTCATCACGTTCGGGAGTCGCCGGCATTTCTGTTTCAATAACTGCCACAGCACGGCTTACATTGAGGCTACGCAAATAAATGATTCGGTAAATCTCCTGAATTTCGTTAATTTTCTCGGAAGTAAAACCTCTTCTGCGCAAACCAATGGAATTAATCCCTACGAAAGAAAGAGGATCTCGTGCTGCTTTGGTATAAGGAGGAACATCTTTGCGCACCAGTGATCCCCCTGATATCATAACATGAGGTCCAATGTTTACAAACTGATGCACGGCCGACAACCCACCAATTATGGCAAAATCCTGTATGTTAATATGTCCTGCCAGGGTTGCAGCATTGGCAAGAATACAATTGTTTCCTACAACACAGTCGTGGGCAATGTGCACATAGGCCATTAGCAGGCAATTATTACCAATGGTGGTTTTATAATTTGCTTTAGTACCCCTGTTGATGGTAACAAATTCACGGATGGTTGTATTGTCTCCAATTTCTACTGTTGTATCCTCCCCTTCGTATTTTAAATCCTGTGGGATCGCAGAAATAACAGCTCCCGGGAATATTTTGCAATTTTTACCTATTCTGGCTCCCTCCATAATGGTAACATTGGAACCAATCCAGGTTCCTTCTCCTATTTCCACATTGTTATGAATGGTAACAAAAGGTTCAATTACCACATTGCGGGCAATCCTTGCCTGGGGATGAACGTAAGCTAAAGGTTGATTCATTATGAATTGATTTTTTTTACAATTTGCGCCATTAATTCAGACTCCAGTACCACTTTGGATCCTACATATCCAATACACCTCATATGACATATTCCTCTCCTGACAGGAGAAATAAGGCTGCATTTTAAAATAAGGGTATCACCGGGAATAACTTTCTGTTTGAATTTTACGTTGTCTATTTTCAAAAAATAAGTGCTGTAATTCTCCGGATCTTTTACCGTGGAAAGGATAAGAATCCCTCCGGTTTGAGCCATAGCCTCAATCTGCAATACACCGGGCATAACAGGCTCATTGGGAAAATGACCGGCAAAGAACGATTCGTTCATGGTCACATTTTTAACTCCCACAACATGAGAATCACTTATTTCTATAATCTTATCCACCAGCAAAAATGGATATCTGTGCGGCAGCATCCCTTTTATATCATTGATGTCAAAAACAGGCTTTTCATCAGGATGGTAAACAGGGATTTGCTGTTCTGCTATTTTCTTCTTAATAAGCTTTTTGATGTGTTTGGCAAACTTAACATTGGAGGCATGACCGGGTTTGGTTGCCACAATGTGCCCTTTGATTCTTTTGCCTGCCAGGGTAAGATCTCCTACTACATCCAGCAACTTATGCCTGGCGGGTTCATTAGGGAAATAGGGCTCAAGGTTGTTGAGAATTCCTTCTGTTTTTACGGCCACTGAAGGTTTGTTGAAAAGTTGGGCCAGCCTGTCTAGTTCCTCTTGTTCTACAGGTCGATCAACAAATACGATGGCATTGCTCAAGTCACCTCCCTTGATAAGGTTGTTGGAAAGCAGAAATTCTAATTCGTGCAAAAACACAAACGTACGACAGGGGGCAATATCGTTTTTAAATTGCAGGATATCATCCAGGGTTGCATATTGTGAACCCAGAACCTTTGAGTTGAAATCTATCATGCACGACAACCGATACTTCTCTGCCGGAATGCCAATAAATTCACAATCCTTTTCTTCGTCATAAAACCTTATGGTTTCCTGTATTTCGAAATACTGACGAGGGGCTTCCTGTTGTTGTATACCGGCTTTCTCAAGGGCTTCTACATAAAATTTGCTGCTTCCATCCATAATGGGCATTTCCTCACAGTCAACTTCCACGATGATATTGTCAATATCCATCCCGGTTACGGCTGCAAGCACATGCTCAACAGTAAGAAGCCTGATGCCTTTTTTCTCGATGGTGGTGCCTCTCGATGTATCGACCACGTAATCTGCATCTGCTTCAATAAAAACTTCTTCCGGCAAATCAGTTCTGAGAAATCGTATCCCGGAATCTTCCGGTGCCGGTTTAAACGAAAGGGTTACAGTTTGTCCGGTATGAAGACCCACTCCTGATACAGTAATCGGCTGAAGTATCGTTTTTTGTTTTTCAATCATAACAATTACTATTATTGTATTTCCTCTGTCTAAATTTGATTAAAGTTGCCAGATGAAACATCCAACAATACGCTTACTACACTGCCTGACAGGTTGTTTTCGAAACAGTCCTCCGCGTGCGTGTTTAAACCTTAATCATGGATGTTTCATCAATATTTCTGTCTGGTCATTGCAAATAATCATCACTGCACGAAGCAACCCAATCCGGGAATAAAAATCGTGCAAAGATATAAATAATTTCTGAGGGTTCAGGAGCTTTTGCCGGTTTGTGCTCCCAGCTGTTTTTCAAGTTCATCAACGCGCTTATTGAGTTTTTCAAGGTTGCGGAAGTGGATGTACGATTTAATATATTTATCATGGTCAAAGGCGGGAGACCCCATGATGATCTTGCCATTTTTCACATTGGAAGACAAGCCGGACTGAGCTGCAATTTTTACATCGTTGCCAATGGTAAGGTGTCCGCTGATACCCACCTGGCCACCAATCATACAATTCCTGCCTACTTTGCTGGATCCCGCAATACCGGTCTGGGCAGCAATAACAGTATTTTCTCCTATCACAACATTATGGGCTACCTGGATAAGATTATCCAGTTTCACTCCTTTTTTTATTACGGTAGATCCCATGGTAGCCCTGTCGATAGTAGTATTGGCACCTATCTCAACATGATCTTCAAGGATAACATTTCCTATCTGGGCAATTTTCATGTAATTATTATCGCTTTGGGGAGCAAACCCAAAGCCATCGGCTCCTATAACAGCTCCGGAATGAATGGTGCAGTCATGCCCAATTACACATTGGTCGTAAACTTTAACTCCGGAATGTATCACACTGTTATCTTTAATAACCACATTATCACCAATATAACAATGCGGATATATTTTAACATGATCCCCCAGGGTGACATTTTCTCCAATAACAGCAAACTCACCGATATAAACCTCCTTTCCGGTTTTGGCACTTTCTGCTACAGAAGCCATAGAAGAGATGCCTGTTTTCTGTGGCAGGCTTTGCTGATATAGATTGAGCAGACCTGCAAGAGCATGATAGGCATTATCAACTTTGACCAATGTGCTTTGCAAAGGACTTTCAGGTTTAAAATCCTTGTTAACCAGCACGATGCTTGCACCGGTTTTGTATATCCAGGGAGTGTAAGCCGGATTGGCCAGAAATGTTAAGCTCCCCGCAGTAGCCTCTTCAATTTTGGATATGGTATGTACTTTTACTTCCGCATCACCTTCTACTTCACCTTTCAAAAAATCGGCTATTTGCCTGGCTGTGAATTCCATCAATTGTCAATATTTAGTTAAGACTGGTTTTATTTTCAAGGGTACCACCCTCAGGTAAATGAGTAAATCCATTATTTTGCAAGTAGCTCCCAAACTTCTTTGGGGTAGCAAATGTAATACTTCTTGACGGGATTGGATAATACGCGAATGTTGAGTTGATCAGAAATCTCAGCCATATCGCTGATTTGTCCGTTTTTCTGCATTATCCAAATATTACCAACGCCGGGATCATAAGCATTGTTCTCTGTATGTCCCAATAAAACAAAATATTTCACCTCTTCCATTCTTACTTTTAGCATGCGTGCGGTCTTCTCTCTAATTTCTTCTACCCACACTGGATCAAATTCTTCATTTTGAATTTCAATCTTAAATAATTGCCTTGCTACCAATCGTCTGCAAAGCTCAGCAAGAATTTTATCACTGTGCCCGGTCCAGACCTTAATTGAAGTAAACACGTCGAAGTCATCCAAAAGGGCAAAATCCTCCAGCAAAGCCTGGTCGTGATAAAAATCGCTGAGAGAATACGAATGATGAAGAAATTTATTGAACGCCGGAGTGGCAAAAAGTTCCTGGCCATCCCGGGCCAGTTCCTTGGCTCTTTGCAAAGTTGTAATGAGCAATCGCTCGGCCGAAATTACCGTTTTGTGAAGGTACACCTGCCAGTACATCAGTCTGCGGGCAATAACAAATTTCTCCAGGGAATAAATTCCCTTTTCGTCCGTTACCAGTTTGTCATCAGCAACATTCAATGTTTTTATGATCCTGTCGTAGCTTACCACTCCCTCAGAAACCCCCGTAAAAAAACTGTCCCGGTTAAGATAATCCAGGCGATCCATATCCAGCTGACCGCTTACCAGCTGATGAAGGTACTTTTTTGAATAACGATCCTGGAATATTTCCATCGCCAGCCCAATGCCTTCGGGTTGCAGGTATTTGAGCCGTTCCATAAACAAGAAGGACAATTCCTCGTGGTCCAACCCTTCTACGAGGGTATGCTCCAGAGCATGAGAAAAGGGGCTGTGCCCGATATCATGCAGCAAAATGGCCAGAAGCGCGGCCTTGCATTCGGTGGTCGTAATGGTAATTCCCTTGGCTTTGAGCACCTCCAGGGCCTGGCTCATCAGGTACATGGCTCCCAGGGCATGATGAAACCGCGTATGCAATGCTCCGGGGTACACAAGATGAGACAAACCCAGTTGTTTTATGCGTCTCAAACGTTGAAAGTAGGGATGTTCAAGCACATCAAACAACTCAATATCGGGGATATTGATAAATCCATATACCGGATCGTTGAATATCTTAAGCTTATTTCTGCTCAGCTCATTCATACATTCACTTCTTCGCTCTCTGGACCTGTAAAACTGATTTGGGATTACAAACCTACATATTTTTATGGTCTCATACCTGAAACATTTACAAAAAAACCATTTTTCGGGGCAAAACTCACTTAAGCTTACAGGAAAAATTCATATTTTATCCTTACTTTTGTTATGATATGCAAAGCTGAAATGGTCTTTAATCGGGTACCCGGTACAGAGAATAACAATGAAAAATTACGAACAATTACCCCGGTTGCATCAAAGGGTTTTGTGAGCTCTGTTACCCAGGTTGTCAGCATTTTTTGTTGAAAAATAAAAACAAGAAAAGTAACAATACTGACATAGCAGATACCAAGACAAAATTTGACTATTGACAAAGGTTTTTATACAATGTAGGTTGATAGAAAAAAGCAATAATAAATCAATTCACCGTTTACTTAATGATGCATTAACAATAGTTGAACATTACTTTCATTTTTCAGCTTTCAGGCGATTATCAGCATAGGATCGCCATCATTTTTACACAAGTATTAAAACCTAAATAACTACACATATGAGCGTTAGAATTTTATGGGCAGATGACGAAATAGATTTACTGAAACCCCACATCATATTTCTTGAACAAAAAGGTTACGAGGTTTCCACAGCCCAAAGTGGCGACGAAGCAATGGATTTGGTGTTGAGCAACGAATTCGATATTGTCTTTCTTGATGAAAATATGCCCGGCCTCACCGGACTGGAAACCCTTAGCAAAATCAAGAGCAATCATCCACGGCTGCCAGTGGTGATGATAACCAAAAGCGAAGAAGAATCCATCATGAATGAAGCCATTGGCAGCAATATTTCTGATTATCTAATCAAACCGGTAAACCCCCATCAAATCTTACTTTCCATCAAAAAAAACCTGGACAACAAGAAGTTGATGAGTGAAAAGACCTCGATGGGTTATCAACAGGAGTTCAGGCAAATCAGCATGGATATCAGCGACAGACCCAACCTGGAATCCTGGGAAGAAATTTACCGCAAAATCATTTACTGGGAACTTGAGCTGGACAAATCGCAAGATGAAGGATTGAGCGAAATATTTAAAATGCAGAAGTCCGAAGCAAATACGGTTTTTTGCAAATTTGTGATGAATAATTATCGCGACTGGCTTAGTGGAAAGGCAGAAGAAAAACCTGTTCTTTCTCATATTGCCATGAAAGAAAAAGTGTTTCCACTTTTAAAGAACAATGAAAAGTTTTTTCTGATCATTGTTGACAACCTTCGCTTTGATCAATGGAAGATTTTAAGACCTGTTATCGAGAATTATTATCGCGTAGAGCAGGAAGATTTGATTTACAGCATTCTTCCAACTGCAACACAGTATGCCCGCAATGCTTTTTTCAGCGGGTTATTACCCTCAGAAATAGAAAAACGCTTTCCCCAATACTGGGTGGGAGAAGGAGATGAAGGTACCCGCAACCAGTTCGAATCAGAATTATTCGCCGAACAACTCAAACGACTGGGAATGCAAACGTCTTTCAACTATCATAAAATACTCAACCTTTCCGCCGGGAAAAAACTGCTGGAAAACCTGAGTAATTATACAGAAAAGAAGCTCAACATATTGGTTTACAACTTCGTAGATATGCTTTCGCATGCCCGCACTGATATGGAAGTAATCAAAGAACTGGCAGATGATGAAGCAGCTTATCGCTCTCTTACCTTGTCGTGGTTTGAGCACTCCCCCCTGCTTGATATCATCAGGATATTGCAAGAGAAAAAAATCAGTATCATTCTCACTACCGATCATGGTTCCATAAAAGTGGCGCATCCCACCCGCGTAACGGGCGATAAAAACACCAACACCAACCTTCGGTACAAAACAGGAAAAAACCTTCAGTACAATGCCAACGAGGTATTTGAAGTCAGGCAACCCCAGGAAATTTATCTTCCACGAACCAATATAAGTTCCAGCTATATATTTGCCCGTGAAGACAACTTTTTTGCTTACCCCAACAATTTCAATTATTACGTAAACTACTATAAGAATACTTTCCAACACGGTGGCATCTCCATGGAAGAAATGCTCATTCCCTTTGCTTACCTCAAAGCTCGTTAAAACAACAGTAAACCTGAAATGGAAATAAAGAAAGATTTTACGGAGGATCAGCTGGCAAGTATCGCCGGCATGATTATTAATGATAACCCCCAGGCACGAATCCTCGCATTTTACGGAAAAATGGGTGTGGGAAAAACCACCCTTATTAAAGCCCTTTGCAACCACTTCAACGTCACTGATATAGTCGGCAGCCCCACCTTCTCCATTGTAAATCAATACCAATCAGAAAAGGGCGAGAGCTATTATCATTTTGATTTTTACCGCATAAAAAAACCGGAAGAGGCTTATGATATAGGCTATGAGGATTATTTTTTCAGCGGTAATTACTGCTTTATTGAATGGCCTGAAATGATAGAATCCTTGCTTCCTGATGATTGCCTGCGCATCTATCTGGAGGAACAGGATGGAATACGTACCATCAGGTATCAAAAATAATCTTAAAATCAAAAGTCTTTAATTATGCATACCACAGGTCGGGAGTACATGTTCTTCAGCTCATCAGGCAAGTTGATGCCCCAGGAAGAAATGCTGGAAGTCAGGAAAAGAAAAAACAGCCTCAAAATAGGGATTCCCAAAGAGATCCTCTTCCAGGAAAACCGTGTTCCCCTGGCTCCTGAAGCAGTAGCATTGCTTTGCCAGAATGGACACCGGGTATTGATAGAAAAAGGGGCAGGAATAAATGCCCATTTTGCTGATAATGAATACAGTGAGGCGGGCGCAGAAATCGTTTACGAAACGCCCGAAGTGTACAAGGCAGATATCATCATCAAAATATCTCCGCTAACCCACGATGAGATTAAATATCTCAAACCAGGCCAGACAATCATGTCAACCATTACTCTTCCGGTTCAATCAGCGGCCTATTTTAAAGCTTTGATGGAAAAAAAAGTGAATGCCATCGCTTTCGAACTTATCAAAGACAAAACCAATACTTTTCCGCTGGTCAGAAGCATGAGTGAGATTGCCGGTAATACTTCCATACTGATTGCAGCCCAATACCTGTCTGATAAAAAATATGGCAAGGGAAGAATGTTTGGTGGTTTTTCGGGTATCACTCCCAGTGAGGTAGTAATCCTGGGCGCTGGTACGGTAGGAGAATTTGCCGTGAGAGCGGCCATGGGGCTGGGTGCCATGGTAAAAGTTTTCGATAATTCCGTGTACAAGCTTCGCCGGCTTCAAAATAATCTCAACACCCGCATTTTCACCAGCATCATACAACCCAAGGTACTTGCCAAAGCCCTCAAAACTGCTGATGTGGTCATTGGGGCCATTCATTCTCCTTATGGTCATTCTCCGGTGATTGTCAGTGAAGAGATGGTCGCCCAGATGAAATATGGTTCTGTTATCATTGATGTGAGCATTGACCAGGGAGGTTGCATCGAAACCTCAAGGGTAACCAACCATTCTGAGCCTATTTTTAAAAAACATGATGTCATTCATTATTGTGTTCCCAACATTGCATCCAGAGTGCCCCATACCGCTTCCTATGCGTTTAGCAACTTTTTTGCCCCTATCCTTATCAACATTGGAGAACAGGGAGGAATTGTAAATATGCTCAAGAGAGACAGTGGAGTACGCCAGGGAGCCTATCTGTTCAATGGCACCCTTACCAATCAGTATATCGGCGAATGTTTTCAGCTTCCTTTCCAGGATATTGAGCTACTGATGGCCGCATTTCAATAACCCGAATCCGCAAATTATAAACCCTTAAATTACCCTTTAACCAATTCCCCAATCAATGACCTCTGACTTACTTTTCTTGCGTTGTCCCGGAAAAATGATCTGGAAAATAGTATCCTTCAAAACCCTCATAATAATGGCCTTTATTTTGCCCGTGAATTTATCGCAGGTTTTCGCCCAAAATGAATTGTACATGAAAAAGGAGTTTACCGGAGTAGATGGTTCGGTATTACCCTACCGGATTTTATACCCCGAAGCAATGGAGCCGGGAGCAAAGTATCCTGTAGTACTTTTCCTTCATGGAGCAGGAGAAAGAGGCAGTGACAATGAGAAGCAACTTGTGCATGGCTCATCCCTTTTCCTGGAAGAGAACAACAGGCAGAAATACTCTGCCATAGTTATCTTCCCTCAATGCCCGAAAGACGATAAGTGGGTGGATCAGTATGTCATCGGCACGAGGAGAATGGGGAAAGATTCTGTACCCGCCGACCATTATCCGCCCTCGGCATCTATGCAACTCGTGAGAGAGTTAATGGAGGAGATACTACAGAAGGAAGAAGTGGACCGGGAAAGAGTTTATATAATGGGATTATCCATGGGTGCTTTTGGGATTTTTGATCTGCTTCATCGTCAGCCTGACTGGTTTGCAGCTGCTGTACCCATCTGTGGCGGCGGAGACACTTCCCTGACAGAAAAATATGCCCGACAATTGCCCTTCTGGGTTTTTCATGGAACCGAGGACAGTGTAGTACCCGTAGAAGCATCAAGAATGATGGTTAGTGCGCTGGTGGAAGCCGGCACAACCCTCAGGTATACGGAATATCCCGGAGTGGACCACAATAGCTGGGATTGGGCTTTCGCTGAAGAGGACCTGTTGCCATGGCTTTTCAGCAATAAAAGAAAAAAATAATGGAAGAGTTTGCCGGGAAGAAAACGACAGGAAGGACTCCTGCTTTTGGAGAAATGTTGAAACAAAAAAAAACAGCTTAACACAGGAACTGCAAAGCTGTTTTTTTTGTGACTTGGCTGGGGCTCGAACCCAGGACCCCATCCTTAAAAGGGATGTGCTCTACCAGCTGAGCTACCAAGTCAATC
>CAZBGI010000038.1:0-33390 GCA_964491395.1 uncultured Bacteroidales bacterium | reverse complement strand
CAGTACTCCTGGTCTTCTTCCTGTGCATAGGTTTGATGGGGCAAGATGAGAAGTGTAATAATACAAACGAAGGATGCTATAATGGAATAATATTTTTGCATGGGGAAAGGGGGAATTAAATATGTATTAATGAATATTTAGTTCGAGCTTCATTTTTTTATTATTTTCTGTATTAATTCCTTGCCTTCAATGGTAATTCTCGCAAAGTAGACTCCATTTGGTAAGCTGCTTAAATCGATTTGATTTTCTCTGATTGTGAAGAAGTATTGTTTACCGGTTATATCAAAAATGTTAAGTGTTTTGATGATTTGTGTTTTATTTTTGATAAAAACTTTACCAGTTGTGGGATTGGGATATAAATATGGTTCGTTGATGTTTATGTCCGCAACATCCAGGGTAAGCATAGTTGAATCTCCAAGTGCAACCCAATAAGTAGCAATTGGCTTATCTTCATCCGCTGTATAATAGCAAAAGAAATCTTCGTCGATTGGAAATTCGTCCCAATTATCGGGATAATTAGCGGTAAATGTAACCTGGTCAGTATTGCTGAAAACAATTCTGTCAAAATTGCTGTAAAGCCATCCACTATCCCACCAAAACTGTTTATGTAGTGGGGTTAATAAACTTCCTTCAAGATCAGGGTCATTGAATACTTCGGAATCCCAACTTGCTGTAACAGGCCAATGGATTGCATGTATGTCAATGTTTAGGTATCTTATTTCACCTGTGATCTTTTTCTTTGTGTGGAATAGTTCATAATCTTGAGAATCCCACCAGGCTCCGTTTAAATCCGCTTGATTTGTTATTCTTACATCAAAAACGTCATCAAAAGGTATGTTCGAAATATCTTCTTCACCAAACTCAGGGAGGATTACATTTCGAGAACCCGCAGGGTCAAAACCTATTGTTAAGGTGTCGCGATTTCCTATCGCATCCTCAAAATAGATTTGGAAGCTAAATTCTTGTCCATTTACATGGACCATGCAAAGTATTAGTAGAAGTAGTAGTATTATTGATTTCTTCATATATTTTTTCTGGTTTGTTTATAAAATAATGCAAAAGTTTCAAACATAAGACACATCAAAAACCCGATGAAGCAGGATGCAGAAATCTCAGTCCGGAATCTTTGCCTTTCAAAGATACAATCGTCTGATAGCGGGGTTTGATAGGAGGTTAGGTTTGTTTCATAGGCGGTAGGGTTTTGATTTGCTTATGTTAAACAGTGTAAATATAACAAGTAATAATGAATTTAATGAGATTTGATTGTTAAATGTTTTGCATTTTTGCTTATTTATATGGAATCTAAATAGCAAAGGCATAAAAAAGTGTGGCATGTAGGATGTGAGAAGGTGGGGACTGTGCAGTGGAGGTTTTGACAGGCTCAACCAACGGAGGCCCCAATATTATAATCTTATAATCCGTTAATCTTACATCCAACAATCCTTGAAAGGGCGCTGTCATCAACACTTTTCTTTGTTGAAGAGGCTTTCGCAGCGAGGCTAATAAAATCTGCATTCTGAAATCTGCATTCAACGTTCTTCAATCCTATAATCTGAAAATCTACACTCCTGTCGGAGTTGGAGTCGATTAATGGAAATGAAGTAGAATTTCGTACTTTTGGCCCTTTCAACCTGATATTTCTGAAAAATGTATATACTGCTAAAATACCGTCTATTGTTTTTGAGCCTGCTCAGCGGGTTGTTGTTCGCGCTTAGCTGGCCTTCGCGGGGTATCCCCATGCTGATTTTTGTGGCTTTTATCCCGTTGTTTATCGTGGAGGACGATGTGTTGAAAAACAAAGCGAATCACAACAAATACGCAGTGTTGTTTTACAGCTGGCTGGCATTTGCGGTTTTTAATGCATTGACCACCTGGTGGATTGTTTTCGCCAGTGTCCCTGGTGTGCTGATGGCGGTTTTTCTCAATTCCTTTTTCATGGCGATTCCTTTTTACCTGATGCACGTGGGGCGCAGGGTTTTACCGGGCAAACAAGGGGTAGCTTCTTTGCTTATTTTGTGGCTCAGCTTCGAATTTTTGCACCTCGACTGGGAGATGAGCTGGAGCTGGCTCAACCTTGGGAATGTCTTTGCAAGCCTGCCCCGATGGGTGCAGTGGTATGAATATACCGGGACACTGGGAGGTACTGCATGGATAATTGTTATAAATATTTGGTTGTATAGTCTATACAAAACATACACAGTGCCGCTGGAAACGTTTACTGTGCAACAAACCCTTGATATTGAAGACAAGAAAGAGAAGCAGCGTGTGGTCACCTATCTGAAAAACGTGCAGCAATTTCAACTGGTGAAGAAAAGAGCTTTAACCGGACTGGGTACCTTCCTGTTTCTGATCATTCCGCCTGTGATTTCATTAGTAATCTGGAACCGATATGAGATGCCCGATGACCCGGTGGAGGTGGTTGTGGTACAACCTGGCAGGGACCCCTATCTGCAGGCAGAAGGAGCGTGGCAGGTTCGGGAATGGACTGATAGTCTGCTCTTACTTGCAGAAGAAAAAATAACGGACAGTACCCGTTTTGTGGTGGCCCCGGAAGCGGTGTTGCCCGGAACTCTCTGGCTCAACAAACCCGATGCCCATTATGGTTACCGTCAGATGAAGAATCATGCCTCGCGGTACGATACGCTGGCCTGGGTGGCGGGAAGTATGATGTACCGTGAGTATGGCGAAGATGAACAACCTCCTGCTACCGCCCGAAAATTCAGCAACAACGACGGCTATTATGATGCATATAATGCGGCTTTGTTCCTGGATAGCAAAGGAAACATGGATACTTATTTCAAGTCGAAACTGGTGCCGGGGATTGAGATTATGCCTTTTGCAACTATTCTGAAACCCATCGGACAGTTGGTGGAGCATTTCGGGGGTACTGCGGGAAGCATGGGCGTACAGCCCGACCGGGATGTTTTCACCGGGCCCGACGGAACCCGGGTGGCCCCTGTAATCTGTTATGAGTCCATTTACGGACAGTACCTTAACGGCTATATCAGAAACGGTGCTCAGCTGATATTTATCATTACCAACGATGGCTGGTGGCGCGACACTCCGGGCTACCGGCAGCACAATCAATATGCACGGCTACGTGCCATAGAAACCCGCAGAAGCATTGCCCGGGCTGCTAAAACCGGGATATCAGGATTTATCGATCCCCTGGGACGCGTGGACCAGCAAACGCCATGGTGGGAAGCTGCTGTAATCCGGCAGGAGATACACAAAAATGACGAGATTACTTTCTATGTTAAAAACGGCGACTTTTTGGGTCGGCTTTCCATTTTTCTGCTGATTTTGCTGCTTCTATACATGGGCTCGCAAAGCATTATCAGGAAAAAACAGCCCAAGGGTAGGGGGTAGTGAAGTCTACTCTCTCAATTTTCAGAAGTTTAATTCGTTGCGATCTCCCCCTTCAAGGGGGTTGGGGGGTATTGTATTTGTCAAACCTTAAACTTCCTGAAAAACCCTGCCATATTTTCGGCGGCTTCATCTACAGTGCGGAATTCCATGGCCAGCTCGGCTTTGATTTTCTCGTTGGAAAAACGATAATTGCTGTTGGCACTTCGGGCCGTTTCGCGTGTAATAAGCGGATTGGAGCCCATAACGGTGCTGCGGGCTTTTTCCAGGCGCCAGGCCACCTCGCTGAGCATTTTTCCTGCTTTGAAAAAGGGAGGCTTTACTTCAGCATGTCTGGCGATGATTTCAAACAGCTCCCGGTAACTGATGTTTTCGCTGTTGAGGATAAACCTTTCATTGACAATGTTTTCATCCATGAGTACCCTCATGGCTTTGGCCACATCGCGGGCATCTACAAATCCCGTGGCACCACTGCTATAAAAGCGCAATCCGTTTTTCACCGTGGTAAACAGCCGGGCACTGGAGCGGTGGGGGTCTCCCGGCCCCAGGATGACGGAAGGATTGACTATCACCACGTCCAGTCCTTCTTCGGAGCCCCGCCATACTTCGCGCTCGGCACCAAATTTACTGATAGAATAATAGGAGTTTTTGCGGGAGGTTTTCCAGATTAAGGACTCATCCACCCAGGTCCCTTTGTCGGGCCGCCCCACGGCAGCGATGCTGCTGCAATGACAAAGTTTTTTCACCCCTTCCAGCAAACAGGCATTTACCAGGTTGGCAGTTCCCTCGATGTTGATTTTGAGCATCTGGGGGCGTTCAGAGGGGACAAAAGATACTACCGCGGCACAATGGTAAACCTCCTTTACCCCCTCAAGGGCTTCCCTGAGGCTGAATATATCCGATACATTGCCCTCTACCCATTCAATCAGATCCAGTTGGTTACCCCCCGGATTGTAATATTCAAATACTTTCTCAATTACATCCGTTTTGCTCTCTTTGCGTTTAAGGGCACGCACTTTTTTGCCTGCTGCTGTTAATTCATAAAGCAGGTGTGTGCCTACAAGTCCTGTTCCTCCGGTTAATAGTATCATGGTGCAAACCTAATATTTTTATGGTTACAGACTGTGGTTGAGCTGTCAGTTTCGGGGGAAATCTTTTGCTTCCAACGAATTTAACAGAAAAATACATAACAGTCTCCGCCTGTCTGTTGTATTTATGCTGTTGTGGGTTTCTGTTTCTGTTTAACACCATCGGGTAAGGAATGTTGCAGCCTGATGTTGAAAATAATACCTGAAAATTGTGTGTATTTACCGTTTAGTGTGTAATTTTGGGAACTGCAAAATAATGCAGCCTAAGTGAATGTGTAAATGAAAGAATCACATCCCTTTTTAGATGGAATTAAGAAATACAAGAGGTACTAAATAGAAATACAAACAAAAAATTGACGATAATCTAACACTGAATACGTTTTATGAACTTTGTAGAAGAACTAAAATGGAGGGGCATGATTCACGATATGATGCCCGGAACCCAAGAGCAACTGGCCAAAGAAATGACTACTGCCTACGTGGGAATTGATCCCACAGCAGACTCATTGCATATTGGTCACCTGGTGTCAATTATGATGCTGAAACACCTGCAGATTGCCGGACATAAACCTCTGGCCCTGGTGGGAGGTGCTACCGGCATGATTGGTGATCCCAGCGGAAAAAGCCAGGAGCGCAATATGCTTTCAGAAGAAGAGTTGAATCATAATGTTGAGTCCATCAAGACACAACTGACCAAATTCCTGGATTTTGAAAGTGGCGACAACAAGGCCGAAATGGTAAACAATTATGACTGGATGAAGGAGTTCTCCTTTTTGGGATTTTTGCGCGAAGTAGGTAAGCATATTACCGTCAATTACATGATGGCCAAGGATTCAGTAAAAAAACGTATCAACGGTGAAGCACGTGAAGGACTCTCTTTTACTGAATTTACCTATCAACTGGTACAGGGATACGACTTTTTATACCTTAACCAAACCAAAAACTGCAAGTTGCAGATGGGTGGGTCTGATCAGTGGGGAAATATTACCACCGGCACCGAACTTATCCGCAGGAAAACTGGTGGAGAAGCCTTTGCTCTCACCTGCCCGCTGATTACCAAAGCCGATGGCGGTAAATTTGGAAAAACCGAAAAAGGCAATATCTGGCTTGATTCCAGGTATACCTCTCCTTACCAGTTCTACCAGTTCTGGCTCAATTGTTCTGATAACGATGCCGAAAAGTACATCAAAATATTCACCCTGTTTTCAAAGGAAGAGGTGGAAAAACTGGTGGAAGAACACAAACAACAGCCTCATTTGCGGGGACTTCAGAAGGCTTTGGCCAAAGATATTACCATCAGGGTGCATGGTGAAAAAGACTATGAAACTGCGCTGGAAGCCACTGAAATATTGTTTGGAAAAGGAACGACTGAAACGTTGAAAAACCTTCCTGAACAGGTTTTGCTGGATGTGTTTGATGGAGTACCTATGTTTACCATTGCACGTGCCGAACTGGAACAAGGATTGAATATTGTGGATTTCCTTGGAGGTGACCTGCAGGTGCTCAAATCAAAGGGTGAAGCACGCAGAGCAGTCAAAGAAGGTGGGATTAGCATTAATAAAAATAAAGTGCCAGAAGATTTTGTGGTGGACACAACTTCTTTGCTTAACAACAAGTATATCCTTGCCCAGCGGGGAAAGAAGAACTATTTTTTGATTAAGACTGAGTCGTAAGACTGGTTTTTGATGGCTTTTCATTTATTCATTGCCTGTTGCTGCTAATATACGACAGTATGCCCGGCAGAAGCCTGGAAAACCGTTTTTGAATAATTGCCAGGGAATCGATTTATTTTTCAAACATAAGAATACCAACATGACAGCAAAAACAACCTTTTTTCGCATGTTCAGCCTGGTGCTGACAAGCATATTATTTTTCGGGTCTTGCCAGCGAAAGTCTGCGACCCTTTTTCCTGAGGGGGATGATATTTTCGGTTTGGCCACCCTCATTGAGTTACAGGGTGATGAAACCACCGTTGTGCTCAACGATTATTTCCATTCGGCCTCTCTGGCCGGCATTGACTCTGTGGTAACACATCCTTCCTTGCGTAGTCGTCTTTCTGCTGACAGGGAGATGTTGTACCTTAGCGCAAGAAATCTGAATGTTCCCCAGTTGACTGAGGTGGTGGTATGGATGCAGGGAACCCCTTACAGCCTGATAACCCGAAAGTCGGTACGGGAAGATGTTTCTTTCCGATTTGAGCCCGGGGAAAGGAAATACCGGTCGGTGGCTGTTCGGGGCGAAATGTCGGACTGGAATCCGGTTCCCATGACCCTGGTGGATGGGGTATGGCAGGTAACGCTGGATCTCAACCCCGGACGGTACCAGTATCTGATGGTTGCGGATGGGAAGGATATGCTTGATCCTGGAAATCCACTACAGGTCTCCAACAATGCCGGAGGGTTTAACTCCCTGGTGGAAGTGGGAAACCTCGACAGGTCAGAAGCACCGCGTATACATGCCACCCGCTATTACCGCAATACCATTGATGTGCAACTGGTGAATGATCCCGATCAGGTTATTGTTTTGTGGCAGAATTTTCGTCTGCCTGAAGAAAATATCACTTTAGAAGGAAGCACAATGCGTGTGAAAATACCGGGTGATGCACTGACAAAAGAAAGAAGCTTTCTGCGGGTAATGACTTCAGCCGGAAATGCCTTAGGCAATGACCTGCTTATCCCCCTGGAACAGGGAGTACCCGTTACCAACCCTGACAAGCTTACCCGTGAAGATCGGGAGGCTACCATTATGTATTTTCTCATGGTTGATCGATTTCACAATGGCAACCCTGACCGTGATGAGCCGGTGGATGATCCCGAGGTGGCGCCCAGGGCCAATTTTCATGGTGGAGACCTGGATGGGGTGCTGGAAAAGTTGGAGGAAGGATACTTTACCGATTTGGGAGTCAATGCCGTTTGGTTTTCACCCATTACCCAGAATCCGTTGGAAGCTTACGTGGAATTTCCTGAGCCCAAAAGAAAATATACCGGTTATCATGGTTACTGGCCCATTACTCTTACTACCATCGATCACCGCTTTGGTGATAACCAGGTGATGGAACAGCTGGTAAACGCTGCACATGAAAAAGATATCAGCGTATTAATGGATTTTGTCTCCAATCATGTTCATGAGAATAATCCCCTAATCATTGATAATCCTGACTGGGCCACCGAACTTGAACTGCCTGATGGCCGGCAAAATATTCGTTTATGGGACGAACACCGCCTCACTACCTGGTTTGATGACTTTCTCCCCAGCCTTGACTTTTCACAGCCCGAAGTCATACAAACCATGGTGGACAGTGCCTTTTACTGGATCAACAGGTTTGAACTGGATGGTTTCCGGCATGATGCTACCAAACATGTCCCGCTGGAGTTCTGGCGTGCGCTTACCCAGAAGCTAAAGGAGGAAAAAATGTTTCCCGACAATTTCCGCCTGTTCCAGATCGGAGAAACCTTTGGTAGCCATGATTTGATTTCCAGCTATGTAGGTTCAGGAATGCTGGATGGTAAATTTGATTTTAACCTTTACTGGGATGCAAGAGCTGTTTTTGCCCTTGACGAAGAGCCCTTCGAAAGACTGGATTACTCCCTGCACCAAAGTTTCAGTTATTATGGTTTTCAGAATCTGATGGGCAATATTACCGGCAATCACGATATGCCGCGTTTTATTTCCCTGGCAGGTGGTGGCCTGGGATTTGACGAAGACGATACCGAGCCTGGTTGGGAACGCGAAATAGGGGTGGGCGATCCGGTAGGCTACAAAAAGCTTTCTTCTCTTACCGCTTTTATCATGACCATTCCCGGAGTGCCTGTTGTTTATTATGGGGATGAAATTGGTTTGCCGGGGGCAAGTGACCCTGACAGCCGCAGGCCCATGATTTTTGAGAATCTTTCCACGCAGGAGCTTCAGGTGAAGGAAACTTTCAAAAAGCTTACCCGCCTCAGGAGTTCCAATCTTGCTTTTGTCTATGGCGACTTTAATACCCTGGAAGTTTCAGATGATATATATGCCTATGCCCGCACTTATTTTGACAACCGTGCGATTGTTGTTTTCAATAAGAGCAACGAGTCACGTACTGTTTCTCTGAATTTACCCACATGGTACCGTGGAGTTGAATATAAAGGACATTTTGGTGCTGCAATTGATGCAGATGCCAGCAGGCTTGAAGTATCATTGCCTCCCCACAGTTTTGAGGTTTTGACCTTTTAGAAAGGGATTTATTCTGACCACTCCATGAGAATAGCAGGAAACCGAGCCATGCCAGAGTTTTTTTATCACACACGCAGATGATTATAATCCGCAGTGACGTAAATGGACAGTGATGAATGGCGTTTGGTGAGCTCCATCTGACCGAATTCATAAAAAATATAAACAGATGAAAAATAAACGAAAAACCATTGCCCTGGTAGCACACGATAACCGTAAGAAAGAACTCGTGGAATGGGCTGACTGGAACCGCGATGCATTATTGAATCATAATGTAATATGCACAGGTACTACGGGTAAGATCATCGAAGAAACCCTTACCTCCAGACTTACTCCCAAGGAGCTAAAAGACTTCAGGCTTACCAGGCTTAAATCAGGCCCGCTTGGGGGAGACCAGCAGATGGGAGCTTTGATTGTTGAAGGTAAAATCGACATGATGGTCTTTTTCTGGGATCCCATGCAGCAACAGGCTCATGATGTTGATGTGAAAGCTTTGCTGCGCATCACGGTACTCTATAATGTCCCCACTGCCTGCAACAGGGCTACTGCTGACTTTCTGATTTCATCAGGATTGTTCGACAAGGACTACCTGCCAAAACCCATGAATGTCGACGACTATCTGAACAGGAAAATTGACATTTAGGTTAATATAATGCTATCTGTCTTCCTTGGCAAAAACTTATGCAAAGTGCTATGAATTGCTTTCTTTTACCCAATTATTTATCAAACTTAAATTATCAACGATGAAAAAAAGGACGTTTGAATTATTAAAAAATGCAGGAATGGCTGCCTTTGGAATGCTGCTTTTGCTAGCAGTGTCATGCGCAGGGCCACAAAAGCCCACAGAAGAGGTTGACTCACTGGTAAGTACCGTGTCGCATCCCGAGTGGAGCGAAAATGCCACACTGTATGAAGTGAATGTAAGGCAGTTTACCCCCGAAGGGACCTTCAACGCGTTTGCTGAACACTTGCCCCGGCTCAAGGAAATGGGGGTGGATATTTTGTGGTTTATGCCAGTCACTCCCATTGGTAAGGTGGAACGTAAAGGAGAACTGGGAAGTTATTATTCAGTACAAGACTACACTGCCATTAATCCTGAATTCGGCACCCTGGAAGATTTTAAAAATCTGGTGGAAAAAATTCATGAGATGGAAATGAATGTAATCATTGACTGGGTGGCCAATCATACTGCCTGGGATCATCCCTGGATGGAATCCAATCCTGAGTTTTATTATCGCGATGCTGAAGGCAATGTAACCCCGCCCCATGATACTGACTGGTCAGACGTCATCCAGCTGGATTATGATAACAAGGAGTTGTGGGATGCCATGATTGAAGAAATGAAGTTTTGGCTGGAAGAGGTAAATGTTGACGGTTTCCGCTGTGATGTGGCCTATCTGGTTCCCACAGAATTCTGGAACCTGGCCCGTCAGGAACTGGAAAAAGTAAAACCCATCTTTATGCTGGCCGAAGCCGATCATCCTGAGCTCATGGAACACGCTTTCAATGCGGGATATTCATGGACTTCTCATCATACCATGAATAGTATAGCCCGTGGCGATAAGGATGTGAGCGCGCTGGACAACTATTATTTTGGTAAGCCCCTTGAAAATGATGACCAACAGGAAGAAGTGCAGGCTGTTACTTATACCTTTGATAAAAGTGTAGATCATTACCCCATCGGAACTTATAAAATTAATTTTATTGATAACCATGATGAAAACTCGTGGGCAGGAACAATAAGGGAGCGATTGGGAGAAGCTCAAAAGGCCTTTGCTGTCATGATTTTCACCGTTAATGGTATGCCGTTGTTGTATAACGGGCAGGAAGCCGGCCTTGATAAAAGGCTTGAGTTTTTTGAAAAAGACCAGATTGACTGGAGTGATTTGAAACATGAAGAATTCTATACCACCCTGATTAGGTTCAAGCATGAAAACAAAGCTTTGTGGAATGGCCTGGAGGGGGGCGCTATGGAGAGAATCCAGACCAACGATGATTTGAGTGTTTTTGCTTTCACCCGCGAAAAAGAAAATAACAAAGTGTTTGTGGTACTCAATTTGTCTGATGAACCCAGGGCTGTAGAGTTTTCAGAAGGTGATTTTGCCGATGATTATACTGAATTATTCAGCGGTGAAAAGGTATCAGTGCGTGAAAATGCTACCCTGGAGATGGAAGCCTGGGGATATAAAGTCTTTTTCAGGTAAAAACCTGTCAGAGGGTTGAATAGATCAAAAAAGCGAACTCCTGATTGAGGGGGTTCGCTTTTTTGATTTTGGAATATTATCTCTTCTATTGTATTCTGTAACAGGCGTTAGTGAAGTTTTTCAGAAAATCAAGACACTGGATTTTTGCTTCTATAAAACCCATGTGGCCAACGTTTCTTAAAATAAGAGAATAGGCATTTTCGGTAAGCGCCATTTGCACCCAGATGTTTTCAAAAGGTACCCGACTGTCTTTTTGCCCTGCAATAAACATCACCGGAAAGGAGGCATTGATCAGAACATCGAGCGTGCTGGTTCTGTCTCGCATCCCTTTTTGTGCAGCCAGGATGGCCTCTGCCGTCATACCCGATGCTTCATCTATCAGGTTCTGAATCTCACTGTGATACAATTCTTTGGTTTCTGGGGCAAACAGTTCAGGGATGAAGTTCATCAAAAAGCGGGTATGATTTTTTTCAATAGCTTCAATGGCCCGTTCTCTGCCTTGTTTGGCTTCATCGCTATCGGCCAGTGATGTGCTGTGAAATAATCCCAGTCCTTTCAGCATGCGTGCATATTTGCGGGCAAAAGCCAATGCTACATATCCACCCATGGAGTGACCAACAATAACCGTTGATGGAATGTTCAGATAGTCCAGTACAGCCTTCACGCCATCAGCCATCAAATCCATTGAGTGCGATTCTTCTACGATGCTGCTTTTTCCATGACCGGGCAGATCAATCAATATCAGGCGGAAGTTTTTATCCAGTGTATCCTTGTAGTCGAGCCAAATTTTGAGCGATTCAGTGAATCCATGCAACAACACCAGTGGTTTTCCACTGCCATATTCTTCAAAATATATCCTGCCATTTTTAAAATCTATAGACATAATCGTTCTTTTAATGACTGATTTATTTCAATTAATCACTTTTCCATCATAAAGGTAAATAAAAATTCTGACGCATAGTAAAAAAAAGTCATTTTGTTTATTTTTTATATCTTTATACGTCTTAGAAATTGTCATTGGTCTTAAATTCACTGTTTTTATATTTTTTCTCAACTCGTAAAATGACTGATACTGCTACGCGAAAAATTCATATCATCGACGATGACCTTCATACCATCCAGGTACTGAAACATGTGCTGGAGAAGAAAGATTATATTGTAAATGCCTCTACATCGGGCACCCTTGCTTTTGAGGCCTTCAAAACTTACACCCCTGATCTGGTGTTGCTGGATATTATTATGCCCGGGATGGATGGTTATCAGGTTTGCAGATTGCTGAAAAATGACGCAATCATGATGAATGTGCCGGTGGTTTTTATTACTTCCTCGCATGATACAGCAGAACTGGTTAAGGGGTTTGATGCCGGTGCCGTTGATTTTATTTCCAAACCTGTTAACCGGGCTGAATTACTGGCTCGGGTAAACACCCATCTTGAGCTCAAATGGTCAAGAGATGTCATTGAATCAAAAAACAAAGAACTCCAGCTTGAAATAGAAATCCGCAGAGAAGTGGAAGAAAAATTTAAAGCCCTGTCTGAAACAGCCTTTGAAGCGGTAATTTTTATACAAAACGGAAAGATTATTGAAGGAAACAGGGCTGCCTATGAAATTTTTGGAATGGGGCATTCAGAGATAGATTTTCCATCGGTTTTTTCTTATGTAGACGAAAAGGGCGGCGAACAGTTGAAAAATATACTGGGGGCGAAAGGAGGAGAGGGACCATGGGAAATTGTTTTTTTTGATGCAGCCCGGCAACCCTTTCACGGATTGGTTCAATATCAAACGTTAAACTATAAGGGAGAGGTGGTGAGCGTTTTGGCTATCAGGGATATAACCCGGCAGAAAGAGATGGATAAGGAGATTTTTAACGCCATTATGAAAGCAGAAGAGAAGGAAAGAAAACGATTTTCGCGCGATATGCATGATGGCCTGGGAGCTTTGCTTTCTACCCTGAAAATTTACACGGGTTTGTTGCAAAAAGAGAATAAGAGTCCGCAGGAGAAGGAACTGCTCTTGCAGGAAATGAAGGACACTCTCAACAAAGCAGTGGAATCGGCGCGCACTATTGCCAATAATTTAATGCCCAGTGTGCTCATGGACCATGGTCTGATAAAGGCGTTGAAATCATTTGCTGAGGCTTTGAATAAAACCAAAGTAATAAATATCAGATTTTTGTATCCTGAAAAGGAATTTTACGTAAACACAAATACGGAAATTCATTTGTACCGTATCGTTCTTGAACTTATTAATAATACCTTAAAATATGCACAAGCGGAAAATATCATCCTTTCGATAGATATCCAAGGGGAAGAGCTGGTGCTGGAATACAAAGATGATGGCAAGGGATTTGACTTTCAGCAAACTTATCAAGTGCAGAATGGAAACCAGGGCTTGAAAAATATTTTAAGCAGAGTAAACTTTGTAAATGGGGAAGGGGCGATTGAATCCCAACCCGGCAGCGGTTTTTACTTTTATTGCAAACTACCTTTGTGAAATATAAAATGTTAGTTATGTCATAAAATATTATCGTTACATTTGTAAACTATTGCCATTTTTTTAAATTGGATAAATAGACTAATTGTTTTATTGAAAGATAAATTATAGGGGTTAAAATCAGAATGGATAAAAATAAGAAACTTCAGGTAATGATAGTGGAGGACCAGCATATTTTCAGGAAAGGCCTGATTATGCTGCTCAAGGAGATTCCCAATGTAGCCATATTTGGCGAAGCCTCGAATGGCGAAGAATTTCTTCAAATGATTCAGGCAGAACGACCCGATATCGTGTTTATGGATATTCAGATGCCGGTCATGAACGGAATAGAAGCTACCAAACAGGCGCTGGATTTATATCCCGGCCTGAAAATTGTTGCTATCAGCATGTTTGGCGACGAGGAATATCTGGTGAGCATGATTGAAGCAGGTGTAAAAGGATTTCTGCTGAAAACGGTTGAAGAATATGAGTTGCAGAAAGCCATTGATCTTGTTGCGGATAATAAGAATTACTTTTCTGATGAATTGCTGCCGGTACTTACCAATTCCCTGGTAAACAGAAAAAGCAAGCCCGATTCCAATGAACCCGAACTGAAAGAAGAACTTACCAAGCGGGAAATTGAGGTGCTCAGCCTTATCTGTAAAGGATATACCATCAAAGAAATAGCCGACCAGCTATTTATAAGCCAGCGCACCGTAGATGGGCACAAAGCCAACCTCTTCAGGAAGACTGGCGTTGACAGCAGTGTAAAGCTTGTAACTTTTGCCATAAAAAACAATCTTTACAAGCTTTAACCTGCAGCCTGAATTACTTACAGTCTTTTACCAACTTGCAATTCACTTCATTATCAGATTCTTTCCCGGCCAGGAAATCGTCAATGTTTTTCAAGGTGGTTTGGGTTATCTGTTGCATGCTTTCGCGGGTGAAAAATCCCTGGTGAGCAGTAACCAAAACGTTGGGGAAAAGCATCAGCCTGGAAATCTGATCATCACGGATAATCTTCTCGGATAAATCCCTGAAAAATAATTTCTCTTCTTCCTCGTATACATCAATGGCCAGGAGTCCCAGCTTTTCATCCCGCAATGCATTAATGACGGCAGATGTATCTATAAGTTTCCCCCTGCTGGTATTTACCAGCATTGCCTCTTTTTTCATCAAAGCCAGCGTATCTTTGTTGATGATGTGATGGGTTTCCGGTGTAAGCGGGCAGTGCAGGCTGACAATGTCTGATCTTTGAAGGACTTCCTCCAGAGATACATATTGTACTCCGAGCTTTTCAACCTCCTGGGATGGATACTTGTCGTAAGCAACGATGTTGGCTCCCATGCCATTCATGATTCTGCAAAAAGCCTTGCCTATTTGTCCGGTGCCGATAACCCCAACGGTTTTGCCATGGATGATAAACCCATTAAGATTTACCAGGGAAAAGTTTCCATCGCGTACCCTGTTGTAAGCTTTATGAGTTTTTCTGGCCAGGGTCATGATAAGGGCTAATGCATGTTCTGCAACGGCTTCCGGAGAATAGGCCGGCACACGCATGATGCGAATATTCTGCTTTTCAGCCTCCCTGAGATCTACATTGTTGAAACCGGCACATCGAAGCGCTACCAGTCTAATGTTGGCTTCTGCCAGAAGCTGTAATGTTTCTGCATTGATGCGGTCGTTGACAAAAGCGCAAACTCCATCAAAGCCCTGGGCCAGATTTACTGTCTGGGGGCGAAGTCGGGTTTCGAAATATTCAAAAGTATGTTGTGATTGGGCATTTTCAAAAAAATGCCTGTCGTAAGCCTGGGTAGAAAATACTGCAATTTTAGCCATAATGTATCAATTTTGTGGAAAAGTTTATAACCGGAACAAGCATAAAAACGGATTGCACCCTTGTTCTCTCTGTTTTGTTAACAGAAAATATTCGCGAATGTTTGCCGGCTCACAACCTCGCAAATAAAAAAAAGCTGCCGTTGTAAGGCAGCTTTTTGTTTAGATGGGGTACTGGACTTGTTAGCGCTGGAAATCTGCTCTCTTGTTACTCTCTGTCTGTTTGTACCGGAGGATTACTTCCTGGCTTCAAAATGTTGCTCAAGCAACCGTGCCACATACTTGCCAATAATATCGAATTCGAGGTTGACAATACTTCCCTTTTTAAAATCCCCAAAATTGGTGTGATCGTAAGTGTAAGGGATGATGGCCACGGAAAACATGTTTGGTTCTGAGTCTACTACGGTAAGGCTTACACCGTTTACCGAGATAGAACCTTTATCGACAGTAATGTTCTTAGGACCCGGGTCATATTCAAAATAAAACTTCCAGCTGCCATCAAATTCTTCAACCCGGGTGCAAACGGCTGTCTGGTCTACATGACCCTGTACAATATGTCCGTCGAGGCGGCCGTCAATGCGCATGCACCGCTCAAGGTTTACACGATAGCCCTCTTCCCAGCTGCGCATGTTGGTTTTGTCAAGGGTTTCCTGAATGGCTGTTACGGTATATTGATTCTTCTCCTTGTCAACTTTTACGGTGGTCAGGCATACGCCATCGTGAGCTATACTCTGGTCAATCTTCAGTTCATTGGCAATGGGGGTTTCAATGGTGAAATGTATATTGCCTCCTTCTTTTTCAACTTTTGCCACCTTTCCGGTAGCCTCTATGATTCCTGTAAACATAATTATAATATTGTTTGGGTTAAACTTGCTTGTCTTTCAATCAATTACTCTTGCTATTCATCACTCTCCGGTTCTTCCTCAATGTACAGATACTTGTCTCCCGAAAGTTCAATAATGGTACGCAACCACCATTCCGGGTACTCAGGATGCTCAACAATGGGATATTTTCCCCATTCATTGGTCAGGAATTCCCCGTTTTCCTCTTTCTTGATATTTCCATCGAGGTACTTTACCATTAAAAACCGGTACAATTCTTCCCATCTTTCTACTGTATAATTGCCCATTGAAACGGAGAAGTTGGTAAGGAAATTTTTCGCCAACTCAGGATCTTTACTATATAAATCCATGGCTGCTTTGTCAATGGAGGGGACAAATTCCATGAAACTGTTCTCCAGTTCGGTTTGTATTTTCTGTATTTCGGGGAGCTTCATACTGTATTTGAGGTATGCCAGATGGGCTACTTTGTTGAAAACCCAAAAGGCAGCATCTTCTTTGTATTCCAATATGCTTCCGTGACCTTCGCGATAAGTTTCGGGCGCTTGTTGAATGCCTGCATACATGGGAACATAAACCGAAGTATTGGCATCATCCACCCCAAACCAAATGATACCTCCTATGGGACCGGGATAATCTTTGCGTGACTGTGTAATAAAGGAAAATGCGGTTTGCTGCGTGGCCGTGGTGCGTTCATGGAAATATTGTTTTCCGTCAATCTCCCATGTCAGCGGGCGCCAGCGGTAAGGCTTTCCCCATGGTCCTGCTCCTATGTCCTGGCTCAAATCGAAATCGGTACCTTGCAAATAGTCTCTTTTGAAACTGATTAAATCAGCCACGGAAAGTTTTCTTTCCGGTTTTACCCATAGAGGCATACGGTTGGTTAAATCATACCCCATGGCATAATCCATATACTGATCCATGCCCGGAGCTACTTCTTTAAACATGCTCCACACTCTGGCTTCACAAAAGCGGGCCGCGCCAAAATCCAGGGGGGCATAAACATCTGAGAAGCTGAAAGATTCATCCGAACCTTCAAAGTATTCTTTTTTACGGGCAAATTCAATTACGTCATGCGCATAAATAACTTCCACATCGGGATTATGCAGTTGATCGAATTGTTGGTTGGTAATTGAATTGCTTTCTGCTGCCAGGGGGAAAGTGGTGATGCGGGCATGGTTGGCATGAGCTGAGATGTAGCCGTCGGGTATTCTTCGGGCCACCCAAACTGCTCCTTTATCTGCATTGTAATTTTCCTTTCTGCGGCGGTCATACTCCAGCCGGGTTCCTTTCCCAATAATTTCCATGATCCAGACTTCATTGGGATCAGAAATGGAGAAGGATTCTCCTGAACTGTAATACCCATATTCGTCGGCCAATTCACCGATAATGCGTATTGCATCGCGTGCAGTGGGAGCTGTCATCAGGGCATATTGCATAAGCCCGGTGTAATCAATGCCTCCCAGGGTGTCAAACAACTCCGGGTGGCCGCCGAAAGTGCTCTCACCAATGGCCACCTGCTTTTCATTGATATACCCTACTACCTGGTAGGTTGACTCAGGGTATGGGATGCGGGCCAAAGGCTTATGGCTGCCTCTGTAATGGGCCTGGTAATAGGAACCCGGTGTTTTGGGACCCCCTTCAAAAAAGTACAGTTCTCCATAACGAATGTGCGAATCTGCAGCGTAACTGATCATAGAGGAACCATCTGTCGATGCTCCGGGGGTTACAAGATAGCTTGTGCAGGGCATTCCCTGTATGGCCATAACTATCAGGATGGCCAGTGACAAAAAAAGTTTGCGGTACATGAAAAATTTGCTTGGTTTATAAATTACATTTCCCCGCAAACCTACATAAAATTTTTCAAAATTAAACTGATTTAACGGGGGTTAAGATGGCAAGATAATATTCGTTTGAAAACACAAAAAAAAGCTGCACCTTAGGGAACAGCTTTTTTCTGCCTGTAACAACAGGGTGCGATTTAGAAAATTCTTTTCAGGCGCAGGAATGTGAACAACAGTATAAGGCCCATACCAAGAATAAGAGCCCAGTTTCCAAGTGGAACGGGAGTAGGCTGCGGGGGTTCAACTCCTGTAAAGCCTTCGGCTCCGATAAATACCCATGAGTCCAGTGAACTATCACCTGCATCAGCAATGGCCAGTTTGATGGTGTTGGTTTCATTAGGTATTACAGCACCTTCAACTACCAGTACAGTGGTAAAACCATCCATTTCACTGCAATAGAGGGGTTCTTCAAGGTCACTGTCAAAAGGATCATTGTTGATGTATAAGCTGCTGTTTTGATCCAGGTTGATGGTGTTGATAGATATGGGATCTTCCGTTCCGGGGGTCAGCGCAATGTTTTCTCCATTGAGAAAAAATCCGAAAGCATCGTTAAAATCGCTCCCTACATATTCATTGTATTCATCCGAACCAAAAACAAACTGAATGAAAATCTGGTCAAAGGAGGGAACAAATTCAAACTCCAGAATGGTAGCATCCTCGGTGGTTTGAGGAATCAACTCGTTTAAATCGGAATCACCCGGAAGATTCAGTCCTCCTGTAATGGAGGATGAAGTATTATATCCAATGGCATTGTCAATATAACCCGAGCTTATTACAATGCCATTTTGCAGAGAAATCCCTGCATCACCACCCCCGCTGAAAACACCGGCTGATGCATCTGTGCCGGTTGCAGCCTGGAAGTTTATCAGATTATAGGACTGAATGTCTTCTCCCAGGATGTTCTCAATCAAGTCATTGGCGGTAAGCGTGGTACCATCGACCGGTTGCATCACGAAACTTGAACAATCTTCATCTTTGTTAAGTTCCATTAATCGTTTGGGGCCTTCCCCTTCCCGTTGAGCAAATGTTGTCAACACAATAAGGGATAAAATAAGCGTTGTTAATTTTTTCATGGTAAAAGTTTTTAAGTAAATAATTTAATTATCAGGTACAAAATATATTTTATTGAGCGACAAAAATAATTTATTGGGCGTAAATAAACTATAATTTATTCGTTTGTTTAAATGACACGATTTAGGTGAACATGTAATGAGCTGTTATGCAATTGTTTGCGATCCTGTACATATTAATCTCAGTTCGTACGGATAAATTTAGATGAACTCTAATGGTATTTAAGTCTAAGGATACAATCGTTTCGTGTGTTATAAATGTATTTTGATTTAAAAAAAGAATTAAAGAAAGGTGGAAATCTTCGCTGGTATATTGATATTTTCAATAAATGGGTTTTTTACACTGGCAATCCCTGTTTGTTTGATGTAATATACAATATAACACAAAATAATCTGCATAAAGCGAAAATAATTGCAACTTTATTGAGATTTACATACCTAATTTAGTACATTTGCAGTGATGCAGGATTGGTTTTGTCTATCAGGCACCATAATAATTGAATAAGTATCCTTAAACCGCTTGATGAATCCTGATCAATGGTTGGGTTCTGTTTGAATAAACAGCTTGTAATGCATTAAGGGCATATTGTATTTCTTTCTAAATTTGTATGATGCAAAAAGATTTTCAGCAACAATCACAAAAACGTATTCCTGTTACAATAATAACCGGGTTTTTGGGAGCAGGAAAAACCACTTTTCTGAATCACATCCTTCAGAAGTATAAGAAGACACGGTTTGCCATAATAGAGAATGAATTTGGGGAGTTAAATGTAGATAGTGACTTGTTGGTTCATGACAAAATACCGGTGTATGAACTTGTGAACGGTTGTATTTGCTGTACCCTTAACAATGATTTTTACAGTGCTTTGCAGTTGATCCTTGAGAAGGAAGAAGAAATCGATCATTTATTGATTGAAACTACCGGGATAGCTGATCCAAGTCAGGTAATTGATATTTTTATTTCCAATGAATATATAAGTAAAAATTTTATTATCAATAGTGTCATTTGTCTTACCGATTCTACTTTGCTCCTGTCTACCCTTGAAAACGAACCCGAAGCCATCAAGCAAATTGCTTTGTCGGATATTGTGTTGTTGAATAAAACAGATTTACTCAATTCTGATGCTACTGAGCTTTTAAAAGACGCCATTTCCGAAATCAATCCCCTGGCAGAGATTATCGAAACAACCTATGCGCAAACCAATGGTTCTGGCATTCTGGAAACAAAGGCATACTCGTGCCCACATATTGAACAATCTACATTGTCTTATGATAATTTGAGAATATCTTTGTCGGATATCAGTAAAACGAATCAAGAGGATCGATGGTCTGACATGTCCCTTAAACACTCGATACGTGCTGTAGGGTTTAGGTTTAATGAGTGTTTTGACAAAGATTTATTTAATGCGTGGATTTCGAGCCTGATTTACTTCAATCAAAGCAACCTTTACAGGGCCAAAGGTATTTTGTATTTTAAAGACAGTAAGAAACGGTATATTTTCCAGGCTGTAAAAGGCTCATGCGTTTTTGAAGAGGGCAGTGAATGGAAAGAAGGGGAAATGAAGTTTTCAAAAATAGTGTTTATAGGCAAATACATTGACCGGGGAGAAATGGAAAACAAGTTGGAGAAATTATTTGTTAAACATGAGCCTATAATTGCAACCGCGCGCTGATTTACAGCCCTCAACAAACCTCATGGTACCCAAAACAATTGTCTCTGAATATGCAGCAGCCCCAGGCATCTTTCCTCTTTAACAAACTCACCTCAAATGTACCCGGTGTAATCTTTCAGTTCAGAATCTCATCTGAGGGGAAAGCCAGCATTCCTTATGCCAGTGGAAGGCTTAAAGAAGTCTTTGAGTTGGATCCTGCTGAAGTTGAGAATGATGCTACACCGGTTTTTAATAAAGTGCATCCTGAAGATTTAGCAGACCTTCAACATTCTATCGATTCTTCCAGAAAAACCCTGAAAGATTGGGTGTATGAGTTTCGGATTATCAAAGCAGATGGTTCCATTCGATGGGTTAGCGGAGTATCAAGACCTGAAAAGAAGGATCAGAGCTACTTGTGGTATGGGTATATACTTGATGTTACGGAAAAAAAGAACGTTGAAACCAAAATTGCCGAGACCCGGGAAAAGTATCACAGTTACTTTGAAAATGCAACTGACGGGCTTTTTGTTGTTGATAAAGAGGGAAATTACCTGGAAGCCAACCCTGCTGCTTGCAGAATGACAGGTTACAGCATGGAGGAACTGCTGAACATGAATGTGAAAGATTTGGTTGAGCCGGATTTTACCCATCAAAAGGGGGAATCGCTGGAAAGGACTTTCGAACATGGATTTGTGGATGAAGAAGTAATATTACGCAAAAAAAACGGTGAGACCTTTTGGGTAAGGCTGGTAACCTCCCTTATTAACAACGATATCGCTATTGCTTTTTGTCATGATATTACCCAGCGCAAACAGCAGCAGGAAATGATTCAGATGCAACTGGATTTTCAACGACTCATTGCCAGCGTATCCTCAGGATTTGTAAATGCAATCCACGGTTCTTTTGATTCGGCGATTAATTATACCCTGAGTCAGTGTGGTACCTTTTTTCATGCCGACCGCTGTTATGTTTTCTTGTTTTCATCCGATTATCAATCCATGAACAATACCCATGAGTGGTGTGCCCCGGGTGTTGAATCACAGATTGGCAACCTCCAGAACCTTAAACCGACGGATGTAGAATGGTGGTGGACGCAGATAAGAGAAAAAAAAATCATCAATTTACACAATGTAAATAATCATTCCGGGTTAAGTGATTTTGAAAAATCAATTTTCAGGGAACAGCAAGTGAAGTCGCTGTTGTCCATACCCATGATAAACAATGGCCAGCTTATTGGCTTTTTTGGACTTGACCGTGTCAAGGTGGCTCAGGGATGGAGTGATTCGGAAATAACGCAATTCAATCTTGTAGCCGAAATTCTTTCCAGTGCTGTTGCCAAGTCAGGGGTGGAAGAAGCCTTGCGCAAAAGTGAAAACCGATACCGGTTGCTGGCAGAAAACGCCCGTGATGTTATTTTCCGCCTGTCCTTTCATCCGCAAAAAAGATTCGAATATGTCAGTCCCTCATCAGTGAACCTCAGTGGCTATACCCCCGATGAGTATTATGCCGACAATCGGCTGGAAGAAAAGATTATTCATCCTGATGACCAGAATGTCATCAGGGAGTATTATCAACATCCTGAAAAATACGACAAGCCGCTTGTGATGAGGATGATTTGTAAAAATGGCACCCAGATATGGTGCGAGCAAAGCAATGTACCGTTTTATGATGAAAACGGGATTCTCCTGGCCATAGAAGGAATTGCCCGGGATATTACAGGACAAAAAGAACTGGAAAACAAACTCAGACTACTCAACTCTCAGTTGCTGGAAAAGAAAAGAGATCTTGAAAAACTCAATTTGTCACTCGAAAAAAGGGTGGCAGTTGAAGTGGAGAAAAACAGGGAACTCGATCATGTTATGGCGCTACAGGCCCGTCAGGCATCTATGGGGGAAATGATTGGGAATATTGCCCACCAGTGGCGACAGCCTCTGAATGTACTTTCTCTGGCCATTTATGACCTCTCAGAAGCATTTGACTACGAAGAACTGGACCGGCAATACCTTGATAATACCGTGGAGGAAATGACCCGGGTGATACAACAAATGTCGGTGACCATTGATGATTTTCGCAATTTCTTTAAACCCAAAACCGATAAAGCAGAATTCAAATTGTCAGCGGTTATCAACAGAACCTTTACCTTCATGGCTCCCTATTTACACAATGTAGGGGTGAAATTATACAAAGATGTTCCGTTGGATATTCTTGTCAAAGGCTATTCTTCGCAACTTGAACAAGTAATCATCAACATCCTCAAAAACGCCCTTGATGCGCAAAGCACTGGCAATGTCAACAAACGAGAGATTCATGTGAGAGCCAGAGTGACAGATTCATACCGTTGCATCATTGAAATATTTAATACAGGAAATCCGATAAGAGAGGAGGATTTGCCCCGCCTGTACGACCCTTATTTTACTACAAAACCCGAAGGTGAGGGCCTTGGATTGGGGCTTTATATTTCCAGGATCATTGTGGAGAAAAACCTGGATGGCAAATTGTATTGCAAAAACGAAGGAAAGGGGGTTACCTTTGTTATTGAATTCCCTTTATCCCACCCCTTGGAGTAATCTTTGTTTTGTTTGCCATGCCCTTTTTTAAGCCCCCTTCTTTGCTCAAATTGTTTGCCTCCAGAGGTATCTATTGGAGCATACCCTGCACGAAACCCACAGTGTTCCTTACATTCGACGATGGTCCCGATGCAAGAGTAACTCCCGAAGTACTGAGTATTTTGAAAGACTTTGATGCCAGGGCTACCTTTTTCTGCCTGGGGAGCCAGGTTGAAAAAAATCCCACCATCTTTGATCAGATAATACATCAGGGCCATGCCATAGGTAATCATACCTACAGTCATCCCAATGCATGGCGTAAAAACAGGACCGAATTTCTGAAGGATGTGGAAAAATGTGAGCACATATTTTCCTCCTCTCTGATGCGTCCTCCATACGGAAATCTGCCGTTGTCGGGATTAAATGAACTTAGGCACAAATACAAGATAATAATGTGGTCACTGATGAGTTATGATTTTGACCCTCGCGTTGCCCCTGACACAATTATTAAGGTAATGATTAAATATACTTCACCGGGATCCATTTGGGTTTTCCATGATAACACAATGGCCAAAAGTCATTGTTTGTCTGTATTACCTCGACTTATTGAATGGTTTATGGAAAATGATTTTGTGTTTGACAGGATTGATTCCTCAAAACTATAGGAACGGAAAGGACATAAAAAAAGGCTGCTTCGGCGAGGGGAAATGGAATTGAAGACAAAAGGGAAATTGGGGAAATCTTCAGGGGATACCGAAACAGCCAGTAGATGTATAAAGAACTGATTTTTTATTCTGACTTCAAAATTACAAATATTTTTATTACCACCAAAAAAAAATAACACAAAAGGTTATATTTTTTATTTGCAACCACAATTTGTGTCTGCTCAAATAATCCTATTTTTGCCTGAGCTTTAAAAAAATGGCTAAGATAATATAACATGCAATCTGCTATTTATAAGCTTATGATGCCGTTACTGAATTTTAAAAAAACAGACTAAACTTTTTTAATCATATTGCTTTATGAATCTACTTGCCCAGAAAATCTTAAAAGGGTTAATGATCATCTTTCCTTTATTTTATATAGGTTGTGCCAATGTTGTTGCTCCCACCGGGGGGCCTGAAGACAAAGATCCTCCTGTGGTTTTAAGAAGTACGCCTCCTAACTTCTCAACGCATTATCAGGGCGAGAATGTCAGGATCTATTTTGATGAATTTGTTGAGTTGAATAACCTGAAGCAAAATATGTTGGTTTCTCCTCCCTTAAATGAGGATCCCGAGGTGAAAATCAGGGGAAGATCCATTATTATGTCAGTTCAGGATACCTTGTTGGAAAACACGACCTATAATTTCTTTTTCGGAGAATCTATTGTTGACCTTACTGAAGGCAATCCCATTCCCAATTTTCAATATATAGTTTCAACCGGCGCTTATGTAGATTCGCTTTCAGTAAGAGGAACACTGGTAAATGCCGCCACCCTTGAGCCGGAGGAAAGTGTATTTGTGATGTTGTACCGCGATGTTTATGATTCTGTGCCCATGCTCGAACGACCTGTCTACCTGGCCAAAACCAATAGTGAAGGGGAATTTTTTATCAGTAACATGCGTGAAGGGGAGTATTTGATTTTTGCCCTTGATGATATGAATAATAATTTTCTCTATGATAATCCGGACGAAAGAATTGCATTTCATGATACGCTGATTACTCCCGAGTATTTTGATCTTACAAAACTCACAGAAGATGCCCATGAGAAGGAACAGGGTGAAGAAGGAGAGGACGATACACCAGATGCGGAAGGAGAAGTTACTCCATCTTTGAATGATTCAAGGGTTTCTGATACTTTGGCATCAGATACGCTTTCTTCTGATACCCTTGCTGCTGATCCGTTTGCCGGCTTTCCTGCCTATGATATGTATCTTTTTCAGGAGGAAGACACTCTTCAAAGACTTATTTCTGCGCTTATGGAGCGAAGGGGTAAGGTCAATCTCAATTTTCGTATCCCTGCCGACTCCGTGGTAATAAGAGAATATGAAAACCCTTTTGACCGGGAATGGTATATTCCCGAATACAACAAAAACCGGGATACGCTGACACTCTGGTTGCCGGATATGGTGAGAGATACTTTGCGACTGGAGATCAGCGACAGAGGGCAGGTTGTCGATTCTGTAACGGTTTCTTTGGTGGAAGCCACGGCCCGGGGTCGTAGCCCAAGGCAAGATACAAATGATACTGAACCTACTCTTGTTATTTCTGCACCTTCATCAGCAGGAAGGGGAATTCATCCGTATCATGAAAAGTTCGAATTGAAAAGCCAGACTCCGCTGGACAGGTTTGATAAAACTTTATTTTCCCTCTATCTTAATGATTCCATCCCTGTTGAAGCTGATTTCGAATTTGGAGATGAGGTTCAACGTACTATTCAGATGACTTCGCTGCTTGAACCCGACAGTGCTTACCGCCTGGTAGTTTTACCCGGAAGTATCACCGATATTTTCGGGGCGCAGAATGATACACTGACCTTTAACTTTCAACTGGACAATGAGGAAAAATATGGAACCATCATTGTCAATTTAACCCTGCCCGAATCGGAGGGTGAACAGTATCTTCTGCAACTCTTGAACAAGGAAAAGGAGATTATTCTCGATGAAATAGAAGTAAGCGAAAGTGGCAATTATCTTTTCCGCTATCTGGAATCTGCAACATTTGCCCTCCGGCTCGTTTTTGACGAGAACAAGAACGGGAAATGGGACACTGGGGATTACCTGGAAAAGAAACAGCCTGAGAAAGTAAAAATGTATCCCGAAACCATCGATTCAAGGCTCAATTGGGAGGTAGAAGTTTTGTGGGATATTTCAGAGGATTAGGTCTTTGCATTCAACCTGTTCGACAATTGTATTGGCACATCTGTTATTTAAATAACAATGTTAGGCTAATGTGCAAACAAATAGTGTTATCCCTGAGTTTTGATTGATTTAAATACCTAACTTTGGGCTCTTTAATAGCAGTCACCTTGTTTAATTTAACACTATATTTATGAAACTTAGCCATATTGAACACATCGGAATTGCCGTAAAAAATCTCGATGAATCGATCCAATATTATGAAGAAGTATTGGGTCTGAAATGTTATGCCGTAGAGGAAGTAAAAGATCAGAAAGTTAAAACTGCATTTTTCATGCTGGGAGAGACCAAAATTGAATTGCTGGAATCTACAGACCCCGAGGGACCCATAGGAAAGTATATTGAAAAAAAAGGCGAAGGAGTACATCACCTGGCTTTTGCAGTTGACGGAATTGAAAATGCCCTGGAAGAGTTGAAAGCCAAGGGAGTACAGCTGGTTGACCAGAGCCCGCGCAAAGGAGCCGAAGGGCTTGACATAGCTTTTCTTCATCCCAAATCAACCAAAGGGGTGCTTACCGAGCTTTGCGAAAACAAAAACAAACATTAAATCCTAAAAGCTTCTTATCCAATGTCTTTCGAAAAAAAAATCAAAGAATTACTTGAAAAGAGGGAACAGGCCAAAATGGGTGGTGGACTCAAAAGAATTGAAGCCCAGCATGCCAAAGGCAAACTAACAGCCCGTGAACGTATCGATTTACTTTTAGATGAAGGTAGCTTCGAGGAGTTTGATATGTTTGTCACCCACCGTTGCACCGAATTTGGTCTGGAAGACCAGAAGTATTATTCTGACGGTGTGGTTACAGGATTCGGAACGATCGACGGTAGGTTGGTGTATGTGTATGCACAGGACTTTACTGTTTTTGGCGGTTCTTTATCTTTGGCTTATGCAGAAAAAATCTGTAAAGTGATGGATAAAGCGATGAAAGTGGGTGCCCCGGTTATCGGACTTAACGATAGTGGTGGAGCCCGTATCCAGGAGGGAGTAAACAGTCTGGCCGGCTATACCGAGATTTTTCAGCGAAACATCAATGCCTCCGGTGTGATTCCGCAAATTACCGGTATTTTCGGTCCTTGTGCCGGCGGAGCAGTGTATTCACCTGCCCTGACCGATTTCATTATGATGACCAAGGAGAATAGTTACATGTTTCTTACAGGACCTAAAGTTGTGAAAACAGTAACAGGAGAGGTGGTCAATGAGCAGGAACTGGGAGGAGCGATGACCCATGCCACCAAATCCGGTGTTGCCCACTTCGTGGCCGATGACGAAGAACAAGGTGTGTTGCTCATCCGGAAATTACTCAGCTACCTTCCGCAAAATAACCTGGAAGAGCCGCCACAGATTGACAATGACGATCCCATTGATCGTTTGGATGAATCATTAAACACGATTATACCGGAAAACCCCAATAAACCTTATGATGTTAAGGATATCATTTATTCTATTGTAGACCATAATGAGTTTTTTGAGGTACACCGCAACTATGCATCCAATATTATTACCGGTTTTGCCCGTTTCAATGGTTTCTCGGTAGGAATCGTTGCCAATCAGCCCAAATATCTGGCCGGTGTACTCGATATCAATGCATCACGCAAAGCGGCAAGATTTGTAAGGTTTTGTGATGCCTTTAATATTCCGCTGGTCACACTGGTGGATGTTCCCGGTTTTCTTCCGGGCACAGTACAGGAATATGGGGGCATTATCTTGCATGGAGCCAAATTGCTCTATGCCTATGGTGAAGCAACAGTTCCGAAGGTTACAGTAGTTTTAAGAAAAGCATATGGGGGTGCCTATTGCGTAATGAGCTCCAAGCATTTGCGGGGAGATATCAATTATGCATGGCCCATGGCCGAAATTGCTGTAATGGGTCCCAAAGGAGCTACAGAAATTCTCAGCAACAAGGAGATCAAAGCCATTGAAAATGAAGAGGAAAGAACCCGGTTCATTATTCAAAAAGAAAAGGAATACCTCGACAGGTTTGCAACCCCTTATAATGCTGCAAAGTACGGCTATATCGACGATGTGATTGAGCCGATGAATACGCGCTTCCGTATCATCAGAGCCTTGCAGTCGCTGGCAACCAAAAAGGATCTCAATCCACCCAAAAAACATTCAAACATACCTTTATAAATCTTTCTTAACATGGATATTTATTATATAAATAGAATTGTCGAAGAGGTGGAGGTTGGCAATGCTGCCGGGGAAGTGAATACGTTTGCCGCAAATGATCCCTATGGTGGTTTGATGGCTTTATTGGGAATGAGCATTGTGTTTATTATTTTGTTTCTGCTTTATGCAGTTTTTTCCAATACCCCGTACCTGTATTCACCTGAATTCAAGGCCTGGCTTTCCGGATTGTTCTCACGCAAGAAAGAAACAATTCCGCAAGCATCAGAAATTGCAGAACCTAAACCCAACGAAATCAGTGGAGAAGTCAGTGCTGCCATTGCTACAGCTATCCATCTGTATCGATCAGAGATGCATGATTATGAGAATACTGTACTGACCATTTCAAAGGTATCGCGTACCTATTCTCCCTGGAGTTCTAAAATTTATGGTTTGCGCAATTTTCACAGGTATTAAACAGATCTGGCCAGGGAATTTGAGTCCTGGTACATTTAACACTTTACTTAATTATCTATAATTGTCTTATCAAAGGCAGACTCAGAAAAAATAAAAATTGACCAATGAAGAAATATAAATTTACAATACATGGGAATCAGTATGATGTTCATATTCAAAATATTGAAGATAACATCATAGAGCTGGAAGTAAATGGCTCTACCTATAGTGTTGAAGTGGACAAAACACTGCAACCTGTGAAGACTCCCAGGCTTGTCAGGGCCAGAGCTGTTCCGGCAACAGACACCACTCCCTCCGAGGGAACCGCAACCAAACCTGCAGGAGCCGGAGGTTTCATAAAAGCCCCCCTGCCCGGCACCATCCTCAACATCCATTGCAAAGTTGGCGATACAGTAACTGTTGGTCAAAACCTGGTTACCCTGGAAGCGATGAAAATGGAGAACAATATCGACTCCGACAAAGCCGGTAAAATTACCGATATCAAGGTCAGATTAGGCCAATCGGTTATGGAAGGTGATGTGTTGATTGAAATAGGAGGGTAATCATGGATGTGAGCTTTTTTGATTTTATCATACAGCAACTTGTAGAGTTTTTTGGCTATACTGCTTTTGCCAATGTCGATTGGCGGCATCTGGTAATGATTAGTGTAGGCCTGTTTTTTATCTCCCTGGCAATTATTAAGCACTTTGAACCTTTACTACTTATTCCTATTGGCTTCGGAATCATCCTGGGCAATATTCCCTTTGATTTGGAAGCTGGTCTGCAAATTGGCATTTACGAGGAAGGAAGTGTTCTTAATATGCTCTACCAGGGGGTAGAACGAGGTTTTTACCCCCCATTGATATTTTTGGGCATTGGAGCTATGACTGACTTCTCTTCTTTGTTGTCCAAGCCCAAACTTGTTTTACTTGGGGCGGCGGCACAATTTGGTATATTTGCAGCTTATTCCTCATCGCTTCTGCTTGGGTTTAGCCCGGAAGAAGCGGGTGCAATTGCCATTATTGGCGGGGCAGATGGTCCGACAGCCATCTTCCTCTCTTCCAAACTGGCTCCTCAATTTGTGGGCCCCATTGCTATTGCAGCCTACTCTTATATGGCTTTGGTACCGGTTATTCAACCCCCGGTCATGCGTTTGCTTACCTCTCCCAAAGAGCGACTTATACGCATGAAACCTCCAAGAGCTGTGCCCAAACAAGAGAAAATTCTTTTCCCCATTGCAGGGATGCTGCTTACCACCTTTATCATGCCCACTGCGCTTCCATTGCTGGGAATGTTGTTTTTCGGTAATTTGCTGAAAGAGAGTGGTGTTACCAATCGTCTGGCTGAGACTGCCCGCTCATCACTCATTGATATTGTTACAATCTTCCTGGGGCTTACCGTGGGAGCTTCTACCCAGGGTGATGTTTTTATCACCCCGGAATCCATGATGATTTTTGGACTGGGAGCCGCCTCCTTTATCGTGGCTACTTTTAGTGGCGTGCTTTTCGCCAAGATTATGAACCTGTTTGCCAGCGAAGAAAACAAGATTAACCCGCTCATTGGTAATGCAGGGGTTTCTGCCGTTCCTGACAGTGCAAGGGTATCGCAGCATGTGGGGCTCGAGTATGACAGAACCAATCACCTCTTGATGCATGCTATGGCAGCCAATGTATCCGGGGTTATTGGCAGTGCAATTGCCGCAGGAATTTTATTGAGTTTCTTAACTTAATACAATTCTTTTCCCAAAAAAAGAAGGCTTGTCTCACAGGAGGCAAGCCTTTTTTATCATGAGTGTGTTCGTTTTCACGGATTATTTTTTAAAATACAACCCTTTCATTATTTTAGGAGTAAACTTGCTCCCCATGGGAAGATAAGTGATGTTTTCATGAGCCCCTATCAGCAGCATTCCCTCATTGAAAAGGCTTTCGTGAAACAAAGAGATTACTTTGTTTTGAAGTTCGGTGTTGAAATAGATAATCACGTTGCGGCAGAAAATCAAATCAAATTTATAAAAGATATTCCCCTCCACCAGGTTGTGTTGCTTAAAAGTAACTTTGTCGCGCAGGAATTTTTTAATCCTGAAACTCTTATTTAACTGATCCTGCTCAAAATATTTGCTGTAGGGGATATCAATGGTTTCTTCAAAGTTGAGGGGGTTCACCTTGATAACTTTGTCGAAATTATCAAAGTAAGCATGATGCAAGCGGTTGTTGAAGATTCCTTTTCTTGCCTTGTCAAGGATTTCGGTATTGATGTCGGTAGCAAATACTTTGGCTTTATCAAGCAGGTTGAGCTCATTGAGCAATATCAGCATGGAATATACTTCTTCACCACTCGAGCATCCTGCATGCCATATGTTGATGTGGGTTTTATCTTTGAATAGATTCAGTACGTTTCTTCTCAGGTTGAGCCAAACAGGAACATCGCGGAATAATTCTGTGGTGTTTACCGTAATATCATTGACACATTTTTGAAAATATTCTTTGCTTTCCCTTGTTTTCTTCAGCAACTCATCAATGTTCTGAATATTATGGCTAACAAGGATATGCTCAATGCGACGTTTGAACGACATTTCTGCATAATCCGAAAAGTCAATTCCATAAGTTTTCTTAAACTCGTAAATGACCCTTAGCACATCCGTCTTCTGAATATCTATTTTAATTGCCATTTACTATTTCATCCTTTAATAAAACCATATCGGGTAAAAACTGCCTTTTTGTGTAGGTGCTTTTTGCGCCAGGGCGTTTGTTTTATCAAACTGCCTGTGTTGTAGTTTTTAATAAAATAACAGGCGCAAGTTAGTAAATAAATAATTTAAAAATCTCTGTTTTTTACTTAATTTTAGACTTTTTGAATCATGTTACGTTAAGGAATCCTGTAGAGGAATAATCAGTAAGTAACCTCATTTATCGGGTTTTGGTCTTGGTTTCTCATCATAAGATGATAATTTTTCGGGAAATGTGTCCTCCTGTGGCCTTATTTAGTAGGGTAATAGGTATGCGATAATAACATTCCCGGGATCATCGAAGCCCTACCAACCCCTGTTGGTACAATTGCATAAAAGCCATGGCTGTAAAGGTTTTGGAAATGGAGGCTACGCGGTATAGGGTTTGCTGGGTTACAGGCATGTCCATGGCATGGTTTGATAATCCGAAATGTCCGCTGTATAATATTTTCCCTTCATGTACGGTCACCACTGACATTCCCATCAGGTTGTGGAGGTATGCAATTTCCTGCAGTTCTTCTTCGATTTCCTGGTGGGCTATAAGCCAGGCCGGCAATAGCAAGAGTAAAAAGAAGATGTAAGGTTTTTTCATGCGCAAAGTATGAGTTGAAAAATGATGCTTGTTACAGTTTTGATTGGAGCGTTTGTGCCATAGACGTTGCTTTTAATAAACATTCACGATATTCACTCTCGGGTTCTGACCCTATGGTAATGGCACTTCCTGCCATAAAATTAACAAAGTTATCGGTTTGATTGTAAAGGATGCTACGGATAATCACATTGAAATCAAAGTTGCGTGCAGGGGTAATATATCCTACAGCTCCTGAATACAAGCCTCTCCGGGTAGATTCGCATGCTTCCATGATTTCCATGGCTCTTATTTTGGGTGCGCCCGTCATGCTGCCCATGGGAAATGCATTTTTGATGGCATCCACAAAATGTATGTCTTTACGTAATGTGCAGGTTATTGTAGATATCATCTGGTGTACATGCGGATAGGTGTAAATGCCGCATAGTTCGGTAACTTTTACACTCCCTTTTTCTGCGGTATGAGAAAGATCATTGCGCACCAAATCAACAATCATGACATTTTCACTTCTCTCTTTGGGATCATTGTAAAGTTGTTCTTTCAGCTTTTGATCCTCCTTTGCAGTTTGCCCTCTTCTGATGGTACCTTTAATGGGTTGCGATATCAGGGTGTCGGCTCTTTTGGCAAGAAAGCGCTCAGGAGAAGAGGATAGCAGGTACTTGTCTTCCAGACGGTAAAAACAGGCATAAGGAGATGGATTGGTTTTGTTGAGGGAAAGAAAACTTTCTGTGGGGTTGATTTGCGCGTTTTCGCTATAAAACTCAATACAATAGTTGGCCTCATAAATATCTCCTTTCTGGATGTGTTCTTTGATGCGGTTTACAATTTCCAGGTAATCTTCCCGGCTGACCCGGTGTTTGATGCTTTCAACGTGGGGTTGCACTTTTATCCCTGGCGTGAATCCGGATATCTCCTGCATAATTTCTTCAGCGGATGGAGAGTGCGTTTCGTTGTTCTTCAAACCCACCTCCACTGTTGTCCCTTTGAAAAGAAAAACTATCTCAGGTACATAGAAATGCATAAGCGGCATTTTTATGTGATCCACATTGTCAGAGGTAAGGTTTTCAAGCTGATTTTTCAAGTCGTAGGACAGGAATCCAAAAATCCAGTCGGAGTGCTGATCCGAAAACGTTTTTAAAATCTCAAAAGCATCCTGATTGGCATCGGGACAAATTTGTTGATAAACACCGGTAGCCAGTATGGCATCGTACTCCGACCAGGGGTCGAGGGTATGATTGCCTGATGTAAGAAACGTTACATGATGATAATGGGCTGTTGCCCAGCGAAGAAAAGGAGATAAGTCTTTGGATGGTTCAGGAAGAGAGAAAGATGTAAACCGTCTTTTCATCAGAAAATAATTTAGTTAAGTTATTGGTCTGATGGAGTATGCATGTCCGGGCATTATCATTTCCTTTTGAGTGTCCGGTGCTCATACAAGTTTCATCAGAAAATAATTTAGTTAAGTAATTGGTCTGATGGAACTTGCATGTCTG
>CAZBGI010000037.1:0-33513 GCA_964491395.1 uncultured Bacteroidales bacterium | reverse complement strand
TGCAATTAATATTAACCTTTTCATGTTAACTCCTGATTTTATGACCACTATAAATATTGTTTCACAATTATTTTTTTCTTATTCGTATGTTTTTACGGGCATTGAATGATTAAGTTTCAAAACATACATCATTTTTCTGCCTACAAGAACCTGACGTTTCTTTGCTGTTGCTGGATTTTATCGATATCCAGGCTAAAGCAATACTGTACGTATATTTCATGACTGCCCCAGCTTCGGCCACTTCTGCCCAGTGGCGAGAGGGTGATATCATAGGAATATCCTATACTTATTTGTTCGAATGTTAGTCCCAAAAGTACAACAGCGGCGTCCTGAATCCTGTAGCTTAACCCTCCCCAGAATTTTTCCCGGAAAGTCACCAGGGTATTAAAATCGGTTTGGACACTGCCAAAGTCTGTTTTGAATAAGACAGAAGGACTTACCACAAATGCAGGCTGACCGGGAAGAGGATAATTGTAACCGGCTGATACATACAAGTGTCTTTTTAGCTGGTAGTCTGCTGTCCCGATTTCTCTTTGCGTTTGTGTTAACTGGCTGACAGAAATGCCTGCCCACGCTGTCTGATCCATTTGATAAAAAACTCCCAGTGCTCCGTCAATCATCATTCTGGATTCTTCTCCCGAACCGGTTAATGCCGGGTCTCCTTCTGAGATGGGATTGAAAGAACCAAAGTCAAAACGTTTATCAAGAAAGCCTATCTGGCCGCCAATTCCCATGGTGCCATAGTCCATGTCCAGATGATAGGAATACGCGAGTTTTACACCCAGTGCCGTTTCATACCCAAGCTCATCCTGAAGAAAACCTACCGCAAGTCCTCCGCGAATCAGCGGGAGAGGTGCATCAACGGTAAAGCTGTAAGTTTCCGGATTGATATTGTTGTTTTCTTCATCGCGAAAACCTACCCACTGCTGTCGGGCAAGTGCCGTAGCACATATGGCATTGCGCAATCCTGCATAACCGGGGTTGATGGCCATGTTGTTAAACATGTTGTGACTGAATTGTGCTTCCTGTTGTCCCATTGCTCCCCGGGGGGTAACGATGGCGACTGTGAACAGGATGACAGCTATGCAGCACTTTTTCATGTATGACTGTTTTTGGGATTACTCAATTGTTCAAACGCAACATTATTCAAAAAATTGAATAAAGAGAGAATTTTTTTCTGTGCTGTTTTCTCCCTTTTTTTCGGGGGGTAAAAGTACAATAATTTTTTATCAACAACGGGCTGTTAATAAGTTTTGGAACCATAATTTCAAAGAACAACTTGTTTTTCAGATTGTTATTGAAAATGAAAAACACCTAATGACAGCACAAATATAGAAACTATCTCAGATTGGCTTATCAGTAATTCTACTCGTTTTCACCCCGAAGAAATACATGTTTATTTTTTTGAGGGGCGATAAAAGTACTATTTTTCCATGAAATAATGTTGTTTAGGATGCTTAAGAAAAGGTTATATTTCAACAGAACTTCAAGGCTGTGAGATTGTTAAAGAAACCATGTGGGAGAAAATCAACAAGTCAGAGAAACTTTTGATATACCTGCCACCATTTTTCGGGCAGTTCTTCCTGGCAGGCTGACTGATAATCCTGGTACGAGCAGGGGACAAGAAATTGCCTTTCGTATTTAGATTGCAATCCCTGGCAGGGGACTTCCATCCACCAGCGATCGCTCACTTTGCTTTTGTAAAACACAATCTCATCCTTAAATTCTTTCATCGACACCACATATTTTACGTAAGAAGTGCTGTCTTTTCTTTGCCTGTCGGGAAAATCCTGCTTGCGATGATAAAACCCTTCAAGGAAATACCAAATCATTTGTGCCACCAGATGCGCGGTTTGCTCTCCGTTGTCGTAGGCAGGATTGAGTTCATAAAACCCAATGGAGGATAGCTTGTCGCTCAACCCGGCATACCGGATAATTTGACAGGCTTCCTCCCCGTAAAAACCATTGGGCGAGGCATTCACGTTTCCGGGAGCATCTGATTGCCTGATACTGCTAAGGTCGAAACTGAGCATGTCGGCATTGCGAACAATGGGTTCTACCTCTTCCAAATCCTTTCTTACGATTCCCAAACGATGAATGTCAAAGTTCAGTTTGTGCATTAGCTCAATGGCATCCTGATCGACAAAGTAGGTCTGGTAACCCAGGTTGGTGTAATTAAACAGGAAATTAGGCTGGTGGGTTAGTATTTTGTTGAGGTAATTCTTATGATGAATTTTTTCTTCATTTAAGCCCAGGTCAAAAGAGGAATCGACCGATACGATGTTGATAATCTGGCCCAGGGTTTCATAGGCGCGGTAGTTGGCATAGGTTAAATCCTGACTGCCCCCGATGATGATGGGAATGATCTTTCTTTCCAGCAATTCTGCTACTACGGCTTTCACCGCAAAGTAGGTGTCTTCGGTGGTTTCTCCTTGCTTGATGTTTCCCAAATCAGCCAGTTTAAGCTGAAACGGTCCCTGGTAAAGGTTGTACAAATACTTGCGTACATAATCCGGAGCATAGGCGCATCCCTGGTTCTCACCGGCATTGCGATCTTCTTTTACTCCCACTATGGCAATATGGATACTGTCAAGAGAGGGGAAGGTTTGCTCCTCATTATTGTAGCTGTTGATGATGTTACCCAGAATCAGTGGGTGAGAATTTTCCGAAAAATTGATTTTCTGGAATTCCACCGGAACGAAAAAATCAGCAATTTCCATAACAGAATTAAAAGATTTATTTTTTCTTCTTGCTTGTTGCCTTCTTGCTTGTTGCTTTCTTGCTTGTTGCTTTCTTTCGTGTTGTACGTGATTTCTGTGTAGAGGTTCCTTCTTTTATGATATTTAGGCAATCGTCCAGGGAGAGCTTTTCGGGGTCTTTGTCTTTGGGGATTTTATAATTATTGCCTTCTGCTGCCAGGTAGGCTCCCCATCTTCCGCGGAGAATTTTCACATTCTCATTCTCCTTAAATTCTTTTATTACCTTTTGTCTGTCTTTCTCCCGTTTTTCTTCAATTACTTCAATGGCTCTTTCCTGCTCTATGGTTAGGGGATCGTCCGTTTTGGGCAAAGAATAGAACTTGGAGTCGTGTCTGAGGTAAGGGCCAAATCTGCCTACTGCTGCAACTATCTCCTTGTCTTCGTACTGACCTACTTTTCGAGGGAGCTTGAACAAATCCAGGGCTTCTTCCAGGGTGATGGTTTCCAGGCTCTGTTCTTTGCGCAAGCCGGCAAACCGGGGTTTTTCTTCGTCTTCGGCATGGCCTATCTGCACCATGGGGCCAAAGCGGCCTATGCGCGCTATCACATCTTTGCCGGTTTTGGGGTCTTTCCCCAGTTTCCTTTCTCCGCTGAACTTTTCAGAAGTCTCAAGGGTGTGTTCTACCTTTTCATGAAAAGGAAAATAAAACTCATGGATAACCTTGGTCCATTCTTTTAACCCCTGGGCGATTTCGTCAAATTCCTTTTCTACTTTCGCCGTGAAATTGTAGTCCATGATACCTTTGAAGTATTCCATCAAAAAGCTGTTGACTACTATGCCGATGTCCGTGGGAAACAGTTTGTTCTTTTCTGTTCCGGTAATTTCACTCTTCTTTTGGGTGGAGATTTTATTGTTTTTCAGGGAAAGATGATCGTATTCCCGTTTTTCTCCTTCCCGGCTCTCTTTAACTACGTATTCTCTTTTCTGAATGGTGGAAATGGTGGGTGCGTAAGTAGAAGGTCTGCCAATTCCCAGCTCCTCAAGTTTCTTCACAAGGCTTGCCTCGGTGTAGCGGGGTGGGTGTTTGGTAAATCTTTCCTGGGCATTGATCTCGTCCATGTCCAGTGGCTGGTTTATCTTGAGGGGAGGGAGTATCCCTTCCTGTACTTCTTCATCTTCATCGTCAGTAGATTCAAAATAAACTTTTAAAAACCCATCAAATTTCAATACTTCGCCATTGGCCATAAATTTCTCATCGGTTGTGTTTATGCCGATGGTAACGTTGGTCTTTTCGAGTTTGGCATCACTCATTTGTGAGGCAAGGGTCCGTTTCCATATAAGTTCGTAAAGTCTCTTTTCGGATGCATCGGCACCTGCCTCCATTACATTCATGTAAGTGGGCCTTATGGCTTCGTGAGCCTCCTGGGCTCCCTTGCTCTTGGTGGTATATCTGCGGGTTTGTACGTATTCTTTTCCGAAGTTTGTCTCTATTACCTCTTTGGCCATTTTTACGGCGGTGTCCGACAGGTTGACAGAGTCGGTTCTCATGTAGGTGATTTTTCCCGACTCATAGAGCTTTTGCGCAACCAGCATGGTGCGTGAAACCGAAAAACCCAGCTTGCGACTGGCTTCCTGCTGCAATGTAGAGGTGGTAAAGGGTGCAGCAGGGGATTTTTTTGCTGGCTTGGTTTCAATATTTTCTACAAAAAAATCAGCATTTATGCATTTCTCCAGAAAACTAATTGCTTCTTCTTTGGTTTTAAACCGTTGAGGCAGTTCTGCCTTGATGGCGGCGGGTTGACCATGGTGAATCACATGGAAAAGCCCGGTAACCCTGAAAGAGCCGGTACTCTTAAACTCCTGGATTTCTTTTTCCCGTTCCACAATCAACCTTACTGAAACAGATTGCACCCGGCCGGCAGACAGGGATGGTTTTACCTTCTTCCACAACAGGGGAGAGAGTTCAAAGCCTACCAGTCGATCCAGCACCCGGCGTGCCTGCTGGGCCGCAACCAGGTTGTCGTCAATGGAGCGGGGATGCTCTATTGCGTTCTGAATGGCTGTCTTGGTAATTTCATGAAAAACAATTCTGCGACATTTCTTTAAATCCAGTTTCAGACTTTCGGCCAAATGCCAGCTTATGGCTTCTCCTTCGCGGTCTTCATCAGTTGCCAGCCATACTAACTCTGCATCTTTTGACAATTTCTTCAACTCACTCACTACATTCTTTTTGTCAGCCGAAATTTCGTATATGGGTTCAAAGTTATTTTCTATATCTACTCCCAGCTTGGATTTTGACAAATCCCGCACGTGCCCAAAACTTGACTTTACCAAAAACTCTTTGCCCAAAAAACCTTCAATGGTTTTGGCTTTGGCGGGAGACTCTACTATTACCAGGTTTTTAACCATAATCTCATTATTTTTAATTGCTGAATTTTAAGCTTGCAAAGCTACAGAATAAATTTCAAACACCTGTTGGGAGAGTTCTGTTCAAATGGTTTAAACGGCCTGTAGAGAAAATAAACCCCGTAAGACACTGTAAACCCGTGTGTTAGGCAATGTTAAGCCTGAAGAAATATCTTTGCCGCATGAGTCGGAATGGCAGCGCTGTAGATGAGAAATCCATTTTTCGCATCTGACAGGATTACAAAATAAAACAAATCATACCTGAAAACCTACTCAGGCAGTGCTAAAAACTAACGTCATATTAATGCATGGTTTTTCGAATAATTTATGGATTATCCTTGTTATGACATTTGAAACATCAACATAAAAAATTAATAATCAGCTGATTGAGAGCTTTTCAGCGAGGCCTGATCAAGGGTCAGTAATTTTATGGTAAGGTTGCCGGGAATTTCAGTAATTTTGCAGGAGAATACTTAAATGTTTTTAATTTGTAACCATCTGAAATACAGGCTTTGGAAAAGAAAATATATATTGAAACTTACGGATGCCAAATGAATTTTTCTGACAGTGAAATTGTGGCCTCCATTATTACAGAAAAAAATTATGCTACCGCAGCAAATGCAGAAGAGGCAGATATTATCTTTCTCAATACCTGCTCCATTCGTGAAAACGCTGAACAAAAGGTTTTTAACCGACTGAAGCAGTTGCAACATTTGCGCAAAAATAAGCCAGGCATGGTATTGGGAGTTTTGGGATGTATGGCTGAACGCCTCAAAACTTCTTTACTGGAAGAAAACCAGATGGGCATGAAAGTAGATATGGTGGTGGGTCCCGATGCTTACCGCGACCTTCCGCAATTGCTGCTGGATGTGGAAAGCGGACATAAAGCCGTAAATGTAATCCTTTCTTCCGAAGAGACCTATGCCGATATTACCCCGGTGCGCTATGCCAGCAATGGGGTATCTGCTTTTATATCCATCATGAGAGGATGCGAAAATTTTTGCACCTATTGTGTGGTGCCTTTCACCCGGGGCAAAGAGAGAAGTCGTAATCCGGAAAGCATTGTCAATGAAGCGCGGGAACTTTTCCGGCAGGGTTACCGGGAAATCACCCTGTTGGGGCAGAATGTAAATTCCTATAACTGGACAGAGGAAACTTCCGATGTTGCATGGAATTTCCCCGCCCTTATGAGGGCTGTAGCCCAGGTTGATCCTTCTTTGAGGATCCGTTTTGCTACTTCACATCCCAAAGATATGTCGGATGAATTACTGAAGACCATCGCTGAACATCCCAATATATGCAAGGCCATACACCTTCCCGCTCAATCAGGAAGTAGCCGTGTTTTGAAAAAAATGAACCGCAAATATACCCGCGAGGATTATCTGGACCGGATTCAAGCCATCAAGCAGATACTTCCCGGATGTGCCATTTCTACCGACCTTATTGCCGGCTTTTGTGGCGAAACAGAAGAAGACCATAAGCTAACACTTAGCCTCATGCAGGAGGTAGGGTACGATTTTGCATTTATGTTTAAGTATTCTGAACGACCCGGAACCCTGGCCGCCAAAAAACTGACCGATGATGTGCCGGAGACTGTAAAATCAAGACGTCTGCAGGAAATCATTGAATTGCAGAATGAATTGTCACTTGCAAGCAATCAGGCTGATATCGGAAAAGTGGTGGAAGTCCTGGTGGAAGGGACCTCAAAAAAATCAGAAAAAAGAGTGTCGGGACGCAACAGCCAGAACAAGATGGTGGTATTTGATAATATAAAAAATCATCAACCGGGTGATTATGTCATGGTGAAAATCACCGGTTGCTCATCAGCTACTTTATTGGGTGAATTGCAGGAAGAACAAAAGGAATAAGCATTATCCTGCTTATTCAAGGTTTTCAACCTGTATGAAACTTGCCTGAACGCTGCCCGTTCTAAAGATATTGAACCGAACGGAGTAAACTATCGAACACCGGTTAAAACAAACCATGGTGGGGGATAAGCCAATTAAGGGGTGTCGCTTTGTATTTGCTTTAACAGCGCTTCCGCAATCTGCAAATCTGCTGGAGTAGTGATCTTGATGTTTTCCTTGTTTCCTTCACACAGAAATATTCTTTCTCCTGCCTTTTCCAACACCGAAGCATCGTCGGTAAAGGCTTCATGATAATTTACCTGATAAGCTTTTTTAATGGCGGCCGCCATGAAACATTGGGGTGTTTGAACCAGGCGAAGCACATTGCGATCTTCGGGTTTATTGCAGGCATTTTCTACCCTACGCACCGATTCGGTAACGGGTAAAACCGGAACAGCATTGCCGAATTTCTCTGCAAAATAAAACGCTTCTGCGATTGTTCTCCCGGACACCAGCGGCCTCACTCCATCATGTATGGCCACTACTGCTTGCTCGGGTATCAACTTCAGTGCGTTTTTTACAGAATGAAACCTTTGCGGTCCTCCTTCTGTAATTTGAAAAGGGATAGAGAATTGATGTTCAGCACATAATTGTTCCCAGTAAGGAATTTGTGAAAGGGGAAGAACCAGGACAATGTTGACAGAGGGTTGATATCTGTAGAATGCTTCGATAGTATGCATCAATACAGGTCTTCCCTGCAGGGAGATAAACTGCTTGGGTATGGGAGTGTTCATGCGCACCCCCGAACCACCGGCAGTTATAATTACATACTTGGGAAGCATCGACTAGATAATCAGCATGGCGTCACCATAGGTGAAAAATTTGTATTTCTCTTTTACTGCCACTTTGTAGGCTTTCATCAAAAGATCAAATCCTGCAAAAGCAGATACCATCATCATAAGGGTTGATTGGGGAAGATGGAAATTGGAAACCATGGCATTGGCAACACTGAAATCGTAAGGCGGATATATGAACTTGTTGGTCCAGCCTTCAAAAGGTTTTAGTTGACCGTAGATGCTTACCGAGGATTCCAGGGCTCTCATGGTAGTGGTTCCTACTGCACAAATGTTTTTGCGTTTATCTTTGGCCTTGTTGACGATGTCTGCTGTAATTTGTTCAATCATGAACTGCTCGGAGTCCATTTTGTGCTTGCTGAGATCTTCCACATCAACGCTTCTGAAATTTCCCAGGCCCGCGTGAAGGGTGATTTCTGCAAAATTAACCCCTTTAAGCTCCAGTCTTTTAACCAGTTCGCGGCTAAAATGCATACCGGCCGTTGGGGCAGCCACGGCTCCCTCTCTTTTGGCAAAAACCGTTTGATACCGTTCTTTGTCTTCTGGTGTCACGGCTCTTTTAATAAGTTTGGGAAGGGGCGTTTCTCCCAGCGATTCTACAGTTTTTTTAAATTCGTCGTAGGTGCCTTCAAAAAGAAACCTGAGTGTTCTGCCGCGGGAAGTAGTATTGTCAATGACTTCTGCAACCAGGTTGTCATCATCCCCAAAATACAGTTTATTGCCAATGCGAATCTTTCTTGCCGGATCTACCAGTACATCCCATAAGCGGGCTTCCCGGTTGAGTTCACGCAAGAGAAAAACTTCGATTTTGGCTCCGGTCTTTTCTTTGGTGCCGTATAGTCTTGCCGGAAAAACCTTGGTGTTGTTGGTTATCATTACATCGCCGTCATCAAAGTAACTCATAATATCTTTGAATACTTTGTGCTCGATGTCTCCGGTTTGGCGGTTAACAACCATTAAGCGCGATTCATCACGGTTTTCGGATGGATTTTCCGCGATCAATTCCGCGGGAAGATTGAATTTAAAATCTGATAGCTTCATTATTTTTTCTATATAATAAAAGGTGTGCAAAGATAATACAACGCAAAGGCCATGTCAATACCTTTGGCAATAAATTAAAGAAAATCAGTATCTTTTGTTCAACAAGCCAGTCAACTACTTAAAAGTTTTGTTTTCACTGAAGGGGTGAGTTTCGTTCTTTTTGACCTCGGTATCCTTTTTCCTTTAATGGATTAACCAAAGCGGGTGGGTTTTGTTTTTTTTTTTGACCAAATTCTTTAAAACATTCAAAGATTTTACTTTTCGGCAACCTCATGGATATACCGCATAAAACTGTCAATGCTGGTGGCCTCATCCACTGAAATACTGCCGATTCGTGTTCTTCGCAAGGCCTTCAGGTAGGCTCCCGACCGCAGTGCCACCCCCAGATCTCTTGCCAGTGCCCTGATATAAGTCCCCCTGGAACATACTACCCGGAAATCAACTTCGGGCAATTCAAAACGGGTAATCTCATAATCATGAATCATGATGTCGTTGGCTTTGAGCTCAATCAGGTCTCCTGCCCTTGCGTGCTCATAGGCACGCTTGCCTTCAATCTTTTTTGCTGAAAACAAAGGGGGAATCTGCCGGATAGCTCCGGTAAAGTTTTTCCTCACAGTATTCTTTACCAGTTCCAGGCTGATGTGGTCTGTGGGAAAAGTTTGGTCAGGCTGGGTTTCCAGATCTGAAGAGGGCGTGGTTGCTCCGATATAAAATGTGCCGGTATATTCCTTTTCCTGTGCCTGGTATTCGTCAATTCTGCGGGTCATTTTGCCCGTGCAAATGATTAGTAAACCTGAAGCCAGCGGGTCGAGTGTTCCGGCATGACCCACCTTGATTTTTTTTAATCCCAGTTTGTGGCGCAGCAAAGATTTTATCTTGTTTACTGCATCAAAGGAGGTCCAGTGGAGGGGTTTGTCAATAAGCAATAATTTACCGGCTGCAAATTCCTCTGCAAGCATTGATTTTTCTGTCATTTATGATAAAACATTAGGGGTTAAAACAGGCCGGAGAGTATCGCCAGGGTTCCAACAATAACACAATATACCGAAAAATAAACCAGCTTTCCTTTTTTAACAATTTGAAGCATCCAGCTACAGGCAAGCAAACCCGAAAAAAATGCCGCCACTGCCCCGATAATAAGGGAAAGATTGCTGATGGATGCAGGTCCTGTAGCTTTATAAAGGTCAATCAACTCCAATAAGGAAGCCCCAAATATCGGTATCAGTACCATCAGGAAAGAAAAACGGGTGGCTTTTTCCCTGTCAATACCCAAGTACAAAGCAGTACTGATAGTGGCGCCACTTCGGCTGATGCCGGGAAGAACGGCCAGGGTTTGGGCCAGTCCGATTATTAAAGCACTCTTCAGACCTATTTCTTTGTGTTGCCTGGGGACAAGCCGCGTAAGATACAGCAGTGTTGCCGTAATCAACAGCATAATTCCAACAAATACAATTCGACCTTCAAAAATACTTTCAATCTGCTCCTTGAACAATATTCCCGTAAGCCCCACAGGGACAGCTGATGCAATAAGCAGCAGAATAAACCGGGTTTCTGCATTCCACTGGAATTTCAAGAAATTCAGAATCAGGTTCAGGATGTCGTTTCTGAAAACAACCAGCACACTCAGAAATGTGGCTCCATGTACAATAATGGAGAAAGTCAGGTTGTCTTCTTCAAGGCCAAACAAGGCAGCTCCCAGTTCCAGGTGGCCGCTGCTGCTTACGGGCAAAAATTCAGTAAGGCCTTGTAACAGACCCAATACCAGTGCTTCAATCCAATTCATATTTTTGTGTAAAATGAAGATTAAGGTGCCATTGTATGATGCAGGCAAAGGAAAACCCGGTAGTTGCCGGGTCTACTGCTTTTTTTGGGTAGATTTGAAAGCTACTGTTTCTTGCTTTTCAATATAGCGTATATCTGGATGGCATAACCCAGCAGAACCAGAAAAGGAGCAAGGGTTAGCCTTCGAAAATTAAACAAGTCATAACTAAACTCATTGGGGTTTTCGCTACCTCCTCCAATCATCAGGATAAAGCCCAGGGCAGTGACCAGCAGTCCAACAATGAGGATGATGTATTTGGTACGGTCAAATATGAAGTCAGTTTGAGGTTTCTTGTCCATGGAAAAAATTTTAGTATAAATACAAGTTGTCTGTTTTAATGCGCAAATATTTCTTCACGGCAAACCAGGTGGAAATCCAGCTGATAACAATGCCCAGAATAATAACCAGCACGAAAAGGCTGAAAAGCATTTCAATATCCTGGAAATCTACCAGTTCAGGCACCGATTGCTGAGCACCGTAAAGGGTGGCGAGCAGCAAGGCTATGGCTATAACCGAACCAATTAACCCCTGGATTACGCCTTTAATTACGAACGGTTTGCGAATAAAGGATTGGGTAGCTCCGATCAATTGCATGCTTTTGATTAAAAATCTCTTGGAAAACACGCTTAATCGTATGGTGTTGTTTATCAGGGTAAAAGCAATGACCAATAAGAGAATACTAAACATTAGCAACGCAAATCCTATTCGTCTCACGTTTTCATTGACAATATGCACCAGGTTTTTCTGATAATCTACCTCTTTTACAATGTTGCTCTGCAATACACTTTGCTCAAAGTTTCCAAGGCTATCCGGATTGGCCCATGCAGCATTGAGTTTTACTTCAATAGAGGGAAACAGAGGGTTATATCCCAGGAAATCCACAAAATCTTCTCCCAACTCTGCGGTCAATTCCTCGGCTGCCTTGTCACTGGAAATAAATTCGGTTGACTTTACGGCATCATAGGCATCCAGCGATTTTTGTAAATGATTGATGTCAGCGATACGAGCATTGTCCATGAGCACAATAGAAAAACCAATGTTTTCTTTGATATGCTCAGAAAGTTTTTGTGTGTGCATGATGATAATGCCCAAAAACCCGAGTACGTAAAGTACCAGGGTAATGCTTACCACCGTTGAGATATAGGAGGTTTTAAGTCGTCTTCCGATAATGATTTCTTCCTGACGTGCCATGCTGAAAAATGAATTGCAAAGCTAATAAATTTTATTACTTAAAAAGAAGTTATCATGCTGATTTTGACAGTGAAGTTATCTTTGGGGTTGGGCAGCGAATAAGGACCGTATCGGTAAAGGACCTCGATGCCCGGACTCAGACCTAAAACAATGCGCCGTATCCAACGTTGCGGCAGAATTTTGTTGATGGCAAATCCCGACTCGAAATATCCTTTTTCCCACGATTGGCTCTTCATGAGAATGTGCATTTGTTCTTCTTTCAAAATTCCCACTCCTGCATTGGAAATCAGTACCAGCTCAGGCTCATAACCGGGTCTTCTGAATAACAGATTTTGAAAGTTGTGCTGAAAAAAAACCGAAGCAAAACGGCTGGCTGCAAACTCATTCATATGCATGGTGCCAAAGCTGAAAGGCGATGCAAACAAATAATTCCGGTTTCCGGCTTTGGCTGTGAAAAGCAAAGGCCAGGGGAGATCGGGACGGTTCGTCCAGCCTGCTTCCATCAACCAGGTTTGCCTGCCCAGCAACGGTATGGAATAACTTGCTTCCATAGCGGCCTCCATCTTCCAATAATCAAGCTCTCCGTGGTCTATATTGTCAAAGCCTTTGGAAAGATTGAAATATAGCACCGGGGAATTTGAAGGCAGACGTATAATTTTCGTGGGAGTGTTCATGTGTATTTCTCCGTAGGCAAAACGCATCCGAAGGCTTGCCTCCGTGAAACGGTAGGAACGTACACCCGGTTCATTTTGTCCCGGGGCGAAAAAGTAGGTGTCTGTCCATGAGGTCTTGCCACGGCTGGCAGTTATCTCAGTAGTAAGAAAATTGCGGAAAGCCATAAAGGAAAGATATGCTGAAGCTCTTTGGGTATAATCCATTTTGTTCATGTTTAGATTCCGGATGAGCGCGGTGCTTAGCAAAAACTGTTGACGCATCAGTTTTGTTCCTCCTCTTTCGGCTACATCTAACTGGAAAGAACCTCCCAAACGCAAATCCCTGCTCTTGTGCAAAATGATTTCACCGAAGTACCCGTATTTTTCCTGTTTGTCGCGTGTTCCCCAGGCATAATGGGCCCCCAGACGGAATCTTTCTGAAAATCTGCGGTTGGTCTTCAGGGCCAGTCCCAGTCGATGACCCTCAAATTCGTTAAACCGGTAAAGGCTGTTGATGGGAATATTGACAAATCCAAAAGGAATTTCTCCAAAAGCGACAGGTTCCAGAATACTGAAAATTCTGTCCAGATTATTCGCTTTGCCCAGGCTATCCATAAAACTATAGGTGTTTTGTTCACGCAGAGAAAGAGAGTCTGGCCGTAACCCATTCCAGTATTGATCAGCGAGGGAGTTGGCATGGGGGTCAAAATCAACGGAGAAGCTGCTGAAATCTCTTCGTTGCAAGGGTGGGTTTATTTTAATATTTCTGATGTAGCTGCGCCCCAGCATACGCAAAGGAACCATGGCCGTTGGGTCGATTGCTTCGGGGTTGAAAACATCGATGTCGGTATTAAGCTGAACGGGAAACCATTGTTGCCCGTCTACCAGTTCGTACTTCTGCTGAATTTTGAAACTCAGTCCGCTTCGAATATCACGGGCAGGTTCTGCTATGACGTTTTGTATTGCCCAATCCTGTGAATTGATGTACAGCAAACCTTTCAATCCCTCAAAATTGGTGTTTCTGCCAGGGCGATACCGCACGACGAAGACCGTGTCTGCATCCTGATAGAGGGTGTCTTCGAGGTGATAAAAATAACGGTTAAAGGCAGCCTTGTTGAGTGGACTCAGATAATCGTTTCCCAACAGAACAATCGAAGTGCCATAAAATGAAAAAGGTTGAAGCTCTGTGGCAAGCATGGTAAACATGGGGTTTTCAAGCCCCGATACCCGGTTGGCTATAACTGTTTCATTATTGAGGATGGGAGAAAGGAACTTCCGCTCAGTTACCGATTCCATGATGAAGATGTGTCTTTGGTCAATCATATCCAGGATACGGTAATTGCTGGAATCGCCCGTCATCAGCCATCTGTCATAATAAAAATCCCGGTCGAAGGTTGCCAGGAATTTATTGTAACTTTTGTAAGTAAAAGACTCCAGCTTTTCGGGATCATTGTTGCTGCGGTTGTTTATGGCGTTGAGGATGATTCGGTGAGCAGGGTTCTCTTCGGGGTACACCACTACTTCATCAAGTTGGTAAGGTCGTTGATGCATAGTGATTTGTTGTATGTCCCTCCCAAAATCAATCTCGAAAACCTGACCGTAATAGCCCACGTAAGAAAGCTGAAGGTAATCCTTACCTTCTGGAATTTGCAAGGAGAAGTATCCGTCAATATCCGTCATGGTGCCTTGTTGGCTTTCGGCTACTACAACATGCACAAATGCCAGGGGTTTCCCGTCAGATGCGTCTGAAACCCTGCCTTTCACCTGTACCTGTGACTGGGCCGGTAAAACCAGTATTGTAAACCAGAACCCTGCAAAAGAAACAAGGAGGCTTTTAAATGTATGAATTGTCATTAATTTTTAACTTTGTGTTGTTGATGTTTTTTTATTTTCAACTTGTCTGATAATACTAAAAACAAGTAGCATTCTGGGTCCATAAATTACACATAAAGGTAAAATTTCTTTCATTGCCGGACATATACATGAATTTTGAACAAGGGAGAAAATTATTGCAGCAAATTTTTCAGCAACATGATTTTACGGAAAATGTGCGTAAAAATAAACGGCATGTTTCACAAATAGTTGTTGAACGATGCTCCGATGGAACAGAAATTTTGATTTCTTTTCCGGGTTACAAAGCCAGGATCATTCCCGGGGGAGTTATTTTTGATTACCGCGTAGATTTGAAAAGAGAGGGTTTTGCTTCCTCCCTGTCGCATGCCAATATCATCACTGATATTTACAATAAAATCATGTATGGCAATATGAAGGGTGTGAACATGAGACAAGCTTTGATTGATTTTTTCAGAGAGGGCAGAATGGAACCGGATTTCCGGGCCGGTAGGCTGTGCTATACAAGCATAGCTCCTCACAGTTCTTTGCTTGACAGGGTGCAAGGTGCCCATGGGCGAAAAAGCTATAACCGCCAGGGAAATGCCAGAGATTTGACATTGGAAGAGCTGTTTTGCTCTCTTAAGTGGATTGTTTTACAGGAAGACATCAATTACCCGATGGAGAAAGGATTTGAGGGAAGAAAAATGTCCCTTGCCCGCTACCTCGAAACTATATTTATTACTGAAAACCAACGATACACGCTTGAAAATGTTATTTCAAGGGCTTTGTCGCATAGCAGACCTGTCTTGTGGACTGAAATGCATTATCCATTCAAAACCCGATGATGTTTTTTGCGTAGAACAGAATAAGTTGAAAAGCAACCCGAAGCAATGACACAACCCTGACAAATGGCAATATCTGTGTGAGGAAGAAAGGTTGCCCCAAAAAAACGTTAGTAAAAAAAGTCGAGATATGAGCCAACAATCAAACGGTAAAGCAACAGAAACTGCTTTCTATACCTTACAATCCGGTGGAAGACCCTTGCAATCTTTTTTTTCCTATGAGAAGAGGAAAATTCTGAATCCACCCTGGTTTCAGGGCAACCGCGAAACAGAAAACTATTTCGAGGGTTGGTATTTTAAAAATGTGAGTGCTGACGGAAAAAATACCTGGGCCTTTATACCGGGAGTTTCACTGGTAAATGGTGATGAACATGCTTTTATACAGGTCATTAACGGACAAACAGGAGATACCTATTATTACCGTTATCCAGCTGATTCTTTTTCTTTCTCTTCTTCCGGGTTTGAAATATGTGTAGGGCAGAGTTATTTTTCTGATAAGATGCTTGTACTCGACATGGACAATGGGAAAGATCGTTTTAAGGGAGTGATATCGTTTGAAGATGTGAAAGAATATCCTGTATGGTACAAACGTCCCGGCATCATGGGATGGTACCGGTATGTTCCTTCAATGGAGTGTTATCATGGGGTGGTGAGCCTGGATCACCTTTTGCACGGAGAAATTATGCATAACAACACTACCCTCAATTTTGAACAGGGGAGAGGGTATATTGAAAAAGACTGGGGCTCTTCCATGCCCAAAGCCTGGGTTTGGATGCAGTCCAATCATTTTGGACAGGAAGGCACTTCCTTTATGATGTCGGTGGCGCGTATACCCTGGATAGGCAATACATTTACCGGATTCCTGGGTTTTCTTTTCCATGAAGACAGTATTATCTCCTTTGCCACTTACACCGGTGCACAAGTCAAAGATTTCCGCTATTCTGATAAAGATGTGCAATTAACCATCAGGGGAAAAAAGTATATTATTGACGTGCATGCTGTAAAATCTTCAAGTCATTTTGGTAAGACCTTCACCGGTGGGTTAAAAGCTCCTGTGTTTGGCAATATGGAGCGGATGATTCATGAAAGCATAGATGCAGAAATTCATGTTCACGTCAAAGACAAAAAGGGAAAAACAATTTTTCAGGATACCGGAAAACATGCCGGATTTGAAATGGTGGGTTATATGGAATTGCTGAAAAAATAGGCAATCTTCAGAACAATCCGCCTCTGTCTCCCTCAATAGGATCTCTGCCGAGGCTTCCGTTTTTGTCCCGAGAATCGCGGGAGCAGGTCAAAATTGTTATTCAGCCTAAGGTAATGAATAACCTTCACCCCGGTGAAGTTGTTAATATTGATTTGTTTTATTGTTAGCGGAGTTATTTGTTATGTTCCATATTTTTCATAGCATTCAATGCCAGCTCTGCAAATTCTTCCAGGGGTATTCCTGCCTTCTCGCATTCCATTATGTTCTCTCTGTTTACGGAGGCGGCAAACGCTTTTTGTTTCATCCTTTTGAGGATAGATTTGGGTTTTACACTTTGTACGTTTTTGTCGGGATACACCAATGCGGTAGCAGTAATAAGACCGGTAATGGTTTCGCCAGCGGCCAGTGCATGGTGGAATTTATCAGTTCTTGTTCTGCCATGCGCGGCATCTTCATTGTGTAACATTATGGCCTCTACAATGTCATCATCAATCTGGTGTTCGCGCAAAATCCGGGCTGTTTCCATGGCATGCAGATGCATGTCGTGAGCGGTAAACTCTACATCCAAATCGTGAAGCAGGCCTGCCAGCCCCCATTTTTCCACCTCTTCGCCAAGCCTCTCGGCCATGGCACGCATCACCGCCTCGGATGCAAGGCAATGAGCTATCATCTTATCACTTTTCACATGCTCTTTTAAGAGGTCCAGGGCCTGGTTTCGTTCCATCACAACTATTTTTTAGGTTTCTCCTTATTTTTGAAAAATCAAAAATAAACAAAAACCATCAGGAATTCAAAATATCTATTGCTTCCCGGGCGGAACCAACAGCGGGCAGGCATTCCCTTGAAGTGCATGGGTAAATAAGCGTCTGGTTTTTTACCCATCTGTTTTGGCATACGGGCAGAGACGATTCTTTGGTGGTGGCGGTAACCTGCAAGGTATCGGGCAGGTATTGTGAGAGGAGGGCGGAAGCTGGTTCCGTTGCGTTTTCTCCACAGACTGCCAGTGTGAAAAACTCTTTCTGTAGATGTAACCCCAAAATACCCCAGTTGGCAGTCCAGGCTCCATGTTGTTGAAGCTGGTCCGACATTGTGAATAACATCTGCCGGCTTCTTTCTATCCATTGGAGGTTTTCGTAAATATGACCTAGGTAAAAAAGATTTCGTGCCATGATGCTGTTGGCTGATGGAATCACATTATCATGGAAGTCATAATAAGGAGCTGCAAGTTGCTCGCCTTTTGATGACGAAAACGAAAACATAATGGTGTTTTCGGAAGAGAAATTATCCAGCGTGTATTCGAGCAACTTCCTTGCCTGAGAAAAATAGGTTTCGCTATGGGCTACCTGACCAAGTGTAATGAGCGCCTGTATCATGGAGGCATAGTCTTCCAGAAACCCATCTATGGCAGGTTGGTTATCGTTTAAAGTATGGAAGAGCCGGCCATCGGTTTGCATGGCCTTCTTAAGAATGCCATCTGCTGCTCTTTCGGCATCTTTTTTCCACTGCTGTTGCCCCAAAGCAGTGGAAGCCACGGCAAGAGCCTCAATCATAAGTCCGTTCCAGGAGACAAGAACTTTATTGTCAAGCCCCGGCCGGATTCGGTTTTCTCTTTCAAAGAGCAGTTTCTGTTTCCAGGACTCCACCTTTTTCTGAAGCATCTCAAGCGGCATATTCCATTCAAGGGCCACTTCTTCGTCGGTTTTGTCGCGCAGAAGAATGCTGTTTCCCTTTTCCCAGAAACCCTTACCACCCACATTATAATATTCGATGGCCAATGGGGCTTCCGGGCCTAAAAGCTCATGGAACTGTTTTTCCGTCCATACATAATATTTTCCTTCTTCTCCCTCGCTGTCAGCATCCAGGGCGGAATAAAAAGTTCCGTCAGCAGAGGTAAGTTCTCTTTTAACGAAGGAAACAGTTTCTTCTATTACCTGCTTGTAAATATGGGAAGGCGTTGCTTTGTAGGCTTTGGCATACAGGCTTATCAGCTGGGCATTGTCGTAGAGCATTTTTTCAAAATGGGGTACTTTCCAGTGCTCATCCACGGAATAGCGTGCAAAACCACCCCCTGCCTGGTCATAAATACCTCCTAAAGCCATTTTGGTAAGGGTTAGTTGTACAGCCCGGGCAGCGTTTTCCTCGTCAGGGTTTTGATGATGATAGTGAAGTAAAAATTGATAAATAGCAGGAAGCGGGAATTTAGGTGCTCCCTGTGTGCCGCCTTCTGTCATATCGATGTTGTGAAGAATGGATTTGGCCATTTTATCCAAAACCTCTGCCGGTAATTGTGTTGCTTGCTCTTCCCGGATGGGGAGGGTACTGCTTTGCTTGAGTCCTTCGGTAAGTTTGTCGGCCTGATCTTGCAGGTCACTGTATTGGTGTTCATACAGATGCCGGATTCTCTCCAGGATGCTTATCCATTGGTCTTTAGGGAAGTAGGTAGCTCCCCAGAAAGGCCTGCCATCAGGCAATGCGAAACAGTTAAGCGGCCAGCCTCCCCTTTGAGAAATCAACTGAACAGCATTCATGTACAAATGGTCAATATCAGGTCTTTCTTCCCGATCTACCTTGACACAAACAAAGTGGTTGTTCATCAAGGTGGCCACTTCTTGATCTTCAAAGGATTCTTTCTCCATAACATGGCACCAGTGGCAAGCTGAATAGCCAATACTAATCAGTAAGGGTTTGTTCTCCTTTTGTGCCTTGTTAAGCGCTTCAGGTCCCCAGGGGTGCCAATCTACCGGATTATACAAATGTTGTAAAAGGTAGGGGCTTGTTTGTCCGCTGAGATGATTTTCTTTCTTATTGAATTCCGACATATTTTTCGCTTATGTCCCAGAGTTTGTCAGCAATATCCTGCCTCAAAGCTGCGGGAGCAGGTTTTTTTGGTTTGGATTTGGCAAAATATTCCCCACTGATGTGATCTACCTCTGGAGAAGTAGCCAGGTATAAGGTGGTTTGGGCTCCTTTTTTGGGGGATATCATAAACAAGTTCATAATACTTTTGAGCACTCCTGGCATCTTGTCAAACAAATTGGTGTTTACTACACCGGGATGCAGGCAGTTAGCAGTAACTTCTGTACCTTTGAGCTTTTGGGAAAGTTTCTTGGTAAACAGGATGTTGGCCAGTTTTGACTGCGCATAAGAGCCAAAGCTTGAATATTTTTTCTCATATTCCAAATCAGAAAATTGTATTTTGCCCTGTTTGTGGGCATTACTGGCAACATTAATGATACGGGCCGGGGCACTGTTTTTTATCGTATCGAGCAGCAAATGGGTAAGCAAAAACGGAGCAAGATGGTTTACAGCAAAGTTTTTCTCAATACCATCTGCCGAAAGGTTCCTTTTGGTTTCCCATATACCGGCATTGTTGATAAGTAGATGTAACTTTTTGTATTTTTCTTTAAATGCTGCTGCAAATTCTCTGATTGAATCAAAAGATGCAAGGTCACAGTGCATTAAGTCGATAAGGGCATCAGGGGTTTGTGCCAGTATTTCGTCTTTGAGTATGTCTCCTTTCAGAGAATCACGAACAGGCAATACTACAACAGCCCCTTGCTTGGCAATGTCTTTTGCTGTTTCTTTGCCTATACCTGATGTGGCACCGGTAATAATGCAGATTTTATCTTTTAGATCCATAATGATAGCGTTGTAAAAATGTGTTGCTTCTCAGTTTTTTAAGGTTGCTTTCGTTAGTCTTTTTAACTCACTCCGGCGTTGCTTTGTTCAAGTGCTTCCCGGAGGGTTAACGTATTTTGATTTTTTTAATACAACTTGAAAGGCTTTCCGCTTCATTCCTGCTAAACAATTGCAAAGGTTAGTCGTTAAAAGGTGAGTATTTTTTTAATTTATGAGAAAAATGACTTTTTTGATCTTTTATGCCATAGTACTGTCAGTTTACATGGCGGTAAACTTTTATATTTTCATAAGAGGAATGCAGGCTCTGCCTGATGGTTCTGCCATAAAATTAATAATGCCGTATCTTTTCTGGGGTTTGGCTGCAACCTATGTAGCCGGGCGAATCCTCGAACGTTACTATTTATCAACTGTCAGCGATATCCTGGTGTGGACCGGTTCTTTCTGGCTGGCTGCGATGTTTTACTTCTTTCTTGCGGTGGTTTTGATTGATTTAGTGCGTCTCATCAACTCTGTTATTCCTTTTTTTCCTCATTTTATTACTGCTCAATATGATAAAGTGAAGTTCGTTCTTTTCTCGGGTATTACGATTATTGTTTTGGTGACGGTTGTGGCAGGGTACATCAATACCCTCTATCCGGTGGTGAGATCCCTGGATGTGCATATTGCCAAAAATGCCAATGGAAGGAAAGATTTGAACATCGTTATGTTGTCTGACATACATTTGGGAACATTGATAGGAAACGGGCATTTGAAAAAAATAGTCAGTATGGTGCAGGAGCTTAACCCTGATATTATTTTCCTGGTTGGCGATGTGGTGGATGAAGATTTGGGCCCGGTTTTAAAACAAAATACAGGGGTTACCCTGGAGCAACTCAAGGCTCCCCTGGGAGTGTATGCAGTAATGGGCAATCATGAATATATAGGAGGAGCAGAACCGGCTTATGAATACCTTAAGAATTATGGGCTGGAAATTATCAGGGACAGCGTAATCATGATAGATGACAGTTTTTATGTTATTGGGCGTGAAGATCGGGACAAATCCCGTTTTTCGGGACAAGAACGGCTTCCATTGGATAGCCTTATTAGCAAAGCCGATTCCCGATATCCGCTTATATTGCTCGATCACCAGCCGTTTAACCTGGAGAAGTCTGCTGCATTGGGTGTTGATTTACAGTTTTCAGGACATACGCATCATGGACAAATATGGCCGTTGAATTATATAACTTCTGCCATTTATACCATAAGCAGAGGCTACGGTAAAATTGACAACATGCATGTATTTGTGTCTAACGGAGTAGGAACCTGGGGGCCTCCGGTCAGGGTAGGAAACAGGCCTGAAATTATTAAGATGCGTGTGAATTTTTTGGAAAACAAAAGATTTAATGAATAAAAGGCTATTCTTCCATTTTATTGTCTCCTGTTGATTTTCTCTTTTTATTCTTTTTCTTTTTTTTCCAGGAAGAGAATTTGTCAATTATGTCTCGGAATCTGTGATAAACCGTTTGAGCCACTTGAAATCCGTAGGTTATTCGTGAAAAAAGAGGAGTCAGGGTAATAAGTTTATTGATGGAGTGAAAATTTTCCATCAACCGGTTTTCAGCAATGAGCATTTCATAGCGCAACCGTTCTTTTTCAAGTTTAATATCGTTTAATGTTCTAAATTTGCTGAATCGCCTTTGTTCCATATTAGGATAGGGTTAGGGTGTTCAATTTTTAGTTTTTTCATCCTCATCATCTTTAAAGAAAACGCTGACAAGGTATCTGATAATAATGCGACTGAAAATCTGTTTTTTCAGAAAAAAGAAAACAATTCCGAGAATCAGGTAAAAAGCTCCTACAATCACTAAGCCTAATTCATAGCTTTCCAAAAGTTTACCGATGTGTAATACTACAGCTCCTGAAAAAAACAACAGAGCAAGTGATAAAAACAGTATAACTGTGCTGATGGTAACTAAAACTGTGAGTGCTTTGACTGCTTTATGAAATACCTGAAGTGTAAACAATGAAAGCTTTGCTTCCAGGTAAACCAATAAATTTTCCTTGATCTCGGAAATGTTTCCAAAAAATGATTTTTTTTCCATTAAAAAGCCATTAGAATATTGCGACGCGGATTAAAAATACAGCCTTAAATATCAGACATCAAGCGAATTAAGCGTCTTCTACTTTTTTGAATTTTGTTTTGGCATCGTTGGCTAAATTCTGTACGTAGCCTTTCATTTCGTCCAGCTTTTCTCCTACTTTGGCGTTTACTTCCTTGCTGATCTCATCAGCTTTCTTTTTAATTTCTTTGCGGGTTTCTTCCCCTTTTTTGGGTGCAAACAATAAGCCTGCTGCAACACCAACGGCTGCTCCTACAATAAAACCTACCAAGGCTTTTCCTGTTGAATTATCCATAGTTTTAGAATTTAAAAGTTAAACAATAATTTAAACAAATACATAGTATTTATCGCTGAAAATTAATTTTTTTAAGTCAACCAAAGATAGGGAAAATTTGAGCCATTTCAAATGGTTGAAGATGTTTTTCTTGCTTCTATATTTTATTAACAGGTTTATATGTGTTTTGTTTGATTTTTTTGACACATATCTGCCAGCTTCTTTGTTCGCCTCCTAGTGCTCTGCAAATTATAACATATTTTTTTGTTATGCTGACAGATATGCTTATTTTTACCACCCTGTATTGCAGAGCAATTGCAGTAAGTTGCTCTTAGAAAGCAATACCGGAACATCCATGATTAAGCTGTAAACTCACACATAAATGATTGATTCTAAATCAGTCTGCGATACAGTGAAAGCTAATTTGATGTCCTATCTGATCGATTTAATCAAATTATAAACAGATGAAGTAAAGCTTGATGAAACCCATACAAATACCCTTTCAAATAACAGAAGTTGAAGATCCCTCTGAATTGTCTTCCGAAGATCAAAATCTAATTGCCTGCTCACGCAGCATGATCGATAATGCTTATGCACCCTATTCGCGATTTTATGTTGGAGCCGCCATTTTACTTGATAATGGTGAAATAGTAAAAGGGAGCAACCAGGAAAATGCGGCTTATCCCAGTGGACTATGTGCCGAGAGGGTGGCTATATTTTCTGCTGCTGCCAATTACCCTGGCGCAAAGGTTAAGGCCATCGCTGTAAGCGCAAAGTCAGGGGAAAACAAACCAGATTATCCCGTTTCTCCCTGCGGAGCCTGTCGGCAAGTGTTGCTTGAATACGAGTACAACCAAAAGGAGCCTATCCGGATGATTTTAAGCGGTGCTTCCGGCAAGATTTACCTGGTTGATAAAGTTCGGGATCTGTTGCCCCTTTCTTTTACCGCCGAAGATTTGGGACAATTATAAAAAGTACCATGCCATCCCTGTATGATAATTCTGTTATGCCTGCTTCTGCTGAAACTGGCACTGCCGATGGTTAATCCAACTGCGTATGGGCAATTTCTTAATACACTAAACATTGTTTGTTTTGGCATGTTATAGATCAGAAAGACGGCGAAAAATCCTGGTATAATGATATTTATTATCCTGGAAATGTGTGTCAGGTAATTAATTAGTCAATAGGTTAATCAATTTAAAAAAGGATAGAAATATGGTAAAGCAAAAACCCATCTTGTTCGGTATTATTTCAGTTTTTTTATTTTTGAATACCATAGCCCTGTCTGCACAGGATTTAAAAGCTTACCAGATATTCAGTAAAGAAGGTGAGGCAGTTACGTTTGAAATGATGAAACAGCAGGCTGTTGATTCAGAAGTAGTGCTTTTCGGCGAACTTCATAACAATCCCATCAGTCACTGGCTTCAGTTTGAACTTTCCATGGCACTGCATGCCGGGAAAGAAGGAAATCTGATTTTGGGCATGGAGATGTTTGAGGCGGATAATCAACTGTTGATTGACGAATATTTCTCCGGTTTGATTGCAGAAAGGAATTTTCAGGCAGAAGCACGCCTGTGGAATAATTACAGCACCGATATAAAGCCTTTGGTGGAGTTCGCCCGGGAGAACGGTTTAAAGCTTTTGGCTACCAATGTTCCCCGGCGTTATGCTGCCTTGGTCAACAGGGAAGGATTTGAAGGACTTGAGAACCTCAGCGATGATGCCAAAGCTTTTGTTGCCCCCCTCCCGGTAGCTTACGACCCCAATCTTCCTGCATACAAGGCTATGTTGGAAATGGGCGGCATGCCGGCGCATGCCAATGAAAACTTCCCCAAAGCCCAGGCCATCAAAGATGCAACAATGGCGCATTTTATTCTTGCAGGCCTTACTCCGGGTCATGTATTAATTCACTTTCACGGGGCATATCATTCCAATAATTATGAAGGGATAGTCTGGTATTTGCTCAGGAAGAAGCCCGAGCTGCGATACATAACCATTAGCACAGTAGAGCAAACACAGATAGAAACCCTTGAGGAGGACAATGCCGGAATGGCTGATTTTATTATTGCGGTTCCGCAAACCATGACCAAAACCCACTAACTTTTGGTCTTTGGAGCGTGTTTTTCTGCTTTTTTTGCCGGTTCTTCAACTGGTGAAGAAGAAATTCCACGGTTTCATCAACAGATGTATGATTTGAGGGAACAGGAAGTCCCTTCTTTTGTTTTGCTTCCTCAACAGATAGGTCTATCCGGTGGATTTTGTTTTGTGGCAAAGCCGCAATATATCCCGAAGCATGCAAATGAGCGGCAAGATATTCCTGCTCGGTTTGACCGGGAGTAGGAATCATTACGGCCTTTTTACCCCAAACACAAAGATCCATAACAGAACTGTAGCCCGATCTGCAGATTACCAACTCACTTTTTTGAATGTAATTGGCCATAATGTGAGTGGAAGCATGGTTGTAAAATATATGATTTCCCGATTTTATGGCTTCCTCCTTTCCGGGTAATCCCAAAAACCACACAACAGGGTATTTCTGCAATTGCTTTCTCAACATTGTTTCCAGAATGCCTCGCTGTGGTTCAGGACCGGAAAGAATCACCAGCAGAAAACGTTCCGGCATATCAAGGGGATGGCTTGCGGGTGAGGGCAAATGGGCAAATCTGCTTAATATTCCGGTATATATCAGATTGGAGAGCAAGGGTTCGTGAGAAAGGTGGCCAGCCAGGCCAGGGTATTCATGCATGTCAGGTACCAGACACAATTCAAATTTTTTTATTAGAGAACGGTTAATATGGTTCAGACTGTTCTCCAGCCACTTTATACTTGCAGGCAATTGAATTCTGAGCTGATGGGTTACAAATACGGACAATACTTGCTTCGATCGGACCCCATAGCGATTGTCGGAGATAAGAATGTCGGGCTCATGCCGCCGTATCATTCGGGAAATAGTTTTTTGCTCCTTTCTCATACTCCATAACAGAGCAGGAAGCTTCAGTGCCATTTTGAACATCATTGCATCTCCCCTTGCGTAGCGAATTTCAGTTCCCGGGAAAGAGGTATAATTAATCTTGTTTTGGAATTCTCTGGTAAGCAATCGGAGTGGGGCACCAGAAGATGCTACGGTAACCCTGCACCCTTTTTCCAGAAAACTCATTATCAAGGGAATCATACGGGTAGCATGGCCAAGTCCCCAGTTGAGGGGGCATATTAATATGTGGGGTTCCGGTTGCATCAAAACATGGCTTTTCATCAGAATAAAATTGGCCTAAATAATTGGTTAGATGGAACTTGCATAAACGACCTTATTCATTTCCTTTTGAGAGCGTAGTGCTCATGCAAGTTTCATCAGGAAGAACAAAGTACGAAAAGAATTTGAAACGGATGAGAATTATCCGGATTACGAATAAAATATTTCATTCAAACAGGTTTGCTTTAAGAAAAATCCTATTTTTGAATTGGAATTTGTTAAAAAATTACAACCGGAACGGGTGTGAGAATTCTGTAGTCAAAAGTAAATAAACCTATGCTTTGATGATGTAAGAATATCTTTATGCACAAAGACGACTTGTTAAAATATCAAATTGCTCTTACCATGATTCCCAAAGTAGGGGGCATTACGGCCAAAAAACTCATCGCCTATTGCGGAGGTGTGGAAGGGGTTTTCCAGGAAAGGAAAAAGACGTTGATGAAAATTCCGGGAATTGGAGAGAGCATAGCCGGAGCAGTAGCAAAACATGATTTTTTTTCCAGGGTCGATCAGGAAATGGAATTTATCAGGAAAAACGGGATTTCACCCCTTTTTTATACAGATACCCAATACCCCGACAGGTTGAAGCATTGCGAAGATGGCCCCATACTGCTCTTTTATAAAGGAACCGCCAATCTGAATAAACAGAAGGTTGTAGGAATAGTAGGAACCCGCAGCATCACCGAATATGGAAAGCAGAAATGCAAGGAGTTTATTGAAGGAATAAAAAAGTTTAATCCATTAATCGTGAGTGGTCTTGCTTATGGCGTGGACGCCAGGGCACACAAGGGGGCAGTGGACAATAATCTTCAGACTGTTGGGGTTTTGGGGCATGGCCTGGACCGGATTTACCCTCCTATGAACAAGACTCTTGCCGACAGGATCATTGATAACGGGGGGGGGTTACTTAGCGATTTTGTGAGCAATACCTTGCCCGACAGGGAGAATTTTCCCAAAAGAAACCGCATCATCGCCGGAATGGTTGATGCATTAATCGTTGTTGAAGCTGCCAAAACCGGAGGTGCATTGATAACTGCCAATATTGCCAATACCTACAATCGCGATGTTTTTGCAGTACCGGGCAGAACATCAGACCTTTATAGTCAGGGTTGTAATTTTTTAATAAAAAGCCTCAAAGCCCACCTGGCCGAAAATGCCGGTGATGTTGAATATGTAATGGGCTGGGAAATGAATAATAAGAAAAGCAAAAAACTCAATCAACAACAATTGTTTGTTGAATTGAATGAACAGGAAAAAATCATTACCCAATTGCTGAAAGCCAATGAAACCTGTTCTTTCGATTTACTGGTACAAAAATCAGGGTTGGGTTTCAGCAAAACCTCATCCTTGCTTTTAAATCTCGAGTTTAAAGGCGTGGTGGCCAGCTTGCCCGGGAAAATGTTTAAACTGCTGATGGCTGTATAACTTCACCTTGTTGAGTAAACAAATAGCATTGCACTTTACACCGTTGATAAAAGATTGTCGAGATTTTCGAATTTTACCCTGTAATCTTCCAGTGTCCGGTTGATGACTTCCTTGGCTTCTGAAGAATCGTAGGTGTGGGTAATTTCAACGTCCAGTTTTGTGTTGGGCAAATCTTTGTAGGTAAGAAAATAGTGTTTAAGTCTTTCCACCACGGGTTCTGGGCACTCAGAAATATCTTTCATGGCTCCGTATACGGCATCATCCTTCAATACACAAATAATCTTGTCATCGGCCTGGTTGTGGTCCAGCATTCTAAATCCCCCGATAGGAATTGCCTCTACCAGGATGTCTCCATGCGATATGGACTTTTCAGTCAAAATGCAAACATCTAAAGGGTCTCCATCGCCAACAAGCTCTTTTCTGCCGGTTTTTTCAATGGCATACTCCGCGGTAAGCTTTGCACACAAGGTTTGGGGAATAAATCCATACATGGCGGGCAATACATTGGAATATTTCTGGGGGCGATCGATTTTCAAATAACCACTTACTTTATCTACTTCATACTTGACTGTATCGGTACTAACCATTTCTACAAAGCAGGTAAGTTCATCCGGAGCATTTTTCCCGATATCTACACCATGCCAGGGATGCGATTTATATCTTAAACCCATTAGTCTCCCAATGGGATCCATTATTTTATTTGCCATAGTTGCAATTGACTTGATTTAAACACAAAATTAACCATTTAATCCCATTCAGGCCTAAAAAGTTTGTGGGCTAGTATACCTTACCCACGGGCATAAGCTGTTAAAGCCTGTCTTGTCAATACGTTAGGCAAAATATAAATATGTGTAGATAAGTACGATTTATAATTCTTTAAGTATGTGTTTAAGGGTTTTGCAGGGGCTTTTGATTTTTTTAGCAATTGGCAATTTGCGACAACAAACATGCTGATAATCAAAAGGGAAGTCGCGATGTTGGGAAATAATTTAAGTGGAAACCCTGAAGGAAAAATATGTAGGTTCACCTATTGCGCAGGAGATAACAAAGGCATAAATTTATAGCTGCAAACCTGTTTTACGTCTAAATAATTGCTCAATTGAAGTTTTCAAACGCTTTGTTTAGCAGTAAAAACAGATTTTTCCTACCTCCCAACTTTTGCATGCTAACTAAAGGAAAACAGGCCTACACTGTGCATTAACATTTTTACTCACCTAATTCAAACAATTATGAAAAAACTTCAACTATTGTTAACGATTGTTACAATTGTTGTGCTTTCATGCTGTTATTCCACAGCATCTGCACAATTGTACGGTCCGAATCTTATTGTCAACGGCGATTTTGCCGATGGATATGCAGATTTCTACACGGACTATGTATTTGTTGATCCTGAAGTAGGGGACTCAAATAGTCTTGTCCCTGAAGGTCGTTTTACAGTCGCCGGTGATCCCGGTGATTTCCACCCCAATTTTACAGGTTCACCATTTACAGGAGAAAATTTTCTTATTGTCAATGGTGCAACCGATGCCGAAATTTGCGGAGAAGACCCTTGTGATGATACCTGGATAGTCTGGCAGCAAACCGTAGAGGTTGAGGAGGACAAAGAATATGAGTTAAGTTTCATGCTTTCCAGCCTGGTCACCACTGCCCCGGCCAATCTGAACGTTTCTGTAATGATCAATAACACTCCCTATACAGAAATATTTATCGCTCCGGGTGCTACCAATGAATGGTTTCAGAAAACCTGGACAAACACCGATAAGTCTCAGACTGCAACCATTACCATCATTGAAACCACCAAGGTGGAAAGTGGTAATGATTTTGGCATTGATGATATCGTGTTCAGAAGTGTTGAACCCCAGCCTGCCCCATGTCCTGAACTGGATGTGGAGATTAACATCACGGATGTTACCTGCCCGGGTGAAGATGATGGCATAATTGAAGTCATTATGGATGGGGTGAAGCCGTTCAATATTTGTATTTCAGCCGGATGCGAAGAGGAAGGAGATGATTATGAAATACTTGATAAATCCCAGACAGCAACTTATGGAGGACTCCTGCCCGGATATTATACCATTACAATTTTTGATGGAAACGGCTGTCCTTTTGAGGCATGTGTTTATGTGGGCGAACCTGAACCGTTGGCCGCAGAAATTGTAAATCTTGTAAATCCGTTGTGCTATGGCGATGAAAACGGATGGGTGGAGATGGAAATTTCAGGCGGCACACCTCCTTACACTGCTGATATGGGAACAGTTGACGGAAATATGCTTACTATTGATGGGCTGGGCGATGGAGCCTATAGCGTGGAAATAGATGACTCCAATGGCTGTGGCTCTATTGATGTTTCTTTTGATATTGAAGAACCAACATTGCTGGAAGCGGACTATGAAGCTACTGAAATACTCTGTTATGGAGACTTCTCCACTGTTACTGTTACTGCAACAGGTGGAACTCCTCCTTACCAGCTCTTTGATGGTGAAACACTGGTAGATGATTTTGATAATGGTATGATAGATGTTCCTGCTCAGGCTGGCAGTTTCAACTGGACAGTTGTGGATGCCAATGGTTGTGAAACAGATGTGGATTTTGTTATTGACCAGCCCGATCAGCCATCTACGGAAGTATCCATTGATGATATTTTGTGTAATGGTGGTGAAGCTGAAGTTGCCATATCAATTTCCGGCGGCACACCCCCTTATACAGTGAACATAGAAGGCTTTGAACCCATAGAGGAGAACGGAACTTTTGTTTTTATGCTCCCTGCAGGTTCATATGTGGCTAGTGTTTATGATGCTAATCAGTGTGATCTAGGAAGTATTGACTTCGAGGTAACTGAACCTGATTTGCTGGAAGCAAATTATGAAACGGATGAAATTGCTTGTTATGGCGAAGAGGCGGAAGTAACCGTATTTGCTATGGGTGGAACACCGCCCTATGAGTTGTTTGATGGTGATGCATTTGCCGGTGATTTTGAAGAGGAAGAAATTTCCCTGATGGTGGGAGCCGGAGAATACCTCTGGACCATTGTGGATGCCAACGGCTGCGAAGCAGAAGTTGAGTTTGAAATGACCCAACCTGATCCCCTTGTTGCCGAGCTGACAGAAACAATGGACGCTACCTGCTATGGCTATGAAGATGGTATGGCACTTATTTCAGTCACCGGAGGTACAATGCCCTATAGTGCTGATATGGGAACCTTTGATGAAGGTTTGCTCACCCTTGAAGGACTGGGAGCCGATGAATATACCGTTGTCATTACTGATGCCAAAAACTGCGGACCTGAGGAAATAACCTTCGAAATTGGTCAGCCTGACGAAATCGTTATCGAAAATGTAGATACCGATATCCCACTCTGTGCACCCGATAATTTCCCGTTATGTACTGAGCCCTGGGCAGTTGCAGTAGTGGATTATAATGTGGGCACCTCTACTTATGGTGACGGAACCGTGGCAGAAAGCAGAACCGATCCGCTGAATGCTCTGGGAATGCCCGATTACAGCAATTCCCCACCCATTACCTATGTCACCCTTGGTTTTGGTGGTGATATTATACTGGAAGTGGAATGTCTGATTTATAATGGAGAAGGCGATGATTTCGAAGTGGTGGAAACATCTTATGGCGGACCTGACTGTGATAGTTATCCCGAAAAAGCAGACGTGTTGGTTGCCCAGGAACCTGGCGGACCATGGTCATACCTGGGAGAGATTTGCCGTACAGATGGTTTGGATCTTTCCAATGGCGTTGATCCCGATACAGAGGAATCCTTTGTATTGGAATGGGCTAAGTATGTATGGATTGTAGACGTGTCTGACGAAGAGGACTTCTCCAATGGTGATGGATATGATGTCAATGGAATCACCATCTTTAATGTATTTGAAGAACCCTTCCAGACAGATGCCAGTATTACCATTAACTATTCCGGAGCCGAAGATGGTGAAGAGATAGAGTTTGTAATTTACGATGGAGAAGAAGTGGTAAGCATTTCCAATGTAGCAGAGCTGAGTGGTCTCAATCCCGGTACTTATACTGTAGTACTTCAGGTGGGAGAATGCTTCTCAGAGCCCTTCGAATTTACAGTTCCTGAATTCCCCGAACCCATCGTAGCAAATGCTGAGGTTACTGATGTAGATTGTAACGGTGAAGCAACAGGTGCAGCCCAGGTTACTGTTTCCGGAGGTACAGCACCTTATACCCTCACATGGGCAGGACTTGAAGAACCCGTTGTAATAGAAGAAGATGGTGGATCATACCTGATTACCGGTTTGCCGGCAGGTTCCTACACCATTGAAATCATTGACGACAATGGATGTATCGAAGATTACACCTTTACCGTTGGAGAACCTCCATTGCTTACCGCAGAGGTAGAAACCGGAGAAATTCTCTGCTTTGGTGGTGATACAGAGGTAGATCTTACCATTGAAGGCGGTGTTGAGCCTTACCTGCTCTCTGACAACAACAGTGAATTTGAACTGGAAATAGATGAGGCTGGTACAACTCCGGTATCCGGACTTCTTGCTGCAGATTATTCCTGGACGGTTACCGATAACAATGGATGTGCAGTACTCGTTGAATTCACACTAGATCAACCCGATCCAATTGTTGCAGAAGAATCTTACGATCCCATTGAGTGCTATGGCTATACAACCGATGTTACAGTAACAGCATCAGGAGGATTCGGACCTTACATGCTCTATGATATGGAGGTGGACGAAGATAATCTTGTAATACCTTCCTTCGATACAGAGGTTACCCTGAATGAATTGGGAGGAGGCAGTTATTTCTGGATTGTGGTTGATGGAAACGGCTGCGAGTTTATCCTTGAATTCGAAATCGAAGAACCCGAAGAATTTACTGCTGATTATGTGTTAGACCCCGAAAGCATCCTCTGCCACAACGGCGTGACCACTGCTCTTGTTTCTGCACAAGGTGGCACACCTCCCTATTTCCTTACTCTTGGGGAAGGCAACGTGATTGAGTTTACGGATGAATATATCGTTGAGGATGTGGCTCCTGGTTTTTACAGCTGGATTGTAACAGATGCCAATGGATGCAACCCTCAGGAACTTGACTTTGAGCTTGAGAATCCTGATGAAATTGTTTTAACGGTAGACGAACTAACGCACATCACATGCTATGGTTATGATGACGGCGAAATTCATGCCTCAGCATATGGAGGTACAGGGGTTCTGAACTTCTCTATCAATGACGGAGAGCCACAGGAGTCAGGATCATTCTATAACCTGGTTGCAGGGGACTATGTTGTGACCGTAACAGATGAAAACGGTTGTTTTGCAACTGAAGTCGTTACTTTGGAAGAACCTGATGAACTGGTTATTGATGTATACGACATCGTGCCTGCTGACTATGGTGAGAACAATGGTGAAATATGGGCTATGATTACCGGTGGTACCGGGCCTTATAATGTTTGCTTGTTCACCGAATGTGTCGAAAATGGCGAAGAGGAAGGAGAAGTGGTCAACAAGTCACAAGGTGTGATGTACTGGGATCTGGAACCTGGTGAATACATGATTAGGGTAGTTGATGCAAATGGATGTATAGCTTATGTTTGTGTTGATGTTCCTGAGCTTGAAGACGAGAAGATTGTCCTTTCTGCCAATAACAACCCGGATGCAGATGACATTCTTATTACTTATCCCAATCCTTTCAAAAATCAAACCACTGTAACTTTCACTCCCCAAACCTCGCAATTTGTTTCTCTGGAGGTTTATAACGTGATTGGTGAAAGGATAGAGATTTTGTTCCAGGGTGATGTGAATGCTTTTGAAGAGCAACAGCATGTTTTCAGAGCTAAACATCTGCCCAACGGAATCTATTACGTGAGATTAACTATGGACAATACCATCCATTTTAACAAGATTATTCTGACCCGGTAGTTCTTCTCACAAGTATTTATAAATCGGGAGCCTGCTGCATCGGCGGGCTCCCGTTTTTTATCCGGGAAGAAAGGTTAAAAATTTTGATACCTGCTTACCTGGTATTAAATTTACCGTCGGAGAGCCGTATTTTTGCCAAAAATACAGACCCCTTTCATCCTATAGTTCAACCGTTTTTAGCTCTATCTCTTATAAGATTAGAATTCTCACCCCGGGAAAAAAATTCTTGCTGTTGGCTGAATTCCTCATGTCTCTTTGAGTCTTTGGTTTCACTAAACAAATCTTGTGTCACTGCACGGGGCAAAATGGGCTGTTAAAATACTGATGGTAAAAGAAGTTATTTTTGGTTTATCATCAAAGTACTAAGGATAAATCAAACAAAGAATTCCCCCATCCATCAAAGGAGCAAGGAGAAGAGGCGAGAATCTCTGAAACATACCCATTGTTAAAGGATAAAAAATCATCCCGCATGACCCTATCTTCAACTGGAGGAGGGATAAAATTTATCCTTGTTATTCGCTAATCCGCATAAT
>CAZBGI010000036.1:0-34494 GCA_964491395.1 uncultured Bacteroidales bacterium | reverse complement strand
GGCTCAGGGACCGGCCCGTCCCTGCTAAATTTTCATAACCCACCCATGCACCTGCCAGCAATTGGACAAAAAGCCGTATTTTTATAAGTTGATTTCTGAATTACAAGGTATTAACCAAAAACCTAGTCCCTTATTCAGACGTTTACAGATAAAAATCTGGTTTATGCCCATTAAAAAACATAAAATTCTTACGCTGGTTATTACCGGATTGCTCTTGCTGGTGCCTCACCTGGATGCTTTTTCCTTTGGTTTTTTTGCCCACCGCAAAATCAACCGGATGGCCGTTTTTACATTACCCCCTGAAATGGTAGGCTTTTTCAAGCACCACATTGAATACATCACTGAGCGTTCCATTGACCCTGACCGCAGGGCACATGCAGTAGTGGGCGAAGCACAACGTCATTACATTGATATAGACCATTTCGGTCCTGAACCGTTTGACTCCATGCCCCGACGCTGGAACGATGCCGTGGAAAAATATACGGAAGATACCTTGCAGCTTTACGGTGTATTGCCCTGGCATGTAAACACCATGATGTACCGGCTTACCCGCGCCTTTGAAGAGGATGATGTGGATCGTATCCTCTACACTGCCACCCATCTGGGGCATTATGTTGCTGACCTCTGCACTCCTTTGCATACCACCTTTTATTACAACGGCCGCACACCCGAACAAAGAGGTATTCATGCGTTATGGGAAAGCAGGATTGTGGAACTGTATGCCGACTCCTACAATTATTTCGTGGGCAGGGCTGAATATATCGAATCACCACTTGACAGGGCCTGGGAACTGATTGAAGAAAGCCACCTCAAAGTGGATACCATCTATAGGGTATTTGACAGTCTGATGGTTGCCATGAATCCGGATGTTGTATTGGCACATGAAATGCGCGGCCAGAGCACCGTGCGAACCTATTCCCGCGAGTTCTCCGACGCCATGGAAAAAGGCATGAACCACATGGTGGAAAGACAAATGCAACGGGCTGTGAAATCGGTGGGCGACTACTGGTACACTGCCTGGGTAAATGCCGGCCAACCCGATTTGTACAAACTGGAAGAAAGAGCCATCAGTGCATCCCATCGCAGACAACTCGAACAGGAGGAAGAACAATACAGCAAAATTAACCAATACCAGGAAAGGCCAAAACCAAGATGATTCACCGAGATTACAAGCCATCATAAGCAAAGAATATCTTTAAACAAACACCGTGATTATTAACTTCACATAAACTTCCTACCCCCATGCGTCTTCTCAAAAAAATTGTTTGCACAACTGCTGTAATCAGTCTGGCAGCATGCGGTCAGGATAAATCCAATCATAATATGAATTCATTTCAATACCAGACAGAACAATTTGCTGACATCCGGATTTTACGCTACGAGATACCCGGCTTTGATGAATTGTCGTTGCAGCAAAAAACACTGATTTATTATCTGCACGAGGCAGCACAATCAGGAAGAGACATATACTGGGATCAGAACTACCGGCACAATCTCACCATTCGCAAAACCCTGGAGGAAATCATTAAACATTACAATGGAAACCGGCAGTCGATAGATTTTCAAAACTTCCTCACGTACGCCAAACGGGTATTTGTGGCCAATGGCATACATCATCATTACTCCAGCAATAAAATCATTCCGGACTTTTCAGAGGCATATTTTATTGACCTCATCAACAACTCGCCGGCAGGAAATTTCCCCATTCATGGAGAAGAAAACATCAACACCCTTATTTACAAGCTTATCCCCATACTGTTTGATCCGGAAATTGATGCCAAAAAGGTAAACCTCGACCCCGATGTGGATATGGCCATGGAGTCTGCTACTCATTTTTATCATGATGTAACCCAAAAAGAGGTGGAGGAATTCTACGGACGTTTCCGGGATACTGACAATGAGCGCCCTCTATCGTGGGGATTAAACTCCCAGTTGACCAAAACAGGTGAAACTGTTACAGAACGTGTTTGGCGTTTCGATGGAATGTATTCTCAAGCCATAGAGCAAATTATTCAATGGTTGGAGAAAGCCCTTCCGGTAGCCGAAAACGAATATCAACGGAAAATAATCCGGAAACTGATTGAATTTTATGAAACAGGGGACCTTGCCATATTTGATGAATACAGCATACTTTGGGTGCAGGATACCGTGTCGGAAGTAGATTTCACCAATGGTTTCATCGAGGTATACGGAGATCCTTTTGGACTTAAAGGTTCCTATCAATCCATGGTGTCGATTATTGACAAAGAATCATCCTTGCGCACTGAGCTTATTTCTGACAACGCCCAGTGGTTTGAAGATCAATTGCCCATTGACGAAGCTTATAAGAAACCCGAAGTATCAGGAATATCTGCCCGGGCCATCAACATTGCCGCCGTGGCCGGCGATAACAGCCCCACTCCTCCTCTTGGTGTCAATTTGCCCAACTCTGACTGGATCAGGAGAGAGTACGGCTCAAAATCGGTTACCATTACCAACATTGCCCATGCCTACCATCAGGCGAGCCTGGAGAGTGGGGTGATAGCAGAATTTGCCTGCAATGAAACCGAAGTGGATCTGGCCCGGAATTATGGTTTCATGGCCAACAATCTTCATACCGATTTGCATGAAATCATAGGACATGGTTCAGGCAGACTCAAACCCGGGGTGGCTGAAATGAGCATTTCCCTGAAAAATTATGCATCGGTCATAGAAGAAGCCCGGGCAGATTTGGCTGCATTGTATTTTATGCTGGATCCCAAACTGGTTGAATTGGGAATTATCCCCACTCTGGATGTGGGAAAAGCCCAGTACAATTCTTATATTAAAAACGGCCTGATGCAGCAATTGTACCGCATTGAACCGGGACAGAACATTGAACAAACCCACATGCGCAACCGACAACTTATAGCATCCAGGGTTTTTGAAATGGGAAAGGAGGAAAACGTGATAGAGAAAACCATCGTGGATGGAAAAACCTGTTTTGTTATTCGCAACCATGAAAAACTCAGAGAATTATTTGGAGAATTGTTGCGCGAAGTGCAGCGAATTAAATCGGAAGGAGATTATGACGCTGCCCGGGAACTGGTAGAAAATTATGGCGTGAAAGTGGATCAGGAGTTGCTCAAGGAAGTTCATAACCGCTATTCAAAGCTGGGCATACCCCCATATACGGCATTTATCAATCCCCGCTTCATCCCGGTAGTAAGAAACGATCGCATTGTAGATATAAGGTTGGAATATCCGGGTGATTTTCTTGAGCAGATGATGTTTTACGGAGAAAGGTACAAGTATCTTCCCACCCACAATTAGACCACCAGAATCCTATCCTTTTTTAAAAATAAAACCCGGCGTTTACCATAATCACCGGGTTTTGTTTTTGTATAAATAGTATGGTTTACCTCCTGTTAAGCCGCTCGTAATTGAGGGCAAACAGAAATATCAGAAAGAACAATATGATGATATTGGGAATAAGTATCCACCAACTGCCTCCCATATGAATCAACGGAATAATTATGGTCAGAAACAATGGAATAGAAAATAACAACACGCCCATCCGCATCATATTCCAGATCTGGATGATACCCAAAAAAGCCACAATGGATAAAATGAGCATCACGATAGACCATTCCAGACCCAATATGTTGCTCATTCCCTCTGAAAACAAACCAAACATGCCGGTGGTTTCAAACCAACCCAACTCCGGAGAAGTGATGATGCCAATCAATCCCATCAGGATAGACAATCCTACGTGAATAAAAGCAATTACACATAATACGGTAAGAAAAACCGGTCGTTTTTTCTCCTGAGGCAAAGTAGTTCCTTGTTCCATGATAAAATGGGTTAGATATACAATCTGTTAAATTTGAGGTCCAAATTACCACAAAAAAATGTAAACACAAAATAAAATTACATCAACCAACAATTTGATTGGCTTAGTATTACAAAATCTTCGCTCAATGCAATCAACAAACATGCAATAAATCAATCATGTCATGATAAGTAATCATTCACATTTTCCTTTTCCAGGAATTTGAGCACCTTATCCATTTCCTTATACATGAGCGTATCATCTTCGATAAACTTTACAGATTTTCTTAATTCACCTACCAGCTTTTCTATGGCAGGGGAGGATTTGGCAGGGCGGCGGAACTCCAGAGCCTGTGCAGCATTCAATAACTCAATGGCCAGCAGTTTTTCTAAATTTCTCAAAACCTTAAGAGCTTTTACAGCACCGTTGGCTCCCATGCTCACATGATCTTCCTGCCCCTGCGATGATTCAATGGAATCGATGGAAGAGGGCGTGCAGTACTGTTTGCTCTGGCTCACGATAGAAGCTGCGGTATACTGCGGAATCATAAAACCGGAATTAAGGCCGGGATTTGCTACCAGGAAAGAGGGTAATTTTCGGGTTCCCGATATCAACCGATAAACCCGCCTTTCGGATATATTACCCAGTTCTGCCAGGGCAATGGCAATAAAATCAAGAGCAAGCGCCAGGGGTTGACCATGAAAATTTCCTGCCGAAATGATCATATCCTCTTCAGGAAAAATCGTTGGATTATCAGTAACCGCATTAAGTTCATTTTCAAAAACCTGCGCCACATACCTGATAGCATCTTTGCTGGCCCCGTGCACCTGTGGCATACAGCGGAAGGAATAAGGGTCCTGCACATGGTTTTTAGGGCGATTTATCAGCTCGCTTCCTTTGAGCAGATGGCGAATTCTTTGGGCCGTTTCCAGCTGGCCCTTATGACGACGGATCCGGTGTACCGGTTCATAGAATGGTTCAATGCGCCCGTCAAAAGCATCCAATGATAAGGCTCCGATGAGATCGGCCCATCTTTCCAACCTGAAAGAACGCAATAAAATATACACCCCGTAGGCTCCCATAAACTGGGTTCCGTTAAGCAACGCCAGCCCTTCTTTGGAGGCCAGTTCAATAGGTTTCCAGTCAAATTTACGGTACACCTCTTCTGTGGGTACAATTGCATTGTTATAAACAACCTCCCCTAGTCCCAGCAAAGGCAGGCTTAAATGCGCCAGGGGCGATAAATCTCCAGAGGCACCCAGGGATCCCTGGCTGTAAACCACCGGCAGGATATCATGGTTATAAAAATCTATCAAACGTTGAAGGGTACAAAGTTGTATGCCAGAATTTCCATAAGAAAGAGACTGGATTTTTAAAAAAAGCATGATGCGCACAATTTCTTCATCCACCTTTTCACCCATGCCACAGGCATGCGACATAACCAGGTTTTTCTGCAGTTGCCCCAGGTCGGCTGCCGAAATGCTATGATTGCATAACGAACCAAACCCGGTAGTAACCCCGTAAACCGGCTCGGTTTGAGAGGCTATTTTTTCATCCAGGTATCTGCGGCAATGTTCTACCAGGCGGACACTTTCTTTGGAAAGTTTTACAGGAATCCGCTTGTCCAGAACGGTTCTCAGGGTCTCGAATTCGAGATGTTGGGAAGTGATTTGATATTCTTGCATATAGGGTGTTGTGTTTTGATATAATTGCTGAAGGGCATCAGTGTTGTTGCAATTGTTGAATAATTTGATCAATGGACAATGACTGCTGCTCACCACTTTTCATGTTTTTCAGGGAGAGTGCTCCTGTTTCCATTTCATTTTTGCCTATTACCAGAACAAAGGGAATATTGTTTTTGTCGGCATACTGCATTTGCTTTTTCATTTTGGCAGCATCAGGATAAAGCTCACATCTGATATTGGCCTCTCTGAGCTGATTCAGCACTTTTTGTGCATATTTTTGTTCTTCCGGTCCGAAATTCACCAGCAGTACCTGACTGAAAGTGAGCACATCTTCGGGAAATAATCCCAGTTCGAGCATTACATCGTAAATCCGGTCGGCACCGAAAGATACGCCCACACCCGACATCCCACGTAAGCCAAAAATACCGGTCAGATCATCATACCGACCTCCTCCGCAAATGCTTCCCATGCTTACATCATTGGCTTTTACCTCAATGATAGCACCGGTGTAATAGTTGAGACCACGTGCCAGGGTAAGGTCTAGTTCAACGGTACAACGAGTGGGAGAATTGTCCAGCCAGTTGAATATTTCTTCCATTTCTCCAATGCCTTTCATGCCGGTGTCAGAAGTGGCCAGTACTTTCTTGAGGGTCGTTAGCTTCTGCTGCTTATCGCCTTCCAGCTTCATGATGGGCTGAAGAGCTTCCACTGCTTCAGGGGTAAGCCCTCTGTCCATGAGCTCTTCATTGACCTTTTCCAGCCCTATTTTGTCCAGTTTGTCAATGGCAATGGTTATGTCAATGATTTTATCAGCAAATCCGATATATTCGGCTATCCCTGCCAGTATTTTCCGGTTGTTGATTTTTACGGTGATATTCAGCCCGAGCTGTGCAAATACTTTATCAATAATTTGCACCAGTTCAAACTCATTGAAAAGTGAGTCGCTGCCAATTACATCTGCATCGCACTGAAAAAACTCCCTGTACCGTCCTTTCTGCGGTCTGTCGGCTCTCCATACGGGCTGTATCTGGTAGCGCTTAAAAGGGAAAGTTATTTCGTGCTGGTGCTGTACCACATATCGGGCAAAAGGTACCGTCAGGTCATAACGAAGCGCCTTTTCACATATCTGTGCGCTAAGCTTCAGCGAATCTTTCTTCTCAAGGGTGGTATCATCGGCTTTCGACAGAAAATCACCCGAGTTCAGTATTCTGAAAATCAGCCTGTCTCCTTCCTCCCCGTATTTCCCCATCAGGGTGGAGAGATTCTCCATGGCAGGCGTTTCGATAGGTTTATAGCCATGAAGCTGATATACTTTCTGGATGGTATGAAAAATGTAGTTTCTCCGGGCTATAATCTCCGGTGAAAAATCACGTGTTCCTTTGGGGATGGAGGGTTTTTGTATAGCTGTCGGGGGAGGAACAGATTTAAGCTCAGGAGATTTGTTTTTTGATGATTTTTGTTGATTGATTGACATAAAGTTTCAGTTTAAAGCCACAAAATTACACCCTTTTTACAAAAACCACAGACCTTTTTATATGCAACTCATTTTCAAAAACTTACCAACCTATCCCCCCCAACATTTAAGCTTTCTAATACTCATCGATCTATATCAATAATTCTGGAATATAAAAAAGCTGCCCGGGGAGCAGCTTCTTCAAACACTAAAATAATCAGAGAGGTACTCAATCTTTCATTAAATACTGTCAGTTTCTACAATCTTTGCCAGAATTTCTGAATATTGCACCATAAGATGCTTTTTTCCTTCATATTCTATTTCTGTGGTGTTGTATTCATTAAATATTACCTCATCTCCCACGGCTATTTCCGGATTATCCACGTTGCTGAGAGCAACCACACGTGCAATATTCTTCTTTTCTTTCACAGTGCCGGGGATGATAATTCCACCGGCAGTTTTTCGCTCATCGTTTTTATCGGCTATATCGAGCAGTACGTTTTGATTTACAGGTTGTATTTCTTTCATGATTTGATTTTTTTTTGATAGTTGATTATTGGATATTCAGCAATTCATTAATGCGGGACTTGTTAAACCCCACAATGATTTCACCGTTGATGTCGGTTTGAGGGACTCCTCTTTGACCGCTTCGGCGCACCATTTCTTCTGCCGCCCCTTGATCTTTGGATACATCAATATCCCGGAAATAAATGCTGTGCTGCCGCAGGTATCCTTTCAGGGTATTGCACCAGGAGCAGGTGGGGGTAGAATAGACCGTGACTCGCTTTACCGGCTTTTCTCCATCTTCACGTCGGGCCACAAACAGGGATTGGTTAAACACCCCTTTGTAGTACTCCATGGTTTGGCATCCCTTGATGATATTTTTCAATAGTTTGCCTTCAAATTGAACCAGCGATGGGGCTGTAGTTACGCCCAGGCCGGCATGTATGTCGGTAACTTTCGTTACATCCAGCACATAAAGATTCAATGAAGACAGACCTTCAGCAGCTTTTTCGGCATTCAGTAAAGCACAAGCACTCTTTTCGGCATCACTCTTCACCACCATGAGCCAATGGCTGCCATCTTTCTCAAGCAATTGCTGAAAATGTTTCTCTGATCGTATTCGTATCATATTTCTTGTATCAGGTTTTATCCGTTTATCAGGCAGGGGTCAGTTCTGTTTCCTGCCTTTTCTTTTTCACACCGGCCACATATTCTGCCACACTCAGAGCAGCAATGGTTCCATCAGCCACCGCGGTAGTAATCTGACGGTATTTTTTGGCAATACTGTCGCCGGCAGCAAAAACACCTTCTATGTTGGTTTGCATGGCGGGAGAAACGATAATTTCGGATGAATCATTTGTATCCACAAGTCCTTTAAAACTTTCCGTGTTGGGCAGGTAACCGATAAAAATAAAAGCTCCCTGCACCGGGTAGTTATAATTCTCTCCGGTTGTAAGATTTTGTAGGGTTACGGCTTCCAGTTTCTGATCTCCATGAAATGCCGTCAGGGTTGAGTCCATGATGAAAGAGATCTTTGGATTGCTTCTGGCTTCTTCCACGGCGTGCTCAAAAGCCTGAAAATGGTCAAACTGATGAACAATGGTCACTTTGGAAGCATATTTGGTCAGTGACACTGCTTCTTCCAGGGCCGAATTCCCTCCGCCCACCACTACGATTTCTTTATCGGTAAAGAACTCACCATCGCATGTGGCACAGTAAGAAATACCAGTTCCTTTAAACTTCTCTTCTCCGGGAATATTCAAAGAGCGAGGTCTGCCGCCGGGAGCCAGAATTACACTATAGGCACGAAATTCCCTGCCATCAGCCAGCTCAACTCTTTTGACTGGTTCTTCCAGATGGTATTGAGCGATTTTTACATTGGATTTAATTTTGCATCCAAATTCCCTGGCTTGTTTTTTCATTACAGAAGCAATATGATAACCAGTGGTCTTTTCTACTCCCGGGTAATTGGCAACTTCATTGGTCAATACCATTTGTCCGCCAACGGCACCTTCATTGAGTATCAGGGTGGAGAGTTTTCCTCTGGATGTGTATATACCGGCAGTAAGGCCGGCAGCTCCGGCGCCTATGATCATAACATCAAAAATTTCATCCATTTGGGTTGTTTTTTGGGGGTGAAAAATAAAAATAGGGAAAGGTTGAAAAATACAAGCTCAAAAAAAAATAAGGGAGATTACCATTCTGGTATTGATCAACCCTTCCCCGGTAAGTTGCAGGCATGATTTGATTATTTACCAAACTTTTCGTCCAGCACGGTTTCAATCTGGTCCATGGACTGAATGGAGCTGGTAGCGTGTACCGTTTTCCCATTTTTATAATACATAGTAAATGGCAGACCCATAAATCCTGCGCAAGCGGGATCTCTCTTGATAATGTCAGATTCCGGACTGTCGAAAGCCATGGTGAAAAATTTTACATTTTCCCTTTCCTCTTCCAATTCTTCCATTGCTTCATACACGGGAATACACATGGGTCCCATGCGACCACAACATACCATTACATTTTCATGTTCATTAATTACATTTTTTAGCTCTTCGGCGGTTTCGATTTCTTGCAAACCTGTTTGTAACATTGCCATAATTGATTAGTTTTACTTTTAATATTGAATTTATTTGTTGTAATTTTCCTGGTTAATTCTTTGATTTTGCCTTTCAGACAAGACGATACAAAAGTACTGTAACCATAGCGAATAAAGGGTATTGAGGCCATTGCAATATCACAACAATAGCGTTGTATTTTTACAACTTTTTTCTTACAAAATTGTAATACCTTCGCAAAAAGGAAAACCTGAAAAATATGGTACAATCCCCTGTAACAAAAAACCTGTCTACTTCAGAACTGGCGGGTTGTTTTATGCACCTGTCTGAAGATGAATTGGCAATACTCAATAAAAAGAAGACACAGGTAATATACCAGAAAGGAGAAACCTTATTCAAGCAGGGAGCCTTTGCTCCTTATGTATGGTATGTGCTGGAGGGGCTGGTGAAAGTTTACATCCAAACGGGAATGCGCAAACAAATCAATGTAAATGTAGCCCGTACAGGCGATTTTATCGCTTTCTCTTCGGTATTTGGCAATGAAACTCACAGTTATTCTGCCATGGCCCTGAAAGATACCCGTATATGCATGATGGATAAAGACGCCTTGCGTGAAGTGCTCATGAGCAATTCTCACTTTGCCATGCAAATCACTGCACGCAATTATCGCATTGAAAACCAGTTACTGGAAATCATCAAGAATTTATCCTATAAGCAGATGCGCGGCAAGCTTGCCACTGCCCTGTGCTACCTTTCATCTGAAGAGTTTTTGTCCGAAAACATTTTCACCCACCTCACCCGCAGAGACATTGCTGATTTTGCCGGTATTACGCAAGAAAGCACGGTGAAATTTCTCAAGGAATTTGAAAGAGAAAACCTGCTGGTTCTCAAAGGCAAAGACATAAAAATAAAGGATAAGAACAAACTCGCCCTGCTAAGTGAAACGGGATGAATCCTCCATAACAATTGTAGCAGCAAACACGATAAAAGAAGAGACTAAACCCCTGACAATAATTGGTAAAAAAAATAAATTTCGGTTTAACTCCCCTCGGGCAAGCCGAAAAAACCGTAAATTTGTACTTCTTTTTCCGTAAAAAACTAACATAACATACTGTAATAGAATTAATTAACAACAAATTAACAAATACAGGAATGTAAAGTAGATAGGGAAAAAAGGATAAAATTGATAGTATTTATTCACTTTTTAGATGACAGACCAAATTTTATTAACAATGGAAAAAAACAAGAAGGTTTATTTTTTTGGCGGCAAAAAAGCTGATGGAGATACCACTATGCGTAACCTGCTGGGTGGTAAAGGTGCAAACCTTGCAGAAATGGTAAATATTGGTGTACCGGTACCTCCCGGAATCACTATCACCACCGAAGTTTGTACCATGTACAACGAAGTGGGGCGTGAAAAAACCATTGAAGCCATCAAGACTGAAGTAGCTGAAAATATTGCAAAGGTTGAAAAAGAGATGAATGCCGGCTTTGGCGACAAAGAAAATCCGCTTCTTCTTTCTGTACGCTCTGGTGCCCGTGCTTCTATGCCCGGGATGATGGATACAGTACTGAACCTGGGTTTAAACAGAGAAACCCTGGAAGGGCTCATCAGAAAATCAGGCAACGAACGCTTTGTATGGGACTCATACCGTCGTTTTGTACAGATGTATGGTGACGTAGTAATGGGCATGAAACCCGAAAGCAAAGAAGATGAAGATCCTTTTGATGAAATCATGGATCACATGAAAGAAGAAAAAGGAGCTGAAACCGATCAAGACCTTACTGTTGACGATTTGAAAGAACTGGTTGTCCGTTTCAAAAAAGCAGTGAAAGAGCAAACCGGAAAAGATTTCCCCGAAGATCCATGGGAGCAACTCTGGGGTTCTGTACTGGCAGTTTTTGAATCATGGAACAATCCCCGCGCTACATATTACCGCAAGATGCACAACATCCCCGCAGAATGGGGTACTGCAGTAAACGTTCAAGCCATGGTGTATGGCAATATGGGCGATACTTCTGCTACCGGAGTTGCTTTTACCCGTGACGCAGGTACCGGTGAAAATATTTTCAACGGTGAATACCTGGTAAATGCACAGGGGGAAGACGTGGTAGCCGGTATTCGCACCCCCCGCCAGATTACCAAAGAAGGTTCGTTGCGTTGGGCAAAACTGCAAGGTATCAGCGAAGAAGAGCGCAAGACAAAATACCCCTCTCTCGAAGAATTGTTTCCCGCGCTTTTTAAAGAGTTGGATGACAACCAGAAAAAACTCGAATTGCATTACGGCGACATGCAGGACATCGAGTTTACCATTCAGGAAGGCCGCTTCTGGATGCTGCAAACCCGTTCAGGCAAACGTACCGGTGCTGCCATGGTGAAAATTGCCATGGATATGCTTCGTGAAGGCAAATTAACCGAAACCGAAGCCCTGTTGCGCGTAGAAGCCAATAAACTCGATGAATTGCTGCACCCTGTTTTCGATACAAATGAAGAAGCCAAGGCCAATGCTATTACCAAAGGGCTTCCCGCATCTCCCGGTGCTGCTACCGGCCGTATTGTTTTCTTTGCTGATGAAGCTGCTGAATGGGCTGCCAGAGGAGAGAAAGTTATTTTGGTACGGGTAGAAACTTCCCCTGAAGACCTTAGTGGTATGGATGCTGCTGAAGGGATACTTACAGCCCGGGGTGGTATGACCTCTCACGCTGCCGTTGTTGCACGCGGTATGGGTAAATGTTGCGTTTCGGGTGCCGGCAACATCAAAGTAAGCTATAAAGACCGCACCATGACTGTGCTGGGTGAAGTTTACAAAGAAGGTGATTTCATCTCTCTCAATGGTACTACAGGGGCTGTATATGCAGGCAATGTAAAAACTGTGAATCCTGAGGTTAGCGGTGACTTTGCAGCATTGATGGAACTGGCAGAAAAACACACCCGCATGAATGTGCGTACCAACGCCGATACCCCAAAAGACTCTAAAATAGCCCGCGAATTTGGCGCCAAAGGTATTGGCCTTTGCCGTACCGAACACATGTTCTTTGAAGGAGCACGTATAAAAGCCATGCGCGAGATGATCCTGGCCAACGATGAGGCAGGACGACGCAAAGCCCTTGATAAACTGTTGCCCATCCAGCGTGAAGACTTTGAAGGCATCTTCGAAGCGATGCAGGATCTGCCCGTAACAGTTCGCCTTTTGGATCCCCCATTGCACGAGTTCCTCCCCCATGAGCCCGAAAATCAGGCTGAAATGGCCAAAGAAATGGGAATCACTGCAGAGGAAGTAAAAGCAAAAGTAGATTCGCTTCACGAATTCAACCCTATGCTCGGCCACCGTGGTTGCCGCCTTGGAAATACCTATCCTGAAATTACCGAAATGCAGGCCCGCGCCATCATTGAGGCAGCCATGGATTTGAAGAAAAAAGGCATCAAAGCCATTCCTGAAATCATGATTCCTCTTACCGGAACGCATGAGGAAATGAAGCTCCAGGAAAAAATCGTTCGTGAAACCATTGCCAAAGTTTTTGAAGAGCGTGGCGATAGCATCGAACACCTGGTAGGTACGATGATTGAAATTCCCAGAGCTACCCTTATCGCTGACAAGATTGCTGAAAGTGCTGAATTCTTCTCTTTCGGTACCAACGACCTTACCCAGATGACTTTCGGATACTCACGCGACGACGCAGGTGCTTTCCTCCCCATTTACCTTGAAAAAGGATTGCTTAAGCATGATCCTTTCCAGGTATTGGATCAGGAAGGAGTTGGTCAGCTGGTGAAGATGGGTATTGAAAAAGGCCGCAAGGGTCGTCCCAACCTTAAAATCGGCATCTGTGGTGAGCACGGCGGAGAGCCCAGCTCAGTAGAATTCTGCCATTCTGTAGGCATGGATTACGTGAGTTGCTCACCCTTCCGCGTTCCCATCGCACGCCTGGCCGCTGCACAAGCCGTAGCCCGCGAGAAAGAAGCCGCAAAAGGTGGACAAATTGCTTTCACTACTGCATAAGCTTTAGTTGAACTGATATAATGAAGGAAGGAGCATCCTGGTGGGTGCTCCTTTTTTTATACCTCATCTTCTGCCCAGCCATAAATCTTAATCTTCGAATTCGACCCCGCCTGTCTCAAAGAAAACTATCAGCATGACAAATAATTCCCTTTTCAAATAATATTCCCGAAATAAAAAAAACTGCCGTTCTATGAAAGACGGCAGCTTTTTTATGATGATTTTCTTTATTATTATTCAGAATATAGAACCTGCCAGCACAAGCGCCACAATAGAAACAAGTTTCAGCAAAATATTGAGGGATGGCCCGGAGGTATCCTTGAGCGGATCGCCGACGGTATCACCCACTACGGATGCTTTATGGGCTTCCGAACCTTTACCATACTGTTGATTTTTGTAAACAATGCCGCTTTCGATGAGTTTCTTGGCATTGTCCCATGAACCGCCGGCATTGGACTGGAAAATGGCAAACAAAACACCCGAAACGGTAACACCGGCCAGCAACCCTCCCAAGGCTTCAGCTCCCATGGTAAGGCCAATAATAACAGGTACAGCCACAGAAATTACTCCCGGCAAGATCATTTGCCTCAGAGCAGCACGGGTAGAAATGGTCACACATTTACCATATTCGGGAGAACCTTCGGCTTCATTCATCACCTGCTGGTCTTTGTCATTCCACATACTCTGGTGAGTGCCCATCTCACTGTTCTTCTTCATCACAGCCAGGGCCTTTTTTAATGGTTCTATGGTACTGAACTGCCGGCGTACTTCCTCAATCATGGATTGAGCGGCATCACTTACCGCTTTGATAGTCAATGCCGAGAATACATACGGCATCAACGCACCCAGAAATACAGCAGCCATTACTGTAGACTTGGAAACATCAATGGTTTTGATTTCTGCTGCGGTCATGTAAGCTCCGAAAAGAGCAAGTGCCGTGAGCGCAGCGGAACCAATGGCAAATCCTTTTCCGATAGCTGCGGTGGTATTACCCACGGCATCGAGTTTGTCGGTTTTTTCGCGTACATCGGCAGGAAGCTCCGACATCTCAGCAATACCCCCGGCATTGTCTGAAATAGGGCCATAAGCATCCACGGAAAGCTGAATGCCCAGGTTGGCAAGCATGCCCACGGCTGCAATGGCTATACCATATAAACCACTCAGATGAAAAACCAATACGATGGCGATGGCAATGGTCAGGATGGGTATAATGGTAGACAACATCCCAATTCCAAGCCCGGAGATAATATTGGTTGCACTGCCCGATGTAGATTGGCGGGCAATGATTCTTACCGGAAGATAATTGAGGCCGGTAAAATATTCGGTCGAATATCCAATAATCAAACCCGCAACCAGACCCACCACGGAGGAAAGAAAGATATTAAAAGAGGTAATCACCCTTTCTGTTTCATATAATAAATCCTGGAACACCCATTGTTCTGGAAGTAAATTCATGATGATAAACCAGGAAAACACAATCATGATCCCTGAAGAAACCAACTCGCCTATATTAAGCGCCGTTTGAGGATTCCCACCTTCCTTTACCCTGATAAAAAAAGTACCGATGATCGAAGCGAAAATACCGGCACCGGCAAGAAAGAGAGGCAGCAAGACAGGAGATAAGCCGGCGAAGCTATCCATCTCGGCCGTAAAAACAAAGGCTGCCCCCAGCACCATGGCAGCAATGATGGAACCTACATAAGATTCAAAAAGGTCGGCCCCCATCCCTGCCACATCACCTACGTTGTCGCCAACATTATCGGCAACAGTAGCAGGATTGAGCGGGTGATCCTCCGGAATTCCCGCCTCAACCTTGCCCACCAGGTCGGCACCCACATCGGCAGCTTTGGTGAAAATACCTCCGCCTACCCTACTGAACAGGGCAATAGATGATGCACCAAAAGAGAAACCTGTTAAGATAGAGAGAACTTTGCTCAGACTATCAAAGCTTTCTACTCCAAAGATTTGAGCATATGCAATAAACAACACACTTAATCCCAGTATGCCCAGCCCAACTACACTGAGCCCCATCACGCTTCCTCCGGTAAATGCAACCTTGAGCGCATTATTAAGACTGTGCCGGGCAGCATCGGTAGTACGCACGTTGGCTTTGGTGGCAATGCGCAATCCAATAAAACCTGCCAGCCCCGAACAAAAAGCCCCGGCTACAAATGATAAAGCAACCAGGGGATGAGAAGTTTCGGTGCCGGTGGTAAAGGCAAGCAGGGCTGCCACCGAAACCACAAATATGGTAAGAATTTTATACTCTGCCGTGATAAAGGCCATAGCGCCTTCTGAAATGTAAGCTGCAATCTTTCGCATTTTATCGTTACCATCAGGCTGCTTATTGATCCAGGCTGTCCTGATAAAGGTAAAAATCAAGGCTAAAACGCCAATTACAGGGATTAAATAAATTAAGTAGTTTTCCATAACATAGTGTTTTTGGACTTTTAAGGGTTAATTGAATGAATTATCGAATGAATTCTTTGGTTTTAATATTTAAAATTAAGAATATTATCCCATCAACCGGTAAAAAAAGTACGCTAATGGCAAAAAAAATATAACCACGCATATTTCTGACAACCGTCTTTAAACAATGAAAAAACTGCTTTGTTCAAGTCGTGATATCCATAAACACTACTACCAACGCCAGGGATACGGTTATTTTAAACCTCTCCCTTAGTATGCTACATTATTTATTATCTTTGACCCTCGAAAAACAATAACCCATTAATCCTTGGAAAATTTTTCTTCAAAACTACTGCAATCGGCCGTAGATGAATTTTCAAAACTTCCGGGCATCGGAAAAAAAACAGCTCTTCGACTGGTATTACACCTGTTAAAGCAACAAGAGCACGAAGTGGAAGCATTTGCCAATGCCATGACCGATTTAAGAAAGAACATTTTGTATTGCAGCAAATGCTATAACATCAGCGACAACGAAATTTGCCATATATGCAGTTCAGCACACCGGGACAAGTCCACGGTTTGTGTAGTGGAAGATTTACGCGATATTATTGCTATTGAGAATACCGGACAATACAGAGGAATGTATCATGTGCTTGGGGGTGTAATATCGCCTATGAATGGAATCGGGCCGGACGATTTGAACATTGATGCACTGATACAACGAGTAACCACCGATGAGGTTGAAGAAATCATCCTTGCTCTTAGTACCACCATGGAAGGCGATACAACCAACTTTTATATTTACCGCAAATTGCAGGGTCATCCGGTAAAGCTTTCTACCATAGCACGGGGAATTGCCATTGGTGACGAACTGGAATATGCCGATGAAATCACCCTTGGACGTTCTATCATCAACCGAACGCCTTATCAGATAAGCCATTCTTCCACCAAAAAATAGCTTTGATGCCATGAAGTTGTCCGTAATTATTGTCAATTACAACGTAAAATATTTTCTGGAACAATGTCTGAAATCCGTATTTATTTCAGGTAAGAACCTGGATATGGAAGTTTTTGTGGTGGACAACAATTCGGTAGATGGCTCGGTACAAATGGTGAAAGAAAAATTTCCTGAAGCAAAACTGATTGCCAATAAGGAGAATACCGGATTTAGCAGAGCCAATAACCAGGCCATCAAGCTATCCAGAGGAGAATACGTGCTTTTGCTCAATCCCGATACCGTGGTAGAGGATGATACCTTTGAAAAAGTGGTGGCTTTCATGGATAAAACACCCGATGCAGGTGGACTGGGAGTGAAAATGATTGACGGAAAGGGAGATTTTCTTCCTGAATCCAAAAGAGGATTGCCCACTCCATCGGTAGCCTTTTATAAAATCTTTGGTTTATCGGCACTGTTTCCCAAATCCAGGATTTTTGGCAAATACCACCTGGGGTTTCTGGACAACGACAAAATTCATTCGGTAGATGTGTTGTCAGGAGCTTTCATGCTCATGCGAAAATCGGTGCTGGAGAAAACCGGCTACCTGGATGAAACCTTCTTTATGTATGGAGAAGACATCGACCTCTCTTATCGCATTGTACAGGCAGGATATAAAAATTACTATTTCCCCCAAACACGCATTATCCATTACAAAGGAGAAAGCACCAAAAAGAGCAGCATCAATTACGTGTTTGTTTTTTACAATGCGATGGTCATTTTTGCCAAAAAACATTTTTCCAGGCAAAATGCCAGCCTGTTCTCTTTCCTGATTAACATTGCAATCTATTTTCGGGCATTCCTGGCTATTCTCAATCGCTTCTTCCGACGCATCATTGTTCCTTTGCTGGATGCCGTGGTGATTTTTTCAGGATTTTACTACATCAAAGAATACTGGGAAACCTATGTAATGAAATTTGATCAAAGCTACTATCCTCCCGAGTATCTCACCTATTTTGTCCCCTCCTACATTTTGCTTTGGCTCTTTGCGGTTTATATCAGTGGTGGATACGACAAACCCGTAAAGCTCTTCAGGATTGTAAGAGGCATTGGTTTAGGCACCGTGGCTATACTGGTAATATACGCGCTATTGCCTGTTTCCATGAGATTTTCAAGGGCCCTGATTTTGCTGGGCAGCCTTTGGGCCGTGGCCAGCATGCTCATTACGCGTGTAATATGGCACCTTGCAAAATACAAAACCCTTTCCGTTGGCGGACAATTGAATAAACGCATAGCCATTATCGGTAAAGGAAGTGAACCTTCAAGAGTGGCTATGATGCTCAGACAAAGCGGCAGCAGCGCTTTTATCGGACTGGTAAGTACAGAAGAAAAGCTTGATGAGAAAGCCGGCTACCTGGGCAATTTGCAGCAACTCAATGAAATCATAGAAGTCTACAACATCAACGAGCTCATCTTCTGTGCCAGTGAAATATCCTCACAGTCCATCATCTCCTACATGTCAGGATTGAAAGACAAACCTGTAAATTTTAAAATTGCTCCCCCAGAGAGCCTGTTTATTATTGGCAGCAACTCTATTGATACTTTCGGCGATTTCTTCACCGTGGATATCAATACCATCAACCAAACGGCCAACAAAAGAAACAAAAGACTCTTTGATTTACTCGTTTGCGGAACCCTGGTAATTACTCTTCCGCTCAATATCTGGTTGGTGAAAAACCCGCTGGGTCTGCTCAAGAACATTCTTTACGTAGGCTTCCATCAGAAAACATGGGTAGGCTATCATCCCGGGACCAACAACACGCAACTACCCACTCTTAAACAGTCGGTACTAAATCCTGCTGATATGTTCGCAGAAAAAAAACTTGACACATCTACCCTTGCAAACCTCAATACGCTTTACGCCAAAGACTTTCGATTGGAGAATGATTTTCGGATCATCAGAAAAGCCTTCAGTAAACTTGGCAGGAACTGATGTTTTTTCTCCTTTGCAGACTTTCTTTTAAACTTTTACCCCTACTTGGCGTTAAGAAGGTACAGTTATATGGCATACATTGCTATGTAGACTTAAACTAACGATTAATACTTTTCATTTCAACAATGCTGACACGGGATGAGCATGGTTCTATCCGCTGCGCACACATTGAAACACGACACAAAGGATTGACAATAATTTTGTAAATTTGATTGCATAAAACAACAGATAGTTAAGATTTTAACCAGGAAAAGTAAATATTACATGGCAAGATTTGAAATTGTACTGCCCGCATTGGGAGAAAGCATTACAGAAGCCACCATCACCCGCTGGCTGAAAAAGGAAGGGGACAAAGTATCAGAGGATGACCCAATAGCAGAAATTGCAACCGACAAGGTGGATTCAGAAATTCCCTCTCCGGTGGATGGAACCCTCAAGGAATTGTTGTTTCAGGAAGGAGAGGTAGCTGAAGTAGGCAAACCCATAGCCATTGTCATGACTGAAGGAGAAGAGCAGGATGCACCAGAGAAAGGAAAAAGCCAGGCCGAAGAAAAGGAAGGCCCTGTTGCTGAGAAAAGGAGTCCTGCTACCGGGGCCGGAAAACAAGCAGGTGCGCCGTCAGAGCCCCTTGAAATATCGGTTGGGGAAGCCATTCGTTCTCAGGGTCCGTCAGGCAGGTTTTACTCCCCTTTGGTAAGAAATATTGCAAGGGAAGAAAAAATCAGCATGGAAGAGCTTGATAAAATTGAAGGCACTGGCAAAGAGGGAAGAGTCACCCGTGACGACATGCTTGCCTACCTGAAAGAACGAAAACATGCTCCTGCCGGCAAACCTGCCCCAGCAGGCTTCTCTGAGGCAAGCCCCAAAGCAACCCAGGGGGTAAGTACCCCTCAGGTGCAAGCTGATTCCGGCGATGAAGTTATTGAAATGACCCGCATGCGCAAACTCATTGCTGAGCACATGGTGATTTCTGAGGCCACCAGCGTACATGTAACTTCGGTTATTGAAATCGATGTTACCAACCTTGTAAACTGGCGCAACAAGCACAAAAAAGCTTTCGAAAACCGGGAAGGAGAAAAGCTCACCTTTACCCCCATTTTCATCCAGGTTGTAGCCAAAACCCTCAAAGAATTCCCCATGCTCAATGCCAGTGTGAGCGGAGACAATATTATTTTGCGCAAAAACATCAATATCGGTATGGCGGCTGCACTGCCCAGTGGAAACCTTATTGTGCCTGTAATCAGGAATGCAGATCATCAAAGCCTGATTGGTCTGGCCAAAAATGTAAATGATCTGGCCGTCAGGGCCCGCAACAACAAATTGCAGCCCAACGAAATCCAGGGAGGAACTTTTACCCTGACCAACCTGGGAAGCTTTGATACCATTATAGGTACCCCTATCATCAATCAGCCCCAGGTAGCTATCCTGGCCACCGGATCCATCAAGAAAAGACCTGTGGTCATTGAAACTGAACATGGTGATGTTATTGGCATCAGGCACATGATGTATCTGTCTATGTCTTATGACCATCGCATTGTAGACGGAGCCCTGGGAGGAATGGCTCTTAAACGAATGGGCGAATATCTGCAGAACTGGGATGTAAATCAAACAATATAATCCCTTCACATTTAACGGGAATTGCTCTTTAGAGAAGGCTCCCGGGAAATTGAGATAAACCCGATTTCCCGGAGCCTTTTGTTTTTATTTTCTTAATTTCGCAACGTTAACAAGAAATTCAAGATACAAACCCGACCCACACGTTTTTTTCGGGTAAATTTGGTTCACCTAAAAATACATTCATGCAACTCAACCTGAAACGACCCATTGCTTTTTTTGATATTGAAAGTACCGGCACCAATGTAGTGAAAGACCGGATTGTAGAAATATGTATTTTCAAGTTGAAGCCCGATGGTACCTCCGAGACCAAACTCAGACGCATCAATCCCGGTATTCCTATACCTCCGGAAGTTACTGCCATACATGGCATTTCTGATGCAGATATCGCGAATGAACCCACCTTTAAACAAGTTTCCAAATCACTTTTCAATTTGCTCAAAGACTGTGATCTGGCAGGGTACAATTCCAATAAATTTGATGTCCCTATTCTTATTGAAGAATTCCTGAGATGTGATTTAGACTTTGACCTGAAAAACCGGAACCTGGTGGATGTACAGAATATTTTTCATAAAATGGAACCCAGAACCTTAAAAGCTGCCTATAAGTTCTATTGCAACAAAGATCTGGTAGATGCCCATACGGCAGAAGCGGACACCATGGCCACCTACGAAATCCTGCTTTCTCAGATTCAACGCTACCAGGATACAGAATATGAAGACCCTGAGGGGAAAATTACCAAGCCTGTGCAGAATGACATGAAAGCACTTTACCAGTTTTCTTATAACCACCGCAACGTGGATCTGGTAGGTCACATCGTGTACAATGCGCATAAGCAGGAAACTTTTAATTTTGGCAAACACAAAGGAAAAACCCTGGAAGAGGTATTCAAAAAAGAACCGCATTATTATGACTGGATGATGAATGCTGACTTTCCGCTTTACACCAAGAATGTGCTTAAAGAAGTAAGGTTCAGAGGCCTTGAGAACGCCAATATGATCATTAAAAAGTAATTTCCGGTTCTTCATGAACCGAGCCATCACAATCGTTATTGACACACACGCGGATGATTATTATTCGCAGCATGGTAAAACATGCCGTCAAGGTATTGTTGGCAAGCTCCATCTGACCGACTTAATAAAATTATAAACAGATGAAAATAATCTGCATAGGGAGAAATTATATTGAGCATGCTCATGAGCTCAACAACCCCGTTCCGGCCAACCCGGTATTTTTTCTTAAACCCGAAACAGCGCTCATCAGAGGAGGATTGCCATTTTTCTATCCCGATTTTTCACAGGATGTACACTATGAGGTAGAGCTGGTGTTGCGCATCAACAAACTGGGTAAGCACATAAGCGAGAGGTTCGCCCATACTTATTACGATGCTATAGGTATAGGCATTGATTTTACAGCCCGTGATGTACAAAATATGTGCAAACAGAAAGGGTTGCCGTGGGAGATTGCCAAAGCTTTTGATGGTTCTGCCCCGATGAGTAAATTCATTCCCAAAGAACAGTTTGGTGAGGTATATGATATTGATTTCTCATTGAGAAAAAACGACGACACGGTACAAAAAGGAAACTCGGGCATGATGATTTTCAATTTTGAGAAAATCATTGCCTATGTGTCACAATTTGTTACCCTCAAAATGGGTGATTATATTTTTACCGGAACTCCCGCCGGAGTAGGTCCGGTAGCAAAAGGAGACGAATTGAAAGCTTATATTGGTGATAAATTGATGTTGCGTTTGCCGGTTAAATAACCCATTGATGTAATTTACGTAAAACTTGTAGTTTTACACATAAATTTAATACCATCTTTATACCCTGACAAAAATGAATGGTGCTGCCAACACATTCATGACAATACAGGAAAGATGTAGCAACGATTACACCATATCATTATTTTTGGTGCAGGGTAGTGATTTTCCCTGTCAGATTATCCATAGAAGATGAGCATTTTAAGATATTAATAAACTTCAGGTATTTTATGAAAGAGACAACAAACAGGGAAATTATTTCACGATTTACAATTTCAGGTTTTTTTCTGGGACTGTTTTTTCCGGTTGCAGCCATCCTGATAGAGCTGTTGAGCAAAGGATTATCTCTGACAGCCGAAAACTTTGCCTTGATCCATAAGGAATCCTATGCCTTGTATATTTTTTACACTGCTCCTTTCGTATTGAGTTTCGTGGCTTACATTACCGGCAAAAACTTTGCGAAGAAAACCCTTCAGTTGAAAAAAAATGCCGAATCGGAAATAAAGAAAGCCAACAAAATTTTTGATTTTACCGAAAAACTCTCCCAGGGGGAAATTGAGGTTGAATATAGTTTTGAGGACAAAGTTGCAGAACAGGATCGCATTGGCAGTTCTCTGATTAAACTACGCGATTACCTGAAAGAGAACAAAAGAGCAGAAGAGATTCGCCGCAAAGAAGAACAACAGCAAAACTGGGCTACCGAGGGTTTGGCAAAATTTGGAGATATTCTGCGGCAAAACAACGATAATATCAATGAACTCACTTACGATATCATAAGCAACCTTGTAGAGTATGTTGGCGCACGACAAGGGGGTGTTTTCATCATCAATGATAACGACAAAAACGACATCCATTTTGAGCTCACGGCCTGTTATGCCTACAGTCGTAAAAAATTCCTTGAAAAACGGATTGAATGGGAAGAAGGATTGGTGGGTGCCTGCGCATTGGAACAGGAAACCATCCTACTGAAGGATGTTCCGGAAGAACACGTAACAATCACCTCAGGCCTGGGCGAAACCAAGCCAGGTTGTATCATCCTTGTCCCCCTGAAAGTGAATGAACAAATACATGGTGTTATAGAACTGGCTTCTTTGCATGTTTTTCAGGAACATGAAATCGAATTTCTTAAAAAAGTAGCTGAAAGCATAGCCTCTGTTATATCCAGTGTAAAAATCAATCTTCAGACTGCCAAATTGCTTGAAGAATCGCAGGATCAGGCCAAAATACTCGCGTCCCAGGAAGATGAGATGCGCAGGAATATGGAAGAACTCAGCTATGCCAAGGAAGAAGCCGCCAAGCAGGGTGAATTGCTGGCTAATTTTACCAACGCTGTAAACCATACCCTGGTAAGAGCCGAGTACAATACCCAGGGAATATTGCTTTACGCCAATACCCGGTTTCTCACCAAACTGGGATACACGAGCAACAAAGAAGTGGAAGGAAAACATATTTCGATTTTTATCAATGAAAAAGACAAGAAGTGGTTTTTCGAGATCTGGGACACCCTGGCCAGAGGAGGCAAGCACTTTGAAGGCGATATGAAACATGTAACCAAGCAGGGAAAAGATTTCTGGTCAATGGCCACTTATACTTGCGTAAGAAACTCCGATGGCTCAATAGAAAAAATTCTTTTCCTGGGAATCGACATTACCGAACAAAAGAAACAAAACCTGGATTATGAAGCTCAGCTGGAAGCACTGAACAAAAACAACCTGAAGATTGAATACAATCCCGACGGATCAATTATCGAAACCAACACACGTTTCCTTGAAATTTCAGAGATTCCCAAAGACAAACTGGCAGATTATAATGTCTACAGCTTTGTGGAAGAGGGAGCCGTAAACAGCTTCAAAAAAATATGGCACAACATCCTCAAAGGAATACCCTATGAAACACAATTTAAGTTTGTGACCTCTTCAGGCCAGGAAAAATGGATTGAAGGAACTTATCACACAGTAAGAGATATGTATGGGGATGTATCTAAAGTCATCTACCTGGCAGGCGACATCACCTCCCGAAAAATGGTAGAAATTGAAAATGAAAGGCAAACCCTTTTGCTTAAAAAACAGGAAGAACAACTTCTTAAACAACAAGAGGCCATAGAAAAGCAACACGCCGAATTCAAGGAAAAGACGCAACACCATATCCAGGAGATTGAGTCGGTAAAAGTTCGCAACGAAAAAACCCTGGAAGGTGCCCTTGACGCCATTGTTACCATCAACCAGGAAGAAAAAATTGAGTTTTTCAACAAAGCTGCTGAGAATCTCTGGAACTACGATAAAAAAGAAGTTCTCGGCAAAGATGTACGCTTAATTCTCCCTCCTCCATACAACAAAGAGCTATCCGGAAAGGTCATTGATTTTCTCAAATCTGATAAAAATCATCTGAAAGGGAACAGAACCGAGGTGAATATTGTTAACAAAAACAGCGAAGAGCTACCTGTACTGCTGACCCTGTCAGAAGCAAAAATTGGTGAGGAGTACACCTACACTGCATTCATTCAGAATATCTCGGTAGAACTCTTCTGATGAACGGTTTTATCAATTTATCTTCGACAACTATGAGGCATGACAGACTGAGAAAAGAAGCCGAACGTATCATTAACGAGCTAAAAAACAAACAGACAGAGGAACTTTCCCAATCTGACAAGAATGTTCATGAACTGCAGGTGTATCAAATTGAGCTGGAACTGCAAAATGATGAACTCAAAAGGTCGACAGAAGAACTTGACAGATCTCACAAAAGATTCACCGACTTGTTTGAACATGCCCCGGTAGGTTATTTTCTTATCAGCGAAAGTTTTTCTATCCTGAATGTTAACCTTTCAGCCACCATCATGCTTAATCTTGCCAAAGGCAATATCATCGGCAAGTCGTTTCCCAAATTTATCCATCCAAACTTCCAGGATAGTTTTTACCTTCTGACGCGCAAAGTATTGGAGTCGGATGACTTATTTACCGAAGAGATAAAGATAAAGTCCGGACAAGGAGAGGAGTTTTACGCCCAACTGCAATGCATCAGAGATTTTGATACTACAACAGCGGCGCGAAGAATCCGTCTGGTCATGATTGATATTTCTGAACGCAAACGCATTGAAAAGAAACTGAAAAGGTTCAGAGCAGCATTAGACAGCACTGCTGACAATATTTTTCTGTTGGATTACCATTCTACCCGTTTTATCGATGTAAATGAATCCAGTTCGCGAAACCTGGGGTATTCCAGAAAAGAGTTCCTGGACATGAAGCCGGGTGACATAAATCCTCAGTTTTCTGAAGCATACATTGCTCAGTTGCGCAAAACCCATCTGTATGAGATGGACAAAAGCGTAACCCTTGAAATGGACTATTTCAGAAAAGATGGGACCCTGATCAACGTAGAAGTATATCTGAAAGCAACCCTGATTGAGGATGAAAAAATTATTGTAGCTGTAGCACGGGATATCTCAGAGCGAAAAAAAAACCAGGACAAGCTGGCCCAATATGCCAAAGAGCTGGAAGATCTCAATACAGGAAAGGACAAATTTCTTTCTATCATTTCCCATGATCTAAGAGGACCCTTCCTGGGACTGAAAGGATACACGCAAATGCTGATTGAAGAATATGACCTGCTGGAAAAAGAAGAAATACTCGACTATTTGGGGAAAGTCCACGAATCAAGCAAGGATCTTTATACCCTGGTAGATAACCTGCTTAAATGGTCGAGACTGGAACTGGGGAAAATCCCCTTTGAACCCATGGCCTTCAACCTGCATGATGAACTGGAATCAGTTATGAAACTACTGTCGGGCATTGCAGCCAAAAAAGAAATTACCTTACACAACCAAATCCAGAAGGATCTTTACCCCTTTGCCGACAGGCTGATGCTTATCTCTATCATTCAGAATCTCGTGGGCAATGCCATTAAATTTACCAAAAAGAACGGCTGGGTAAAAGTTCATTCTTCTCTCAATGGAGAAGTCATTACCCTTTACGTGGAAGATAACGGAGTGGGCATGTCTGAAGAAGTAAAAGAAAAACTTTTCACCCTCGACAAGGGCCATACTTCAAGAGGTACGGCAGGAGAAAAAGGGACAGGCTTTGGCCTGATCATTACCAAAGAAATGGTAAAAAAGATGGGGGGCGATATCGTTGTAGAATCTGAACCCACACAAGGGACGAAGTTTTCCTTTACCTTGCCAAAATCAGACTACAAACCAACCATGTAACCCTTCTTCAACCGCTCAAAGAATACCTTATATAGTAATGACCAGAATTAACAGGAATTATTATCTTCATCATGACACCCTGTGGCTTGCCAAAGATTTATTGGGAAAACATCTGTACTGCAACAATGGCATACAAGGCCTAAGCGGAGGAATTATTACTGAAACAGAAGCCTACCTGGGAGCAACCGACCGGGCTTCACATGCTTATAATAACCGGCGAACAAAGCGCACCGAAACCATGTTTCAAAGAGGAGGCATTGCTTATATCTATCTTTGCTATGGAATTCATCACCTTTTCAATATTGTTACCCACAAAGAAGATATACCCCACGCCATCCTGGTAAGGAGTGTATTGCAAACCGGTGAGATAGTCAAAACAGGTACCCTTACATCAAAGAAACACCCCGGCTTGCTTGACGGTCCGGGCAAACTAACCAAAGCACTGGGCATTACCACTCAACTGGATGGAACAGCTCTCGACAGCCATGTAATATGGTTGGAAGATCACCAGCTTGAAGTGCCGGAAAAACTGATTATCAGCACTCCCAGAATTGGAGTGGACTATGCAGGAGAAGATGCAAAACTCCCCTACAGGTTTGTGCTGGAAGATGAGAATTTTCTTCGAACCCTTCGTTCGACCCAATAATACTCCTACCATCATTAATTGAACAGGAGTAGACAGCAATTATATCTGAATAGTATGAATTAAATTTTTATGTTCACCAGTTAACGGTTGCCCCTATTACTCAGGCAGCAATAAACGTTAGAAACAACCAAGAAAAAAAAGATGAAGAACATCACTAAAGTCATTCTTAAATCAGGGAAAGATGAAGCCCTGAAAAGGTTTCACCCCTGGGTGTTTAGCGGAGCAGTAAAAAAAACTATCGGCCCTACGCCTGACGGAGGGTTGGTGGAAGTTTTTTCCAATAAAGACGAATACCTGGGTACCGGCCTGTTTCAGGATGCCTCCATTGCAGTGCGCATAATGGCTTTTGCTCCCGACAGACCTTATGCACTTGACGAACAGTTTTGGTACAACAAGCTCTATAAGGCCTGGAAACTACGCGCACATCTGGGATTAACGGACAATGAAGAAACCAATGTTTACCGTCTGGTACACGGGGAAGGAGACCAGCTTCCCGGTTTGATTATTGATTATTACAATGGCAACCTGGTAATACAGGCGCATGCAGTAGGCATTCACAAAAATATTCACTGGATAGCTGAGGGGCTGAAAAAGGTGTATGGTAGTAAACTGAAAAGCATCTATTATAAAAGTACAGATACCTTGCCCGGAAATTTTGCCCTGCAGGAAGAAACCGAAGGTTTTTTGTATGGTGAGAATGCCAGGGATGTTGTGTCTGAATATGGTCATCAACTGGAGATTGATTTTATAAAAGGTCAGAAAACCGGCTTTTTCATCGATCAGCGGGAAAACAGGCACTTGCTGGCCCGTTATTCCCGAGGGAAAAAGGTGCTGAACACCTTTTGTTATTCAGGAGGATTTTCGGTTTATGCCCTGAAAGCAGGAGCCGCGCATGTTGAATCCCTCGACAGTTCGAAAAAAGCTATTGAACTGACCGAAAAAAATGTTGCACTCAATTTTCCGGATTGCAAAAACCACGAAGTCATAGTAGCAGATGCCCTTCAATATATCAAGGAGAGCGATGCAATAAGAGATGTAATCATCCTTGACCCTCCTGCGTTTGCCAAACATACTCATGTAAGACACAATGCGGTACAGGGTTATAAGAGGCTCAATGCAGAAGCCATCCGTAAAATTGCTCCCGGAGGAATTCTTTTTACCTTCAGTTGTTCGCAGGTGGTGAATATGTCACTCTTTAAATCTACCATAATGGCCGCGGCCATCCAGGCCGGAAGACAAGCCAAAATACTGCACCAGATGTCGCAACCTGCCGACCATCCCATCAATGCTTTTCATCCTGAAGGAGAATACCTCAAAGGATTGGTAATTTACATTGAATAGAAACCCATGGGATTGTATTCATATCGTCAAATCTGGAAGATATCTTATCCTATCATCATAGGCTTGGTGGCTCAGAATGTAATGCTGGTTATCGATACTGCCTTTCTGGGCCGTGTTTCGGAGATAACCCTGGGTGCGGCAGCCATAGGCGGAATATTTTATCTGTGCATGGTCATGCTGGCTACCGGATTTGCCATAGGGGCACAAATAATGATCGGCAGAAGAAACGGTGAAGCCCGATACGGCGCTATCGGAAAAGTGTTTGATCATACCCAGATTTTTCTTGTACTGCTGGCAGTTATTGTATGGTTTCTGCTTAATTTTGCAGCACCGGCTTTCCTTCGGTATTTCATCAGTTCGCAGGCCATACTCCAGGAAAGCCTTATTTTTATCAATTACCGGCAGTATGGGCTGCTGTTTGGCTTCCTGGTTCTGGGTTATAATGCTCTTTATGTGGGCAACACCAAAACCAAGGTGCTTACCCTGAGTACATTTGTGATGGCTTTTTTCAATATTGTTTTGGACTACGTATTGATTTTCGGCCATTACGGATTCCCCGAAATGGGAATAGCTGGAGCAGCACTGGCTACCAATATTGCCGAATTTTTCACCTTCCTTTTTTATCTTTCCTGGTCGATATGGCGCAAAGACCACCATTTTTACCGGCTTTTTCATATACGAAAACCCGACTGGGTGCTGATGCGTTCATTGCTCAATCTTGCTGTGCCGGTCATGTTCCAGAACTTTTTCTCCTTCTCAGCCTGGTTTGTATTTTTTCTTATCATTGAGCAAATTGGCGAAACAGCGCTCGCCGCTTCCAATATTACCCGAAGTGTGTACATGGTGTTGATGATTCCCGTCTGGGGCCTGAGTGCATCGGTAAACACACTGGTTAGCAACACCATTGGCAGAGGCGAAACAGACAAGGTAATTCCTCTGATTTACAAAGTGCTGCTCATTGGCACTACTATTAGTATCATCCTGGTTCAGGTGATCATCTGGATACCTCATCCCATAGCCGCATTTTATACCGAAAGCCCGCACCTTATCGATGCTACCATTCCACTCTTCAGGGTTATCAGCATCGCATTGGTGGCATTCGCTTTTGGAATGATTCTGTTTAACGGACTATCGGGAACCGGAAAAACCTTGTTGGCCCTCAAATTAGAGATATTTTCCATCACTTTTTACCTTTTGACAGCCTTGTTTCTGGCTTTTTACCTAAAGGCCCCCGCAAATGTGGTTTGGATGGTAGAAATAGTTTACTTTTCCGCCATGGGCTTGTTTGCCTTTATTGCTTTGAAAAAAGGAAACTGGAAAGAGCATGTTGTCTAGAAAACAAGCCGTTGCATCAATGCTGCTCCACAGAAATATGAGGCAACTGCTGGCAAATACTTTCTTTATTGGTTATTTCGGCAGGTAAAGTCAGCTGTTGCAGATGGGGCAATTTGTCAATTCCGTAAACTGTTCCCTTAACAGGGTTACCCCCGAGAAATAAACCCTGCAAAGAAGATTCCCAGGGCTCTTCGATAATCACCTCGCAGATCCTGTTTTCGGTAAGACCCAGAAATTGTAGATTCTTCATGGTGTATATTCCCTGTGGAAAAATGGAAATCAAATTAGCCCCCAGGTATAATTCGCGAAGATTGTCCATTTGCTGAATGGCCTCAGGAAGTGAAGAAATCTTGTTGAACCTTAAATTGATATGTGAGAGTGAAGGTAGTTCGCACAATACTTCAGGGAAATATTGAAATTGATTTTCCGATAAATCCACTTCCTTCAGATTCTCAAGCAGCGAAAAACAATCGGGTAAAGAATTCAGATTATTGCCACGAGCAACCAATGATTCCAGTGAAATAAGGCAACCAAAATCATCTTCTATCTGTTGGAGTTGGTTGTTGTGTAAATCTAAAACTGTAAGCTCCTGCAATTCAATAAAAATACCATCAAGCCGGGAGATTTGGTTCCAGCTTAGATTCAATTCCCGCAGAGCATGAAGGTTGCCTATACAGGCGGGTACGGCAGCAAATTTGTTCTCTGCAACATAAAGCTTTTGCAGCAACTTCAAACGTCCCAATTCATCTGGCAAACCTTTGAGTTTATTCCAGTCAAGGTTTAGTTCCCGAAGGGCCGACAATTCGCCCAAAGAAACCGGGAGATGGCATATTTTGTTATATTTCAAATCAAGCTTTTCAAGTTTTTGTAGCCTGGCTACCTCCGAAGGCAAAGTGTTCAAAGTATTCAAGCCCAGGGACAAAATTCTGAGCTGGGTCAGGTTTTTTATTGATGAAGGGATCTCTCCGATTTTATTGTCTCTCAAATCCAACACCTCCAGGGAGTGTAACTTAAAAATTACACCAGGAAAGTTCAACAATCTGTTCTGACAAGCAGATAGCTTTTTCAATCGCTCCATGGCTGCCAGTTCATCAGGGAGATAAGACAACTTGTTTTTGTTAAGAATCAGTTCCTGCAAATTAACCAGTTTGCCAATTTCAGCAGGTAGTTCAACCAATCCCTGATCACTTAGATCGAGTCGTATTACCAATGCAGGTGTTTCTAATGCTTCCTCAAGTGAATAATATACAGATTTCAATGCCATTACAATTTTTTGTGTCTTTACTCTTTTGCCGGGCGAATATACATTTTTATTGGCGATTATAATTCAGTAATCATTGTAATTTTCTGTATCCCCTTTTTAGTTTACGAGCTTTAAATTATGCTTTTAGAAATACTTTCCCTATCGCCCTGATAAATCTGTATTTTTAAGAGATCGCGAACAATAAATATGTAAAAAATTACGTAGGTTTGCAGAGTATTTTAAGGCCGAAGGCAACAAAAAAACAACAGGCTTTACCCGGTTAATTCTTTTTTAATAATGACATTGAAACATTTTCTCTCTATATCCCTGATTACTTTCAGTATTTTTTTTCTAACAAGAGCATTTCCCGGAAACCTGGAAGTTTCAGAGAACTTTGCTGACAGAACCCTGGTTCCTCCGCCGGGCTATTCTACCCCCTGGGTAGATTCTGTATTCAACTCTCTTACCCGGGAACAAAGGATCGCCCAACTTCTGATGATTGAAGTGAGTACCCATCAAAACCGTACTTATTATAATCGTATTGAACACCTCATTAAAAAATATAATATTGGAGGAATTGTCTTTTTCAAAGGTGGGCCGGCCTCACAACTGAATCTCACCAACCAGTGGCAACGTCAGGCCCAGACTCCCATGCTGCTGGCCATGGATGCTGAATGGGGTTTATCCATGCGCCTGGACAGCACCATTACGTTTCCCCGCCAGGTTACACTGGGAGCCATTGCCAATGAAAGGCTCATCTATGAACTCGGATTGGAAATGGGGCGCCAGAGCAAACGCATGGGCATGCACATGAGTTTCTCCCCTGTTGTGGATGTTAATTCCAACCCGGACAATCCGGTCATCAATTCACGTTCTTTCGGCGAATGCCGCTACAACGTAACCCGAAAAGGAATGGCCATGATGTTTGGCATGCAGGATGCCGGAATTATTGCCACGGCAAAGCATTTCCCGGGACACGGAGACACCGATGTGGATTCGCATCATGACCTGCCGGTTATCTATCAACCCTACCCTGAACTTGACTCCATTCATCTTTTCCCCTTCCGCCATTTGATCGATAAGGGTCTTATGTCGGTAATGGTAGCCCATCTCAATGTACCTGCCCTGGATGGTACTGATCAACACCCCTCGAGTCTTTCCAGAAAGATTGTTACTGATGTGTTGCAGACAGAAATGGGATTCAACGGACTGGTAATCACCGATGCTCTTAACATGAAAGGAGTTACTTCCTCCCATAAACCAGGTGAAGTAGAGGTGGCAGCCCTTCTGGCAGGAAATGACATTTTACTCATGCCCGAAAATGTTCCTCGGGCCATCAACGCTATAAAAAAGGCCATTGATAATGGTGAACTGGATGAAGAACTGGTAAATATCAAAACAAGAAAGGTACTCTATTTTAAGGAAAAAGCCGGACTTAACTACCTGCGCACCCTTACACACAATAACCTCTACGACGATTTAAACAATGAGCGCGTCCACCATCTTAACAAACGCCTGGCAGAAGCATCCATTACCGTAATACAAAATGAAAACGATTTACTACCTCTCAAAAGACTGGATACGCTCAATATTGCCGCCCTTACCATTGGTTCATCTGCCGAAAATCCTTTCCAGACCATGCTGGCCAACTACGCTCCCGTTGCAATGTATGGAATCTCCAAAAACCACAACGCAAGACAGGCAAAGGAAATGACAGAGGAGTTATCGAAATACAATCTCGTTGTGGTGTCCGTTCAAAACAACAGTTTGTTTCCCGGACGGAATTACGGCATCAACTCCCAAACCATCGAGTTGGTGAATGCGCTGTCGAAAACCAACAACGTTATTCTGAATGTATTTGCTAACCCATACAGCCTGAAACCCTTTGGCGAGGGATTGTTGAATGCCCGCTCTGTCATAGTTTCCTATCAGGACGGGAAAGATTTCGAAGAGGCCTCGGCACAGGTAATCTTTGGGGCCATATCGGCGCGTGGCAAACTACCGGTTTCCATTTTGCCTTATTTCTCTATTTACTCAGGCATCAATACACCGGGAAAGCAGAGAGTCAAGTATGGAGAAACAGATCCCTCCGGCATCGACATGTTTATGCTCAACAGAATTGACAGCATAGTGATGGATGGCATCCGGGAGGAAGCATTCCCGGGGTGCCAGATAGCAGTCATCAAGGATGGAGCAATGATACTTCAAAAATCTTACGGCCATCATACCTATGAAAATCCCTCTCCCCTCGTTCGAAATAGTGATATTTACGATCTTGCTTCCCTGACTAAAATTATAGCCACCACCAGTGCCATTATGCGCCTGGTAGATGAGGGACGGATTGATATCAACAAACCTCTGAGTGATTATCTCCCTTCATTGAGAGACTCCAACAAAGAGAAACTCATTATCAGAGAAGTACTGGCTCACCAGGCCCGTTTTCGTTCCTGGATTCCCTTCTATCTCAATACCCTGGAAGAAGGGAGACCCAGCAGAAAAATTTACAGCCAGGTTCCCTCTCTCGAGTTTCCGGTTCGGGTAGCAGAAGGGCTTTACATTAACCGCAATTACAGGGACTCTATTTTTCATGCCATTACAGATTCGGATCTATTAAACCGCCGAAGATATATTTATTCTGATTTGGGCTTCATCTTGTTTGCAGAGATGATTGAACAGGTAACAGGCGAACCTTTTGATCAGTACCTTGACAAAACCTTTTTCAAACCTCTGGGATTTCAGACCATGGGATTTAATCCGCTGAACCGGTTCGACAAAAAAAGAATTGTTCCCACGGAAAACGACACAATTTTCCGTGGGCAACTGGTTCATGGGTACGTGCATGATCCGGGAGCAGCCATGCTTGGGGGTATCGCAGGCCATGCCGGATTGTTTTCCAATGCAACAGAACTGGCGGTTTTTATGCAAATGTTCCTGCAGGAAGGGAGCTACGGAGGTGTCAATTTTATCTCCCCGGAGACCATCAATGAGTTTACCACTACCCAGTACGCCGGCAACCAGAACCGCAGGGCACTGGGCTTTGACAAACCGTCTATAAAGCCAGGCGAAGACAGCCCGGCATGCGAAAGTGCTTCTTTGCTGAGCTACGGACACAGCGGTTTTACAGGCATTTACGCCTGGGTTGACCCTACAGAAAACCTGGTGTATGTCTTTCTTTCCAACCGGGTTAACCCATCCGCTTCCAATCGTAAAATTTCTGAATTGAACATCCGCTCCGAAATACACCAAGCCATCTATGATGCCATTTATTTCGAACGGTTTATGCTTAAAAACAGACTTCCCTGATGAGTTAAGCTCATCAACCTATCTGCGAAACATCTGCTTCAATAATCCCTGATCAGGATTTTTATTTCAGTGAGCTATAAATATGCCCTCACTAAAAATACAATCGATACCACAATCCTTTTTCCCTAATCTCTTCCCTTTCAAAAAACCCGTATCTTTGCACTAAACACAATGGCTATGAACGAGTTTGTGGAAAAGTACGTCAATCCTTTTACCGATTATGGAT